>JAJDDI010000033.1 GCA_029260375.1 Phycisphaerales bacterium | reverse complement strand
ACCGCCGCCTCGAATGACATGCTCGCCTTCCTTTCTCGACAGCTACCGCCCGCGCGTCCCTGGCCCCCGCCCGCTTGGGCGCCCGGGACGCGGTTCGTCGGTATCTGGGTAAGTATCAGATCCAGTCACGATAGCCGGGCTTGGGGGGCCCCGGAGGCCCGCCGGGCGTGATTCCTTACGCCCACCCCGTTCGGCCCGAGATTTGCACAGGCTCTCCACCCCCCCACCCTCCCATGTTCGCCCAACAAACCCCACAGACCGGGGCATGGATACACTTCAACCGCAATATCTGGAGTCTGCCCCATGAAGGTCATCTGCGATCGGGCCGCGCTGCTCGAGGCCATCGGTCTCGTCTCGAGCGTCGCCGCCTCCCGAACCCCAAAGCCCCAGCTCACCTGCGTCCGCCTCTGCGCGACCAAAGAAGGTGGCGCGGGCGAGCTCACCCTCTCTGCCACCGACGCCGAGATCTCCCTCACCCTCCGCCTGGGCTCCGTGGACGTCGCCGAGCCCGGCGAGACCCTCGTCCCCGCGCAAAAACTCAGCCAGATCATCTCCGCCGAGGACAACGACCCCACCCTCACCATCGAGTCCGACGGCGACCTGACCTCCATCAAGGGCGCCGACGCCGAGTTCAAGCTCCACGGCTACCCCCCCTCCGACTTCCCCCCCATCCCCGACTTCCAGCAGATCATCGCCTCGGGCTCCCGCGGCGCCTTCACCCTGCCCGCGGGCAACCTCTCGACCGTCGTCTCGCGCACCATCTTCGCTGCGGCACGCGAGAACTCCCGCTACGCGATCAACGGCGTGCTCTTCAAGAAGCACGGCAAGAAGCTCGAACTCGTCGCCACCGACGGTCGCCGCCTGGCCCACTGCAGCGCCAACCTGCCCGCCGCGGGCGCCGGCGACGAGCCCGTCGCCTGCATCGTCCCCGCCAAGGCCCTGGGCGTGCTACAGAAGCTCATCGGCGACGACAACGAGCCGATCAACGTCGCCGTCACGGACAACCAGATCGTCTTCGGCTTCGGTGAGGACGCCGCCGACGCGCGGGCGGTCCTCTCGTCCAACCTCGTCGAGGGCGCCTTCCCGCCCTACGAGGACGTCATCCCCAAGGACCAGGACATCCGCGTGGGCTTCGACCGCGACGTGCTCTTCTCCGCCGTCCGCAGGGCCGCCCTGCTGACCAACGAGGAGTCCCGCGGCGTGCGCATGGCCTTCACCGCCGACGACAAGAAGCTCCAGCTCTCGAGCCGCTCACCCGAGATGGGCGAGGCCCGCGTCGAGGTCGGGCTGGCCAGCTACGAGGGCGGCGACATCGAGATCGGGTTCAACCCGGGCTTCATCAACGAGGCCCTCAAGGTCATCGACGACCCCCAGGTCATCATCGAGCTCAAGGCGACCAACAAGCCCGGGCTGCTCCGCTCGGGCCCGGATTTCGTCTACGTCGTGATGCCCGTGAACCTGCAGTAGGCCGGGCCGGGCTCAGCCCGCCGTCACCCGAGGGCCCGGCGTCGGGCGGGCATGGCGGCGCGTCTCGACCCGCCGGATCTCGCCCTCGTGGAAAATCCGTGCAATAACGGGGGACATCTCCTCGACACGCTCCTGCTCGTCGAGGGTCTGCGCTTCGTCCTCGATGGTCTCGTCCGCGAGCGGCTCCGCCACTGCCTCCGATGACAGGTCGCGGACCACAACGGACCCCGCCGCGTGCAGCTTGGCCTCGATGAGCGCCTCGAGCTGGTCGCGCCTGGCGACGCGGCTGTCCAGCCGCAGCGCAAACAGCGCCAGGCAGGGCGCCAGCATCGCTCCGGCGACGCCCGCCAGCTCCGCCGTCCCCACACTCTCGATGACGCCCGGGCGGATCAACGCCCAGACCAGCACGATGCCCAGGCCGATCGTGCCCAGCGCGCAGATCACCATCGAGAATCTTCGCAAGCTAACAACAACGAGTCGCACCGCTCGACTCCTCTCGGGTCCTCGCCGACCCGGAGGGTCAGCATCCTTGCTCTCGCCCGGATCCCCCCTGCAGCGGGAGAATCGGGTCGCGGGGGGCGTCCGTTGCCCACACCGGTCCCGGCACACAAGCCGCGCCGGGACAGCGTACCCTACCCCCACCCCCGGGTTTCGGCAAGCCGTCCGGGGCGATCGTTCTGGAAGAGGCGGCGCGCGAACCGTACCGTTCCGGCCCGCGCTCTGTTGTTTGTGACCCGGGTCTCTGCGAGGTATCGTCCCCTGCACGTGTATGGACGCTCACGCCTGACTGCCCCCCCGCCCGGCTCGCAAGGACCGCGCACCGCTCGGGGGCTCGCCGCGATTGCCGGCGCACTGGTTCTCGCCGCCTCACCGTCGGCGCTTGGCGCCCACGCGCTCGCCGCCCCGGGCGCCAGCGAACCCGCCCAGCCCGAGGACCTCACGATCTACGAGGGGCGGCTCGTCGCCGACGTCGTGCTCCGGGCGCCGCCATCGAGCGACCCGGACAGCCCGCCGCCCACGCTCGACCCCAGCGCCCGCCAGAAGGCACTGAACAACATCCGCGTCTACCGCGGCGCGCCGTTCCGCCTCGAGACACTCAACGACGATATCCGCAGGCTCAATCGGCTCTCGCTGTTCTCTCGCGTGGAGACGTTTGTCCAGCTCCTGGACGACGGCTCCGTGGATGTCATCTTCGAGCTCGAGCAGCGCCCGATCGTTCTGGACGTGCAGATCTCGGGCAACCGGCGCCTGAGCGACCAGGAGATCGCCCAGGCCGTGGACCTGCTCGTGGGCACGCCCGTGGACCGCTTCCAGGTCGACCGTGCCGCGCGACGCATCGAGGACCTCTACCGCGAGAAGGGGCACTACTTCGCGCAGGTCACGGTCAACGAACAGGAGCTGACCGAGAGCGGCATCGTCCTCTTCCAGATCCGCGAGGGCGACCGCCTCAAGATCACCGCCATCCGCTTCGAGGGCGCCACCGCTTTCGAGAGCAAGGAGCTGCGCCGGGAGATCAGCACCCGCACGTCGGGCCTCTTCCGCAAGGGCCCGCTCGACGATGACCAGCTCGACGCCGACGTCGCCGCACTCATCCAGTTCTACCGCAACCACGGCTACCTCGACATCCGCGCCGACACGATGGTCCAGCCCTCGCCCAACGGCAAGGAGGCCATCGTCACCTACCTTATCGACCAGGGCCCGCTCTACACCCTCCGCTCCGTCCTCGTCGAGGGCGGCTCCGAGGGCGCCCCGCTCGTCTTCACCCCCGAGCAGATCGCCGGCCTCATCGCGATGAAGCCGGGCGATGTCTACGGCGTCCGGTCGCTCCAGGAATCGCTCGAGCTCGTCCAGGACGCCTACGGCATCCTGGGCTACGCCGACGTCCGCGTCTCCAACGCCGAGAAGCGTGACCCCGAGCTCCCCCTCGTGGACCTGCTCATCATCATCGAGCAGGGTGAGCGCTTCCTCACCGGCGAGGTCCACATCTCGGGCAACGACCTGACCAAGCACAACGTCATCCGTCGCCTCATCGAGGTCCGCCCCGACCGCCCGCTGGACACCACCGCCGTCCGTGATTCCGAGAAAGCCCTCAAGGACTCGCGGTACTTCAACAACCAGGGTGTCAAGATCACGCTCCAGCCGCCGGACCCCGCCGAGCCCGGGTACCGCGACGTGCTCGTCGAGGTCGAGGAAACCAACACGGGCAGCTTCAACATCGGCGCCGCCGTCAGCTCCGACGCGGGCCTCATCGGCACCCTCTCGCTCACACAGCGCAACTTCGACATCACCGACACCCCCGACTCGTTCGGCGAGATGTTCTCCGGACGCGCCTTCCGCGGCGCCGGCCAGACGTTCAGCATCGATATCCTCCCCGGCAACCAGGTCCAGAGCTACTCCGTCTCCCTCGCCGACCCCTACCTCTTCGACACCGACTATTCCGGTTCCGTCTCGCTCTTCTACCGCGACCGCGACTTCGACGAGTTCGACGAGCGCCGCTTGGGCACACGCTTCGGAATTGGGCGTCGCTTCGGCACCCGCTGGACCGGCGGCCTCAACTTCCGACTCGAACAGGTCGAGCTCTCCGACATCGACCCCAGCCGCCCCGTAGATGTCTTCGCCGCCGCCGGACCCGACGTGCTCACCGGCGTCTCCTTCACGCTCTCGCGCAACACCGTTGACAACCGCTTCCGCCCCACGCGAGGCTCCGTGTCGTCGATCGGTGTCGAGCAGATGGGCGCGCTCGGCGGCGACTACACCTTCACCCGCTTCGACGCCTCCCACACCGTCTTCCTCGCCCTCCGCGAGGACTACCTGGGGCGCTCCACCATGCTCCAGCTCAGCGGACGCGTGGGCTACATCCCCCAGGGCCAGGGCGACACCCCCACCTACGAGCGCTACTACCTGGGCGGGCAGTCCATGCGCGGCCTCGAGTTCCGCACCGTCTCGCCCAAGGGCATCCGCAACGACACCCTCATGCAGGGCAACGACCCCGTCGGCGGCACGTTCCTCTTCTTCGCCGGCGCCCAGATCACACAGCCCGTCTTCGAAGAGATGTTCTCCGTCGTCGGTTTCATCGACACGGGCACCGTCACCGAGGACCCCGGATTCGACGATTACCGCGTCACCGTGGGCCTGGGTATCCGCTTCTACGTCCCCCAGCTCTCACCGGCGCCCCTCGCCTTCGACTTCGGCATCCCCCTGCTCAAGGCCGACCGCGACGAGTCCCGCGTCTTCACCTTCTCGATCGATCTGCCCTTCTAGTCACCCCGTGACGGGCGGACCCCCGCGTACCATCCCTCAGGGCGTCCACGCGAGATCGCCCGACACCCACCGAGAGAGAGGACCACGACATGCGAAACCACCGACCCGCTCGCGCCCTGACCGCGATGACCGTCGCGCTCGCCGCCGTCGCCATCGCCGCCACCTCACTCGCCTGGACCAACGCCGCCAGCGCCAACGCGGCACGCCCCCCGGCACAGCCCACCGCCGTCGCGACCGTCGATCTGCCCGCGATCCTCGACGGGCTCGAGGAGAAGGGGCGCCACGAGGCAGAACTCCAGGCGGTCATCCAGACGAGCCAGGCCAAGCTTGATGACCTGACCAAACGCCTCGAGAACATCCAGGCGGATCTTGAGGCGCTCCCGAGAGATACCCCCGAATGGCGCGCCAAGTTCTACGAGGGACTCGAACTCCAGCAGCAGGCCGAGGTCCGCAAGCAGACCCTGACCCAGACGATCTCCCTTCAGCGGGGCGAGTCACTCCGCACGCTCTATCTCAAGATTGAATCGGGCATCACCAAGATCGCCGAGCGCGAGGGCTACGACATCGTCCTGCTCGACGACTCCAAGTTCCCCCTGCCCCAGCAGGCCGCCGACTCCAACATGGAGCGGGCGATCCTCTCCAAGACCGTGCTCTACGCCCACGACAGCGTGGACATCACCCAGGCCGTCATCACCCTGGTCAATAACGAGTACCGCGCCCCGTAAGCCTCAGGAGCGCCGGGCCATGACCGCGCCTCGTGCACACCCCAGCTTCCGCACCGGGCAGCTCGCCGAGATGCTCGGCGCCTCCCTCGACGGCCCGCCCGACATCGAGCTGACCTCCATCGACCCGCTCGACGTCGCCAAAGCCGGCTCGCTCTCGTTCATCCGGTCCGACCGCTACGCGAGGCGCTGGGCGGCCAGCAGCGCCTCGGCCGCCCTCGTCACCCGGGGCGTGGACGTCCCCGGGCACGACCCGTCCGCCCGCGCCCTGCTCGTCGTGGACGACGCGGACCTGGCGATGGTCGCCATCCTCGACGCGATCACCCCCGCCCCGGACCTTCCCCCCGTGGGCGTGCACCCCTCGTGTGTCGTTGACCCCGCCGCCCGCGTGCATCCCGAGGCCCGCCTGGGCCCGCTGTGCATCGTGGGCGCGGGCGCCGTCGTCGGCGCCCACACCGCGCTCGTCGCCCGCGTCACCCTCGGGCGCGCCGCGCGCGTGGGCGTCGGTTCCGTCATCCACCCGGGCGTCGTCCTCCAGCCCGAGTGCGTCGTGGGCGACCGCTGCATCCTCCACCCGGGCGTCATGATCGGCGCCGACGGCTTCGGCTACATCCCGGGCCAGGACGGCGCCCCCATCAAGGTCCCGCACCTGGGCAACGTCGTCATCGGCAACGACGTCGAGATCGGCGCCAACTCCTGCATCGACCGCGCCAAGTTCGGCTCCACCACCATCGACGACCACGTCAAAATCGACAACCTCGTCCAGGTCGGGCACAACTGCTCCATCGGGCGCGGCGCCATCATCTGCGGCTCCGCCGCCCTCGCCGGCTCCGTCACCGTCGGCGACGGCGCACTCATCGGCGGGAGCACCGCACTCGCCGAGCAAACCTCCGTGGGCGCCCGCGCCCGACTCGGGGGCGGCGCCCAGCTCATCGCCCACATCCCCGACGGCGAGACCTACGTCGGCTCACCCGCCGGACCCGCCAAAGAGACCATGGCCAACTACGCCGCCTTCCGCAGGCTCGCCCTGACCATCCGCGAGCTGCGCAAGGCCATCCGCGAGCAGTCATGACCCACGGGCCGTCGCTTCCACGACGAACGCTCCAATCCGCTGTCCAGCTCTCGGGCGTCGCCCTCTTCACCGCCAGGCCAAGCGACATCACCCTCTCGCCCGCGCGCTCGGGAGTTCGATTCCGCCTGGGCGACGACGAGGCCCTGGCCCACATCGCCTCGCTCTCGACCGACCCGATCCACCCCGCGTTCGCGTCGCTGCCCCCGCGCTGCACCTGCCTGCGCACCCCCTCGGGCCTGATCGGCACCGTCGAGCACGTCCTGGCGGCCCTCACCGGGCTCGGGATCACCGACGCGACGATCGAGCTCACCGCCGCGGAGGTCCCCATCTTGGACGGCTCGTCCCTTCCCCTGGTCCGCGCCATCCTCGACGCCGGCGTTGCGGACCTCAACGCATCCGTCAACGCCCTCACGCCGTCGCGCCGGCTCCGCGTCGAGTCCGACGACGGATCCGCCTTCATCGAGATCGAGCCCGCCGCGGCCCCCCACTACACCTACGAGCTCGACTACGGCGCCAAGTCCCCCATCCCGCCCGCCACCGCGCACTGGTCGGGCGATCCCGACGAGTTCGTCCGGCAGGTCGCCCCTGCGCGCACCTTCTGCCTCGATTCCGAGGCCCAGACCATGCGCCGTCTGGGGCTCTTTGCCCATCTCACCCCCCGCGACATGCTCGTCATCGGCGCGTCGGGCCCGATCGACAACACGCTCCGCTTCCCCGACGAGCCCGCTCGACACAAGCTGCTGGACCTGATCGGCGACCTCGCGCTCGCCGGGCGTCCGCTGTGCGCCCGCGTCCGGGCCGTCCGCTCGGGGCACGCGCTCAACCACGCCGCGGCCAGGGCGCTGCTCGATTC
>JAJDDI010000032.1 GCA_029260375.1 Phycisphaerales bacterium | reverse complement strand
CTCGGCGACGCAACGCGTTCTCCCTCGTCGAGCTCGTGATCGTGGTCGCCATCCTCGCCATCATCGGCGCCATCGCCATCCCCCGCGTCTCCGCCTCCGCGGGCAACGCGAGCCAGGCGGCCATGCTCAAGGACTGGCGCGAGCTCCAGACCGCGGGCGAGCTCTTCGCCGCCGAGCACGCCGGGCTGGGCATCGGGCTCGACCGCGCCGGCGATCCCGTCTCCGCGTCCGCCGTCGTGAAGCGCCTCCTGCTCGAGACCAACACCAACGGCACAACCTCCGGCGCCACGCCCTTGGGCCCCTACCTCGACAAGGTCCCTTTCAACCGCGAGAACAAGCTCAACACCCTCCGCGTGGACGGCGCCGACGCGGGCGCGGGCACGCACGCCTGGCGCCTGGACTCCGCCTCAGGCGTCTTCGCACCCGACACCGCCGACGGCATCGAGATCGTCAAGCGGCTCACCGGCTCCAGGCTCGATCTGGGCGGCGTCGCCGACCTCGTTCCCTAGCGCAACAATCCGCCATGCCCCCACGACCCAAGAACCCCGCCCCCGGCGAGCCCGACCTGCTCGCCTCGCCGGCGCTCTTCCCTCGCCAGTTCGACTTCGCCCGGCGCGTCGCCCTGCTCGTCCGCATGACGCGCGAGACCTATCGCGAATCGACATTCCTCGACGACCGCACCAAAGTCGCCGACGCCCGGGCGATGACCGTGCCCCTCGCCCCCCTGGCCCAGCGCCTGGCGCGGGACGCGCGCCGCGACCCGCCCGTCAACCATCTCTTCCACACCGCGTTCTGCGGGTCCACCCTGCTGAGCCGCTGCCTCGAGCTCCCCGGGACCAGCTTCGCGCTCAAGGAGCCCGCGCCGCTGCACCAGCTCGCGTGCATCCGGCGCGACCAGGCATCCGGCGCCGCCTCGCCCGTCAAGGTCAACCAGGATCTCTTCGACGCCTCGCTGGCGATCGCGACCACGCTGCTGGCGCGCACGTGGTCGCCCGGCGAGATCGCACTGATCAAGCCCAGCGACTCCTGCAACAACCTGATCGGCCCGATCCTCTCGTCGAGCGGGCAGAGCCGCGCCGTGCTGCTCTACTCACGCATCGACGACTTCGTCGTCGCGATGCTCAAGAACGACGCCCGCCGAAACTACGTAGCGGGCATGCTCCCCCGAGCGCGGGTCGATCTCGCGGGCGCCCTCGACTCGGTCGAGACCGACGCGCTCACCCCGCCCCAGGCCGCCGCCTACGTCTGGCTCGGGCAGATCCGGACGTACCTGCAAGAGCTTCGTGACCACGAGGGGCGCAGCGCCACCCTCGACGCCGCCCTCATCTTCACGCGCCCCAGCGCTGTCATCCACGCCGTCGCCGCGCAGTTCCGCCTGAACCTCTCGGACCGGACCGTCAAGAAGATCGTCGAGGGACCGGTCTTCAACGCCGACTCCAAGGACCCGACCAAGGCCTTTGATCACGGGGCGTACCAGGCCAAACGCGCGCAGACCAAGGCCTCGCTCGAACCCGAGATCCACGAGGCGCGCGACTGGCTCGACCAGCACGCGGGCGCCATCGACCTGCCCGACGAGCTGCCAAACCCGGCGCTGGTCTAGGTTCTGATTGACGAATCCACCAAGAACCGGTGGGACGGGCATCCTGCCCGTCATCCCGGTCAGGCGTGGGCGCCCCGACAGACTGGAAGCCCGTCCCGCCAATCCGTCCGACAGAACCTAGCCCCCGACCAGCTCGGTCGTGAACCGCAGATCGCCCGTAATCGTCCGGTGCACCGGGCATCGGTCGGCGATCTCCATCAGCCTCGCCCGCTGCGCGTCGTCGAGCTCACCCACCAGCTGGATCTCCACGTCGATGTGGTCCAGCCTCGCCTTGGGGTCGTCGCAGTGCTCGCAGTCCGCGCCGTGCCGCCGGTCGTGACGCAGCGAGAGCACGACACGCTCCAGGGGCCAGCCCTTGCGGTCGGCGTACATCCGCAGCGTCATCGCCTTGCACGCCCCCACCGCCGAGAGCAGCAGCTCGTAGGGCCCCGGCCCGGCGTTGGTCCCCCCCGCCGCCTCCGGCTCGTCGGCGAGCAACGCGTGCCCCGCCGCGACGATCTCCGTCCGGTAGTGCTCCCGCCCCAGGTCGATCACCACGCCCGATCCCGCGTCTGTGTTGGTTGTGCTCATGCCAACACAATACCCGCCGGCGTCAGGTTTCTTCCCGCCCCAACCCAACGCGGGATCCGGCCTCGGGCGCCCGCCTGGGCCTGGGGACCAGCTCCCCGCCGCAGTTCGGGCAGAGCCGGTCCATCGCGCCCGTGCACGCCGGGCAGAAGGTGCACTCGTGCCAACAGATGGAGGCCTCACCATCTTGCGCGAGCGAAGCGCTACAGCGCTCGCATCCTTCTTTCATCTCGAGTGCCACGCAAGATCGTAGCAACCCTTCCCTCCCTCTCCCCCTCGGGGAGAGGGCCGGGGTGAGGGGCTCCGCGTTCTCCGTTCCCTCCGTATCCTCCCGCTGCGACGATCGCCTACTCCCGACAGCCCCACTCCTACGATCCCCCCGCATGACCAGCCGCCGCCAGACCATCGACAGCTTCGACCTGCCCGAGGGGCGGCGGATCGCGGGCAAGTACATCGTCGAGGACAAGCTCGGCGCCGGCTGGGAGGGCGAGGTCTACCGCGTCACCGAGACGGGCACGGGCATCCACCGGGCCGTCAAGCTCTTCTACCCCAAGCGCAACGAGAACGACGAGGCCCTGCGCACCTACGCGCTCAAGCTCGACCGCCTCTCTGACTGCCGCTCGGTCATCCGCTACCACCACACCGAACGCTTCCAGTTCAAGGGCCAGAAAATCACAGGTCTCGTCAGCCAGCTCGTCCACGGGCGCCCGCTCGAGGACCTGATCAAGCTCCAGCCCGGCAAACGCTTCCACCCCTTCGAGGCCGCGACACTCCTGCACACCCTCGCCGCCGCCATCGACGAGATCCACAACGCCGGCGAATACCACGGCGACCTGCACGAGGGCAACGTCCTCGTCACCCGGCGCGGCGTCCGCTTCGAGGTCCACATGGTCGATATGCTCGCCACCGCCAAGGGCGTCCGCGACGGGCGGCGCACCGACGTGGTCGATCTGATCCGGCTCTTCTACGAGTCCCTCGGCGGCAAAGCGCGCTACCCGTCGCAGCCGCAGTGGGTCAAGGACATCTGCCGGGGCCTGCGCCGCGGGCTCATCCTCGAACGCTTCCCCACCGCCGACAGGCTCCGGCGTCACCTCGAACGCTTTGAGTGGGACGGGCGGTAGAGCACGAAGCTCAGGTCGTCGGCCTTGGACGGGCGCCCGGGCTCGGGGTCGGTCATCCGCTCTCGCGTCTGACGCATCAGCTCCTCGCCAGCGCGATCGATCGCGCCGATGCGGATACGGTCGGCGATCTCCTCGATCGTGAAGTTGTCGAACAACCCGTCCGAGGCGAGCAGGAGCGTGTCGCGCTTGGACATGCGGATGCCGGCGCCGACCTCGATGTGCATCTCGGGGTCGCCCACCAGGTTGGACACCAGGTGGCGGTCCTCGTGCGTGAGGGCGGCGTGCTCGTCGATCTGCCCCGACTCGTGCAGGGCGTGCACGGGGGAGTGGGCGGTGGTCACGTGCTTGAGGCGTCCGCGCTGGCCGGTGATCATGGCCTGGGCGTCGCCGGCGTGGTAGGCGCTCACGACCGCGTCATTGATCTCGGCGATGACGAGCGTGCAGGCCGAATCGCTCGCGGCTTCGACCAGGGCGTGGTTGGCCGCTTCGATCGCGGTGACGATCGTCGGGCGGGCGGTCTCGCCGGGGGCGAGGTCGAGGTGTTCGGCGGCGTCGCGGAGGGCGGTGAGGGTGAGGGTGGCGGCGTGGGCGCCGTTGTCGTGCCCGCCGGCGCCGTCGGCGATGGCGAGCAGCGCGGCGCGGGCGCCGATGGGGATGACCATCGCCACGTCCTCGGATCCCTCGCGCAAGGGGGAGCAGGCCAGGCCGACGATGACGTCGGCGAAGGGCAGCTCGACGCGGAAGAGGTGCTCGCCCGAGGGGAGGTGGAAGAGTGTGTCGGGGATGGTCGGGGAGGCGGGCATGGCTGCGTCATTATCGACGTCAGGCCGCGGACTGATCGGCGTCGATCCGGGAATCGGGGGGTGATTGGGCGGTGGCCGGTCGGTTTGTATCGTGAGTTCTCGGGCTCTGGGCGCGTCTCACCCGGGCTGGGGGCTTGCCCGAGGCGATGCGCCGGACGAACATCCAGTGGCAGCCGAGCCCGACGAGGACGGCTAGGTGGAAGACCTCGTGGGACTTGATGACGTCGGTGACGAGGGTGGGCTGGCCGGTGAACTCGCACATGGCGCCGACGGTGTAGGCGAGGCCGCCCAGGACCATCGGGGAGACGTACCGCGCGCCCCAGCGCCAGAAG
Source organism: Phycisphaerales bacterium (assembly GCA_029260375.1). Taxonomy (GTDB): domain Bacteria; phylum Planctomycetota; class Phycisphaerae; order Phycisphaerales; family UBA1924; genus JAJRXR01. Next base: position 57,789 of record JAJDDI010000032.1, on the reverse strand, counting down.
ATGAGCGCCATCGAGAAGAGCCCCACCCAGCCCAGCGCCAGGTACGCGCTGACGCCCAGCGCCTCGGGGACGTCGTTGAAGAAGACAACTTTGAGCACGAGCCCCGCGATCGCGGCGGTCCAGATGAGGGTGAGCACGCCCCAGCGGAGGATGCCCTTGAACAGGATCGCGTGGATGGGCGTGAAGGTGCCGGCGATGAGCGTGAAGATCGCGGCGTGGTCGAGGCGCTGCGCGACGGTGCGCCCGCTGCTCCCGCTGGGGAGCCAGTGGAAGAGGGTGCTCGAGAGCAGGAGGAGGATCGCGGTGGTGGCGAAGACCGCCAGTGACCAGCGGCGGGCGTGCGGGTTGGCGCGCCGGAGCATGAAGAAGGCGGCGATAGCGAAGGCGACGGCGCCGACGAGGTGGGTGAATGCGCTGACGGGATCATTGGGCATGAGCACGTCTGGATTGTAGGTGCGGCGAATCTTGGCGTTCCCGGCGCCTCCTCGGCGCGAGTATCTGGTATTCCATAGGTATCGGCCCGGTGGGTCGAGCAACCGAAAGGGGGCTGCTTGTGTTGCGGAACATCCTTGGTGTGATCGGTGGGTATGTGGCGCTGGCCGTGTTCCTTGGCTTGGCGTTTACGGTGTTGTATCTCGTGCTCGGGACAGACGGGTCGTACAAGCCCGACTCGTGGGAGGTCTCGGGGTTGTGGGTCGGGCTGACGATCCCGATCGGGATCATGGCAGCGCTTCTGGGCGGGTGGGTGTGCCGCCTGATCTCGAAGAAGCGAGGGGCGGTGACCGCGCTGGCAGTTGTCGTGCTGGCGCTTGGTATCGGCGAGGCGGCGTACCAGTTCAGCCGGGAGGCGCCGACGAGAGCACGCCCGGCCGATATCCCGGTGTTCGAGGCCGCCAGCGAGTCGCGCCAGCCCAGATGGGTCGCGATCGCGAACCCGATCATCGGCGTGGTCGGCGTGCTGCTCGGGGGCGGCGCGCTCGGCGGGCGCAAGAGCAACAACCCCGGGGACTGACACCGGCCTGCGCAAGAGCCCGGCGGCGGCTTTGCGGGCGGTCTCGGCGGCGGCGGGGGTGTGGGTGCGGCGATGGCGCCGGCGTACCGGGCGGGCGGCGCCGAGGTAAGGCGTGGCTACCCGGGATCTACGTCTGGCTTGGTCCGCCGCCCCCCCACGATCGCGACGCCGACGAAGAGCACCGAGCTGGCGACGGTCGCCCAAGCGAACGCGTCGCCAATGAGCGCGTAGACGGTCCGCACGCCCTGCGTCGGAACCTGGGCGACCATGAGCAGATCGGTCGCGGCGAAGTGGTCCATGGTCGCGAGCGTGCGCCCGTACGGGTCGGTCACGATGGACAGGCCGTTCTTCGCCTGACGGACGAGGGAGACGCCGTTCTCGACGGCGCGGAACACGCTCATGTTCGCGTGGGTCGTCGCGACGGCTTTCCAGTCGTTGGCGGGGGCGAGGAGGATGTCCGTGCCGTTGCGTCCGGACTGACGCATGACGCTGGGGAAATCCATGTCCCAGCAGATGACGGCGCCGATGGTCGCTTCGGGAGTCTGGACGGTCTTGAGCTGGCGGTCGCCGAGGACGGAGTGCTCGAACTGGTTGCCGCCGAACTTGTAGTGTTCGAGCACGACGTCGCCGGCGGGGTCGATGATGATGACCTTGTTCTCGGGGCGGCCCTCGCCGTCGGGGTGGTGGGTGAACAGGGGGATGGCGAGGTAGATGGCTTTGTCCCGGGCGGCCTGGCGCCCGCGTTCGATGAGCGCGGGTTCGTCCTCGCTGGCGCAGATGCCCGCGGCCTCGGGCCAGAGGATGAGCTGCGCGCCGGCGTCGGCCTGGCGGCGCGTTTCTGCGAGGTAATGGTCGTGCGACGCGAGGGAACGCTCGCGGAACGCGTCGCGGTCGTTCTCGACGAGCCAGCGGATGCCCGGGCCGGATCCGGCGCCCGTCACGGAGAAGGACGCGACCTGCATGGTCTGGGCGGGGGTCTTTGCGAACGCGAGGCGGAGCCCGCCCGCAAACAGGACGGCGCCCATGACGAAGGCGTACGTCGCGATTGCGCCGCGGACGGCGCTCCACGAGCGTGGCTGCTCCCAGACCCAGTTCGCGGTGGCGCCGAACCAGGTGATGAGGAATGTCAGGCCCGCGAGCCCTGTGACAGACACGACCTGCATGAGCGGCAGGTTGCCGTATTGGCTGTACGCCACCGAGCCGAACGTGCCCAGCGGGTTAGCGAGCATTGTGAGAAACTCCCACGCCGTCGCGACGGTCGGGAAGACGAGGGTCGCGGCGGGGCCCTTGATGCGGGGCGCGACCAGGCGGTTGGCCAGGAACGGGAGGGTCGCGGAGATCGAGCCGGCGACGATCGCGACGTAGCGCGCGGGCGCGGGGAGCAGCGAGGTCGGGACGAGTTGCTCGAAGTTGAACGCGGTGAGCGCGCCGTAGACGAGACAGAGGACGAGGAACCCGCGGAGCGGGTTCTGGGTGTGCGTGAAGCGGAGGAAGAGGACGACGACGAGCCAGGGGGCGAGGGGGACGGCCCACTGGCCGAAGGCGAAGAGGGCGAGGACGGCGCCGAGCAAGAGCCAGAGGTAGCTGGCGTGGTCCTTGATCGGAAACGGTCGCGTCGCGTGGGTCGGCATGTGTCGAGTGTCCCCCGGCACGCGAGAGCGCCGACACCCGCGGGCGCCGGGGTGGCGCTCCGGACGGGGTGGGCGCGGGGCGTGTGTGAGGAGTTTACTTCGGGCGCAGGCCGGGCGGGGAGAGGTCGGGGAGCGGGAGAAGGCAGGCGGGACGCCTGCCCCACCGGGGGAGGGGGGCGGAGGAGGCGCGTTGCGGCTTTGCGGGCGGTCTCGGCGGCGGCGGGGGTGAGCTTGCAGTCGCGGTTGGCGTAGTCGGCGGGGAAGAGGGTCAGGTCGCGGAGACGGGTGGCCGCGGCGACGCGGGCCTGGGCGGTGACGAGGCGCTCGCGGATGAGGGCGGCACGCTCGAGGGCGGCGAGTTGGGCCTGGGTGGCCGGGTCGTCGAGCCAGGCGGAGAGGGTTTCGATGTCAATGTCGTGGTGATCGCAGAGGGCGAGGAGGGGGAGGTCCGCCGCGAGGAAGTCGGCGATGAGGGCGGGCTCGTCGGTGTCGGGCGGGAGATGGGCGCGGGTCTGGGTGATGGTTGCGATCATGGGGGATTGATCGCGGGGAGGGGGGAAAGTTCAAGATTGAGGGGGTGGAGGGCGAGGGTTATGCGCACGCGCGACGTGAGTCGGAGTGAGTTCGCGCACAAAAACGGTCAACCCCAAACGGCTATGCAGCTTACCAATGACAGATCGTTGCTCGGCGTCTACTTGGACCGCAAGAGACTCTCGTCGCCGTGTCCACCGCGCCAGAATCCTACGAACTCAATACCTCGCTCCAACGTTCGAGCGACTCTGCATATCGAAGAACTCCTGGCTCGTCCAACTGCCGAATTGCATCCACAGTACCGTCGAGCGTTTCAAGCACATCGGAGAGATCACTCGCCAGAATGGTCGCCACTTCTCGATCTCGACAGTTCATGAAATGAGTGTTCGCCGTACTCGAATCGACACTCTCAAATGATTCTCCTGACTTGTAAACCTCTTCGAACAGTAGCCCATCGTTAGCGAAGTACTCTGGATTCTCGTCAACAAGAAGGTCTGCTTCCGCCGGACCAATGAACCTGTGAAGAGGAAGGCAATAGATCCGAATATCAGCCGTACCGCCTCGATGGTAACCACTGTCGCGCCACTCTCCATAGCCAACGCCGTTGGCAAAACCCTCTAACCCAACGTACCGAAGCGCCATGGAGAAGAAGCCTCCATGCAGCATCCGCGGAGTAACTCCGGCATCGTGACACGCCACAACGACGTCCTTCAAGCCCACCAATGCCGCGGCGCTCTCCCTATGCTCTCGAAAATCATTTGGGTACAGCCAAATGTTCGACAGTCCGAGCTCGCGCAATCTCGCCACGGCCGAGATACAACCCGGCAAGGCGGCGGCAGATCTTGAGTGCACGATCGGCCAAACAGGCACATCACTCGAACAATCCATCGCCTCTTGGATGCAATCCATGTTCACTTGGTACCACGGATCTCGCTCATCAACAAACGCGAAGTACGGTGGAACGACATACTGTGGCGGAGAAAGCGGCTCAATGTCTTCCTCATGACCAAGAAGCTGTGCGTACTTTCGCAACTTCCTCGCGTCATCATCTCCTTGACGAAACTCCAACTGAAACTCCACACACCGCCGAGTAGCGTTACGAATATCTCGCTCGCTGAAGTCCGTCGCGACAAGATCTCGATCTAACGCCACCGTAGAGAACGGCGGCCCGAGGATTTCAGCAACAGTGTGGTGAGGGGGCCTCAAGTGCTTTTGGCGATCCCATTTCCGCTGAAAAAGTGGCGTGCGTGGGTCGATCCCATATCGCTTGTGCCGATCCTTGCTACATAGCGTTCTAATAAAACCCTTAGTGCCTCCCGGAAAGGAAGCGATGATCGAAAGCGGAATCACTACACCGTTGTACTTGTCTCGATGAGCGACAAAGAACTTCTGCACAGAGTGTTGATATATTAAGTAGTGATCCAATTTGATTCTCTTATATAACCCTTCTGCGCCAAATCTCCCTGACCCTATCATCGGACAGTCGGCCAGGGCGATCCGTAGGCTCTAGCAGCATACTCACGCTCTGATTCTCCGGATCAACTGCAACAAGCCCAACTCCCGCACGCCTGAACAATCCGTAGCTGTCTTCTCTTGGTAGGAACTCGGAGTTCAATGCGACAAGGGAGCGGTGCACAACTGACCGATTGAGTCGAGCCTGCCATAGTGCGGATTTCCAATCGCGGACCTTGAACTCTACGGCGACAACCCAGAGATCCGAATTCAGACGAGGAACTGCGACGAAATCAATCCGCTTTCTACCATACGGAACCTCGAACATTCGACAGAACGCACGAGATGGGTATTCCCGCAACAGAGTTGCATAAAGAGCAGTTTCTGGGCCATCACGCATGATGAGGTTCCAGCAACTCAAGGAAGAGCCCCATCAGTTTGTGAAATCGAATAAGACCGATCGCGCTAACGACAGCACCAAGCCCCGAGAGCGTGAGAAACACAACGGCAGCCGAGACCGCCCAGAGACCCGGAACCTGTACGTACAGAAGCAACAAGCCGGGGATAATGAGCAGGATGTGAAGCAAGCCGAACTGCCACACTAATCGAGCCTGCTTGACAAGAGTCTCGTAGCTCGAGAGGATTTTAGCCTTTGCTTGGCCTGCCGATTCAAGCGTCTCCAAGTGCTGCGAATACTCTACTCGCGACAGCAGCTGCTCGATATCTGGGGTCTTTCTTCGATCCTCTTGGGCAGACAATGCGGTATCGAAAATCGTTGCGAGAGCAGGAATTGTCTGCCCAGAGTCGATCTTGCTCATCGCGGCATCGATCGACCCGCCCTTCTTATGGAGCTCGTATAGCTTCTCTTGCTTCCCGAAAAATGGCACAATAGCGAGTTGCAGCCACAATGATCCCCAAAGCACTACAGCACCGACTGGAGCCGCGATATCGATGGAAAGTGCCGACATGAGTACTTAGCGCTTGGCTTCCGGGTGAATACTATTGACCGTAGTTTCGGGGTACTTTCGGTACACGTAACGAATCAACTGATTGAGCGGCATAGTGCCATACTGCCTGAGGATGGAGTCGACAGCAGCCAGATCGTCTTCGGGCAGATGATCTCTCCAGTGCTTCGCTATTCTTCGACCCGATGCAGTGAGCCTGTACCTCTTCTCAATCCGACGTTGCTCCAAATCGCTCAACAGGTCTGCTTCTGTAAGCTCTAACTCCGCCTTCGTCAAGTCGACAACATCCACTTCAATTAGCTGAATTCCCTCCAGGAACTCTGTTGCACTAACGACTTGCTCTGAGTACGGACCAAAATAGTGCTCTTTGAAGAGGAAGAGCGTTGCGATTCCATCGAATGCAGTCTCCCGCTTGAGCAGATAGACCAGCTTCTCAAGCCTCGTGATTCCGCGAAGCACCTTCCTACCAAGCACTCGCTCGTTTGCTTCAAGGACGAGCAGTATCACATCCTCAGGATCTAGCTCAATATCCACTGATGCCTGGTCTGGTTGTTTTTCCATTGTGTTCACGCCTCAGCCTCTTCGCGGCTGTCCCTGGCCGCATCCTAGTCACTATAGTATACGGTCTTCGTTCGGGATGTTGTGTGCCGGGGCGGTGTTGAGCTGGACGAGGGTCTGGGCCTGGAGGGCTTTGGCCTCGTCGGGGTCGACGTAGTCGGAGTGGCAGGCGAGTTTGGAGGGGACCCCCTCCGTCCGCTGCGCGGCCACCTCCCCCGCCCGGGCGGGGGAGGATCCCTTCGTTTTGGCGGCGAGCTTGTGGATCTCTTCGGGGTTGAGGTAGCCGCGGGATTCGAGGATGGCCTGCTGCTCGGGGGTGAGGGCGTCGGACTTGATGGGGGCGCCCATCTTGCCCGCGGCGCCGATGCGCTCGAAGCCGTCGGCGTTGCCCGAGGCGAAGTCCTGGATCTCCTTGGAGATCCGCACGCTGCACCAGTCGTGCCCGCACATGGCGCAAAAATCAGTATCGACGTCCATGTCCTCGTCGTGGTACGCCCGGGCGGTGTCTTCGTCGAAGGCGAGCTCGAAGTGCTTGTTCCAGTTCAGGGCGGCCCGGGCCTTGGTGAGGTCGTCGTCCCAGTCGCGGGAGGCGGGGATGCCCAGGGCGACGTCCGCGGCGTGGGCGGCGATTTTGTAGGCGATGCAGCCTTCCTTGACGTCGCCCTTCTTGGGGAGGCCCAGGTGCTCCTTGGGGGTGACGTAGCAGAGCATGGAGGCGCCGTGGTAGGCGATGGCGGTGGCGCCGATGCACGAGGTGATGTGGTCGTAGCCGGGGAAGACGTCGGTGACGAGGGGGCCCAGGACATAGAACGGAGCCCCGTGGCAGATGCGGCGTTGGAGCTTGGCGTTGAACTCGATCTGGTCAAACGGGACGTGTCCGGGGCCTTCGATCATGACCTGGACGCCGCGCTTCCAGGCGCGCTCGGTGAGCTCGCCGAGGGTCTGGAGTTCGGCGAGCTGGGCGAGGTCGGTGGCGTCGGCGAGGCCGCCGGGGCGGAGGCCGTCACCGATGGAGAAGGAGACGTCGTACTGGCGCATGAGGTCGCAGATGTCGTCCCACATGTCGTACATGAGATTTTCACGCGAGTGCGTCAGCATCCACTTGGCGAGGAGCGAACCGCCGCGGGAGACGATGCCGATGAGGCGGTCCTTGACGTACTTGAGGTGGGCGCGTTGGACGCCGGCGTGGATGGTGAAGTAATCGACGCCCTGCTCGGCCTGGTGGCGGAGGGTGTCCATGACGATCTGCTCGTCGAGGTCTTCGAGCTTGCGCCCGATGATCATGGAGTAGATAGGCACAGTCCCGATGGGGACGGTGGAGTTGGTGATGATGGCGTTGCGGCATTCGTCGAGGTCGCCGCCGGTGGAGAGGTCCATGACGGTGTCGGCGCCCCAGCGCTCGGCCCACTGGAGTTTTTCGACCTCTTCGTCTGTTCCTGAGGAGACGGGGCTGGCGCCCATGTTGGCGTTGACCTTGGTTTTGGTGGCGCGCCCGATGGCCATGGGGTCGAGGTTGTGGGCGAGATGTTTGATGTTGGCGGGGATGATGAGGCGCCCGGCGGCGAGTTCGTCGCGGACTTGTTCCGCGGTCAGGTGGGGTTCGCGCTGGGCGACGCGGCGCATCTCGGGGGTGACGAGGCCGAGGCGGGCGCTCTCGAGCTGGGTGATGGGGGTGAAGTCTTTGGGGTAGGTGACGGTGCGGGTTGTGCCGCGGGCGTCGGTGAAGGTGACTTGTTTCAGCCCGGCGCCTGGCTCGCTGCGCTCGCCGTCCTCTCCCCCGGGGGGAGAGGAGGAGACGGACCAGTCGTCGGGGAGGAAGTCCCAGGCGGTCTTGACGGAGGGGGCGGGCATGCCGGGGGTATCAGGGGAGGAGAAGGCGTAGGGGCCGCCGATGTCGGGGGCGTGGGCGAAGGAGCCGGGGGAGGTGGTGTTGGTGTCGGAGCCGGGGTTGAAGGCGCCGTGGACGGGGAGGGGGAAGGCGGCGTCGGGGGTTGCGGGGCCGGGGGCGGTGATGCGGAGGGCGTCGCGCATGGTGGCGGCGTCGCGGAGGGAACGGGCGGTGTGCTCGTTGGCCTTCCAGGCGGGGGCGCCTTGGGCGAGGTGGTCGGGGGTGGTGTTGGTGGTGGGCATGGCGTGCGCTCCGAACGGAGGCTCGCCGGCAGACAGGGGGCCTGGCTCTGGGAGCTGCAACTGTGGGGCTGGAAGCCCCACGCTCCAAGAACCATTCGCAATCCCTCCGCCGGTGCGAACCGGATCAGGTTCTACGGGTGCATCTCAGCCCGGCTCACGTGTGTCCGCGGCGCCCCGTGCGATTGGGGGAGTGTAGACGGATGGCGGCGTGGCTGGGCGGAATGGTTGGGCGCAGGGTTGGATGGGGGCGCCCTGGGTCGCTGGCGCTCCCGGCTCTGTTTGCGCCTGGCCCTTGGTCGCTGGCGCTCCCGGCTCTGTTAGCGGCGGGCGATGAACCAGGAGCCGACGGCGCCGGCGGCGATGACGGGGAGGGTGAAGACCCAGTCGCCGCGGGCGAAGAAGACGCCGCAGCTGGCGGAGATGGCGAGCCACATCATGGCGTTGGAGATGATCTTGGCGCGGAGGGGCATGCGGGCGCCCGGCTCCATGAAGACGAGGAAGGGGCGGAAGAAGCGGTTGCGGATGAGGCGTGTCTCGAGCCAGGGGCAGCTCTTGGCGAAGCACCAGGAGCCGATCATCAGGAAGACGGTGGTGGGCAGGCCCGGGACGACGACGCCGATCCCCCCCACCGCGACGCTGAGGATGCCCAGCAGGGCCAGGGCCCAGCGCCAGGGGGTGGCGCGGATGACGGGGGCGCTGATGGCTCGGGGCTGGAGAACCGGGCAGGTGGCGCCCGCGGGGTGGGTGGTCATAAGTCCCTGGACGCCGTTTCGGGCGGGTGGGGGCTGATTGAAGGCGCGTTCTCGGTCGTCGGCAAGGGTGATTGAGACTGATTCTCAGGGGCAACGCCTGTGGGAGCGTAGCAGACGGGTCGGGGCGTGTTGTGGGGTGGAAAAAGTGAACACCCCGCGGGCCGAAGCCGCACGGGGTGTTCGAGGGGGGCGGGTTGAAGGACAGTGTATGTCCGGATGGGGGGAACTAGACAGTAGCGGGCTGGGTGTCCCGTGTCGCGTGGGTCATGGCGGCCTGGACGTCGATCTTGAGCTTGGCGGCGACGCGCTTGGCGTAGTCCTCGTCGGCGCGGAAGAAGTGGCAGAGCTGGCGCATCTGGACCTCCTCGCGGGCATCGCCCAGGACGCCGGCGATGCGGGTGGTGAGCCGATCCCGTTGTCCCTCGTCGAACATGCGGTACAGGTTTCCCGCTTGCGAGAAATCGTCGTGATCGATTCGTGAATCGAAGCGATCGACGGTGGTCTGGCCCAGCTGCCAGGCGGGGTCCTTCTTGGCGGGGCACTCGGCGGGCGTGGCGGCGCGGGAGTTGGGGAAGTAGTTGGGCGTCGCGCCGTACGTCTCGGCAGTTGCGCCCTGGCCGTCGCGCATGTAGTGCATGACGGGGCAGCGGGGCTTGTTGACGGGGATCTGGTGGTGGTTGACGCCCAGGCGGTGCATGTGCGTGTCGGCGTAGGACATGAGGCGGGCCTGGAGCATTTTGTCGGGGCTGGCGCCGATGCCGGGGACGAGGGCGCTGGGCTTGAAGGCGGCCTGCTCGACCTCGGCGAAGTAGTTCTCGGGGTTGCGGTTGAGCTCGAGGACGCCGACGTCGATGAGGGGGAAGTCGGCGTGGGGCCAGACCTTGGTCAGGTCGAAGGGGTTCCAGCCGGTCTTGCTCTCCCAGGCGTGGGCCTCGGGCTGGGACATGACCTGGATCTGCACGTTCCAGCGGGGGAAGTCGCCCTTCTCGATGGCGTTGAAGAGGTCGCGCTGGTGGGACTCGCGGTCGCCGGCGATGATGGAGGCGGACTCGGCGTCGGACATGGTCTGGAAGCCGGCCTGGTTTTTGAAGTGGAACTTGACCCAGACGCGCTCGCCTTGGGCGTTGATCATGGAGTAGGTGTGCGAGCCGTAGCCGTGCATGGTGCGGTAGCTTTTGGGGATGCCGCGGTCGCTGAACAGAATCGTCACCTGGTGGAGCGACTCGGGGCAGAGGGACCAGAAGTCCCACTGCATGTCGTTGTCGCGGAGGTTGGTTTTGGGGTCGCGCTTCTGGGTGTGGATGAAGTTGGCGAACTTGAGGGGGTCGCGGACGAAGAAGACGGGGGTGTTGTTGCCGACGAGGTCCCTGTTGCCCTCGTCGGTGTAGAACTTGAGCGCGAAGCCGCGGACGTCGCGTTCGGCGTCGGCGGCGCCGCGCTCGCCGGCGACGGTGCTGAAGCGCAGGAAAACCTCGGTCTCTTTGCCGACCTTTGAGAAGACGCTGGCCTTGGAGTGCTTGGTGATGTCGCCCGTGACCTTGAACGTGCCGTAGGCGCCCGAGCCCTTGGCGTGGACGACGCGCTCGGGGATGCGTTCGCGGTTGAAGTGCTGCATCTGCTCGAGGAGCTGGGCGTCCTGCATGAGCAGCGGGCCGCGGGGGCCGGCGGTCTGCGAGTTGTGCTGGTCCGCGATGGGGCGGCCTTGGGCGGTGGTGAGGTTGGGTCTGTCGGTCATGGGATCACTCCTCGATACGTGGCGACGTGACGCGTGGTGTCACCGGAACGCCATAGATTAGAATCAGTCTAGGCTGCAATGCCAATGGGTCAACTCGGGGGGAGTCGCCCTACGGACCTGGCGGCGAGTTGAGGTGCTCGACGAAGAAATCGGCGATGGCCTCCGACGCGGCGGGGTGGGTGAAGATGAGATCGTTGTGGTCGGCGCCTCTTGCCGTGTGGGTCGTGACTGGGACCCCGGCTTCGCTGGCGGCGGTTTCGAGGCGAGCCATGTGGTGGCGACGCACGATGGCGTCGGCGTCGCCGTGGACGAGCAGCAAGGGACGGGGAGCGAGCTGGCGGACGGCATCGACGGGATCGAGGCCCGCGCGGATGAGCAAGGAGCCGACGATCGGCGCGTGATCGGCGGCGACTGTCTTCCAGGACGAGAACGCGGAGAGAGTTGCAACGGCGGGCACGCGCGGGTCTTGTGCGGCGGCGTGGAGGGCGGGCACGCCGCCCAGGCTGACGCCGTAGAGACCGATGCGGTCCGGATCGACGTCGGATCGAGTACGCAGGTACGCGAGCGCGGCCTGGGTGTCTTCGAGCAGTGCGCGGCGGTTGATCGGGGCGTCGTCGGAGCGGCCGTAGCCGCGGTAGTCGAAGACGAGGACGTGGAGGGCACGGTTGGTGAGGAAGCTGGAGAAGCTGGAGTGGAGCGAGACGTTGCCGGCGTTGCCGTGGGCGTGGAGGACGGCGGGGAGGATCTCGCCCGGCTGGGCGCCCTTGGCGGGGAGAAACCAGGCGTGGAGGGTGTGGCCTGATTTGTTCTGGAAGGTGACGTCATCGAAGCCGGCGGGTGTGTCGAAGGGCTCACGCGTCGGGAAGTACACGAAGCGTTCGCCGATGTTCATGGCGGCTCCGACCGCGATCAGGACCGCGGGAATGCTGACAAGCACGAGAAGGCGAGCGATTGCACGGCGGCGGGTGGGGCGAGGGGCTTGCGTGGTGTTGGACTGGGTCTGGGGCATGGGGTCAGGCGTTGTTGTCGACCATGAAGACCCATTCCATGACGCTGCTGGGCGGGAGGGGGTCCACGCCGAGGTGGCGGAGCATGTTGATGGCTTGGGCGCGGTGGTGCACGGCGTGGGTGGTGACGTGGGTGAGGATGGCGCCTCGGGTGAAGGTGTAGGACTTGCCGGCGCGCTCGCCCGAGAGTTGCTCGTCGAGGGGTTTGTTCTCGATGGAGGCGAGGATGTCGGCGCCGATCTGATCGAGAAGCTCGAGAAGCTGGACGGGCGTCATGGGGCCCGAGGATTCGAGGCGTTCGCTCTGGGCGCGTTGGGCGAGCAGGTCGCCCCAGCCGCGCATGGCGCCGAGGACGTGGGTCATGGTGGCGCGGACGGTCTTGAGGCCCATGTCGAACTCGCGGTCGAGCTGGTCATCGCTGAGCTTGGCGCAGGCGTCGAGGATGTTGCGCGTGGCCCAGTGGTTGTGGGCGAGGAGGATCTGGACGGGGTCGCTGGCGGGCATGGCGGGTCCTCTCGTGGGGAATATTGCCAATGGTACACACGCGTCTTGAGCTGGATTGGCGTGGAACGGTAGTCTGTGCAATGGGTCTCGCGGGGGGGAGGAGGCTTGCATGAATGCTCAGAACTGGGTGTGGGCCGGCGCTTGTGCGGCGATGCTGGTGGCGGCGCCATCGGCAGCGCAGACGATCGACGCGTCTTCGGTGATCGGCGATGGAGCACGCCCCGGCGCTCGCCCGGGCGTGCGGGGCGCCGAGGTTGTGACGTTTGCCAACGGCGTGCTGAGCGGGGTGGAGGTGTCGGCGCCGTGGGGCGTGCGCACGATCGCGACGCTCGCGGAGACCGAGGGCGTCGTGCGTGCGCACGGGGGCTTGCTGTATGTGCTCACGCCCGAGAGCGGAGTCGTCCGCGCGTTTGATCGCGCGGGGATGCTCGTGGGGAAGGCGGTCTTGGACCCGGGGCTGGCAGCGGTGGATGTGGCGCCGATCGGGAACGGTGAGATCTTTGTTTCGACGGCGGCGGACGGTCGCGTGGTTCGCGTCTCGTTGGGCGGGGGGCTGGGCGGGGGGTTCACGCGGTCGGTCGTGGATCTGTCGGTGTTGGATGAGCCCGACACCAAGCCGGACCCGGGGATGATGATCGTGGACGGCGGGCGGTTGTTTGTTCAGTTGAGGAGACTCGACGACGAGAACCCCTGGATCTTCAATGAGCGCGGGGCGCTGGCGGTGATCGACATCGAGACGGGCACGCTGATCGACGCGGACGCGGCGACGCCAGGCGTGCAGGCGATCGAGCTGGCGGGGCCGCACCCGCGGCTGAAGATGCGGATCCTCGACAGCGAGCGGCGGCTGTACGTCAGCGCTTCGGGGGCCGATCCGTACACCGTCTGGCCGCCGGGCGGGATGGACGAGGTGGACCTGGAGACGCTCGAGCCCTTGGGAACGGTGGTCAGCGAGATGGACGTGGCGAACATCAGCGCGATCTGGCCAACGTCGCCGACAACGGGGTTCCTGATCTTTCACACGGACATCATCGCGTCGGCGCACCTGGCGTCGTACACCGCCGGCCCGAGCACGGTGGCCAGCGGGTTCCACGACGAGTTGTTCGGGTACATCGAGATCCTGGAGTACGAGGGGGCGACTGGGCGGCTGTTCATGCCGACGCTCGGCGGGCAGGTGCGTGTGTTCGACGCGGCGAGCCGGGCGACGCTGGCGATCCCGGAGATCGGGGGCGGGGTGGCGACGGACATCGAGCTTGTGCGCTGGCGGTAGGCGCACAAGAACCGGCGCCGACGAACACAGAGTTCATCGACGCCGGATCTCAGGGGAGCTTTCGTTGCCGGGCGAAGACTCAGCCGGTGACGAAGCCGGCGGTGGCGCCCCCGCCCACAGGCAGGGCGTGCCCGGTGATGTAGCGGGAGGCGTCGGAGGCGAGGAAAATGACGGCGTCGGCGATTTCTTCGGGCGTGCCCGGGCGGTTCATGGGGATGATGGCGTTGAAGCCGTCGGTGTTGCCGCCGGTAGCACGCTCGAGCATGGGGGTGACGATCGGGCCCGGGGCGACGGTGTTGACGCGGATGTTGTCGCTGGCGAGTTCGAGCGCGAGCGAGCGGGTGAGGCCCTCGACGGCGAACTTGGAGGCGGCGTAGGTGGCGAAGTTGGCGACACCCCGCAGCCCCAGGATGGACGAGGTGTTGATGATAACTCCCCCGCCTCGCTTGCGGAGGGCGGGGATTTCGTGGCGGATGGCGTTGAGCACGGCGCGGACGTTAGTGTCGAAGACGGTGTCGTAGTTGGACGGGTCCGCGTCGGTGATGGGGCCGGGTGTTCCCTCGGTCCCGGCGTTGTTGAAGGCGATGTCGAGGGCGCCGAACTCGGACTCGGCGGCGGCGACGAGGCGGGCGAGCTGTTTGTCATCGGTGACGTCGGTCTGGACGAAGACGGCTTTGGCGCCGGCGCTGCGGATCTTCTCGGCGACGGCCTCGCCCTTGTCGATGCTGCGTGCGGCGAGGACGACGGAGGCGCCGGCGCTGGCCAGGGCGACGGCGCTGGCGGCGCCGATGCCGGAGCTGGCGCCGGTGACGAGGGCGACCTTGCCTTCGAGTGCGTTGCTGGACATGGGAGGGCTCCTTGCGTGGCGGCGTTGATTCGATCGGCCCGCGCGGGCACGGCGCCCGGCGGGGTCGGGGAGGGAACACGGGTTTCTAACTGATTGTTCCGATTGAGAATAGATATTTCCAACTGATCGTTCTGTTATTTTATGACCGCGACCCTATCCCGTTGATTTCAAGGGGTTTGGATCAGGCGCGGAGCGTTGAGATGAGGGCCCTGACGGCGGCGCGCCCGGCCTTGCGGGGGGGCGGGGCGGCGTCGAGCGAGACGATGCCCATCTGGAGGAGGATCAGCGACCAGGCGGCGTCGGGGATTCTGACGCCCCCGCCCAGCTCGCCGCGGGCGCGGGCGTCCTTGAGCAGGTCGGTGTAGATCTGGTGGAGGCGGTCTTGCGACTTCTCGAAGCGCCGGCGGACCTCGGGGTCGTCGTGGGCCATCTCAGTGACGGCGCGCTGGTAGAGGCAGCCGCAGGCGTCGGCGGGCTCGTGGGCACGGTCGACCATGCCCAGCAGGCTCGCCTCGATCGCACCGAGTGGCCCGACTTTCTCGGCGTGTTCGAGCAGGCCCCTGGTGAACGACTTGACGACGCAGTCGGCGTACATGTCGAGGGTTTTGAGGTAGAGCGCATGCTTGTCGCCGAAGGTGTCGTAGAGGCTGAAGCGGTTGATGCCCATGGCCTCGGTGAGGTCCTGGATGGACGCGCCCTCGTAGCCCTTGTCCCAGAAGACGAGCATGGCCTTCTTGAGCGCTTCGTCGGGGATGAAGGATTTGGGTCGTGCCATGGGTTTCTGATCGGTGAACGCGAGATGGGGTGGTATTGTTTCAGAACGTTCGTTCCGATGCCAGTTCTACCCGATCAGGCGGGGCAGGCCCAGGGCCCGGCGGGTGTCAAGGATCTGTCCGACGTGCGAGCCCGTGTGGTGGATCATGCGGGTTGCCAGGACGATCGCGGTGCATGTGGCCCCACGCGGGCCCCAGGGGATCTCGCGTTGGCAGCCGGCGTCGTCGAGCGAGCGGACCGCTGCGGCCAGGCGGGCGCTGGCGGCCGCGTGGATCGTGATTCCCCGGTCGAGCGTCGGGAACATCGACGCGTCCGGGCTGGGCGTGGACGCGAAGCAGACGCTCTCGGTGTCGAAGCGAGAAGCCCCACCGGCGGTCCCGTCGCCGGTTACCCAGGCGTCCTCGGGCAGGGGGCCGGGCTCGGCGACGCCCTCGATCCGTTCGGCGGCGCGGTGGTGATACAGCGCGAGGTGTCCAAGGGACCAGATGACGTGGTTGGGCAGATCGGGCGTCTGCGCCGCCCGGTTTGTGTCGTCGAACCCGGGCAGGAACCGCCCGAGGATCGAGGGGAGGTCATCAACAGCGCGGGCGATCTGCTCGATCGCGGGGTTGGCGGTGCTCATCGAGTCTCCTTTGTTCGGGGAGGGTCCATGCTACCCTCGGGCGTGGGTACGCCGCAGTCGTTCTATGCAGACGCTTCCGTGTACGACATCCTGCACACGCCGGGGACGGCGCGCGAGGTGGACGGGCTGGCGCGGATCGAGGCCAGGTACGTGCCGGCGGGGTCGCGGGGCGCGTGGCTGGAGCCGGCGTGCGGGACGGGGCGGTATCTGCGGGTGGCGGCGCGGCGGGGGGCGCGGGTGGTCGGGTTCGACCGGTCGTCGGGGATGGTCGCGTACGCGCGGCAGCGGCAGGAACGCCTCGGGCTCGGAGGGACGTTCTTCGAGGCGGACATGACCGGCTTCGCGTCTGGGGTGCGTCCGAGGTGTGGGTTTGCGTTCAACCCCATCAACAGCGTGCGCCACCTGATGAGCGACGCGGCGATGCTGGAGCACCTTGGGCAGATGGCGATCGCGCTGCGCCGCGGCGGGGTGTACGCGCTGGGGCTGAGCACGTGCGCGTACGGGCTGGAGCGCGAGAGCGAGGACGTGTGGACGGCGCGGCGCGGGGGGACGCGGGTGCGGCAGGTGGCGCAGTACCTGCCGCCGGTGGGCTCGCGCCGGGAGAGGGTGATCAGCCACATCGACGTGGAGACGGCTCGGGGATCGCGGTCGATCGACTCGGTGTACGGGCTGCGGAGCTACAGCCGCGAGCAGTGGCGGCGGCTCGTGGGGCGGTCGGCGATGCGCGTCGTGGGGATCGTTGACGAGGACGGGCGGGAGATGGAGGAGCCCGTGTTCGGGTACGCGGTGTACGTGCTCAGGGCGGTCTAGTCCACGCTGATGGACTTGTTGAGGCGTCCGTTGTTGTCGGGCAGGACGAGGCTGATGGCGATGCGGGCCTGGCCCAGGTCGGGGCCCCATTCGAAGGCGAGGGTGCGGGCGGCGATCTCGCCGGGGGCGAGCAGGGGGACGGCGGTGCGTTCACGTGGGCGTCCCTGGGCGACGCCGATGAGGTCGAAGGAGATGGGTTCGGCACGGCTGTTGGTGACGATGAGATCGACGGCGACGAACTGGACGCCGTCGGCGCCGATGGCGCGCTGGGCGCTCAGGTCCAGGTCGATGCCGGGGAGACCGATCTCGAGGGGGTGCTCGGCGCGGACGACGCCGTGGTCGCGGCGCGCGGTGAGCTCGACGTCCATGATGACGCGTTTGAGGCCGGCCTCTTCGGCGAGGCTGAAGGCGACGCTGACGGGGAACTCGCGTCGGGCGCCGGGCTCGAGGCGGAAGTGGATCTTGCGGGGTGAGACGCGCCAGCTTCGGTCGATGTCGCCGGTGGGGTCGGAGTAGCCGCCGGGCTCGACGATGTAGACGGCGCCGCGGATGGGCACGCCCCAGGGGTTCTCGATGGTGAGGGTGGCCTCGTGCTCGTCGGCGATGCTGGCGAGCATGGCGGGGCGGAGGTTGAGGGAGGCGAGGAAGGTGACCAGGGTGGTGTCCACGCCCTCGAGGAAGACGGGCTCGCGGGTGACCTCGATGCGGTGCAGCGGGATGTCCAGGCCCGGGATCATGGTCGCGTCCACGGGCGAGTGGTTGCCGTAGATGTCCACGGCGGTGATCTCGGCGTCGCCGAGGTAGAGCTCGAATGTGGCGTGGTCGGCGCCCTCGCTCCAGAGGACGATGGCGCCGCCCGCGTCGGTCCCCGCGCCCGCGGAGGGCTCGAGGAGCATGGCGCGGATGTTGGCGTGGTTGTCGAGTTCGCGGGAGACGCGGCGTCCGGCGAGGCGGTCGATCAGGGCGCGCATCGCGGGAAAGGCGGGCGTGGGCGCCGCGCGGGGGCGGCGCCCGGGCTCGATGGTCCAGGGGTCGGTCAGCGCGAGCGTGGTCCGGGCCGGGCGGTCGCCCTCGGGGGTGTAGGTCGGGGCGAAGGCGGACCAGAACATGACGGCGTGACGGACGAACTCGGCGGCGGACTGGCGCGCTCCGAAGCGGTCCGGGTCGATCGGGTCGATGACGAAGGTGAGCCCGGGGCGGTCGGAGGGGTCGGCGCTGGCGGGCGCTGGCGCGGTGGCGAGGGCGCGGTTCCAGTCGTCGGCGAGGGGCGCGTAGGCCTCGGGGGTTTCGCCGGGCACACCCAGCAGGGTCAGGTCGCGTCCCCAGCGCGCGGCGGCGGGGTCGATCAGGTCGTCGGTGTGCCAGGGGATGTCGATGATGGGTCCGGGGATCATGCCCGAGAGGCGGGCCGTGATGCGGTCAAGGTTCGCGGGCAGGTCGGTGAACTCGAGCGGCGCCGCGGGGAGGGGGGCGCCAAGCTGCCAGTTGCGGACGCGCTGGGCGAAGCGGTCGATGAGCGGGGCGGCGGAGCGGATCCAGACGGGCTCGTCGGCGGCGAGGAGGGAGATGACGTCGTGGCGTTCGATGGTGGCGTCGGAGGCCATGTGGGGCGGGACGCTGGCGAGGCTGAGGGTGACGCGTATCCATGCATCGAGCAGGTCGTTGATGGCGGGCGAGAGTCGGGTGACGTGCTGGTCCTGGGCGTCCTGGTCGTCGAGCCAGCCCCAGGCGCCGATGGTGGCGGCGCCGACGCCCGAGGCGCGGATGAGGTCCACCAGATCATCGATCGCGGGCTCATCGACGCGCTCGATCATGAGCGCGAACTGCTCCCAGTCTTCGAGCAGGCTGGGGCGGGCGTCGGGGCCTGAACCGACACGGTCGGGGACGCGGTAGGCGGGGACCCAGGCGAAGGCGGTCTCGCTGGAGCCGACGAGCACGTTATCGACACGGACCTCGAGCGCGGCCTTGTACCAGCCGAGGCGGCTGATGCGGGGTGTCCAGCCCTCGACGAGGCGCCCGCCGGGGAGCTGGCGTGTGTGGCGATCGATCTCCTGGCCTCGGGCGTCGGTGATGATCGCGTCCACGCGGAGGGCGTCGCCCGCCAGGTCGCGCACGAGCAGGTCGAAGCTGGGGCGCAGGGGCGCGACGGTCACGCCGGCGGGGCTGGTGCTGCGGACCTGGATGCGGGGGAGGGCGACGACGCCGACGTCGTCGAACCAGGCGCGGGCGTCGAAGTCCTCGCGGGCGATGTGGAAGGGCTCGTCGAGGCGATCGGGGTGGAGCTGGTCGGGCTGGAGGAGAAGGAGTTCGAGCTGGAGGTAGGCGGCGGTGGGGTGCTCGCCCAGGACGGGGGCGCGCAGGCGCGTCCAGGTGTTGGGCGAGCGCGTGGGCTCGGACCGGGACTCGGAGCCGGGGATGGGCTCGAGCGACTGGTCGAGCAGGCGGGCGGCGAGGACGGCGCGGGTGTGCGTGACGTTCTGGGTTCGGACGCTGGCGACGGCGAGGTAGTCGGCGCCGGGGAAGATGGGGATGACGCCCGGTCGGAGGATGAGGCTGCCCGAGCCGCCGCGGGCCTCGACGCGGACGCTGCCCTCGCCGTCCAGGGCGCGGGCCTGGTAGTCGAGCTGGGCGCGGTTGAAGCGGGGGAAGCCCTCGCGCTCGCGACCGATCTCTGGATCGGTCTGTCCCCGGATCCAGCCCGCGGGGACCTCGATGGGGTTGGTGTAGCGTTCCTCGAAATCGAAGAGGGCGACCACACGGGACGCCCGCTCGGGACGCGTGGCCTTTGCCGGGCCTGGGGTGGGGACGGGGGGCTCGGCGGCGGCAAGCGAGGCGGTAAACAGGGCGGTGAACAGGGCGGAGCAGAGGATGATCAAGCGGTTGGGGCGCACCGGGTGTGTATCGGCCGGGGGGGGGCGGGCGCTGCACGAGCGGGCGGAACTGGCGGTCGCGGAACTGGCGGCATGGGAATAGTCGCGTCCGCGGGGGCGTATCGTCGGGTCCAGCCCAGGAGGCCCGGATGACGCAGCGAGAAGAGCCCCTGTACGCCCCGCCGCCGGCGGACGCCCCGCACGATCCGCTTGAGCGGTACGAGCCGGGGATTCCCTCGGCGGAGGCGGCCCGGGCGTTCTACGGGGTGATGCGCAAGCGCCGGACGGTGCGGATGTTCTCCGACGCGCCGGTGAGCCGGGAGACGATCGAGTGGGTGATCCGGACGGCGGGGACGGCGCCGAGCGGGGCCAACAAGCAGCCGTGGCGGTTCGTCGCGGTCTCGGACCCGGCGACGAAGGCGCGGATCCGGAAGGCGGCCGAGGAGGAGGAGCGGGAGTTTTACAGCTCACGCGCCAGCGAGCGGTGGCTCGAGGACCTGCGCCCGTTCGGGACGGACCCGGACAAGCGGTTCCTGGAGATCGCGCCGTGGCTGGTGGTGGTGTTCGCGCTCAAGAAGACGGACGAGGGCGGGCAGACGTACTACCTCAACGAGAGCGTGGGGATCGCGACGGGGATGCTGCTGGCCGCGGCGCACTGCGCGGGGCTGGTGACGCTGACGCACACGCCCAGCCCGATGGGGTTCCTGCGCGAGGCGCTGGGGCGCCCGGAGCACGAGCGGGCGTTCCTGCTGATCCCGATGGGGTACCCGACGAGCGATTGCGTGGTGCCGCGGATCGGGCGGAAGGGGCTGGAGGAGATCTCGGTGTTTGTCGAGTGAGTTGTTGGCAGGCGGGACGCCTGCCCCACCGTGTATGGAGTGAGTTGACGGCGGGCGGGACGCCTGCCCTACCGCTTCGCGTTATGGCGTGCGCCCGGTGTAGCGCGTGAAGCGGAGCACGGCGGCGAGGGCGCCCAGGACACCGACGAACGCCTGGATCAAGAACGCGCACACCAGATAGATGGTCCAGCCGACACCCGTCAGGTCGGCGTCGATGACGTCGTAGTCGAGATTGGTGATGCGTTCGGCGAACTCGTCGTGGGCGCCTTCGACGGATATGACGCCCTGCGCGACGGGGTGGGTGAAGATGACGAAGTGCCCGAAGGACTGGCTCAGGTCGCCGCTGTTGAACACGAGTTCCGCGACGACGACCCCGCCGATCGGGAGAAGAAGCCAGAGGGCGAGTGCAAGGGCGAGGTTGACGGCGGACGCGGTGATGCTTTTGCGGAAGCAGAGGCCGAAGAAGACGCCCGTGCCGCTGAGCATGAGGATGGGCCCGAGCATGATGATCGTCAGGTGGACGAGGACGATGGGGTGGGCCTCGGCGAAGTCGACGATCAGGGCGGTGTGCGCGAGCAGGACGAGGGGGATAAACCACTGGCGGCGGATGGAGCCGAGCAGCTTGCCGGCGACGAGTTGGAAGGGCGAGACGCGGCTGGTGAGCAGGACGTCGAGCGTGCGGGCCTCGCGTTCGGAGGAGAAGCCGCTGGAGGAGAGCAGGGCGGCCTGGAGCAGGATGAGGACCATCCCGATGAGGACGGGGACCATGGCCAGGCCGATCTCGTCGATGTCCATCGCCAGGAGCATGACGCCCTCAATGAGCAGGACGCCGAGGATGGAGACGGCGAGCATGGCGCGCGTCGGGAAGAGAGACTGGCGGATCTCGCGCCAGAGCACGGGCAGGTCGCCGACGCGGCGCGAGCGCCGGGAGCGCAGGGCGCCGGACTGCTCGGGGGGCGCGTCGCCGGCGGCGATGGCCTTGCGCCGTGTGCGGCGCTGGGAGCGCGTGAGCCTGGGGGCGCCCAGCGAGCGACGCATGACGCCGCGGAGCGAGAGGCTGGCGAGCCCGACGCTGAAGAGGCTGATGACCAGCGAGACGATGGTGGAACTGACCCAGATGTCGCGGACGGGGACGCCCTGGTCCGAGCCCCAGGAGACAGCGCCGAGCGCTGCCGGTGGGCTTGAGGCGTAGATGGCGGTGTCGGGGATGCGGAGGGGCCAGTTGGGGGCCCAGGCGCCGAGGACTTGGGGCAGGCGGGCGCTGGGGAACTCGTGCCTGGCGTACTCGTTGAGGGCGACGCCCAGGAGGGGGAGGCCGGCCATGAGGAGGATGAGCGTGCAGTAGGCGGCGAGGGTGGCGGTGGTGGCGCGCGCCGCGCGGGAGGAGAAGAAGAGGCCGACGCTGGCGGCCATGATGGTGGCGCTGATGGAGATCGAGGCGCCGGCGAGGACGGTCTCGGCGCGGACGCCGCCGAAGAGGCGGACGCCAAGGAGCACGGGCAGGGAGAGCAGGCCGATGATCAGCAGCTGGGCGAGGCGGCTGGCGCCCTTGGAGCAGACGATCTGGAGGGGGGAGAGGGGTGTGGTGAGCAGGGCGGGGAGGGTCTGGGCGCGGCGTTCTTCGCAGATGGCGCCGCCGGTGAGGACGGGGGCGAGCAGGGTCATCGCGCCGAACTGGACCCAGAGCACGGAGATCACGAAGACGGGGGCGACGCCCTGGAGCGCTTGGATGCGGGCGCTGGCGGACTCTCTCTGGCCGGTGTTCCGCAGGACGCTGACGAAGGCGATGGTGATGACCACGGCGAGCAGGAGGGCGAAGGCGCAGCGCCCGATGTAGACGCCGAGCTTGCGCCCGGAGATGCGCATGTCCTTCTGGAAGATCGGGCCGAAGAAGAGCGCGCGCGGGTCGAGGTTGCGCAGGATCGGGACGAGGCGTGAGGGTGTGGGCGCGGGGTCGCTCACTGGACGGCGCCCTTGGTCAGGCGGAGGAAGGCGTCCTCGAGGTTGACGCCCTGGGGTGTGAAGGCGGCAACGCGCCCGCCGCCCTGGATGATCCGCTCGATCAGGAAGTGGTGGCCGTGCTCGCCGGGTTCGAGCTCGACGCGGATGACGCCCGGCTTGCCGGGGTCGGCGCTCACGCTGGCGACGCGCTGGTCGGCGGTGAGGCGGGCGGCGACGCTGGGGACCAGGCGGTCGAGATTGTCGGCGGCTTCGAGGCGGATGAGGACGCGTTCGCCGCCCTTGACCTTGGCGTAGGCGTCGTCGATGGAGCCGGCGAAGATGAGCCTGCCGCGCTCGATGATGCCGATGGAGGAGCACATCTCGGCGAGCTCGGAGAGGATGTGGCTCGAGACCATGAGGGTCTTGCCCATGCGGGCGAGCTCGGAGAGGAGTTCGCGCATCTCGATGCGGGCGCGGGGGTCGAGCCCGGAGGCGGGCTCGTCGAGGAGCAGGACCTTGGGGTCGTGGATGAGGACGCGGGCGACGCCCAGGCGCTGGGACATGCCGCGGGAGAGGCTGGCGACCATGGAATCGCGCTTGGCGGTGAGGTCGGTGAGTTCGAGGACGGCGTCCACGACGGGGCGGCGCTTCTTGCGGGGGAGGCGGAAGGCGGCGGCGAAGAACTGGAGGTACTCGTCCACGGTGAGGTCGTCGTAATAGCCGATGAAGTCGGGCATGTAGCCGATGCGCTGGCGGATGGCGTCGCCGTCGGTGCGGACGCTGAGGCCATCGACGGTGGCGGCGCCCTGGTCGGGCTTGAGGAGGCAGGCGAGGACCTTCATGGTGGTGGACTTGCCGGCGCCGTTGGGACCGATGAAGCCGAAGATCTCACCCGCTTCGATGGAGATGGAAAGGTTATCGACGGCGGTGAGGTCGCCGAAGCGTTTGGTGAGTCGGCTGATCTGGATCACGGCTGCGGCTCCGGCATGGGGATGACGATCCGGTGCACCTCGAGGACGTTGGCGCGGACGGCGCTGACGGAGAGTTCGACGTCGGGCGCGGCGTGCTCGACCTCGAGCATGAGCAGTGCGTAGGCGCCCGAGGCGAGGTAGGCGTCGATCGCGCGGGTGCGGTCGCTGGCGCCGGGCAGATCGGTGAGGCGGGAGGGGCGGTAGTCGCCGGTGGACGAGTTCCACATCCAGGGCTGGTCCTGGGGCACTTCGATGGGCCTCCAGCGTTGGGGGGGCGCATCAACGAGGATCGTGTCGCGGATCGTGAGTTCGATCCCGCTTGCGCGGACTGCACCCGGCGTCAGCTCGAACCACTTGGTGGTTCCGAGTTGGGTTGGTTGGCGGGCGGGCAGGGCGATGGTTGCGGAGGTGATCGACGAATCCGGTGGTAGGCCCGTGACGCGGACGGTGGATCGGTCGGGCGCGAGCGCGGCGCTGGGGTGCTTCGCGCCGCGCTGCTGGTCCATCGTGGTGCGCAGGGTCCAGAGGCGCTGGGCGTTGCCTGAGCGGTTGTTGGGCACGTTCTGGCGGATGAGCCCGTCGGGCATGGCGACGCTGGTCTGGACGCAGTCGAGGCTCGCGCCCGCGGCGCCCGAGGCGGTCCAGGCTCGCAGCGCCGAGACGGGGCGCCACCAGGAGCCGGGGGCGGGATCGGTGAAGCGGATGGGGCCCGGGGAGGCGGCGAAGGTGGAGCTGAGGGCGGTGTGGAGGCTGTCGGCGCCCAGGGCGGGCGGGAGCGTGTCCACGCAGCGCGAGCGGGCGTACATGGTGGGGCCGGTGCGGAAGAGCACGGGCATGAGCGCGGCGGGGATGCAGGCGATGGTGATGTAGAGCAGCGCGGTGGCCCAGGAGTGCTGGCGTTTGCGGAGCAGCTTGAGGCCGATCGCATCGACCGGACCGACAAGGATCGCGAGCAGGACGACGGCGACGATGAGCAGGACGAAGATCCCTACGCCCGGGGGCGGGGCGCGGAGGGTGTGGTCGAGGACGGTGGAGATGGCGGCGCGCTGGCGGGGGGTGGCGCCGGAGGGCTCGTAGCCGTAGCCGCCCCAGTACATGTTGGCGGAGGGTGTCTCGCGGGCGTGGTGGTCGAGCGTGTCGCGGAGGACCTCGCGCCAGAGGTAGGCGGTCTCGTTGTCGGAGGCGATGCTCGGGATGCGCTGGGGGTCGGCGGTGACGACGATGGCCCAGCCGAGCCCGACGGGGCCCTCGGCGATGAGCGCGCCCCGCGACGTGTCGATCCAGCGCTGGGTCCAGCCGGCGCGCTGTCCAAAGGGAGTCACGCGGATCGGGCGCGCGGTCAGCGCGGGGCTGATCTCGACGAGGTCCTCGAGTTCCTGGTGCGATGGGATCGAGGTCGGCGGGGCGAGACGGACGGGCGCCTGGGCGCCCGGGCTGGTGAGCAGCGGGCGCCAGTCGTCGCCGGGCTCGTCGGCGATGAGGACGAGCGTGCCGCCGGCGCGGAGCCAGAGGCGGAGGGCGTGGCGCGAGGCGCGGGGAACAGAGGCGATGCGTGAGGACTCGAGGACGACCACGCCCAGCGCGTCGTAGGCCATCCAGGAGGCGGGCATGTCGAGCGGGGCGGTTTTGAAGATGGTCAGGCGGGACCAGAGATCGCTGCCGGGGGAGCTGCGGGTCTGTCGGTCGTCGCCGAAGGTCTCGCCGACGATGGCGGTTGAGACCTGCTCGATCCCGGTCTGGCCGATGTTGAGCAGGGGGACGCCCGTGTTGACGAGGATCTGGGGCATCTGCTCGTCATCGCGGGACGAGTTGTGGCTGAAGATTCGGGAGCGGAGACGCTTTCCCCGCTCGTCACGCATGCGCACGCTGACGCTTTGGCAGCCCGAGGGCAGGGCGAGGGCGGTCTCGATGGGCACGGGGCGCCCGGGCGTGGTGGAGAAGGGCGCGACGATGCGCATCGATTGCGAGGCGTCTTGGCGATAGGTGATCTCGAGCGTGCCCGAGACGGCCTTCTCACCCGACCAGACGTGGATGCGCACGGGCGTCCAGCGCTCGGCGATCATGGAGCCGCCGTTGAACCCCCAGCGGACGAAGAAATCGGTGCTTTCTTCCTCGGCGATGAGCATCTCGGCGGGGGCCTGCGCCCGGGCGAGCGTCGGCGTAAGCGCCGCGACGACCAGGCAGAGCATGGCGCAGAGCCGGGTCACACCGCGACCTTCCGGTTGTAGATGTACCACTCGAGCATGAGCACCGCGAGCACCCCGAGCAGCAGGTAGGGCCAGTAGCGCTTCACGGAGGCCTCGTTCTGCGTTTCCGAGGCGCTCAGCTCCTGGCTGGCGAGGATGATGCCCGGCGCGGCGGGGACGTCGGACTCGTCCTGGTCGAGCAGGTTGGTGGCGTAGACACGGCTGACGCGATCGCCCGAGACGGCGTCCACTGGCCCGGCGGGCCCGGTCCAGCGGAGGCGGTAGAGCCCGGTGCGCTTGAGGGGGCCGAAGACGACGCGTCCGTCGGAGGCGGGGACGATGTTCTGCTCGGGCGCGTCGCCCGGGGGGTCGACGACGACGCGCTCGGCGCCGAGGGGGAGGCGGTCGGCCAGGACCTGCCCGGGCCTGAACTGTCGGGCGTCGCCGCTGGCGGCGCGGGCCTCGGCGACGTCGCGGTCGAGGTAGTCGATGGCGCGCGCCAGGAAGAGCACGAAGCTGGCCTGGAAGGGCCAGTTGGTCTCCATGATGCTGAAGGGGACGACGACGGCGCGGAAGTCGGGCCCCGGGAGTTCGACGATGGCGGGGCCGTACTGCGTCTCGGCGATGACGCTCGCGGGCGAGGCCTCGGGCAGGTCGATGGTGCGCGAGGTGACGATGGTCAGCGCGTCGAGGGTGAGGCCCTGCATGATGGGGTGGGCGCGTGAGGCGACGATGATCTGGGCGCTGTCGCCCGGGCCGCGGTCGATCAGGCCGTGCTCGCCCTGGGGGACCTCGCCCAGCACGAGCCAGCGGCCGGCGGGGAGCGTGCGCCCGGGCGCGACCTGGGGGAGCCAGGAATCGAGGAGCACGACGTCGTAGATCGCGTCGCGCCCGTCGCTGATGGCGTTCTGGAACTCGCTGGGGGTGAAGAGGTCAAGCCGGGCCAGGGGCATGCCCGCGAGCGCGTCGGCGATGAAGAAGTTGCCCTCGGTGACGACGGCGACGGAGGTCTGCTTGGCGGGGGGGACGACGAGCCAGCCGCGGTTGTCCACGTCGAGCACGTCGCCGGCGGGGTCGTCGCCCGTGCGGAGGGTGATGCTGGCGACCAGGCCCGCGGGCTGGTCGAGCTCGAAGACGACGCCGCCCGAGCCGGGGGTCCAGCGGCCGTCGCCCTCGCCGGCGGTGGGCGCGGTCGCGGCGGGGATGGTGATCTCGCGGACGCTGACGGTCTGGGCGTCGATGGCGAGTTCGCAGTCCACGCTGCGGCGTTGGCGGTCGGAGCTCTGGACGCCGACGAAGATCGAGAGCTGCGAGGGCTGGTCGTAGGCGCGTTCGGCGCGGAGGGCGGTGATGCCGATATTGGCGGCGGTCTCGGACCCGATGACGTGGTAGGCGACCTGGTCCTGCGAGCCGGGGAGGGCTTCCTCGGCGTCGGGCAGGCGTCCGTCGGAGTAGAGGTGGAAGGCGAAGCCCGGGCCGGTGTCCAGGCCCTCGTTCTCGACGAAGCGCTGCGGGCGCTGCGCCTGGGCGAGGCGGAAAGCTTCTTTCAAGCGCGACGGGCTGTCGGTCGCCTTGATCGATTGCACGGCGGCGCGCAGGGCGCTGCGGTCGGACGTGAACTGGCTGACGATCTCGGCGGTGGAGTCGAAGGCGATGACCATGGCTTGGTCCGCGGCGTCGTCGCCCCGGTCGAAGGGGCCGGGCTCGCGCATGGCGCTGATGAGCGCCATTGCCTGTTCCTTGGCGTCGTCGAGGCGGGCGGTCTGCCCGTTGTCGCCCGCATCAAGGGCGGTCATCGACGCGGAGCGGTCGATGAGGATGATCAGTCGCTGGCCGGAGCCGCCCCCGCCCTCGGACTCGGGCTGGGCGATGGCGAAGAGCGCGAGGATGAGCGCCAGCAGCTGGAGCAGGAGGAGGATGTTGTTGCGGAGCTTCTGGAAGGGCGCGTTGGCCTGGAGGTCCTGGATCGCCTTCTTCCAGAGGAGCGTGGTCGAGACCTCGACGTCGCGCCGGCGGAGCTTGAGGAAGTAGAGCAGGACGAGGAGCGGGATGGTGATGGCCGCGGCGATGGCGGCGAGGATTGGAGTCGCGAACGTCATCGCCTGCCTCCAAGAAGATTCAACGCGGAGGACGCGGAGGGCCGCGGAGAGAAATCATGACTGAAGACCTGCAGAACCAAACTCTTTGCTTGTCCTCCGCGGCTCTCCGCGGTCTCCGCGTTGAAGTGTTTCATCGCAGCAGCCCCCGCTGGCGGAGGTAGTCGAGGATCAGCGTCTCGATGGGCGTGTCGGCGCCGGCGAGGAGGGGGGTGGCGAAGGTCATGGGGCCGCCTCTCTCTGCAAGGAGACGGCGAAGTCGGCACCAGGGTGTGGCGACGTCACGAAGCGGAGACAGAAGCTGGTTTCATATTCCGGAATCCGGACGAAACCCAAGTCGTTCGGCGGCAGGAACGAACCCGACCAATCACACTTGCGGGTCTCCCCTTCGGATTGCGCCGTTATAACGAAATCGACTCCTGAGTCGAGGCTAACTGATAGCGACTTGCCATCATTCATACCGGGCGCGACTACAACGAGAGAGATGTACCGCTGACTCGGTTTTAGTTTGAATTCGCCAGACCCCTCGGCATCCAAAATGACTCGGATTGACTTTCGCCTTGCTTCACCTTGTGAATCCCGCCACGGATCCTCGTCAGTGTCATCAACATGCCTATTGGTTCTTAGACCATCTTCTATCCCATCAAACGGCACATAGACTGCTTCCGTCCAGCAGTCCGGCGCGCCGACATGCGCTGCCCAGATACGCTTCTGCCTTCTAACTGATCGCACCTGTCCCTTGGCGTCGAGTCGAACTACAGCATCACGAAAATGGGCAGACCCATACAGGCCCGATCGCTTGGGTGACAATGGGATACGAATTTCTGAAGCGCTTTCGTTCCAGTACCCAACTCTCAACCCATGCCACATATACGCCCTTGGCGTATGGATCGCCTCCAGAGCTTTTTCTCGAATGCTGGGTAGGTGATTCAGCCTCTCACGCACGATGAGCTCGATTCGCTCATCGTCCATGTCGCTGTTGATAGCCGACCTGTTGACACTGCATCCCGATTGTACAGTGACCAAAGCCGTCAAAATACAAATTGGGCGGACAACGAGGAAAGGTGAATTCTGCTTCATCGCAGCAGCCCCCGCTGGCGGAGGTAGTCGAGGATCAGCGTCTCGATGGGCGTGTCGGTGCGGACGGAGAGGTTGGTGATCTCGCGCCGGGCGCAGAACTCGCGGAGTTCGCCGCAGTACGCGGCCAGGGTCTGCTTGTACTTCTTGAGCAGGGGCGCCGTGATTGTGACCTCGGCCTGGTCGAAGTCCTCGACGTCGCGCAGGCGGAGGTCGCCGGTGATGTCGGGTTCGATCTCTTGGGGGCTCATGATCTGCATGGCGAAGACGTCGTAGCCGCGCCCGACGAGCAGGCGGAGGCCGGTCTCGTAGCCCTCCTTCATGAAGAAGTCGGAGAGGACGATCATGACGCCCTTGCCGCGGCGGGTCAGGGCGATGCGTTTGGCGGCCTCGGTGAAGTCCGACCCGCCCTCGGGGCGGAGGGCGCAGATGAAGCGGGAGAGGTCCTGCGTGCGCCGGCGCCCGCGGAGGTCGCGGATGGCGTGGGAGGCGAGGGGAACCGGGGACCCCTCACCCCGGCCCTCTGCCCGGGGGGGAGAGGGAGGAAGTGAAGACCCCCTCCGTCTCGCTTCGCTCGACACCTCCCCCGCCTGGGCGGGGGAGGAGATGGCGCCGCCGAGGGTGGTGACGGCAACGCGGTTGAGGTTGACCAGGCCGATGTAGCCAAGGGCCATGGCGAGGCGCTGCATGAAGAGGAACTTGTTGGGCTCGCCGCAGTCGGCGGACTCGGAGCAGTCGAGGACGATGTGCAGGGAGAGGTCTTCCTCTTCGAGAAAGAGCTTCATGAAGAGCATGTCGAGGCGGGCGTAGATGTTCCAGTCGATGTGGCGGAGGTCGTCGCCCGTGGAGTAGGGGCGGTGGTCGGCGAACTCGACGGACTCGCCGCGCTTCTTGCTGCGGCGCTCGCCCTTGAGCTTGCCGGCGAAGATCTTGCGGCTGGTCAGGTCGAGGCGGGAGATCTGCGCGATGAGACGGCTGTCGAGCAGTTGCTCGATGGACTCGGGGCGGGTTGGGTTGGGGGTTCGGAGCAACTGTTTACTCGTTCTCGACCAGACGGGTGAACGTCTGCCCGCTCTCCCACGCGTCCTCGTCCTTGAGGGCCTTGGCGAGCAGGGCGCGGACCTGGGCGCTGGACCCGGTGATGAGGTTCTGATCCTCGGCAAACGTGGCGACGGCGTCGCCGGCGTGCTTGCCGACCCACTCGTCCTTGAGCTCGGCGTGCTCGAGCGTGTCGCCGTCGAGCCGGAGGCGCGCGAACTTGTGGACGGGGATGATGAACGAGAGCAGGATGGGGTCGAGATACTCGAGCGAGTCGTCGTCGTTGAGCGTTGCGTCGGCGACGTGCTGCCCGTCGATCTCGGCGACGGCGAGGGCGAGCGTGTGGCGCGAGCCGTTGAGCGTGAGAACGTACATCGTGTCGTCGGTCGCCTCGATGCGCGTGATGGTGTCGTCGGTGACCCAGACGCCATCGAGCCCGTCGAGGGTGACGCGGTCGGCCTTGGCGAAACCGTGGATCGAGGGCGTGGAGCAGCCCCCGAGTACGAGCGCGGCGGTGACGGCGAGCAGCGATGTCAGCCTGAAGTTCATGGCGAGTCCTCCCTGCGTGTTACGGTTTCTGTTTCTGCTTCTCGCCGCGGACGGCGCTGCCCAGGTCCTGGATGACGTTGGTGGTCGGCTGCTCGCGGCGCGGGGCGAGCTCGTCGGAGCCGATGCCCTTGGCGGAGACGACCTTGCGGTAGCAGCCGGTCGTGGCGGCGATGGACAGCAGCGCGGCGGTCAGGATGGTTGCTCGTGCGTATCGCTTCACGCCATGGCTCCGATCGGCTGGCTCGGGGTCATCTTCAGGATCTCGCGGACGAGGTCGTCCGGGTCCACGCGGTCGGCCTCGGCCTCGAAGTTGAGCAGGATGCGGTGGCGCAGGCAGGCGAGGGCGACGTCCTGGATGTCCTGGTAGCTGACGTGGTAGCGGCCCTCGGTGAGGGCCTTGACCTTGCCGGCGAGGACGAGGGCCTGGGCGCCGCGGGGGCTGGCGCCGCAGCGGACGTAGCGGTTGGTCGGGCCCGAGGCGCCGCCGGCGGCGAAGTCGCCCTCGGGGTGGGTCGCGAGGACGAGCCTGGCCGCGTACTGCTTGACGTGAGGGGCGACGACGACGCCGCGGACGAGGTCTTGCGCGTCGAGGATCTGGTCGGCGTCCATGACGCGCTCGACCGTTGGCGTCTGGGCGCCGGTGGTGCGGTCGAGGATGGTCATGAGATCATCGAGCTGCGAGTAGCCGACGTTGATCTTGAGCAGGAAGCGGTCGAGCTGCGCCTCGGGGAGGGGGTAGGTGCCCTCCTGCTCGATGGGGTTCTGCGTTGCCAGGACGATGAAGGGCTTGGCGAGCACATGGGTCTCGCCCCCCACCGTCACCGAGCGTTCCTGCATCGCCTCGAGCAGGGCGGACTGGGTTTTGGGGGTGGCGCGGTTGATCTCGTCGGCGAGGACGACCTGCGCGAAGATCGGGCCGCGCTGGAAGACGAACTGGCGGCGACCGGTGTCCGGGTCTTCGCTGACGATGTTGGTGCCGATGACGTCGGCGGGCATCAGGTCGGGCGTGAACTGGATGCGTGAGAACGGCAGGTGCAGGGTCTGGGCGAGTGTGCGGACGAGCAGGGTCTTGCCGAGCCCGGGCACGCCCTCGAGCAGGACGTTGCCGCCGGTGAAGAGGGAGGTGAGGACGGCCTCGATGACCTCCTGCTGGCCGACCATGACCTTGCCGATCTCGGCCCTGAGCGTGTTGAAGGTGACGCGGAAGTTGTCGCAGGCCTGCTTGACCTCGGCGGGGGTGTCGGTGTGTTCTGGGTTTGCGCTCATGGGTGCGCCTCCTGATTCAGATCGTGGCACGGGCGTCCCGCCCGTGAAGAGCTGGTGATGGCAACAGAAGACACGGGCGGGACGCCCGTGCCACGAGGGAAGGAAGGGTTAGTCATCGAACTCCTCTTGTGCCCGGCGTTTGGCCTTCATCAGGCGGCTGAGGCCCTCGTCCTCGTTGTCCGCTTTCTTGGGCGTCTGGGCCTTGGGCTTGTCTTTGAGCAGGGGCTCGCCGCCGAGGGCGACGGGGCCGGTGTTGACGCTCGCGTCGGGGTCGAGCTCGAAGCGGCGCTTGGCCTTCTGCTCGGCCTGCTCGCGGTCTTGGGTGCGGTCGGAGATGCGCTGGCGTGCTTTCTCGCGGGCGGCCCGGAGTGAATCGATCTGCCCGCCGGCGGTGGAGGTCGAGGCGCCGAAGGCGCGCCGGAAGGTCGCGGCGATGGCGCGGGGCTCGACGCGCACGCGGCGCACGCCCACGTCGGCCAGGAACACGCCGATGCCGATGAGCGTGACCAGGAGCCAGATGGAGCGTGTCGCGACGGGCATGGTCAGCCCATCGCGCCGCCAGAGGTCGTGGGCGACGGGGTCGGACCCCTGGAGCACGCGTCCGCCGGTGACCTGCGCCACCTGCTGGAGCAGGGCGAGGTTGGACTCGAGCGAGCGGAACTCGTCGGCGAAGGGGCGCGTCACGGCGGCCTGGGCCGAGCCCTCGATGATCTGCCCGGGCTGTTCGCCCGGCGCTTTGTAGCGGAGCGAGACGACGTAAGAGCCGGGGTCCGACGAGTCGAGCGAGCCCTCGTAGCGGCCGGGGCCGACCTGCTTGATCTCGACGTCGGCGCCCGTGCCGTCGGGCTTGGCGACGCGGGCCTTGAAGTCGGCGAAGTTGAGGCGCTCGCCTGAGGCGGAGAAGGCCTCGACAACAACGAGGGTGTCGTCGCCCCGGGTTTCGGTGTTGAGGCGGAGCATGGCGGAGCCCGAGGGGCGCATGGCCCAGCGGACGTGCTGCTCCCAGAACTGCTTGAAGGAATCCCAGCCGACCCAGGCGGAGCCCCAGCGGCTGGTGGCGTCGGAGGTGAAGGCGACGACGCGTCCGAGGCCGTACTGCCACTGGGCGCTGATGGGGTCGTCCTCCTTGCCGCGCATGGTGACCTGGGAGAGTCCTTCGCGGTCGGCGGTGACGATGTATCCGGAGATGGGCGGGACCGAGTTGATGCCACGCATGGTCTCGGCGCCGAGGTTGGCAATGGCAGGGCTGAAGGGGTCGCCCTCCCAGATCAGGGCGCGCTTGATGGTCTGGGCTTCCTTGATGAAGATCTGCGGGAGGGTAGCGAGCGCCTGCTGGGTGTTGACGGGGTAGAAGGTGCCGCCGGTGTCCTCGGCCATGGTGCGGAGGGAGTTGAAGTCGCGCGTGGAGTGCGGGAAGACACCGACGGTGCTGATGGAGATGCCCGCGGATTTGTAGTCGCTGAGGATCGATCGGCTCAGCGAGGGGTCGCCGTCGGAGATGACGATGACGTGCTTCTGCCCGGCGTTGGTCGCCTTGAGGTCGCGGAGGGTCATGTTGAGCGAGGGGTCGAAGCTGGGCATGTCGCCGAAGTTGAGGCGGTTTATGGCGCGCTTGACGCTGGAGGTGTCGCCCACGGGAGAGATGGGGTAGACCCAGTCGGTGCCGCCGGCGAAGTTGAACTCGATGATGCCGACCATGTCCAGGCGTGAGAGCGCGTCCACGGCGGCGCGGGCGACCTGCTTGCCGTAGTAGACGCCCTGGGGCATCTCGATGGAATGCATGACCAGGGCGAGGGCGCCGCGGGGCATCTGGCGTTTCTGGGGCGGGTCCAGACGCACCGGCAGGACGTCCTCGAGGGCGGAGCCGATCCAGCCGCCGGCGCCGAAGGAGTCGGGGCCGCCTGTCATGACGAGGCCCCCGCCCGAGTCGTGGACGTACTGGCGGATGTTGTCCTGGGCCGAGGCGGAGAAGTTGTACGCGGGCTCGTTGACGAGCACGACGGCCTCGTAGCGGTTGAGCTCGGTGAGGGTGCTGGGGAAGCGGTCGGCGCTGATGAGTTCGGGGCGCAGCTCGGACTCGAGCATCGCGTCGATGAGCGGCTGGCTCTCGTCGGGGGTCTCGCTGACAACGAGCACAAAGCCCTCAGCGCCGACGAAGGTGACGCCCATGGCGCGGTTGTTCTCGATGAGGGTGTCGGCGCTGCCGGACACGCGCCGGTTCTCGCCCTCGCCGGTGAGACCTCCGATGGGCTCGAAGATCGCCTCGTAGGTCTGGGGCCCGGGACGCTTGGGCGCGACGGGCACGGCGATGACGTTGCGTCCCTTGTCGAGCTCGACGACGTAGCCCAGCGAATCCGAGTCGGGGTCGAGATCGACGGGCTGGCCGTTCTCGGTGACGAGCAGTCGCCCGACGGCGGGGCTCATGGCGAACATGACGACGCGGAGGCTGATGGTCTCGCCGCCGCGCGCCGTCGCGGGCGCGAGCAGGCTCTCGACGATGACCTCCCGGGCGTAGTCGTAGCTGACGGGCAGGACATCGACCGTGACGCCCAGGGCCTTGGCGGCCTCGGCGGCGGCGAGGAGGCTGCCCGTGGTCTCGTTGCCGTCGGAGATGAGGACGATGCGGTTGGCCGCGTCCTCGGGCGCGACGGCGAGGCCGAGGCGGGCGGCCTCGCCCAGGTTGGTGCCGTCGGTCGAGCCGATGAACTGACGCGTCATCTGGTTGACCAGCGTGCTGGGCAGAGCCTGGACGTACGCCTCGTCGGCGGCGGTCACCACACCCAGGCGGTCGCCGGGCTTCTTCTGGGTCTGCGAGGCGTCCTCGATGTAGCGGTCGATGCCGGCCTTGCGGCTGTTGGGGATCGATCGCGACTCGTCCACGATGAACGTGACGCTGACGGTCTGGCTGACCTCGCGCGAGTGCGGCTCGGCGATGGCGCCCGCGACGAGCGCGACCACGAGCAGGCGCACGAGCAGCGCGACCCAGCGCGCGTTGCGGTCGAGGCCGGCGATGCTCTTGCGCCCGATCAGGATCACGAAGAGCCACAGCACGGGGATGAGGATGAGCCAGATCGGCTCGTCGAACTGGACCGGGCCGGCTTCGAGGGCGCCGAGTGTCAGGGGGGGCGTGATCACCGGTCACCCCCGGCGGCGCGGATGGGCGAGCGGAAGGACTGGATGCGGTCGTTGCCCGAGTCCAGGACGTAGGCGGTCTTGCCCATGACTTCGATGGCCCAGGGTGTGGCGAGTTGCCCGTGGCCCCGCCCGGGCTGGCCGTAGAGGCCAAGGCTCTGGCCGGAGCGCAGGTCCATGTGCTGGACGCGGGAGTTGCCGAACTCGCTGATCAAGGCTGTGGCGTCCTCGAGCAGGGCCAGGGCGTAGGGGAAGCTCAGGTCGCCCGGGGCGTCGGAGATATGGTTGGGCGATCCGGTCCACGCGACCAGCTCGCCGTCGAGGGTGAAACGCCCGACGCGGTGGTTGCAGGCGTCGCAGATGAGCAGTTCCTGGCGTTCGTGATCGATGACAAGCGACTGGGGGCGGTTGAAGACAAGCTGGTTGTCGGCCTCTTCGCCGGCAATGCCGAAGGCGCCGAAGGTGGAGACTGGCTGGAAGGTCGGCGTGCCGTCCGACGCGGTTGTGATGTCGAAGATGGTGACGCGGTCGTTGCCGCCGTACTCGGAGACGAAGAGGCGGGTGGCGCGCCCTTTCGCGTCATGGAGCACGGCGATGTCGGTGGGGTAGACGAACTGGCCCGGTTCTGTGCCGTACGCGCCGAACATGATGGCGGGGATGACGGGCTGGGTGGGGTCTTGGGAGAAGTCGGTGTCCAGGTCGTAGACGAGGACGCGGTGGTAGTGGGTGTCGGCGACGTAGAGGGCGGACCGGCTCGGATCGCTCGGGTGGGCGGCGACGCACAGGCCCGTGGGCTTGCCCAGTTCGAGCTCGGGGGTGCGCAGGCCGTCGATGAAGGCGCCCGTGTCCGGGTCGAGGCGCTGGATGCGGGCGGTCTTGTCCACGACGAGCAGGCTCCCGTCGTTGGAGGTCATGGCGCGCGGGAAGACAAACTGGCCCGGGGCGCGCCCGACCTCGCCCAGCACGGCGCGGACGTCGATGGGGCCGCTGGGCGCTTCGGACTCGGCGCAGGCGGTCAGACCGAGCAACACGAGGGCGGCCCCGATCGCGCAAAGAACTCGTGCTGGGGTCGGGGCGCGCATCAACGGCCGCATGGTATCGGATACTCCGCGATGTCCGGCGCGGTTGCTCATGAGATCCTCGCTCGCTGGCTGGATCGTGCGCCCAGGGCGATGAGGCCCGTGAAGGCGATCGCCGCGAGCGTGCCCCCGCCCACGAGCCAGAGGCCCGCGCTGGACATGTCCTCGAGGCGGGCGAAGTGGAGGTACGAGAGGATCTGCTGCGCCAGCGCCCCCCGCCCGGGGGGTTGGACGATGACGCTCGCCTCGATCTCGTGCAGGCTCATCAGCCCTGCGCCCAACGACGCGCCGAGCAGCAGCGGAATCTGCACAGGGAGGCAGGCGATGGCCCAGGCTCGGGCGCCGGAGCTGAGCAGGAGGCGCGCGTCGCGTCTGGCGACGGGCTCGGCCCAGGATGCCAGGCAGGCCGCGGCGGCGCCGACGAACGCGAACCGCGCCACACCCGCGAGCACGGGCAGCGCCAGCGGGCTCACTCGGGGGTAGCCCTCGACCAGTGCGGCGCCCACGAGAACTCCGGGAGCGATGGCGCCCACGAGCAGCACGCGCACGGCGCCCGTCGCGAGGCGCGCCCCGGCGCGGGAGCGCGTCGAGAGCAGGTAGCTCAGGCAGAGCGCGACGAGCAGCGTGCCCAGCGAGACCAGGGCCGCGGTGAGCAGGCTCGAGCGCACCCCCTCGGCGCTGAGGCGCCAGAAACGCCAGAGCGAGTCGGTCGAGCGGAGCGTGATCGCGAAGAGCAGCATCGGCGCGCCGACGCCCGCGAACCAGACGGCGATGGCGCCCGTTCTGGCCCAGGCGCCCGGGGGGCGATCCAGCTCGTCGCGGGGAAGCTGGGCGTGATCGCGCAGGCCCGCGCGGACGAGGCGGGCGCCGATGACCCACGCGGCGAGCAGCGCGACGGCGATGAGGGGCGCCGCGCTGACCCACGCCCGCCACCAGTCGGCCCGGGCGCTCTCGCTCAGCTCGCGCCAGACGACGATCGCCAGCGTGTCGATCTGCGCCAGGTGCAGCGGGACGCTCGAGCCGAGCATCGCCAGCATGACCAGGAGGACGCTCAAGACCAACGCGGTCCGGTGCAGGGACAGCGCGGTCCGCACGCGGACGAGCTTTGAGGCGGTTTCGAGGCGGAGGACGTCGTCGAGCACGGGGTCGCGCCTGGCGATGGACGCGGCGAGCACGAGCGAGGCGAGGGGGACGGCCCAGAGCGCGAGCGCGATGATGGCGAGCGAGCGCCCGGTGTAGATCGGGAGCCAGCGTGCGCCGCCCGCCGCGGCGCGTTCGAGCGCGTCGCCCAGCAGCGTGCCGGGCGCGCGGGCCAGCCCCCAGCCGGCGAAGGCGAGGTACGAGGGCGCGAGCATGGGGGTCATGAGCAGGGGCGCCCAGACGGCGCCGCGGCGCGCGAGCAGGCGGGCGGCGGGGTACGCCAGGGCCGTCGCCATCAGCGCGATGAGCAGCGAGACGCCCAGCGTGCGGGCGAACGCGCTGAAGATCGCGCCCGGGCGGGGGCCGTCCCAGGATTCAGCGTTGACGATGGCGACCACGGTTTCGAACGCGACGCGCCCCAGGGGCCAGAGGACGCTCAGCGCGAGGATCGTCAGCAGGAGCGCCCCCGCGACAATCGGCGCGATCCGCTCTTGCGCGCTGTGACCGGACCGACTGTTCATGGGGCGCCCACCACGGGCAACGGTACGGCCCGCCGCGCCCTCCGGGTCGCACGGGCCCGTGCGAATCGACACAAGGTCAGGCGCCAGAGCGAGCTATGATCGCCCCCATGACCCCAGCACCAACCACGACAGCCCGCGGCACTGTGAAGAAGGCCGCGAAGAAGCCGGCGAAGAAGAACGCCGCGGAGAATCCGCTTTCCGCCCGCCTCACGCGGCTCAAGCGCGAGCTTCGCAAGCTCGACGCGGACCACATGATCGTCTCCAACCCGCGCGACGTCGCGTACCTGACCGGGTTCCTGGGCGGGGACAGCTACCTGATCGTCGGCTCGGGCAAGCCCACGCTGATCTCGGACTCGCGCTACGAGGAGGAGCTGCAGGCGTTCAAGGGCCTGGTCAGGCTCCGGATGCGTGTTGGCCCCATGAGCCGGGCGGTGGGCGAGGAGCTGGGCGAGCGCAAACCCACGAAAATCGCGGTGCAGGGCGAGCACCTGACGCTCAGCGGCGAGGCGGCGCTCAAGAAGGATCTGCGCAAGAACGGCGTCGCCTCGAAGGCGCTGCTGCGGACCGACTCGGTCCTGCTCAAGCTGCGGGCGGTGAAGGACGCGAGCGAGATCAAGCTGATTCAGAAGGCGGTCAAGATCCAGGAGGCGGCGCTGCTGGCGACATTGCCCCAGATCAAGGTGGGGATGACGGAGCTGCAGGTGTGCGCGATCCTGGAGCACGAGATGAAGGACCGGGGCTCGCCCGATGCGAGCTTCGAGACCATCGTCGGCGCCCGGGCCAACAGCTCGCTCCCCCACTACACACCCGGCGCGACGAAGGTCGGCAAGGGACAGGCGCTGCTGATCGACTGGGGCGCAACGTGGAAGGGGTACCACGGGGACATGACCCGCACGCTGGGCATCGGCGGCTGGCCCGCGCGTGTTCGGGAGATATACAAGATCGTGCTCGAGGCCCACGAGGCCGCGGCGGCAGCGCTGCGGCCCGGGCTGGCGTGCGTCGAGGCCGACGGGATCGCGCGGGATGTGATCTCCAAAGCCGGGTACGGCAAGCAGTTCGGTCACGGCCTGGGGCACGGGATCGGGCTGGTGATCCACGAGGGGCCCAGCCTGGGCGCCCTGGCGCCCAAGAGTTCGCGGCTGGAACCGGGCAACGTGGTGACGATCGAGCCGGGGATCTATCTGCCCGGGATCGGGGGTGTCCGCCTGGAGGACGACTACGTCATCACGGAGCGCGGGGCGAAGAATCTGTCGTCGCTGCCCAAGGATCTGGCGTGGGCGACGCGCCGCTAAACCCCGGGGCGGGTACGCTGGCCCCTCTCACTCGAGACTACTCATGATTGATACACGCAAACTCAAAGAACTGGTCCGCCTGATGGTGGAGAACGAGCTGAGCGAGCTCGACCTCCGCGACAAGGATGAGACCGTCACCATCAAACGAGGCAGCGGCGACGCCCCCGTGGTCTACACCGCGCCTGCGGCGTCGAACGGCGCGGTCGCGGCGGCGCCCGCCACGGCGCCAGCGGACTCGGCCGGCGCCTCGCCCGCGGACGAGGGGCTCATCGCCATCGAGTCGCCCATGGTCGGCACCTACTACTCCAAGCCCAACCCGGACGCGGACGTGTACATCACGCCCGGGTCCTCCGTCTCGCCCGGCTCGGTGGTCTGCATCGTCGAGGCGATGAAGGTCTTCAACGAGATCAAATCCGAGATCGCGGGCAGTGTGGAGCGGATCCTCGTGCAGGACGGCGACGCGGTGGAGTTCGGGCAGAAGCTATTTCTTGTACGTCCCTCATGACGGCTTGCCCGGGCAAGAGACGGAGAGACGAAGAGACGGAGAGACGGAGTGGGTGGGGTCCAGCGTCTCGAAGATCTGATCGCGTGGCAACGCGCTATGACAGTTGCTCGCGAGACGTACCGCTCGACGGAGAGCCTGCCCGGCTCGGAACGCTACGGGCTTTGCTCCCAGATGCGTCGCGCCGGCGTGTCGATCCCGTCCAACATTGCGGAGGGGTTCGGGCGAGAATCGCGTGCCGACCTGCTCCGTTTCCTCAAGATTGCTCGGGGCTCGCTCTACGAGCTGAGAACTCAGTTCCAGCTCAGTGTCGATCTCGACCTCATCCCCTCCGACACCGTTCCGTTCGACGCCCTGGACGAGTGCGACCGTGTCCTCCCGGGACTAATCCGAAGCATGCAATAGCCACCACTGGTCTCTCCGTCTCTTTGTCTCTTCATCTCTGGATCTCATCATGTTCAAACGAGTCCTGATCGCCAACCGGGGTGAGATCGCCCTCCGCATCCTGCGCGCCTGCCACGAGCTGGGGATGGAGGCGGTGTGCGTCTACTCCAAGGCGGACGCCGACGCGCCGTACCTGAAGCTGGCGGACCGGGCGATCTGTATCGGCGAGGCGCCGTCCAAGGACAGCTACCTGAACATCTCGCGGATCATCTCGGCCGCGGAGATCGCGGACGTGGACGCGATCCACCCGGGGTACGGGTTCCTGAGCGAGCGTGCGGACTTCTCGGAGGTGTGCCGCGACTGCAAGATCGAGTTCATCGGCCCGAGTCCCGAGGCGATGGGCAAGCTGGGCGACAAGGTCGAGGCCAAGCGGTACGCCAAGGCGGCCAAGGTGCCCGTGTTCCCGGGCTCGGAGGGGGCGATCGAGGAGGAGCAGGAGGCGGTCGAGGTCGCGGCGGAGATCGGGTACCCGGTGATCATCAAGGCCGCGGCGGGCGGGGGCGGGCGCGGGATGCGGGTCTGCCGCAACGAGGCGACGCTGCGGACCAACATCGCCAAGGCGCAGCAGGAGGCGCTCGCGGCGTTCGGCAACGGCGCGGTCTTCGTGGAGAAGTTCCTGGAGGACGCGCGCCACGTCGAGGTGCAGGTCCTGGGCGATAAGCACGGGCACGCGGTGCACCTGTGGGAGCGGGACTGCTCGATGCAGCGCCGCCACCAGAAGGTCGTCGAGGAGGCGCCCGGCCCGCTGATCGAGCGGAAGAAGATCCAGGGCGTGTGCGAGGCGGCGGCGAAGCTGGTCAAGAGCGCCGAGTACGCGGGGGCGGCGACGGTCGAGTTCCTGATGGACAAGGACCAGAACTTCTACATGCTCGAGGTCAACACACGGGTGCAGGTCGAGCACCCGGTGACGGAGCTGATCACCGGCGTGGACATCGTGAAGCAGTCGATCCTGATCGCCGCGGGCGAGCCGCTGCCGTTCAAGCAGAAAGACATCAAGGTCAACGGGCACGCGATCGAGTGCCGCATCAACGCGGAGGATCCGGACCGGGACTTCATGCCCAGCGCCGGGAAGATCGAGACGTGGGAGCTGCCCGGCGGCCCGGGTGTGCGGATCGATTCGCACGTCGTGCCCGGGTACTACGTGCCGCCGAACTACGACTCGATGATCGGGAAGCTGATCGTGCACGCCGAGACGCGTGAGGCGGCCCTGACGCGGGCGTCGCGGGCGCTCAGCGAGTTCAACGTGGGCCCGATCAAGACGACGATCCCGCTGCACAAGCGGCTGATGCGCAACGCCGCGTTCGCGCGGGGCGGGGTGGACATCCACTTCCTGGAGCGGCTGCTCAAGGGGTGAGGCCGCGATCGTCAGTCGAAGAACGATGTTGATTCGATGGCCCGCACGGGTCCCCCACCGCCGTCGACCTTGAGTACGGCGGTGATGCGGCTTCGGGTCCGACGATCGCACGAGCCACGGAATCTCCACTCGGCGACCTCTCCGGGCGCCAGGGAGGCGAGCCGGCTCATCGACAGTTCTGACCCCTGCCCCACGATCGTCGTCCGTCCGCCAATGCCGTTCAGGCTGAGCCCGGGCTCGGCCGTGCATGTCAGCGTGAGCCCGGTCGCCGATTGGGATCCCTGGTTCGTTGCCCGGACGCTATAGATCACCGTCTCTCCGACCGCGGCTGGGTCCAAGAAGGAGCGGAGGTCGAGCAGGATCGCCGGAGCGGGCCCGGCGTCAACGAAGTTGGTCGTGATGACCTTTCGTCGCGGACGGAGAATGAAATCGCCCGCGACCTCGACGATCGACTCGGCGACCCGCGCCGTGAGCGACGAGACAACCAGATCAAGCGTCGCGACTTCACCACGCCGGAGCAGCGGGATTCGCCGGAAATGGACGATGCTTCCCGCGATCGACGCGTCGGGGGTCGAGCCCTGAACCTCAAATCTCACCCCGTCAGGGAGCGTGCACGTCACCATCAGATTCTGGAGCGGGATCGATCCGGTGTTGGTGACGCTCACGCGGTAGCTCACCGGCGTTCCCGTGGGCGCCGGGTTCTGCGTCGTGACCGCGTCGATCATCAGCGTCCGGGCCTCAAGTCTCCCGACCTCGACCAGCTCGGCCCGGGGCATCGGGCGGAACTTTGCGAACCCCGCCGTGCCCGGTGAGCGTTCCCAGTCCAGCCCCAAGTACCACACGCCGTTGGGGTAGTAATCGCGCGAGAGGGTGTTGAAATCGTTCCTGGCGTTGGGCTCGGGGTTCTGTCCGCCGATCGCCTCGCGGATATGGCTCTCGGATGTGGCCGTCAGCAACGCCGCCAGTGCGTCGATCTCGACGACCGGCGGCTGGGCCTCCCCTGGCAGGGGGTCATAGCCCAGAGTGTTGCTCCCCAGGTGGCGCCCGAGCCAGCTGAGCATCTCGCCCGTCGCGATGATCACATCGACCGCCGGCTCATCGTTGGCGCCCTCGCGCGACCGAAGGATGCTGAGAATCGGCGCCATTCGGTTCTCGAACAGGCTCGCCGCGTTCGCGCCGGCCGGGGGCGACTGCGCGTCATGGATCACTCGGCGCGTCCGGAGCGACTCCTCCCCTATCGATAGCGTGATGTCGTCGGGCGCGAAGCGGGCCGGATCGAGCAGGCCGTCTTCGAACGGCTGCTTGAAGGAGATGTCCGCGAGGGCGACGGGTTTGTCGTCATCCTCGTACGCAACGCCGGAGCTTGCCGCACGCTGGTCCCACGCGTCGAGGATGATCCGTGCCACGAGGTCACCCGTCCGCCACAACGTAGACTCGTACTCCTTGAAACGAGCGGACGGCGGGATATGGGGCGTGTGGATCCTGACGTTCTTCAGGGGCATCGTCGATGACTTGAGCGTCCACCCGTTCCACAGCGCGTCGCGGATCTTTCGGGCCGCGTGGTCGGTCGGCTCGAATCCCGGGGGGATGAACGAGAACGGCAAACCGGAGGCCGCGTCGGGCCTCAGGAACTCGAGAGGCTTGACCGAGGGTCGCGACAGATCCTCCTGGGCGTACCGCAGGAAGACAATGTAATGCTTGTAGGGATAGCTCTTGCCCTCGTCGCCCTTGCCCGGCGTAATCATCGCGTTTGGGCTCGGGATATCTGTTTGCGCGAACGCATGAGGAACGAGCAGCAGCACGACCATCGAAACAAGTGCGATCCGCATTATTCGCCCCCCGTGACGCTTTCACCGTTGCGCGGTCAGCCTACCAGACCCGGTTCGATGCTTCCTTGGATCGCTCATGATCGTGGCTCGGCGCAAAAAGAACAAGCCCCCGCGTATCCGCAGGGGCTTGTTCGCCTGTCTTGGCAAGAGAGAAAGAGAGAAAGAGAGAATCGTGATCCGCCGCGTGTTTCAGCGGCGTTCGCGTGTCGCTGTCCTACCCAACCTGACGGACGGTTCCGTCTGCGACACCTACAAGGTGCCTCAGGTCTGTGAGCGTGCCACTGGTTGGCGCGAAAAAAGTGGCTGAAGTGCGTTTGCAGGCTCTCAGGGGGGTCGTTTGGCCCGAGAATCTGCGCGATCGCCAGAGAACCACCCCGGAATGCTCAGATCCGATCGGGTCAGATCCCGGTATTCTCGGGCGGAAATGGGCCTGCGGAGCCCTACGATCCTCTCCCGAGGCGGGCGACGGACGGACCCGAGCCCCCAGCCGCAGGCCAGGCCTGCCCAGAGGAGACCCAGATGACCAGCAGCGCCACGACCCAGCCGCTCGCGATCGACGGCGGGAGCCCCGTGTTCAAGAAGACGGTCCCGTTCATGTCGCTCGGGCTGACGCGTGAGGACATCGCCGCGGCTAACGAGGTGCTCGAGTCGGGCATGCTGCGTGCCGCAAGCAAGTGCGCGGCCCTTGAAGAGCGCTTCGCCGCCCAGACCGACGCTGCGCACGGCCTGACCTGCGCCAACGGCACCTGCGCCCTGCAGCTGGCGTACGGCGCCACGATCAAGCCCGGCGACGACGTGCTGGTCCCCGCCTGGACGTACATCGCGACGGCGAGCATGATCGTCGCCGCGGGGGCCAACCCTGTGTTTTGTGACGTCCACGAGGACACGTACCAGATCGACGTCGCCGACGCCGAGAAGCGGATCACGCCCAAGACGACCGCGATCGCGTGCACGCACCTATACGGCACGCCCGTGGACATCGACGCGGTGCAGGCCCTGGCCAAGAAGCACAACCTGAAGGTGATCTACGACGCGGCCCAAGCCCACCTGGCGACCTCCAAGGGCAAGGGACTGGGCGCGTTCGGCGACGTCGTGACGTACTCGTTCTACGCCACCAAGAACCTGGGCACGGGCGAGGGGGGCATGGTCACCACCAACGACGACGAGATCGCCAAGACCATCGGCATGCTCCGCTCGCACGGCGAGACCGACAAGTACCTGCACGAGTCCATCGGCTTCAACTACCGCATGAACGACATCACGGGCGCCATCGGACTCTCCAAGCTCGACCGCCTCGAAGACCAGACCAACCGGCGGCGCGAGGTCGCCAACCGCTTCCACGCGATCATCGACACCATCGACGGCATCGAGCGCCCGACCATCGCTGAGGGCCTTGAGCCCGCGTGGCACCTGTACACCTGCCGCTTCGACCCCGGGGTCCTCTCGGGCACGCGTGACGAGTTCTGCGCGGCGCTCAAGGCCGAGGGCGTGCCCACGGCCGTCCACTACCCCAAGCCCCTGACCACCCAGCCCGCGTTCAAGGACGTCGTGACCGATCACCCGCCGGTGAGCACGATGCTCTGCGAGCGCGTGTTCTGCATCCCGATCCACCACGACCTGAGCGACGAGCAGGCCGACAAGATC
The DNA here is from genome assembly GCA_029260375.1 of Phycisphaerales bacterium. Classification (GTDB taxonomy): domain Bacteria; phylum Planctomycetota; class Phycisphaerae; order Phycisphaerales; family UBA1924; genus JAJRXR01. The sequence goes on along the minus strand of JAJDDI010000032.1, from coordinate 13,422 downwards.
GGCGAGGCGATCCGCAAGGTCGCCGACGCGAAGCGGACATGAGGCGTGAGCGGGTGGGACAGGCGTCCCGCCTGTCAGCAAACCGAATCGGGCAGGCGGGACGCCTGCCCCACCGTTCTTTGGCTCACCCCGGCAGCGGCTCGCTCAGCAGCAGGACCATATCGCCCTTGTCGCCGCGGACGGTGCTGTAGCCCGAGAGGGCGGCGGGGATGAGGGCGGTCTGCCCGCGTGAGAGCGCCACGGTGTCGAACCGTCCGTCGGGGTCCTCGATGAGCGCGTGCCCGTCGCCGCTGATGCACATGGCGACCACGGGCGCGTCGTGGATGTTCACGGGCTCCTTGGCGCCGGTGAGCCTCGCCTCGATGATGCGATAGAACTCGGTCTCGGCGACCACGCCCCGGTCCGTGTCGGGCGAGAGCGTGCCCGCACGGATGGGCGGCCCGAAGTCGGCGCACTCGAGGGCCTGGGCGATGTGCAGCTCGCGCTCGGGGCGGTCGTACTCGTTGGTCCAGTCGTAGAGGCGGAAGGTGGTGTCGCTGGGGGTCTGCACCTCGGCGACGAGCACGCCCGCGCCCAGGGCGTGGACGGTGCCGCTGGGCAGCGTGTGGCATTCCCCCACCACCGCCGGCACGGCCCGCAGCACGCTGGGCACGGTTCCCGACTCGATCGCGGACTTCAGGTCCAGCGGCGTCACGCCCTCGCGCAGACCCTTGTAGATCACGCTGTCCCCCTCGGCCTCGACGATGTACCAGCTCTCGGTCTTGAGGTGCGCCTCGGCGTGCTCGTCGGCGTACTCGATGCTCGGGTGAACCTGGACCGAGAGATGTTCGCGCGCGTCGAGGTACTTGATCAGCAGCGGGAACGCGGGCATGCCCTGCTCCTGCTTGATCCGCTCGCTGCGCAGCAGGCGCTCGCCCAGCAGCAGCGTGCCCCACTGCTCGATGACCTCGTGCAGGGAGTCGCCCGCCATCGAGCCGTTGCTCACAACCGAGCGCGCCGCGCCCCCGCCCCCGCCCGAGGCGCTGGTGACTTCCAGGTCCGCGATCTCCCAGCTCTCGCCGATGGAGGCGATGGGGGGCATGGGCTTGGCGTACCGCTGGAGGCGCCTGCCGCCCCAGACCTTGGGCATCAGGATGGGATCGAAGATGAGGGGGTAGGGCTCGATCTCGGGCATTCAACGCACTCCGGTCAGGCTTGGACGCTCGGGCCGAGCTCGGTGTCGGGATCCTCATCGGACGCCCCGTCCTCGGCGCCGACCCTGGCCGCCTGGCGCAAGAGCCTACCCAGCGCCGTCGCGTCAGGCATCGGATCGAGGGGGAGGAATCCTCCAGCCCCGCGCCGCGGGTGGAACAGGTGATGGGCCAGCAGACCCAGGCGCTCGCACTGCTCCGGGCGCAGCGGCCCTGATTCGTCGAGCAGCGACCGGGACCGGCTGAGGATCGCATCGAGGATCTCGCTCGCCTGCACGGGTGAGAGCTTGCCGGGCACGTCCGCCCACGCCTCGATGCGTCGCGCCGTCGCGATGAACAGGCGTGCCCGAGCCCGGCGCGTGGAGGGGAACGCCCCGAGCACGGCGAAGCGGTCCAGCGTGGTCAGCCAGCTCGTCGCGGGCCTGCGCCCCTTGGTGATGCGCCGGGCGCGGTCCTTGAGGGCCGCGGCGAGCTCGAAGTCCTGCTCGTCCGAGGCGCGGGCCATGCGTTGTTCGATAGCGCTCACGCTCAGCGCCACGGGCTGGGCGGCGAAGCGGACGGCGTCGCGCACGCGGGCGCGGTAGGCGTCCATGCTCGCCGACCCGTCGCACGGGGCGTCGCAGCGCCCCATCTCTTTGTACGCGCAGGCGCGACCGTGGGGGGCGGCCTCGAGCTCGCGCGGGGTGCGGCAGAGGTCGAACAGGTCGTCGAGACGCTCGCCGAAGCGTCCGGCGGCGTCCTTGTCCCCGATGGGGCCGATGAGGGTCTCCGGCGCCAGGGCCTCACCCCGGGCGCTGGCGCCCACGAGGTCGAGCTTGCGCCAGAGCGGCGTGGTGGCGTCGGGGTCGAGGCGCACGCACCAGGCCCGGCGCGTGTCCAGGACGCTGCGGTAGGTCGCCGGGAGGCGCCAGCGGGCCTCGTCGAGGTAGACCGCGTCGCCCTCGAACGACGAGCCGACGATGCACGCCCGGAGGCGGGCGGTCACGGGGCGGAGATCCTCGCGCCGGGCGGGCGTCGCGTCGTCGCTCTCGCCCAGGCGGGTGAGGGCGAAGCGGCGCAGGTCGCCCGTCGCGGACAGGAGCACGGTCGAGGCGTCGGGCGACTCGAACGCGACGACACCGGCGCGAGCGGGCAGCGCGCGTGCGGCGTCGGCGATCCCCGCGCCGTCGGTGGGTTCGATGAGGATGTTGAGTGATCCGGTCACGCCGGTCGCGTCAGGCGCCCGTTTCCAGGGGACCGATGTTCAGCCCCTCGATGCGCGCCTCGAAGCAGAGCTGGCCATCGACAACGCCCTGGATGTCTGAGACGAACTTGCGAGACTGCTTCTTCACCTCGCGGGCGAGCACGTACAGATCGTCGCCCGGCTCCACGGCGCGTCGGAAGACCGCCTTGTCGATGCGCAGGAACGCGGCGAGGCGTTTTTCCTCCTGACGCAGGCTAAAGAGCAGCGCCCCAAGCTGGGCCCCGCACTCGACCATGAGCACGCCCGGGAACATCGCTCGCCCGGGGAAGTGGCCCGAGACCCAGAACTCGTCGTCGCGGACGTGCTTGATCGCGACGCCGTGCGTGTTGTCCTGGCTCTTCCAGATCAGGCCGTCGAGCAGGGCCATCTGATCGCGGTGTGGGTTGCAGGTGGCGATGCCCTCGCGATCGAGGTAGCGATGGGAGAGGTCCAGAGGGTCCATATCGATGATGAACTTCTCGCTGGGTCCGAGCGCATCAAAGCCCTGGACGACGCATGTTCGCGCTTCGTCGGCGTCACTGGTTGCACTGTGGTGGCTCGGGGCCATGCTCATCGTCGGCGGACCTCGGAAAGACAGGCCCGCGGCGGGATGCCGCAGGCTTGCTGGTGGTCGGTTGGCGCTCGGGTCAGTCCTCTCGCGAGCCGAGCATCTCCTTGCGGATCTCTTGGGCGAGGTTCTTGACGTCCTGCATGATCTTGCGGACGCGAGTGCCCGCGGCGCGGTTGCCGCCCTTGGCCTTGTTGTAGTCCTCGCGGGCGGATTCGACGAGCTGCTGCATTTGTTCGAGCATGTCCAAGGGTCACCTCGCTGCCTGGTGTGCCGGCACGCCGCGGACTGGGGCGGCGTCGCCTTCTGGGGTCTGGTTGGTCGGACGGGTCACTCTCCCGCCTGTGGATCGGGGTCATTCTACCGCGCAACTACGGGCAGGAGGCGTTCGAGCAGGTCCAGGGCGGCGGCCAGATGGGCCGGATGCCCCTCAGTGGACAGAAAAGCGGGCGCCGTGGCCGCCATCAACACCCTCCGAACATTTGCCAAATCTGAGGCGTCCTCGCTGTTCTTCAGCCCCAGCTCCTTCCGGAACCGCCCCAGGGCCCGCACGATGCGAACGCCGTGGAGATGCTCCCGGCGGGCCCAGAACAGGCGCTCCAGGTACAGGGCGTCCTCGATCCAGCAGCCCGGGTGGATCAGGGCAAGGTCGATCAGGACGCAGCGTCCGCCCTCTCCCGAGGGCAGGCGGCGTCGCATCGCGTTGTGCCCGTGCAGGTCGCCGTGGCACCAGGTGTCGATCGGGCGAGCCCTCCAGCGGTCCACCAGCGTGTCCAGGTGGCGATCGACCTCGCGCAGCATCTGGTTCCAGCGCTGGGCGTTGTCGATCCGGTCGCCCCGGCACGCCTCCCTCGCCTGCTCGATCTCGGCGCCCCAGTCCTCCTGGCTCGGGGGTTTGGCCTTGCGGACGCTGCGGACCCTCGCGGCACGGGCGTGGAACTCGGCGGCGGAGCGGAGCAGGTCGTGCAGCGCGTCCTTGGTCAAATCGCTGGCCAGCGGGGGGCTGCCCAGCCTCTCCATGACGACCCAGGCGATGTCGTACCCGCCGAGCTGTTCACCACCGGCGAAGACGCGGGGGGTGGGCAGCGCGAGCGACCGCGGGGATTCGGCCTCGTCGTCCTCAACGCCGCCGAGTCCGACGGTCCAGAACCACTCGTCGAACTTGATGGGGAGCTTGACGACGACGTCGGCGGTGCGTCCGTCGGGGCGGTTCCAGGTGGCGAAGCCGGTGGCGGCGCCGCCGTGCTGCCAGGTGGCGCGGAACCAGTTGATCTCGCCCAGGCGCCCTTCGCACACGTCCCGGAGGGCCGGGGCGAGCGAGACGCCCAGATTCTGGGCGTCGGCGTCATCCGAGATGGTGGTCCCGTTGCTGCCCGGCGTCATCGGCCCTCCACGCACACCCTACCGCGCCCAGAGGCGCTCGGGCAAGGGGGCGAATCAGGCGGAATCACCTGTGGAATGTGGGATTGCGTCTATCAGGGCGTTGATCCGCTCGGGCGTGAGCGACTCGACGCGGGCCGAGGGTTCAACGCCCTGGGGCCAGTCGATCGCCCCCCCCGCCAGACGGCGCACGACCGACCCGAGCTGCTTGCGGCGCGAGGCGAAGAGCGTCTGGCAGGTGTCGGCCAGGCGGGCCCACTGCTCTGGCCCGCCCGGCGCGTCGCGGCGCGTCAGCGCGATCATCACACTGGTGACCTCCGGCCTGGGCCAGAAGCACTCGGGCGGGAGATTGGCGATGTGCTTGACCTCGCCGAGATGCTGCGCGACGACGCTGATCGAGCCGTACGCCTTGGTCCCGGGCGCGGCGGACAACCGCTCCCCCACCTCGCGCTGGATGGTGACGAACTGCCCGGCGCACTCGGGGTGGCGCGTGAGCAGCGCGAGCATCAGCGGTGTCGCCGCGTGGTAGGGCAGGTTCGCGACCAGGCGGAACGGGCGACCGCCCAGCTCGTCCGCGGCGTCTCTTGAGAGCGCACGCTTGGACGCGAGGCAGTCGCCCTCGATGAGCGTGAACCGATCGGGATAGCTCTGCCCGAGCGTGTCGCGCAGGAGCTGGCTCAGGGCGGTGTCCAGCTCGCACGCGACGACGCGGCAGCCGCGATCAAGCAGCTCGGTGGTGAGGGCGCCCGTCCCGGGGCCGACCTCGAGCACCAGATCGCCCGGCCCGACTCCCGAGACATCCACGAGGCGTGCGATCAGATTGTGATCGATCAGAAAGTTCTGGCCCAGCGACTTCTTGGGCGAGAGCCCACGCTCCTCGAGCATGATCTTGATCTGGGTGAGGGTCTGCACGCGCTCACCACTGGCCCGAGAGGATGCGTCCGATGGCACGGGCGGCGCCGTCGTCGCTGTTGGGCTCGGTGTGGCGGTCGGCGACCTCGCGCACGCTGGCGGTGGCGTTGCCCATGGCGATGCCGCAGCCGGCGCCCCGGATCATCGAGACGTCGTTGACCTCGTCGCCGATGGCTACAACGCGCGCCGGGTCGATGCCGCGTTCGGACGCGAGGCGGTGGATCGCCCCCCACTTGCTGGCGCGCCCGTCGAAGACCTCGACGATGTTCACGCGCCGGGGCTGCGTCCCCTCCGCGTGGCGAGCCACAATCGCGGGGAAGTCGTGCAGCACGGCGGTCTCGGGCAGCGCCTTGCGCAGCGCCTCGGCGATCGGGCGCGAGGCGCTCTCGTCGGTGCACAGCCCGACACGGACGGTCTGCTCGGGGTGCTCGTCCTCGTCGAGCGTGCGCGCAAAGCGGGCGGTCACGCCCATCTCCTCGAACCACCAGCTCGTCACCGGGTCGATCGGGTGCTCGCCCTCGCCCCCGAGCACGAGGTAGTCGTAGCCCGCGGCGGACGGGTCCTTGAGCACCATCGCGGCCTGCGCGTGCGCGTGCAGCGTGTCCACCACGACCGAGACCAGGCTCGGGTGCATCGGGAAGCGGTGGAGCGTCCTGCCGGTGCTGCCGCACGCGGTGAGCGACCCGCCCGCGACGATCACGGCGTCGGTCTGGTCGATCCACTTGAGTACGTGGCGGCACTCGACGTACCCGCGCCCGGTGCAGACGATGACGTCAACGCCCGCATCTCGCGCCCGGGCGATGGTCTCGATGCTGTACGGCGAGACCGAGCCGTCGGCGCGCAGCAGCGTGCCGTCAAGGTCCAGAGCGATCAGGTCGCAGGAGAGCGTGGTCTTGGCGGCGGCGGGCATGGGGGTAGCCTAGCGCCGGCGCGCGTCAGGACGGGTCGGGACGCGAGCAGACGCGTTCGGCGCCCGGCCCGAGCGTGATGACGTTCTTGCCCTGACGCTTGGACTCGATGGCGAGCTCGGACGCACGCCTGCGGAGCGAGTCGGCGTCCACGCCGTCCCACGGGTAGGTCGCCAGCCCGCCCGAGATCGTGAGCGTGTCCTGGGCCAGCCCGCCGAGCTTCGGGAATCGGTGCTCGCAGATCTGGCGTTGGAAACGCTTGGCGATGTCGTAGATCGACTCGGGGGGCTGGGAGTCCGGTCGGCGTGGGCCCTGGGGCTCGAAGAAGATCACCGCGAACTCATCGCCGCCGATGCGGCAGACGCGGTCCGACGGGCGGACGACGCTGCGCATCATGCGGACGGTCTCGGTCAGGATCTGGTCGCCCTCGTCGTAGCCGTAGCGGTCGTTGTAGGTCTTGAAGTCGTCGATATCGAAGTAGAGGACGGTCAGGGTCTGGCGGGCGGCGCGGGCCTGCTCGATGGCGGCAGCGCCGTAGCGCTCGAAGTAGCGCCGGTTCCAGGCGCCCGTGAGCGAGTCGGTGAAGGCGCCCAGGCGGAGGGCGCGCTGCTGCTCGCTCAGGCGGATCCAGGCGCCGAGCCAGCGGGCGTGCTGGGTGAGCGCTTCGAGTTCGGTGTCCGCGGGCGCGGGGCCCTCGAGCACGAGCAGGCCGACGGGCGTCTCGCCCAGGCGGACCTCGGCGCAGCCGGCGAGGGGGTTGCCGTGGGTTGTGGTCCCGTCGGTGGGCACGTAGCGGACGTCGGGGCGCCCCATGCGCTGGCGGATCAGCTCCATGCACGCCTCGAGCGGGTCACGCCCGCGCGTGATCATCTCGAGCGGCGCCAGATCGGTGGCGAACTCCATGGTCTCGATCGCGGACGGTCCGAACCCGGGTTCTTCGGGCGGGGCGGCCTCGGGCGGCGCCTCTTGCTCGGGCTGGGCGAGCGACTGATCGAACACCAGGCGCAGGTCGTCCGCGTCAGCGCCCCGGTGCACGATCGCGTCGTAGGGCGGCGAGCCGTCACCATCGACGCGCGCCACGCGCACGTGCGGGTCCACGATGCGCAGGCCCTGGACGAACCCGGGCAGCTCGTCGGGCGAGGGCTCGGTATCGGGCGCCATGATCACGATCGTGCGCGTGGGCGACTGGCCGTCGATGGGGTCGGAGAGCTCGCCGATGGCGTCCATGGGCGTGCGGGCGCGGATGACCTCGATGCGTCGGTCGCGCCGGAGGGTCTGGTCGAGCCCGGTGCGTCCGACGAGGATGACGCGCAGATCGCCCGCGGAGGGCGAGTGGTCGCCGTCGTCCGGGTGGCCTGTCATGTCATTGCGTGCCGAGACGCCGCTCATCGGATCTCCGTGTGTGGTTCGGTTGTGGACGGCGCCCGATTAGTCGTCGGGCAGTTCGGGGGCCATGAGCATTTCCAGCTCGTCGTCGGTGAGGATGGATCGCGCCGACTGCGGGACGCCCGCGTTGGGTCCAACGCCGGCGGGGGCGTCCGGGTTCGCGCCGTGGGCCAGGTCCTGGCCCGGGTCCACGATGCCCAGATCCGGGGCGTCGGCCTCGACCAGGCGCAGGCGGGGGGCGGGCCTGGGGCGGGCGGGCTTGGTCGCCTTGGCGGCCAGTCGCGCCTCACCCGCGGGCTCGTGCCTGGGCGGGGTCTCGACGCGGGCGCGGGGCGGCGGGGCCGCCCGCAGTCGGGGCCTGCCCGATTCGTCGTAGACCCAGCAGGTGACGCCGGGGGTGTACCGTTCGCTGGCGGTCCGCAGGGCCTCGCCCTCGGGCAGACGCTCGGGCTGGACGAGCAAGAGCGCGATGGGCACGCCCGGATTCGCGGCGCTGAGCTCGCACAGGCGGGCGAAGGCGATGAACGGGCTCTCGCAGCGGAGCGGCTCGATGGAATGGCGGCGGAGGGCTTCGAGCAGGGGCGTGGGCGGGCTCGTGCCGCGCTGGGCGAGCATGACACAGCGTGTCGGAATCCCTTCCTGGCGTTTCGCCTCCATACCTTTGATTCTACACCCTCACCAGCGGGCCGCACGCGGGAACGCCCGGGGCAGGGGCGGAACGGGCGATCGCCGGGCTTGCGAGCCCGGTTGTGCGGGCGCGCGGTCCGGTAAGGCGTTCGGGGGGCGGGGTTACGTCGAGGCGAGGATGAGCTTGGCGACGCGCTGGGCGCCGTCGGCGGTGCCGAGGGTGTGGAGGGCCTGTCGCATCGCGGCGCGTTTGGGCTCGGAACTCAGAAGCTCTCGCAGCACGGGCAGACCCTGTGCAAGTGTCTTGACCGGGTTGATCTGGTCCTCAATCAGCACCGCCCCGCCCGCCTCGACCAGCGGCATCGCGTTCATCTTCTGGTGCTGGTCCTTGTGGTAGGGGTAAGGCAGGAACGCGCAGGGGGTCTGGCTTGCCCACGCCTCCCCCACGGCTCCCGCGCCGGCGCGGGCCAGGGCCAGGTCCGCGGCGCCCCACGCGCTGGCCATGTCGTCGAGATACTCGCTGACCCACGCGCGGGCGCCCATGTTCTTGTAGATCGTGGCGATCTCGGGGCTGGCCTCCGCGCCGGTCTGGTGGATGACCTGCCAGCCGGTGAGCGGGTCGCTCTCGTGCTGTGCGAGCGCGACGAGCAGCTCGTTGAGCGACCAGGCGCCCTGGCTGCCCCCCGTCACGAAGAGGGTGGGTGCGTTCGAATCGAGCCCGAAGCGCTCTCGGCAGGTCTCGGGCGGATCGCTGGGGATCGCGGCGCGGCGCACCAGCGGCGGGATCTGCTCCCAGCCCCGCCCCGCGACCGGCGCGGCGGTCACGATCGTCTTGGCCCTTTTGGCGATCCAGCGGTTGGCCAGGCCGGGCACGGCGTCGAGGTTGGTCATCAGCACGCCAAGCTTCTCGGCCCGGGCGCCCATGACGCAGGGGGCCGCGACGAAGCCGCCCATCGCGACGGGAACGACGGTCCGCCCCTCGCGCTTGAGCTGCCCGATGACGCCCCGCGCGGCGCGGACGCTCGGGCCCCACGAACGCATGAAGCGGAGCATCGCGCCCGGGCTCTTGCCCGGGGGGCGCGCGGGGACGGTGACAAACTCGGCGCCCTCGGCGGTGAGGATCCGCGCGTCGATCGCGCGCTGCGAGCACAGATGGACAAACCGCGCGTCGGGCGCCTCGTCGCGAACGCGCTCGGCGATGGCCAGCGCGGGGTAGAGGTGCCCGCCCGAACCGCCGCCCATGAAAACCACGCCCAGCGCCACGGGCGTTACGCCTTGCTCAGGGGCAGGCGGACCCGCGGCTTGACGACGACCCGTGGCTCCGGCTCGAGTTCCGGCTCGAGTTCGTGCGGATCGTCCGCGGGCTCGACCACGACGGGCTGGGGCATGCGGGCGTGGATGGTGATCTCGGGCGCGGCGCCCGGGAGGGGCTGGGCGGACTCGTCGGGAGTGCTTCGGTCGATGGCGACGAGCACGCCGAGCATGCCAGCGGTGAGGATCCAGCCGGTGCCGCCCGAGGACAGCAGCGGCAGGGCGATGCCCTTGGTGGGGCCGAGCCCGGTGACGACGACCATGTTGATGAGGGCCTGGAGGCCGATGGTCGCGATGACGCCCAGGGCGACGAGCTTGAGCGAGGGCAGGTCGGCGCGCCGGACGATGGCCAGGGCGTTCCAGATCATGATCGCGTAGAGCGAGACGACGAGCAGCGCGCCCGCGAGGCCGAGTTCTTCGCAGATGATGGCGAAGAGGAAGTCGGTGGTGTCCTCGGGGAGGTAGCCAAACTTCTGGAGCCCGTGCCCGAGGCCGCGCCCGAAGAGGCCGCCGCCGGCGACCGTGGACATGGACTGGATCATGTGGTAGCCGGAGCCCTGAGGGTCGGCGTACGGGTCGATGTAGGTGATGATGCGTTGCAGGCGGTACGGGCTCTGCCAGATGGCCAGGGCCACGCCCGCAAGCGCGGGGGGGATGAACATGGCGAAGTGCAAGAACCGCGCGCCCGAGGCGAGCAGGACGATCGCGCCCGCCATCGCGATGAGCGCCCCCGTGCCCAGGTCCTCGAGCACGACGAACCCCGCGACCAGGCCCAGCGCGATGATCGCGGGCGCCAGGCCCTTGAAAAACTTGTGCATGCCCGGCTGGCGCGCGCGCCGGGCGGCGTACCAGGCCAGCACCGGCAGGATCGCCCACTTGGCGATCTCAGACGGCTGGAGCGAGTCGAGCCCGGGGATGGGGAGGCTGATCCAGCGGGCCGAGCCGTTGACGACGCGGCTCATGCCCGGGATGTAGACCAGCCCCAAGACGGCCAGGATGAGGAGCGTGCCCAGCAGCAGCCAGCCGACCTCGCCGATGCGTCCCACGCCGGGGGCGCCCTCCAGGCGCCCGGCGAGGCGGCGCACGGGCAGGAAGGACGCCAGACCCATCGCGCCGAGCGCGATCGCCATGAACACGCTCGAACGGGAGAGCAGGATCGACTCGAAGGTCACGCCCGAGCGGGTCATGACGCTCTGGGCGGTCTCGGCGTGGAGGGAGCTGGCGTCGAGCTCGATCGGGTCCACGGCCATCGAGGCGGAGTTGACCATCACCACGCCCAGCGCCAAGAGGGCGAGCGCGCACAGAATCACCGATTGCCCGGGTCGGAGCATGGAGTCTGAATCGGCCCGCGGGGCGGGAGTTCTGCAAAGAGGCCGATGCTTGAAGCCCCGCACGTGAGCGCGGGGTTGGTGAGCGTGGACGGTGGGCGCGAAACCCCGCACTCACGTGCGGGGCTGGGAGGCGGGGCGCCGTTCGCGATCAGGCGAGGGGCAGGGTGACGCGCCGCTCCAGCTCGCTCGTGGGGCGGGCGATCAGGTCGTAGGCGTCGCTGCCCACGATCGTGCAGCGGACCAGCTCGCCCGGGCTGAGGGCTTCCTTCGCCTGGACGAAGGTCGTCGCGTCGATCTGGGGGGCCTGGAAGTAGGACCGCCCCTGGTAGAGGCGCCCGCCCTGGCTCACGCCGGGCGTGGACTCGATGGTCCCCCCGGTCGCCCTGTCGATGAGCACGTCAAACTGCACGCCCGAGTCGGTGGGGCGCTCCGGGTCGAACTGCTCGGCGAGGAACTCGGCCTGCTCGAAGGCGATGCGCTGCTGCAGGGCCATGATCTCGTCGTGGCGGCGCTGCTTGGTCTCGGGATCGACCGCCAGTTTCGGGTCGTCCTCCATCCGACCGGCGACGGTGCCGGCTTCCTTGGAGTACTGGAAGCAGCCCACGGCGTCGAAGCCGACCTCCTCGATGAACCCGAGCAGCTGCTCGTGGTCCGCCTCGGTCTCGCCCGGGAAGCCCGTGACGAAGGTGGTGCGGATCGCCATGCCCGGGACGCGCTCGCGGAGCCTGTGCATCAGCTCGAGCTGCTGGCCCGCGTCCACGTTGCGGCGCATCGCGGTCAGGACGCTGTCCGACGCGTGCTGCAGGGGGATGTCGATGTAGGGCAAAAGGTTGCCCGTGTCGGCCAGCTGGGCGAAGGCGTCGATGATCTCGTCAGAGAAGTTCGACGGGTAGGCGTACATCAGACGCAACCAGCCGCGCCCGATCTCGCTGGTGACGGCGTCGGAGAGTGACTTGAGGAGCTTGGGCAGGCCGGCGGAGAACATGTCTCCCGTGGCACGGGCGTCCCGCCCGTGAGAAGCGGTCGAAGAAGGGGAAGCACACGGGCGGGACGCCCGTGCCACGGGGGGAGGAAGGCCGATGCCGATGTCGTCGCCGAAGCTGGTGGTGTCCTGCCCGATGAGCAGGAGCTCGTAGGCGCCGTCCTGGAGCAGCTCGCGGGCCTCGGTGACGATGGTGTCGATGGGCTTGGAGCGCATCTTGCCGCGGATGGAGGGGATGGTGCAGAAGGCGCAGTTCTGGTTGCAGCCCTCAGAAATCCGCAGGTAGGCGTAGTGGCGCGGTGTGAGTCGGAGGCGGGCGCTGTCGGACTCGAAGTAGCCCACGCCCTTGCCGTCCTTACCGTTGACGGTCAGGCCCGTGACGTCGCGTCCGTCGGTCTGGGCCTTGGCCAGGGCGTTGGCGCTGACCCAGTACTTGGGACCGGTCGCGGCCGCCTCTTCGAGGGTCTTGCGCTCGGCCTTGGCGCCGCGGACGGCCTCGATGATGTGGTCGCGGTCGAAGACCCCCACCATCGCGTCGATGCCGGGCGCCCAGTCGAGCATCTTGGCGCGGTGGCGCTGAACCAGGCAGCCGGCGACGACGACGCGCTTGATCTCGCCGCGGTTCTTGGCCTCGACGGCCTCGCGGATGACGCCCAGGGACTCCTGCTTGGAGGCCTCGAGGAAGCCGCAGGTGTTGATGACCACGGCGTCGGCGGGCGTGACGCGTCCTGACGCGGCGGAGGCGTCCTGCTCGGAGCCGGAGATCGACAGGTCGTCGTGCTCGCCGTCCTCGCTGGCCGTCGCGGAGACGGGGGCGATGCCGTCCTCGGCGAGCAGGCCCAGCATCTTCTCCGAGTCCACGAGGTTCTTGGGGCAGCCCAATGAGACGAACGAGACCGTCTGGATCTCTTCCGTGAGCGTGGAATCGGGCTGGGTGGGGGCTTGTGGCACTGGTCGGGAGTGTAGGGGCGTGCAAATGAGAGCACCGACCCGCGGTGGGTCGGTGCTCGGGGCGGCGCCGGGGTTTGGAGCGGTTCAGAGCCGGCTGAGCACCGGCTCCACCGAGAGCGTCAGGCCGAGCGTGCGGAGAGGTCGTTGATCTCGCCCAGGAGGCTCTCGAGGGTGACGCCTCGGAGGGGGTAGAGGCGTTCGAGTCCCCGGGCCATCTGGTCGTCGTCGCAGATGCCGAAGCGGACCTGGCGCTCGACGCGCCAGCAGACGAAGCGCATGGCGCGGGCCAGGGCGTCGGGGGTGGTGACGCAGACGAGCTCGGGCCCGTCGAAGCGGATGGGGATGACGGAGAACTGCCACGCTTGGCGGCGTTCGATGATGCTGCGGGTGATCGGGTGGACGTTGGCGAGGGTGGGGCTGATGCGTTCGGCCATCTCGCTGAACTGCTCGCCCCAGGCCTGCTCGATGGCGTCGGGGGTGACGCCGAAGAGCTGCTCGACGATCACGCCGAACGGGCGGGCGCGCCCGTCCTGGACGCGGAGCGCCTCGTCGCGTTGTTCCTCGGTCAGCACGCCCCTCGTGACGAGGATGTCTCCAAGACGGATGGTCATCGTGTCGCTCCCGGTGTCCCTGGCGCCCGGGACTGCCCCGTGC
>JAJDDI010000031.1 GCA_029260375.1 Phycisphaerales bacterium | reverse complement strand
ACAAGCCCCGCCATCGCGGGGCTCGAAGTTGGGGATCTGAGACTCGAACTCAGACTAAGGGAATCAGAATCCCTCGTGCTACCGATTACACCAATCCCCAGACGCCCCAATCCTACCCCCACGCCCCGCGAGAGCAAGCCGTCCGCCCGCCCGGTCCACCCCCGCAGCCTGAATCGCCCGCGACCTCTCAGCGGTACGCTTGGGTCATGAACCGACTCACCCCGATCGTCCTGCTCGCCCTCGCCCTCCCGCTCACAAGCGTCAGCCCCGCGGCCCCCGCGCGGCCCACGCTCGCCCAGGCCAGGAACCAGCCCCAGGACCAGGCCCCCAACCCCGCCCTGCTCGCCCTCATGGACGAGATCCTTGAGGCCACGCACGAACGCTTCCCCGAGTCCGTCGGCCCCACCCTGGGCGACGACACCTACAACGACCGCCTGACGGACAACTCCCCCGCCGCCGTCGGGGCCTGGACCCAGCGCCAAGCCCACTGGCTCGAGCGCGCCCGCTCACTGGACCTGACGGGCGCCAGCGACGAGGACACGCTCAACCGCGACCTGCTCGTCTACCAGCTCGACCTGGCCCTGCGCCTTGCCCCGCTGCACCGCGAGCAGATGCCCGTCACCACCATGGGCGGGCCGCAGATCTGGCTGCCCCAGCTCGGCGACCGCGTCCCGCTGACCAGGCCCCACCACCGGGCGGACTGGGTCAGGCGTCTGGAGCAGGTCCCCAACGCCATCGGCGACGCGATCGATCAGATGCGCGCCGGGCTCGAGGCCGGGCGCGTCCCGCCGCGGGTGGTCATCGAACCCACCATCGAGCAGGCCATGGCCCAGGCCAGCAGCTCGATCCGCACCGACCCGGCCAACAGCCCGTTCTACGCGCCGATGCGCTCGCTCGATCAGAACAGCGAGCTGGCCAAGGAAGCCCAGGCGATCATCCGCGAACGCGTCGTTCCGGCGTACCTCGAGCTGGCGCTGTTTCTGCAGAACGAGTACCTGCCCGCCTGCCGCGACACGACCGCGATCAGCGACTCGATCGACGGCGAGAGCGCCTACGACCTGGCGCTCAAGGAACACACCACGCTCGACCTGACCGCCGACCAGGTCCACCGGATCGGGCTCGACGAGGTGGCCCGCATCAAGGCGGAGATGATGGAGGTGATCCGGCGCAGCGACTGGTACGGGCAGCCCATCAACATCGAGGGTGTGAGCACCGCGGAGGACGACGCCGCCGTGTTTGCGGCGTTCGTCCAGTACCTGCGCACCGATGAACGCTTCTACTTCGACCAGCCCGAGGACCTGCTCAACGCCTACCGCTCGATCTCCAAGGTCATCGACGCCGAGATGCCCAAGCTCTTCGGGCTCCTCCCGAGACTTCCCTACGGCGTGCGCGCCATCCCGGACTTCGCCGCCCCCGCCGCCCCCACCGCGTTCTACTACTCCGGCTCGCTCAAGGGCGGCGTGCCCGGCTACTTCATGGCCAACACCCACGCCCTCGACCAGAGACCCGCGTACGACATCGTCGCCCTCACCCTCCACGAGGCCGTCCCCGGGCACCACCACCAGATCGCGATCACCCAGGAGCTCGACCGGGTCCACCCCCTGCGCCGCCTGACCTGGACGACCGCCTTCGGCGAGGGCTGGGGCCTCTACGCCGAACGCCTCGGGCTGGAAATGGGGCAGGACACCATCGACGACGCCGTGGACCGCGGGCTCTACGCCGACCCCTACGACGACTTCGGGCGCCTGAACTTCGAGATGTGGCGCGCCATGCGCCTCGTCGTGGACACCGGCCTGCACACCAAGGGCTGGTCACGCCAGAAGGCGATCGACTACATGCTCGCCAACGCGGCCCTGACCGAGACCAATGTCAAGAACGAAGTCGACCGCTACATCGGCTGGCCCGGGCAGGCCACGGCGTACAAGATCGGGCAGCTCAAGATCCTGGAACTCCGCACCCGGGCCGAGAACGCCCTGGGCGAGAGGTTCGACATCCGGGCCTTCCACGACACGGTCCTGGACTCGGGCTCCATCCCCCTGCCCGTGCTCGAGGCCAAGATCGACCGCTGGATCGAGTCGCAGAGGTAGATCAGCCGTGCAGGCGGTGCGTCAGCACCCGCCCATCGCCCAGCACGGTCACGATGAAGACGTTGTCGTACTCGTCGTCCGCGAGATCGCCCGAGGGCGCCTCGCCCCCGAGCCTCCGGACCAGGTCGGGCACGGTGTTGGAGTGCCCCACGATCAGCACGCTGGCGCCCTCAAACCGCTCGGCGAGTCCTGTGAGCAACTCCCCCGGTTTGCGGGGGTCGTACAGGTCAAGCTCGACGCCCGCCTGCGCGGCGCTGGGCGCCGCGGTCTCACGTGTGCGCTGGTAGTCCGTCGAGAGCACGGCGTCGAGCTTCATGGAGCGGAGCATCAGGGCAAGCCGCTGAGAGCGGCGTTGCCCCTTGGGCGTGAGCGCGGGGTCCGCCCCGGCGTCGCCGGCCTTCTCGGCGTGCCGGACGATGACGTACGTCGTCGCCGATGCGGGCACGGGCTCCGGCTCAGCGCGGGGCGCCATCCCAAAGGAAAGCACGCCCGCCAGGGCGAGCGTGAGGAGCAGGATCAGGGGTGTCTGTCGCATGCCGGTCGTACCGACGCGTCGCGCCGGGGTTGATCGTCAGCCGATGGTCTCGTCCAGATCGCCGTTGGAGGAACTGTTGCTCGACCAGCCGTTGGACTCGGACCGGTTCAGGGGCTTGGCCCTGCCGTACTTCGAGCGGCGCTCGGAGGGCGGGCTGGGGGGCGCCTCGGGCGCCTGTCCGAGACGGGTGGGCGAGGGGGCGGGCATCCCGGCGGGCGCAGGCGTGATGCCCAGCCGCTTGGTGCGGGCCTCGTCGACCTGGCGATCGAGCTTGCCCAGGATCGCCTTGATTTGATCGAAGCTCTTGCCGGTCGCAGCCATCGTGGGTCTCCTCATCAGCCCTATCGGCCCCCGCCCGCTCCAGCTTCGTCCCGTACTCAGTTCAGACCCGAGAGGGTCGAAAGCCGTAGCATCTGTGCCGCCTGGCGCGGATTACCGACGACTTTGTCCCCACTTTGCCCTGTCGAAGCCGCAGATTCATCGTCCGTCTACCCCCCGGAATGAGCGACCATGCCAACCCCCACGCCCTCGCAGATGACCTCGCAGGCCCCCGATCCCAACCGCGTGATGTCGCGTCGGGACCTGTTCTGGCAGAACGTAATGCGGGAGATCCTGTCAGCGCTGGCGGTCGCGGCGGGCTCGGGCGGGCGCCTGAGCCCGACACCCAAGGGCGCCGCCTTCTCGTCTGGACCGGTCGATGACATGTTCGATGGGCGCCTGGCGATCGTCACGACTTTCGGGCAGCGCATCCCGATCGCGGACATCTTCCCGGTCTTCGCCTGCTCCGTCCCGACCTCAGCGCAGCAGCGCAGCCTCTCGGGGGACGTGCAGTGCACCGTCTACCAGATCCGGACGCCCTCCGGCGAGATCTACACGCTGCCGATCTCTGAGATCCAGGCCTTCCACTCGCTCTCTGAGGAGCTGGTCAAGACCCTTGAGGAGCGGGCGGAGACGGCCGCCATCGGCAGCTCCGCCCCGGAGGAACCCTTCGGCTTCGCCGCGTTCAAATCCCTCTCGACCGACGCGGAATCCCCGACCGCGCCCGGCGACGCCTGAGACCCGAACACACGCCAATCGCGTTGTCCTGGCCACGCATACCTCACCTGACGCCGGGTCTACAGTTTCGCACGACGCCGAAGGGACCGACAGGGAATAGTCCCCGCGACCGTCCGGTTTGGCCCCGTCCGGGCGATCCCGCCCGGCGCCCAGGAGGAAAGCCCGATGCGCACACTCGTCGCGATCCCCGTCTACAACGAGCAAGGCTACGTCCGAGGCGTCCTGGAGCGCGTCCGTGACTTCGCCCAGCACATCCTCGTCGTGGACGACGGCTCCACCGACGACACGCCCGACGTGCTGACCCACCTCCAGCGCCCGCTCGACTTCGAGCTCATCCGCCACCCCATCAACCACGGGTACGGACGGTCCCTGCTCGACGCCTTCGCCTTCGCGCAGGGGCGCGGGTTCGACTGGATCATCACGATGGACTGCGACGAGCAGCACGAGCCGGCGGCGATCCCCCGCTTCCTCGAGGCCGCCGCCCGCGACGACCTGGACCTGATCTCGGGCTCTCGCTACCTCACCCTCGACGAGGACAGCGACAGCCCGCCCCCGGACCGGCGCGCGATCAACCACCGGATCACCGCCGAGATCAACGAGCGACTGGGCCTGACGCTCACCGACGGGTTCTGCGGGTTCAAGGCCCACCGGGTCTCGTCGCTGGCTGACATCCGCCTGACCGAGACCGGGTACGCCTTCCCGATGCAGCTGTGGGTGCAGTGCGCCGCCGCGGGGCTGCGGATCGGCGAGATCCCCGTCAGCCTGATCTACAACGACGCCTCCCGCTCGTTCGGCGGCGGGCTGGACGTGCCCGAGGTCCGCCTGAACCACTACCGCCAGATCATGCACTGCGAGCTGGAGCGCTGCGTTGATCGCCTGCCCGCCAATGCCCTCGACGGCGTGTCGGCCGGGTGCCGATGTCAGTAGGTGGCCATGCCATTAGACTGCCCCGTGCGCCAAACCGCCTCTCCCACCCCCACGCTCACGATCGAGCCGCCCGCCGATCGGTGGGCGGCTCTGCTCACGCACAACACCGGCCCTGAGGCGACCGCCTTCCGCGAGCAGCTGGGCCTGCCGACCGACCGCCCGATCGTCATGAGCGGGCACCAGGCCCAGATCTGGCACCCGGGCGTCCTGAGCAAGTACCTGAGCGCGATCGCCGCGGGCGAGGCGCTCGGCGCCCACCCCGCGTGGCTGGTCGTCGATCTGGACACGGGCGAGCCGACGCGCCTGCGGTTCGCCGCGCAGGACGACGACGGCGCGCGCCGGGCCGGCGAGACCGACCTGGCGCCGACCCGGGCGGAGGCGCCCGGCGTCCCGCTCGGGCTCCGCCCGCCCGCGACCATCAGCGCCTCGGTCCCGGCGCCGCTCCGACCCATCGCCGACGCGCTGCGCCGCCATCAGGGCGCGCCCTCGCTGAGCGCCCAGATCCAGAACGCGCTCGAAGACCTGCTCGAGTCCGTCGCCACTCCCATCCAGTCCGTCAGCGCCCTTGCAATCAGTCGGACGGATCTGTTCGCGTCCATCGTCGATCGCATGCGCACCGACCCGGACACCTGCGCTGAGGCGTACAACAGCGCCGTGAGCGAACATCCCGACGCGAGGGTCCGCCCGATGCGCGCCGGCGACGTATCCAAGGGTGTCGAGCTCCCGTTGTGGTCCATTCAGGGGAGCGAGCGCACGCCGATCTACGGCGCGGAACTCCGAGGCGCCGAGATCACCTCGCTCGCGCCCCGCGGGCTGCTGATGACCGGGCTCGTGCGTCGGGCCGCGTGCGACCTGTTCATCCACGGTACGGGTGGGGGCGTGTACGACCGGATCACCGACCTCTGGTTCGAGCGGTGGCTGGGGGAGGCGCCGCACGCGCCGAGCGCCGTCGTGACCGCGACGCTCCGCCCGGGGGGCGAGGTGGATACGACCGCCGTGGACGAGGCCGACCGGCTGACCTGGCTGGCCCAGTCCGCGAGGCACAACCCCGGGCTGCTGGGTGATGGCAAGGCGGAGGATCAGAAGCGCGAGCTGGTCGAACGGATCCGCGAGGCGCCCGCCGACCGCGCCCGCGAGATGTACCGCGAGCTTCATGCGCTGCTCGAGCGCGTGCGCAGCGCACACGCGGACCGGCTCACGTCGCTCGACGCCAAGGCCCTGGCCGCCCGCGAAAGGGCGGCGCCGGCCCGGGTGGACGCCCAGATCGCGCGGGACCGGACCCTCCCGTTCCCGCTGTACCCCCCCGAGGATCTGCTCGCGCTGCGATCACTCGTGCAGGGCGCGTTCGGGCGGGCAGGGGGCTAGCCTCTGGCGATGCCCCGGACCCTGCTCAGCCTGACGCTTCTGACCCTGCTCGCGGTGCTGTGCGCATGCGATCGACCGGGCAGCCCCGCGAAGTCGGGGGCCGGCGCTGGCGCGCCCGCCGAGATCGAGCTCGAATCGATGCGCATCGTCGCGCTCAGCCCGGCGCTGGGTCTGATGCTCAAGGACCTCGGGGTCGAGGATCGCATCGTCGGCGCCCACGACTGGGACCACGCCCTGGGGCGCTCGATCCCGCGCGTCGGCAGTCTCGAAGAGCTCGACTACGAGGCGCTGCTCCGCGTCCACCCCACGCACGTCCTCGTCGAGATCAACATGGACCGCCCGCTGCCCGCCCGCCTTGTCTCGCTCCAGAAGCAGCACGGGTGGGTTGTACGCCGCGTCGGATCGATCAACACGCTCGACGACATCGCGCGGGTGATGGATGACCTGTTCCTGGCCTACGTGTCGCCGCCCGAGGGGGGCGACACGAGCATCATCGGGTTCCGGGACCCGGGCGAGCGGTTCAGCCAGACGATGCCCAGCGAGGCGTTCGCGCGAGCGATCGACAGCCGCGGGCCGCGGGTGCGCGGCGCCGGTCGGGTGCTGCTGCTTGGCGCGCTGTCACCGCCCCAGGCGATCGGGCCGGGCTCGTTCCATCACGAGGTGCTCACACGCCTGGGCGGGGATTCCGCGCTCGACTCGGGCGGGATGTGGCAGGAGCTGGACACGGAGGACGTCGTGCGGCTGAGCCCCGACGCGATCGTGCTCGTGCTTCCCCGGGACATGACCGACGACGACCGGTTTGTCGAGCCGCCGAGGACGAGTGTGCAGGAGCTGATCCGTCGCCTGGGCAGCGTGGGGGCGCAGGACATCCCCGCGATCACCAACGGGCGGGTGGCGTTGATCGACCATCCCTACGCCCACGTGCCGGCGGGCTCGTCGATGCGCGCGTTCGCCGACGAGCTGGCGGCGATCCTGGAGCGGTGGACCTACGAGGGCCGGGGCAGCGCCCCCTAGACTCTGGGCGATGACCGACCCAGCCACGACCGATTCGACCATCGACCCCGTCGCCCTGCTCAGCGAGCGCTTCGAGCGGGCGATCCGCGCCGCGTTCCCGGATCTGGACGGGTCAGCGCAGGCGATGGTGACCGCCAGCCGCCAGAGCGAGCACGGCGACTTCCAGTCCAACGCGGCGATGCCCCTGGCCAAGCGTGTGGGCGCCAAGCCCCGCGACGTGGCGATGAGAGTCATCGAGCATCTGGACCTGGCGGGCATCGCCGAGGCGCCGACCGAGGCCTCGATCGCGGGGCCCGGGTTCATCAATATCCGCCTGCTGCCCGACCTGCTGGGCGAGCTGCTGGGGCGTCTGGACTCGCCCGAGCTGGGCATCGAGCCCCCCGCGACGCCCAGGACCATCGTCGTGGACCTGTGCGGGGTGAACCTGGCCAAGCAGATGCACGTGGGGCACCTGCGGGCGACGGTCATCGGCGACGCCATCGCCCGGGTCTTTGAGCGGCTGGGATGGAACGTCGTCCGCCAGAGCCACGTGGGCGACTGGGGCCTGCCCATCGCGATGGTCGTGCAGAAGCTCGTCGAGCTTGAGGACGCGGGGATCGACCTGGCCTCGGTCGGGCTGGACGAGCTCAACACGATCTACCGCGCAGCCCAGGGCGAGTGCAAGGCGGAGACCCGCGCGCTCGAGACCATCCGCAGGTTCCACACGGGCCCGAAGGCCGAGATCGAGGCCGAGCTTCGTGTCGAGACAGCAAACGAAGCGCTCGAGCGCGCCAAGACCCGGCTGGTCGCGCTGCAATCGGGCGACGAGCGGACGGTCGGGGTGTGGCAGCGGATCTACGACATCACGATGCGCGCGTGCCTGGAGACGTGCGCCCAATTGCACGCGAACGTGACGAACGAGCACTCCGCGGGCGAGAGCACGTACCGGGGCGAGCTGGCGCCGATCGTCCAGGACCTGATCGACCGGGGGATCGCCGAGGAATCCGACGGGGCGCTCGTGGTCCGGGTCGAGGGCATCAAGGCGCCCACGCTCATCCGCAAGAGCGACGGCGGGTTCCTCTACGCCACGACCGACATCGCGGGCGTGAAGCGCCGCGTCCAGGAGCTGGGCGGAGACGTGCTGGTGTACTGCGTCGATGCGCGCCAGGGGCTGCACTTCCGTCAGGTGTTCGGGGCCGCGAAGGAGGCGGGGTACACCAGGAAGGCCGACGGGAGCGAGGCCCGCCTCGAGCACGCGGCGTTCGGGACCGTGCTGGGCGAGGACAACAAGCCCCTCAAGACCCGCTCGGGCGAGAACATCAAGCTCACCGATCTGCTCGACGAGGCCGTGCAGCGCGCGGGCGTGACGGTCGCCGAGAAGAACCCGGGGCTTGGAGCTGACGAGCGGGCCAAGATCGCGGAGGCCGTGGGCATCGCGGCGATCAAGTACGCCGACCTCTCGGGTGAGCGGGCCAAGGACTACGTCTTTAGCTTCGATCGGATGCTCGCCTTCGAGGGCAACACCGGGCCGTATCTGATGTACGCGTACGTGCGCACGCAGAGCGTGCTGCGCAAGGCGGCTGAAGCGGGGATCGCGATCGACGAGAACGCGGCGATCTCCGTGCGCGAGGCGCCCGAGAAGGCGCTGGCGCTCACGCTGCTGCGCTACCCGGGCGTCGTGCATGCGGTCGGCGAGCACCTCGAGCCCCACCGCCTGTGCGCGTATCTCTACGATCTGGCGACGGCTTACAGCTCGTTCTACGAAAACTGCCCGGTTCTTAAGGGCGACGACGACGCGGTCCGTGCCTCGCGTCTGCGCCTGTGCGACCTGACCGGGCGCGTGCTGCTCGACGGGCTGCGGACGCTGGGCCTGCCCACGCTCGAGCGGATGTAGCGATCAGAACAGCAGCTGCATCTGCAGCACGAGCCCGATCTGCCCCTCGTTGGCGTCGGGGCGGAGCGGCACAGAATCGCTGGCGCTGACGACGCCCGCCAGATCGCTGACCGCATCGAGGTAGTAGCTGACGCTGCCCGTCAGCTTGGCCGCGTGGGATTGGGGGACGAAGTAGTAGTTGAAGCCCGCGGTGAGGTTGTTGAGGGTGTCGCCCGCCCCGCCCCGGTCCGAGTCGGCGAAGACCGCGTCCCAGCGGGCGAAGAGCTCGGCGTCGTCCGTGACGAACACGCCGCCCTGGACGCTGGCGCCCAGGTCATCGAACTCCATGCCCGCGGCGGAGTCCATGCGCCGCCAGACGACCGACGCGAAGGCGTTCCAGCCGTCGCCCTCGACGCTGGCGTCGGCGGTCGCGCTGAACATGTCGATGTTCGGGCCCGCGGGGTTGGTGCGTCCCATGGTCTGCCAGTGGACCGCGCCGCCGAGCAGCGCGTTGGTCTTGCTCCCGCGCCACGACGTGAAGTCCCTAAACCGCTTCCAGTCGCCGTTCTCGAGCAGGAGCACCTCGGCGCGGGCGGTGAGCGCGACGTCGGCCTCGCCCGCCAGGTTGTAGGGGGTGTTGCGGCTGGCGAACCCGTCGGAGATCATCGCCGAGGTGCGCACGCGGCTGCTCGCGTACGCGATCTCGATGCCCTGCGAGAAATCCTGGTTGAACGTTTCGTTGACCACGGAGCGCTCGGCCAGCAGCTGGGCGCTGCTCGAGACGAGTTCCTCGCGGAGGAACGGCGCCTTGAACTGCCCGGCGCGGACGCTCCAGTCGCTGTTCAGCTCGTAGGCCATCAACGCGTCTTCGAGCCCGAACGCGCCGCCGCGGCGTGACAAGGCGCCGGTGACCTTGTACGTCAGGCGGTCCGAGATGACGCTGCCGTCGAGCTTGATCTTGGTACGCCGGGTGACGAAGCCGATCGTCACGTCGTTGTCGGCGCCGATGACCGCGGGGTCGTCGTCCTGGAACGTCGCCTGGTATCGGAACTGGATCTGGCCCGAGATGTTCAGGCGGTTGTCACGCGACGCGTCGGCGAGGAAGAACTTCGTGTCGTGCCCCGCGGGGGCGGCGTCGCCCGGCTGGGCATGGGCCGCAGCGGCGGCGAGAACGACGAACAGGATTGCGGCGGCTCTTTTCGTGGTCATCGCCGAACCATAACCGGGCGGAATCTCAGCGTCTCCGCGCAGGGGCAGCGCCGTCCAGCTTTTACGTGTTCTTGACGAAAGGGCGACGCGGCACGCGATGAGGCGTAGGCGAAAGAAAACCGGCCGGCCCATGAGGGCCGGCCGGAAGGAGTTGATGAGGCGGGATGGAGCGGTCTTAGAAGACGAGCTGCATCTGGAGGCGGAGGAGGACCTCGCCGTCGGTGGTGTCACCGAGAACGCCGGTGGTGTTGTCCGGGAGGAGACCGCCGCCGTTGGGCAGGGAGTCGTTGAGGGAGAACACGACGTCGCCGGTGAACTTGGCGGCGTGGGACTCGGGGACGAAGTAGTAGTTGCCGCCGACGGTGATGAAGTTGAGGTTGTCGTCAGCCGCGGTGGAGCGACCCAGACCGCCGTCGTCGAGGAAGAGGCCGTCGTAGCGACCAAAGAGCTCGAAGTCGTTGGTCAGGAAGACGCCACCCTGGACCACGACGCCGAAGTCGTCCTGCTCGGAGGCAGCGAAACCGGTCTGGTACTCGGTGTGAGCACCGACGAATGCGGCGTACACGTTCCAGCCGTCACCCTCGACGGCGCCGTCGACGGTGTAGAGGAAGTAGTCCTCAGCGGCCGGCACGCCGGTCGCGGCGAAGGAGGGGTTGGTCTCGCCGTTGTGCTGGTAGTGGATGCCGCCGCCGAGACGGGCGCCCATGTTGGAGCCGCGGAAGCTGGTCATGTCGGCGAACTGGGCCCAGTCACCCTGGATCTTCCAGTCGAGGCGGGCGGTGAGGCCGAAGTCGGCCTCCGCGTTGCCGGCGCCGAAGCCGTTGTACGCGGTGTTGGCCGTGCCGCCGCCGTCGTTGAAGCCCGCGTGGAAGGCGATCTGGTCGGAGGCGTAGCCGAAGGTGACGCCCTGGGTGTAGCCGGCGTTGAAGAACTCGTTGACGATGGAGCGCTCAACGGCCAGGCCGTGCCAGTCCTCGTTGCCGAACTCCTCGAAGAGGACGCCCGCCTTCATCTGGCCCCAGGCGATGTTCCAGCCCTGGCCCTCGCCCTCGAAGTTGTACCTGCCGTAGGCGTTGTGGAGGGTGAAGGCGCCGAAGTTATCGCCGCCGAACACACCGCCGAAGGTGGTGTTGCCGCCGTTGGCGGGGCTGTTGAAGTCGCCGTCAACGCGGAAGCTCAGGTTCTCGTTGATGACGTTGCCGTCGAAGATCAGACGGGCGCGGGCCATCTGGAAACCGATGGTGTTCTCGTTGTCGGTGCCCAGTGCGGGGCTGGAATCACGGAAGTCCGCGAGGTAGCGGAACTGCATGACGCCGCGGACGTTCAGGCGGTTGACGCCGGAGGCGTCGCCGATGTGGAACATCCCGTCGTGACCCGAGCCGCCGCCGGCCTGGAGCAGGCTGGTGCGGCCGTTCGCGTCAGCGCGAAGCTCGGCGGCGTAGGCACGGTCGAGATCGAGATCGCCAGCGACGGCGGTTGAGCCCAGGCCCAGCGCAGCTCCGGCGAACAGCATTACGTTCGTCTTCCGACTCATCTTCAAGACTCCTTCGCTTGCACGGGGCTTTCAGGCCCCGTCGCGTGTTGCCCGTACTGGGCGGGTTTCGTTTCATTTCACGTGCCGGGCACACTCCCACGCCCAAACACGGTTGGGCTTCCCGACCGGGTCGCCCGCCGATTCGACTTGTCGCCACGCTCCGCGTGACGTCCGACTTCTGTCGGGAAATCGTCCCGACGACTCACACCTAGCCGCGTCACCCGTGTGACGCCCGATCGGCCGAGAACCCCGAGGGGCTCCAAAGTCCGGCCTTGCCCCTGCCCGCTCAAACCGGGCCTCGGGTCGGGCGGGAGTATAGTCCCGCTCATTAGCAAGTGCCAACTCAGTTTCGACCAGATCATGATCGAACGCCCATCTTTTCGGGACGTCGCCCGGCATCTCGTTGAAATGGGCAAACCCTGACGGTAATTCAAGCGCCAGTTTTGCGCAAACTTGAGCCCTGACGCCGGCCGATCCCGTCATCGCTCATGTGTGCGTGTTTTGTTTGGTTTTCAGGGCAGCGCCGAGTGCACGGGCGGGGCTCTCTGGTCTGTTCGGTTTCGGTCAATTCTGAAAGAGGGCGGGCTTACGCCCTGGTGGCGTCTCTAGCCTTGGACGCCGAACAGGGAGACTTGGAGCGAAGCCTGATGCCAGATCCGTGCCGGATACTTGTAGTAGAGGATGAGCCTGATCTGGGCGAGCTGATCGCGTACAACCTCAGGATCGAGGGGTACGCGGTTGAGGTGGCCCGGGACGGGGCCGAGGCGCTCAAGGGCGTGGAGCGGGAAGTCCCCCATCTGATCCTGCTCGACCTGATGATGCCCCGCCTCTCGGGGCAGCAGGTCGCCGAGCGACTCAAGCAGGCTCCGGGCACGAGCAAGATCCCGATCATCATGCTCACGGCCAAGAGCGAGGAGCGCGACGAGCTGCAGGGGCTGGAACTCGGGGCGGACGACTACATCACGAAGCCGTTCTCGATGAGCGTTCTGATGGCAAGGGTGGGCACGGTGCTGCGACGGGCGGGCGTGGGAACGCCCTCGAAGCCGCTGGGCATCGGCCCGCTGACCATCGACGAGCAGATCCACCGGGCGACGCTCGACGGCGAGGCGATGAAGCTCACGCTCACCGAGTTCCGTCTGCTCTGGGCCCTGGTGAGCGCCAACGGGCGGGTGCTGTCGCGACGGGCGCTGATTTCCAGCGCCATGGGGCCAGGGGTGACCGTGACCGAGCGGACGATCGACGTGCACGTGACCTCGATCCGGCGCAAGCTGGGCAAGCACGCGTCGATGGTGAGCACGATCCGCGGGGTGGGGTACCGTCTGGCCCTCGCCACGGCGGAGGTCGAGCAGGCCCCACGCCACCGAGCCCGCGTTGATGAAACGCCGTAGGCTCGGGCTTGGGACGCGGGGCCGCTGATCACATGAACCAAGAGATCCAACACCGGAGCGCGCTGGGCGTGCTGACGCGAGGGCTGACGGTCGCCGGGCTGGGCATCATCATCGCCGTGGGATCCGCGGCGATCGGGCTGACCGCCGCGGGCTGGGCGGCGCCCCTGCTCGTGGTTGTCATCGGCGTGTGCGTGCTGTGGTTCCTGCTCGAGCGCGCCGAGCAGCGCCGGCGGAAGGAGCTGCGCGAGCTGGCCCGCGTCGCGCTGGATATGGGCGCGGGCGGCGTCGAGCCCGATTCGGGCCACGCGATCGAAGGGCTCGCGGACGCGATCGAACGGATCCGGACGCGGGGTCGCCTAATCGACGCCGAGTTCAGCGCGCTCGTGCAGGCCGCGGGATCGGCCCGCGACATGCTCGGGGCGATCGACGAACCGGTGATCGCGACCGAGCGTGGGCGCGTGGTCCAGTGCAACGACGCGTCGTTGTCGATCCTCGCCGAGCACGGCGCGGGGGTGGTGGGCCGGCGCCTGGAGGACCTCCTGGCGCAGCCCGAGCTGCTCGCGCTGCACGCCGAGGCAAGCGAGGGTCGGACCCGGCGCGTCCGGTCGCGTCTGGTCATCGAGGGCATGACGCGGTGGTACGACGTGTCGGCCGCGCCGCTGCCCTCGCGCGAGGAGGGCGGCGCCGGGGTGGGGGGCGTGCTGCTGTGCCTGCGCGATGTCACGGAGCTGGCGACGGCGGTGCAGCTCAAGGCCGACTTCGCCGCCAACGCCTCGCACGAGCTGCGCACCCCCATCGCCTCGATCCGGGCCGCGGTCGAGACCATGTCCCGCGGCGGGGACCGTGACGAGGCGATGCGAGACCGCCTCAGGTCCATGATCGAGGCCAACGTCACGCGCCTCGAGGACCTGGTCAGCGATCTGCTGGACCTCTCCCGCCTGGAATCGCCCGATCTGGAAGCACGGGATGAGCCCGTGGACCTGGGCGCCCTTGTCGAGTCGCTCGCGGAGACGTTCGCCGACGCGTGCGCCGCGCGGGACCTTCGTATCGAAGTGGATATCGCGCCCGAGGCGCAGCGCGTCGAGTGCGACGCGAAACACCTCGAGCTGATCGTGCGCAACCTTGTGGAGAACGCGACGAAGTTCGCGTTCGAGGGGACGCCGATCGTCGTCCGGGCGCGCCCCCTGAACGCCGACGGCGGGGGGATCACGCTGTCGGTCATCGACCGGGGCATCGGGATCCCGCTGCCGCACCAGCAGCGGATTTTCGAACGCTTCTATCAGGTGGACCAGGCGCGCCAGGGCGGGTCGGAAAGGCGCGGCACCGGGCTGGGGCTGGCGATCGTCAAGCACGCGGCCCGCCGCCTGGGCGGGAGTGTGCGCGTCGAGAGCGTCTGGCAGGAGGGCACGAGCATGATCGTCGAGCTGCCGGGCGTGCGGGCCGGCGCTTCAGCCCCCTGACGATTCGATCGCGTCGAGGATGGCCAGTTCCAGGTTGTCGTCGCCGAACCGTCCCGCCCAGCAGCGGGCCTCCACGCGGGGCGTGCCGTCCTCGCCGGCGCCGAGATCGTGCAGACGCAGCCCGATCGGGCGTCCCCGGAAGTCGAGCAGTTCGATCTGGGCCCAGCCCGGCGCGGGACGCTCGACGATCAGGACGCCCAGGTTCAGCTCCCGGACGATCTGGGGGAGGCTGTCCACGAGGCCGTCCCATTCCAGGGCCATCTCGCGGGACGGCCCGCCCGCCGACGAGACCGCGGGGCGGGAACTGGACATCGAGGACGAGCAGGCTCCGGTGCAGGCGATCACGGCCGAACACACACCGATCTTGAGGGCAAGACCGATCGCCAGGCCGCGTGAGGGCCTGATCGGAGGGCGGAACTCTTGGGGGGGGACTCGCACCATAGGATTGATCGGTCGATAGAGGCCCCGGGTTCCGCCGGGCCGGACGTTCCGGCTCGGGTTCCTGACCAAGGAGCCGACTCCACTTGGACGTGACCATCAGTGTGCCACAGGGGCACGAGCAGATCCAGATGCTCGGCTCTGCACAACGAAACCTCAAGATGATCCGCGAGGCACTGGGCGTCCAGGTTCACAGCCGGGACGGGCGGATCCGCGTGAGCGGCGACCCCGCGGCGGTCGTCGTGGCCCGGGGCGTGCTTGAGCGGCTCGCCCAGCAGGCCCGCAAGGGACGTGCGCCGACGCGCCAGGACGTGCTCGACATGATCAGCGAAGGAACATCCAGATCCGGCAGCGGCGCGCCCGCGACAAGCGGGGCGACCCCAAACCCGGGCTCGGGCGCGTGGGAAGGCTCGCTCGAGGTCTACGCGGGGGGGCGGTCGGTCAGGCCCAAGACCGAAAACCAGGAGGCGTACGTCGAGGCGATCCGGACCAAGGACCTGGTGTTCGGGATCGGGCCCGCGGGCACGGGCAAGACGTACCTGGCGGTGGCCGCGGCAGTGCACATGCTGCGCGAGGGACGCGTCCAGCGTCTGATGCTCGTCCGCCCTGCGGTCGAGGCGGGGGAGAAGCTCGGGTTCCTGCCGGGCGACATCGAGGCGAAGGTGAACCCGTACCTGCGGCCGCTGCTCGACGCGCTGCACGACATGATGGATTACAACTCGATCCGCAGGCTCATTGAGTCGGACGTGGTCGAGGTGGCGCCGCTCGCGTTTATGCGCGGGCGTACGCTCAACAACGCGGTCGTTATTCTCGACGAGGCGCAGAACACGACGCGCGGGCAGATGCAGATGTTCCTGACGCGCATGGGGCACGGGTCCAAGATGATCGTCACGGGCGACACGACGCAGATCGACCTGCCCGACCCGCGTCAGAGCGGGCTGGTGGACGCCGCCCGCCTGCTGATGCGTGTGCGTGGGGTGGAGTTCTGCACGCTGACGGGGCGGGACGTGGTGCGTCACGAGCTGGTGCAGCGGATCGTGGAGGCGTACGGGCACGAGGACGGGCGGGACGAGGGCAGCCGCGAGCTGCGCCGGGCCCTGCGTGAGAGCGCCCCGGGCATGATCGACGAACCGACCGGGGAGGACGCCTGATGGCACGGGAAGCGCCCAAGGGCACGAAGATCGCGTCCCGCAAGAAGTCCGCCTCGAAGCGGAGCGTGCTCCGGGTTCGCGGCCAGACGTTCCGCCAGCGGCTGAACCGGCTGATGGACTCACCCTCGTTCGGGTGGGGGCTGATGATCTCGCTGATCTTTGCGCTGGCGTGCGGCGCCCTGGTGGCGTGGGCGCGGGAGCAGCCCAAGCTCTCGGTCGGGCGGGTGATGCCCACGACGCGGACCGTGCGTGTCGGGTTCACGACGATCGACGAGCAGCAGACCGCCAACGACCGCGAGGCGGCGCGCCAGCGCACGGCGCGGGTGTACCAGGAGGACAGCGCGGTCATCGACGAGATCCTGACGTCCCTGGGCAACCTGCCGCGCACGCTTGCGGGCGTCCAGAGCGTCGATCAGGTCGAGAGCTCGATCCGAGAGCAGTTCCACCTGAACGACGCGCGTGTGCGCGAGCTGCAGGACTACGCGGTCGATGACAACGCGCAGCGGGTCTGGGACGAGCTGATCCTCGAGCTCGGGCGGGTGCTCCGCCTGCGCCCGATGCTGGACGCGACCGCGTGGCAGCGCGCCACGCAGGAGACGCTCAGCACGCAGATCGTCCTGAGCTACACCGACGGGGGGCGAGAGCCCGTCCCGCTGCGGAACGTGGTCAACATCGGCGACGCCCAGAGCCTGGCGTCCGAGACGAGGACGATCGTCCGCGTCGCGGGCTTCAAGAACCTCGCGGCGGAGGTGGCCGAGCACCGGCTGACCACGGGCGCGCGACCGACATTCACCTTTGATGCCGAGGCGACCAAGGAGGCGCAGGACGCCGCCGCGGCCAGGATCGCCGACGCGCGCCGGAACATCGCGCCTGGCCAGAAGATCTATGAGCGCGGCGACACGCTCTCGCCCTCGCAGTACGAGCTGGCGATGAGCGAGGCCCGCGAGTTCGCGATCCAGGGGCCGGTCTGGGTTCGCTGGACACGCCGTGCGGGCGCGATGGGCGGCGCGGCCCTGATCACGCTGATGCTCGTGGGTTACATCGCGTCGTTCAGCACGCGGATCGCCGCCCGTCCGGCGCGCATGGCCTGGCTGGGCGGGCTGGTGGGCGTCTCGCTGGCGATCTCGATCGTCAGCACGGTGCTCGAGCCGCGGTTCATGATGCTCACGGGCGTGGCGCCGACGCTCCTCGTCGCGGCCCTGGTCACCATCGCGTACAACCAGCGCGTGGCGCTCGCGGTCTCTGGGTGCCTGGCGCTGCTCGTGGGGATCGGCCTGGCGCAGCCGATCGAGCTGCTGGTGCTGGTGCTCGTGGGCGTGGCGGTCGCGGTCTGGCGCCTGGAGGATCTGCGTGATCGGCGGGCGCTGGTCTCGATGAGCGTGACGCTGGGCGCGGCGTTGGTCCTCGCGTCGCTGCTGATCAGCGCCGTCGATCGCCCCGTGTCCAGGCCCGACTGGACCGCGTGGGGCCTGCAGTCGGTCAAGGACGCGGCCCTGGCGGGCTTCGGCGGGCTGCTGGTCGGCGGGGTGACCCTGTTCATCCTGCCCATCGTCGAGCGTGTGTTCGATATCACGACGGGCATGACACTCATCGAGCTCCGCGACCCGAAGCAGCCGCTGCTGCGCGAGATGCAGCAGCGGGCGCCGGGCACGTACAACCACTCGCTCAACGTCGCGTCGATCGCTGAGGCCGCGGCCGATGCGATCGGCGCCGACTCGCTGCTGACCTACGTCGGCTGCCTCTACCACGACATCGGGAAGATCAACAAGCCCGAGTACTTCGTCGAGAACCAGTCGGGCGGGGCCAACAAGCACGACAAGCTCTCGCCGGCGATGAGCCTGCTCGTGATCGTCGGGCACGTCAAGGACGGCATGGCCATGGCCCGCCAGCACGGGCTTCCCAAGTCGCTGCAGCACTTCATCGAGGCCCACCACGGCACGACGCTTGTCGAATACTTCTACAAGCGCGCTCGCAAGCAGGCGATCGGTGTCAGCGACCAGGGCCTCGAGCGCCCGAGCACGGGCGAGCCCGCCGTCGAGATCGAGGGCGAACGCCTCCCCGAGGAGGTGGACTACCGCTACCCCGGCCCGAAGCCGCAGACCAAGGAGGTCGCGATCATCATGCTCTCCGACGCGGTCGAGAGCGCCACGCGGACGCTTGCAGAGCCGACCCCGGCGCGGATCGACTCGCTCGTGCGCGACCTGGCGAACCGGCGCCTGATGGACGGGCAGTTCGACGAGTGCGACCTGACGCTCTCGGACCTGCGGGCGATCGTCGAATCGATCAGCAAGACCGTCGCGTCGATCTACCACGGGCGGATCTCGTACAACGACGAGAAACGCGAGGCCAAGCCCGCGCCCAAGCCCAAGCCCAAGGACGACGAGAAGCCGACCGAGCGGAGCGCCTAACGCCGTGCGGTGCGTGGTCCAGCGCGTCGCGGGCGCATCGCTGCGCGTGGTCGAGGGCGGCGCCGAGCGCGAGCACGCGGCCATCGGCCCGGGCCTGTGCGTCATGGTTGGCATCGAACGTGACGACACCGAAACCGACCTGGCCTGGACGGCGCCCAAAATCGCCAACCTGCGCATCTTCGACGACGAGCAGGGCAAGATGAACCGGTCCGTACTGGACACGGGCGGGGGCGTGCTGCTTGTTCCAAACTTCACAGTCGCGGGCGATGCGCGCA
This sequence comes from Phycisphaerales bacterium, assembly GCA_029260375.1. Taxonomy (GTDB): domain Bacteria; phylum Planctomycetota; class Phycisphaerae; order Phycisphaerales; family UBA1924; genus JAJRXR01. The sequence goes on along the minus strand of JAJDDI010000031.1, from coordinate 30,520 downwards.
AGGGGCGGCGACCCTCATTTGAGAACGCGATGCGCCCGCCCGAGGCCTCGGCGATGTTCGACCGGCTCGCGGCGGGCGTCGCGGCCCTGGGCGCGCCCGCACGCACCGGCGTCTTCGGCGCGGATATGCGTGTCGAGCTGACCAACGACGGGCCGATCACGATCTGGCTGGATTCCCGGCGCTGAAGGCCGGGGGTCAGCGATTGCGCCGCTTTTTCTTGGCGCCCTGGCCGTCGCCCTTGCGGACGCCGGCGCGCTTGTCGTTGGGCAGATGCCCGGTCTGGTGCTTCTCGCCCAGGCTCAGGAGCGTGGCGCCGGCGAGGATCAGGAAGAACACGACCAGCACGATCACGCCGATCAACAGAATCATGGTCAGGTCCATGCCCGTCTCCTTCACACGCCCAGGGACGGCTCCATTGTGATGGAATCGGGGGCGGGCGTCCAGTGAGACGCCCGGGCACGCGCGAGGAGCCCGTCGCTGACGCTCTGGGCTAGTTTCCCGGGCGCCTGCGGCGCATGCGCTCGTTGAACTCGCGGGTCCCGCCAGGGGGGAGAGTGAACCACTTCCAGCTGTCCGTGCCCACGAGCTGGCGGGCGATGACATTGATCTGCCCGACGTGGAAGGCGTAATGGTCGAGCTGTCGGGCGATGGCCCCGTGGACGCTGTGCGGGGCGGAGCGGATGGTGACGGTGCGGTGTAGGTCGGCCTCGCTCAGCGAATCGAGGGTCGCAAACAGGGTCGCCCAGCCTTGCTCCCAGACATCCATGACCTGTGCGCGCGCATCGCGCTGCTGCTCGGGGGTCATGGCTTGGGGGAACGCTTCCAGCTCGGCGTCGCGGTCGCGGGTTGGCTTCTCGCCGTCGGTGGTGAGGAAGTCGGTCCAGCGGCTGAGCATGTTGGCGCCCATGTGGCGGGCGATGACCGCGACGGAGTTCATGCCCGGGGCGAGGACTGTGAAAAACTGGTCGTCATCCAGCTGGTTGAAGGCGTGCTCGGCGAAGGCCTTCTGGCGCTCGAAGATCGCCCGCCACGTTGGGAGCAGGTCGGCAGGGAGGCCGGATTCGAAGCCCGTGTTGTTCATGACGCCGTCACCTCCGACATGTAGTGCTCCTCAAGCACCCCCCGCCACTCCTGCATCGTCTTGCACGCGATGAATCGCTTGCGGACCGCCAGCGTCTCGGGGTGGTGCTCGGCGAACTTGATGGCGAACTTGCGCATGGTGCGGGCGGTGTGGCGCTCGGCGCGTTCTTCGCGGGCCTCGCCCTCGCCGCGGACCCAGAGGCGGTTGACGTCCATCGCGAGGGTGAAGTGCTGGAGCAGCACGTCGCGTTGCTGCTCGATGCTCGGCGCCTGGGGCGCCCGGCCCGCGAGGATGTCGCGGGCCTGGCGGAAGATCCAGGGGTTGCCGATGCACCCGCGCGCCACGGACACGCCGGCGAGGCCGGTGGGCGGGTGGGCTGGAAGCCCACCCCTCCAAGACGAGGAGCAGTAGTCGAGCATGCGGAAGATCTCGCTGACGTTCCAGACGTCGCCCGAGCCGAAGATAACCCGCTCGGGGTTGCGCCGGACCAGCTCGCGGATCGGGTCCCACCGGCTCGGACCCATGTACTTCTGGGTGACGGTCCTGCCGTGGACGGTGACCCAGGCGCAGCCGATGTCGTACGCGGCGTCAAAGATGCGCAGGAAGTTCTCACGCATCTCGTCGGTCTCGTCGTAGGCGCGGCGCATCTTGACCGTCACGGCGATGTCCGCGGGCGTGGCCTCGCGCACGGCTTCGAGGATCCGGATCGCGCCCTCGGGCTGCGTGAGCCAGTGCCCGCCGCGGGACTTCTTGGCGATTTTCTTGACGGGGCAGGCGAGGTTGACATCGATCGCGGCGAAGCTGCGATCGGAAGAGACGGAGAGATCGAGAGACGCAGAGACGGAGTGCGCCGCGGAAGCCCGCGCTGTCGGGCCCGCTTCCACCACTTCGTCTCTGCGTCTCTGCGTCTCTTCGTCTCTGGGCCGGGCGCCATGCCCCATCTCGGCCACCAGATCTCGATACTCGGCCGGCCGCCTCGCCCCCTGCTCGACCATCTTGATCGCGGCGGCGGCCATCTCCGCCGGTTCCGAGCCCATGATCTGGCCGGCCAGCGGTCGGTCCTCGTCGCCGCCGGGGATGTTGTCCTCGATCTCGCCCAGGTCGGCCTTGGCGAAGCCGCGACCGCCGGCCAGGAGGGTCCGGTCGAGCAGGGCCTCGGTGACGCAGTAGGGGCAGCCGTGCCTGCGGGCGATGATCCGCATGGCGGCGTCGGAGTACCCGGCGAGGCCCGCCTGGAAGAACGGGGCGTCGAAGGCGGGGGTCACATCGCGGACGCGGGGGTCCATGCCGCCCTCGCCGAAGCGCGAGACCAGCTTCTCGGCGACCCTTCGGGGGTCGATTTCGCCCGCCCCGGGGGCAATCGCGGGGCTGGGCGGGGTGGCGTTGTTGCCGTCGCAGCCCATAGGGGGGAGGATAGGGGCGTGCCAAAGCGATCAATGACAACCCGAAGCGTGGGCGCGTGCGTCCTTCTTGTCTCGACGATGCTCACCGGCGGCTGCCGCGTGTTCAGCGGGGCGCCCGACGTGGACTACGCCCGGGCCTACCCCCGCGCCACACCCCTGGGCGAGGTGCTCGATGTCCAGGTCTTCCGCAGCGGGACGAAGCTGACGATGACCAACTCGACGTCGCGCTCGTTCGGGCCCTCGACGCTCTGGGTCAACGAGCGGTTCAGCCGCCCGATCCAGGGCTTCGGCGCGGGGCAGACGCTGAGCCTGGATCTGTACTCGTTCCGCGATGAGTACCAGGACCAGTTCCGCGCGGGCGGTTTCTTCGCGACGCGCGACCCGGACCCGGTCGTGCTCGTGCAGCTCGAGACCGGGCCCGAGGACCAGTACGACGAGCTGATCGGGTTCGTGATCGTGTCCAACGACATCAACTAGGGAAGAGACGGAGAGACGCAGAGACCAGAGACGGAGTGTCTCCCATGCGTTGTTCCTGAACTTCGTCTCTCATCTCATCGTCTCTCCGTCTCTGGACTCTTCCTATGGCCCGAATTCTCGTCGTTGGCCCGCACCCGGATGATCAAGAGCTTGGCATGGGCGGCGCCATTGCGCGCTTCGCGCAGCAGGGGCACGACGTGCTGCTGCTGGACGTGACCAACGGCGAGCCCACGCCGCTGGGCAGCCCGGAGATCCGCGCCAAGGAGACCGCCGCGGCGACCGCGGTCCTCTCGCCCGATCCGTCCAAGCACCCGGGCGCCAGGCCCATCGAGCGCTGGCTGCTGGGCCTGCCCAACCGGTTTGTCGAGCACACCCTCGAAGCGCGCCACGCGGTCGCGGGGGTCATCCGCGCGTGGCAGGCGGAGATCGTCTTTACGCCGTATTTTGAGGACGCGCACCCGGACCACCGGGCCGTGACGCGGATCGTCGAGGACGCGCGGTTCGACGCGAAGCTCACCAAGATCGACATGCCCGCGCCGATCGACAAGTGGACCGGGCGGGGCTTCCCGCTGGGCGACCCGATCTACCCCAGGTGGCTGTTCTACTACTACGCGACGCACCTGCGCTGGGTCGCGGACCCGAGCTTCGTGATCGACATCAGTGAGCAGATTGAGACCAAGATCAACGCGATCCGGGCCTACCACACCCAGTTCGTGCTGCCCGAGAAGAACCGCAAGGTCGTCGAGTGGGTCGAGGCGTCGGCAACGTACTTCGGCTCTCGGATCGGCGTTGCATCGGGCGAGGCGTTCTTCACGAAAGAGCCTGTCGGACTGGGGTCGATCGACGCCCTGTCCGGATTGTGAGTGAGCACACCCCCACCATTGTGCTGACCGGCGCGACGGGCTACGTCGGCGGGCGCCTGGGCCCGCGCCTGCTCAGCAAGGGGTATCGCCTGCGCTGCCTCGTGCGGTCAAAGAAGAAGCTGCTCGCCCAGGCGTGGGCCAACGACGAGCGGGTCGAGATCGTCGAGCTGGATCTGGCGGACGATTCAGCGGAAACCGAGGCCCGCCTGACCGAGAGCATGCGCGGCTGCGACGCGGGGTACTACCTCATCCACTCCATGGTCGCGGCGGGCGCCGAGTACGCCCGCCTCGACATGGACATGGGCGAGCGCTTCGCCCGCGCCGCGCGGGAGGCGGACCTGCCCCGGATCATCTACCTGAGCGGGCTGGGCGAGATGGGCGGGGGGCTGAGCGAGCACCTGCGCTCGCGCCGGGAGGTGGAGACGGCGCTGGCCTCGACCGGTGTCCCGGTGACGACGCTGCGGGCCGCGATGATCATCGGGTCCGGTTCCGCGTCGTTCGAGATCCTGCGGTACCTGGTCGAGCGCCTGCCGATGATGATCACGCCGCGCTGGGTGCAGACGCAGTGCCAGCCGATCGCGATCCGCAACGTGCTGCATTCTCTCATCGCGTGCCTGCGGACGCCCGAGACGATCGGCAAGGACCTGGACATCGGCGGGCCAGAGGTGATGTCGTACCTGGAGATCATGCGGGTGATGGCACGCGAGCGCGGGCTGCCACGCCGCCTGGTGATCCCGGTCCCGGTGCTCACGCCGCGTCTGAGCTCGCTGTGGATCGGGCTGGTGACGCCGGTGACACCGCGGATCGCGCGCCCGCTGGCCGAGGGCCTGCGGAACCGTGTCGTGTGCCGCGACGACGAGGCGGGCCGGCTCATGCCGCAGGAGCTGCTGACGATCAGTGAATCGATCGCGGCGGCGCTCGGGCGTCACGCCCAGGGCGGGATTGAGACGGTCTGGTCCGGCGCGGGCCCGATGCCCGGCGACGAGCCGTGGTCGGGCGGGACGGTGTTTGTTGATGAGCGTTCGATCTCGATCGACGCGCCGCCCGAGGCGGTGTTCCGGGCGGTGTGCCGCGTCGGCGGTGGGCACGGGTGGTACGCCGCGGACTGGCTGTGGCACATCCGGGGGTGGATGGACCAGCTCGTGGGTGGGCCGGGGCTGCGTCGGGGACGGCGTGACCGCGAGCGTCTCTCGGTGGGTGACGCGTTGGACTTCTGGCGGGTGATCGGGATCCGCGAGAACCATTCGCTGGATCTGGTCGCGGAGATGAAGGTCCCGGGCGAGGCGCGGCTGTCGTTCCGGATCGACGCGCAGGGCGCGTCGCGATCGTCACTGGTGATGACCGCGTCGTTCGCGCCCAAGGGCCTGCTGGGGCTGGCCTATTGGTACAGCGTCTTTCCGCTGCACGGGCTCGTGTTCTCGGGGATGCTGCGGGGGATACGCGACGCCGCGCACGCGGAGGCCCGCCCGAGCGGGTCAGCCGGTGGAGATCAGTCCAGGACGTAGTAGAGACGGTTGGAGTCCGCCTTGCGGAAGCTGCCGGTGCTCAGGTCGCCGTCGTCGAAGTGTGAATCGACAAGCAGGGCGTCGCTGTCGGTCCAGACCTGGGCGCCGTTCTTTCGAATCGAGATCTGCGGCGGGGTCCAGCCGGGCGGGCCCTCGTAGTCGTAGACGCCCCCGATGGGGCACTCCTTGGCGAACGGGTTGACGCCGTTCTTGAAGTAGGGCGCAAGCTCGGAGACGACCTGCATCCGGCTGACGTCCCCGGGCCAGGCGCCGGACTTGGCCTTGTACATCCCGACGGCGGTCTCGATGTTCTTCAGGTCCTCGACCGTCGCCGCGGCGGCGGACTCGTTCCGCGCCATCACGAACTTCGGGACGACCATCGCCGCGAGGATCCCGATCACGACGACGACCACGATGATCTCGATGAGCGTGAAGGCACGCGTGATCTTGGCATCGCACTTCTTCGGGCAGTCCATCGGCATCGTCCCCGTCGTGGCGTCTCGTTCCCCAGACGGTTGTATCGGCATCGAGCAGCGGGCGAGCAAGAAGGTTCCCCGGGCAGGCGCCCGTTTGAAGCGGGTGGTGCGTCTGTGCGGGTTGTGCCGGGCGCCATGCTCCGGGTCGAGGGCGACCGCCTTGCCCCGGGCGGCTGACTCCCGGGCCGCGTCGAGGATCTCGACCACGATCGGGTTGTTCTCCGGCGACATGAGCGCGTCGGGCAGGGCGTGCCGTCGGACGATGGCGCCGAGCATCGGCCACTGGCTGTCCGTCGGCGAGGCGAGCGGGTCGAGCTCGATTGCTTCGGGCTCGGCGCCTCGGGGTTTGTCTCTTCGAGCATCCGCCCGCGGTCTTCAAAGTAGAGCGAGTCGTCGAGCCCGTACTTCGCGGCCATCTTGCCGAAGAGCGCTCGGTCAGGCCCCCAGATCCCGACGATCTCGAGATCGTCCCGATCGCGGGCCTGCCAGCGAACACCCCCGACGCGCCCGTGGGCGAGGCCGATGACGCACAGGCGCCGCGGCGCGATCGCCTCGCCCCGCTGGGTGTTCGCGCTGGCGCCGCCGGATGCAAAGACAATCGCCAACGCCTGCGCCCAGGCGAGGCTTCGTCGGGTTCAGCTTCGGCTCGGTCGGGTCATGCTCCGGTCGTCCCCCGCCCGGAGCATGACGAAACGTCGCCCGCTCCCATCCCGCGTACGCTCTGTGTATGCTCAGCCCCACCGCCCAGCTCATCGAGCCCGCCATTCGCGAGCTGGTCGCCACCCGGGCGTTCCGCGAGCTGCGCGACGCGCTCGAGAAGCTCGAACACGCGGACGTGGCGGAGATCCTCGAGGCGCTGGACCTGCCCGACGCGGCCGTTGCGTTCCGCGTCCTGCCGCGGGACGAGGCGAGCGAGGTCTTCGCGAACTTCTCCGCCGAGGAGCAGGAGAACCTGATCGGGGAGCTGGGCGCCGAGCGGGCCCAGCGCGTGATCGAGTCGCTCGACCCCGACGACCGGGCGAGGCTGCTGGAAGAACTCCCGGTCGAGGTCGCCGACCGGATCATCCGCTCGCTGAGCCCCGCGGACCGGCGCGTGACCCAGGCGATCCTGGGCTACGACGAGGAGTCCGTCGGGCGCCTGATGACCCCCGACTACGTGCGCGTGCGCCCGGAGTGGAGCGTCGGGCACGCGCTGGAGCACATCCGGCGATATGGCAAGGACGCCGAGACGGTGCACTGGGTGTACGTCATCGACGAGGGCAAGCGGCTCATCGACGACATCCACATCCGCCAGATCCTGCTGGCGGACCCGAGCCAGACGATCGAATCACTGATGGACAACGAGTTCATCGCCCTCGACGCGGCCCAGGACCGGGAGCAGGCGGTCCGCGTCATGGCCCGCTACGACCGGACGGCGTTGCCTGTGGTGGACGGGCGCGGGCTGCTGGTGGGCATCGTCACCGCCGACGACATCGCCGACGTCGCCGAGGAGGAGTTCACCGAGGACATCCACAAGCTCGGCGGTATGGAAGCGCTCGACTCGCCCTACATGTCCGCGGGCTTCGGGGAGATGATCAAGAAGCGCGGCGGCTGGCTCGCGGGGCTGTTCCTGCTGCAGCTGGCGACCATCGGCGTGATGACGGTCTTCGAGGAGCACCTGAACAAGGCGGTCGTGCTGGCGCTGTTCGTGCCGCTGATTATTTCGTCGGGCGGGAACACGGGGACGCAGGCCGCGTCGCTGCTCGTGCGCGCGCTGGCGCTCGAGGAGGTCTCGTTCAAGGACTGCTGGCGCGTGGCGCGCAAGGAACTGCTCACCGGGCTCGTGCTGGGCTCGGTGCTGGGCGGGCTGGGGCTGCTGACCGTGCTCACGCTGAACATGGCGGGGCTGGCCGAGACGGAGCACGCGTTGCGGTTGGCGTTCGTGGTCGGGACCGCGGTGGTTGGCATTGTGATCTGGGGCACGCTGATCGGGTCGCTGCTGCCGCTGCTCTTGCACCGCATCGGCGCGGACCCGGCGACGTCCAGCTCCCCGCTGGTCGCGACGCTGATGGACGTCTCGGGGCTGACGATCTACTTCGTTGTAGCGCTGGTAGTGCTGCGGGGAACGCTGCTGTAGATCCCGACCTAGCCGCGGGTGCGGGGGCGTCTCCGGGCGAAGACCAGCGAGAACCATAAGAATGCCCCGCCTGCGGCTACCCGCTGGCGGGGCTTGAGGTGTGCCCGGAGTGTGGGCTGAGCGTCAGGCCTGGGCCGGGTTCAGGCGCCTGACGCTGCCCTCGCGCATCTGGCGACGCGGGGCGCTGGCGGCCTCCTTCGCGGCCGCCTCGGCCTGGTGGAAGTCCTCGCCGAAGCGGAACAGGCGGAAGCTGTTGCCCACGACGAAGATGTCGGGCGCGAAGTGGAACAGGGCCGCAAACCCGACGCCGATCCCGCCCAGCTCCGCGAACGTGCCCGTCGCGGCGAGCGTCAGGCCGATGATCGCCATGAGAATAGAAACCGCGATGTTCTGCACCACGATGCCGCGGGTGCGCCGCGCCAGCTCGATCAGGAACGGCAGGCGGTTGAGCTCGTCGGTCATCAGCGCCACGCCAGCGCTGTTGGCGGCGATGTCCGAGCCCGACAGGCCCATCGCGATGCCCACCTGCGCCTCGGCCAGGGCGGGCCCGTCGTTGATGCCGTCGCCCACCATCATCACACGCTGCCCGGCGGCGCCCATCTGGCGCACCAGCTCGTGCTTCTCCTCGGGCAGACACTCGGCCTCGATCTCGTCGGCGCCCACCGCGATGCCCACGCGCTTGGCCACGCTCAGCCGGTCGCCCGTCAGAATGCTCACGCTCCGCACGCCCAGGCCCCGCAGGCGTTCGATGACCGCCTTGGACGAGGCGCGGACCTTGTCTTCCAGGCCCACGGCGCCGAGGTACTTGCCGTCGAGCAGCACGTGCACGCCCGACATGCCCTCGATCCGCTGCTCCACGCCCTCGATCTGTGACGCGGTCGCGGGGGCGATCTCGCGGATCCAGTCCGCGCGCCCGACGTGCAGCTCGCCCAGCGGGGTCGAGGCCCGTACGCCGCGACCGTGGATCTCTTCCGAGCTGCTCGCGTCCACGATCGAGACGCGTGCCGCGCGGGCGGTGTTGACGATGGACTGCGCCAGCGGGTGGTTGGAGTGGGCCTCGCCCGCGGCCGCGGCCTTGAGCAGGTCCGCGCCCTCCACGCCATCGACCGGCGCCAGGCGCGACACCTCGAACCGACCGGTCGTGATCGTGCCCGTCTTGTCCATAACGACGGTGTCTATGTTCGCCGCGGCCTCCAGGTAGCTCGTCCGCTTGATCATCACGCCCAGCCGGGCGGCGGCGGCGAACGAGGCGACCATCGCCGTGGGGCTCGAGAGCAGAAGCGCGGTCGGGCACGTGACGACCAGCACGGTGACCGCCGTCAGGGCCGCCATGTTCCGCGTGCCCTCTTCGGCGCTCTGGCTAAAGAGGAAGAAGACAAGGGCCGCCAGCGAGAGCGCGACGGGGACGTAAAAACGCGCCACCTGCTCGATGAGCATCTGACGCGGGGTCTTGGAGTTCTCCGCCTCGCGGATGAGCGTGGTGACCTTGCCGATCGTCGTGTCCTCGCCGATCTGCGTGACACGGAGGTCGATCGTGCCGGTGAGGTTGGACGTGCCGGCGTAGACGTCGGCGCCGCTCTCGACCTCGACGGGCAACGCCTCGCCCGTGAGCGAGGCCTGGTTGATGGTCGAGCGCCCGCCGGTGACCTTGCCGTCAACGGGCAGGTTCTCCCCCGCGCGCACGCGGACGGTCTGTCCGACGGCGATCGAGGACAGCGAGACCTCGGACTCGGCGCCGTCTTCACCGACGAGGCGGGCCACGTCGGGCGTGAGGCCGATGAGCGCCTCGATCGCCTGCTGGGCGCCGAAGGCGGTGCGCCGGACGATCTGATCGGCGACGAGCAGGACAAAGGCCAGGAACGCCGCGGTGATGAACTCGCCGATCGCCATGGCCGCGAGGATCGCCAGCGCGGCGAGTGATGAACTCGAGATGCGCCGCTTGAGCAGCTCGCCGCCCGCGGCGATGAACAGGGGCGCCGCGAGCAGCAGCGACCCGATGACCGCCGGCAGGACCGCGATCTGGTCGGTCACGCCCATCTTGGAGGCGATCCAGCTGACCATCGCCAGCACGCCGCCCACGAGGTAGAGGACGATGTACCGATCGATCTCCATCTCGTGGTGGGAGCAGCACTCGAAGGCGCCCTCCTCCTGGGTGTGGTCGTGGTCGGGCCCGTGCGTGTGGGTCGCGGCCTGGGTCATGGATCGTCGCTCCGTGGGCCATTGGCCCGCTTCTCGTCGTGAGACCACCAACACCCGCCCGGGGCGGGGGGCGGAAACTCTAGCGCCGCGCGTAAACGTCCGCGCCGCTACGCTTACGCGTCGGGTCGGGCCCCGGTTCACCCCGTCCGAACCCCAACCGGGCCCGAATCCGCCTCTTTCGCTCCCAAGAAGCTCCGTATGGCCACCTCACCCAACGCGTCCACGCCCAACCGCGCCGGCCCCGGCAGTCTTCCGAGGGTGGCGGTGCTGGGCATCGGGCAGATGGGCCTGGTCTGCGCCGCGATGCTCGCCGACGAGAGCGACCGGCGGGGCGACGTGGTCTGCTGGGGGCACGACGAGGACGAGTCTGGCGTGCTCGCCCAGACGCGCCGGAGCCAGCGTTTGCCCGAGCTGGCGCTGCCCGCCTCGATCCGCGTGGCCCTCAGCGACGCCGACGCGCTGCGCGGCGCGGACGTCATCGTCTCGGCGGTCCCGGTCCAGTTCCTGCGCGAGACCTGGACGCGCCTTCGCCCGCTCGTCCCGCAGGGCGCCGGGGTCGTCAGCGTCTCCAAGGGCATCGAGAACGGCACACTCCTGCGCCCGACCCAGATCATCGCCGACGTCATGCAGGGGCCCGGGGGAGATGACCCCGACGGCCCGCCCCGCCCCCTGGCCTGCCTCTCGGGTCCCACCATCGCTACCGAGCTCGTCCGACAGCTGCCCGCGACAATGACGGGCGCTTCGGACGACGCCGATTTCGCCGAGCGGGTGCAGTCGCTCTTCAGCTCGAGCTGGATGCGCGTGTACACCAACCCGGACCTGCTGGGCGTGGAGCTGGCGGGCGCGACCAAGAACGTGATCGCGATCGCCGCGGGCATCATCGACGGGCTCAACGCGGGCTACAACGCCAAGAGCGCCCTGCTGGCGCGCGGGCTGGCGGAGATCGCGCGACTCGGCTCGGCGATGGGCGCCAGCCGCGAGACGTTCTTCGGCGTCTCCGGCGTGGGCGACCTGGCGACCACCTGCTTCTGCCCCGAGGGGCGCAACCGCTCCTGCGGCGAGGCGCTGGGCAAGGGGCAGGATCTCCAGGCGTACCTTGAGGCCTCGCCCTTCGTCGTCGAGGGCGTCGCGACGAGCAAGTCGGTCGCGGACCTCTCGGCCAAGTACCGCGTCGAGATGCCCATCACGCAGGCGGTCCACGCGGTCCTGTTCGAGAAGCTCGATCCGCTCCGCGCGATCTCGATGCTGATGAGCCGCGACCTCAAGGGCGAGCAGATCGGCTGACCCTGCCCCTGGAGCCGTCGCACCCGGACCGGCGGGACGCTTCTCGGACGGACCCGGACCCGCGTGGCGCCCGGTCGGGAACTGATCGGTCCGTCCTGGCGAATGGACCTGTGCATCACGCGTACTTTCCGTCATGATGATGGCGCGGCGGCCGCTCGGACCGTGCGCGTTCAGGAGAGCGATCACATGCCCCGTCGACACCCTTCCGTACTTCTCGCGGTCTGCGCGACCGCGCTCGCCACGCTCAGCGCCAGCGCCCCGGCCCAGGTCCGGACCGACCGCGTCGGCTTCGCGTCCGAGCCCGACGGGCGGATCACCGCGGTCCGGGTGACCGAGGGTCCCCGGATGATCCCGCTGCGCGTGCGGCTCGATCAGATCGAGACGATCAACTCCTCGACGATGGGCCAGCGCGTCCTGGACGAGGGCTTCCAGGGCTTCGGCTCGCGGGGCTGCATCGAGCGGGCCGCGTACGTCGATAGCCTCGACGTGGGCGCGTACAACGCCCAGGGCGGGTTCGCCGAGAGCGAGATCATGGCGGCGCAGTACGTGCTGCCCCCCTCCGCATTCCCGATCAAGATCGAACAGATCAACGGCCTGTTCGCCACGGTCGGCGCCACCGTCTCCACCATCACCGAGTGGTCCGTGCTGGTCTGGGACGGCCCGCCCGACACGGGCACACTCGTCGCCGAGTTCAGCTCCGACGGGCTCATCCTGCCCCACCTGGTCATGCCCCCCGGCAACGGCGGCACCGAGATCCAGGTCTCCGTTGACCCGGGCGACCCCGATCAGATCATCCTGACCAACACCTCGGGGACCAACTCGTTCACCGTCGGGTTCCGCATCGACCAGCACAACAACCAGACGCAGAACCCCTGCCTCGTCGCCCCGCCCCAGAACTCCAACGCCTTCCCCACCACCGACACCAACGGCCTGTCCTCCCCAACCAACAACTGGCTCTTCGCGGTCAACTGCGGGTTCCTCGGCGGGTGGAACCGCTTCAGCGATCTGGGCATCTTCCAGCCCTCGGGCGACTGGGGCATCGAGGCCTTCTGGTCCAGCCTGAGCTGCGGGCCCGGCATCGGCGCCTGCTGTGTTGACGGCGACTGCACCGTGACCACCGAGGCCGCCTGCGCTGGCACATACGCCGGCGACGGCACGACCTGTGAGGACGTCGTCTGCGAGCAGCCCACCCAGGCCTGCTGCTTCGAAGAAACCAGCGGCTGCCTTGACCTGACCGAAGCTGACTGCAACTTGGTCGGGGGCGTCCCGGGCGGTGTGGGCTCCGCCTGCGCCACGCACGTCTGCTTCCCCGTCGGCTCCTGCTGTCTGCCCGACGGCTCCTGCGCCGACGGCCTCACCCCCGACGAGTGCGCCGCGATGAACGGCGCATTCCAGGGCGACGGCTCCACCTGCGCCACCACCACCTGCCCCGAGCCCGAGGGCGCCTGCGGCTTCCCCGGCGGAGGCTGCATCACGCTCAGCTCGGGCGACTGCGCCGTCGCCGGTGGGTCCTGGTGTGGTCCCGGCACGTCGTGCGTTGACGCGGATATGAACGGGATCCCCGACGACTGCGAGAGCCCCTGCCCCGCCGATATGGCCGAGCCCTCGGGCACGCTGGACTTCTCCGACGTCCTCGCGTTCCTGTCCGCGTTCGGTTCCATGGACCCGGCGGCCGACTTCGCGCTGCCCGTGGGCACGTTCGACTTCTCCGATGTCCTCGCGTTCCTGACCGCGTTCGGGGCCGGGTGCCCCTGACCGATCGGTCGGCTTCTCCACCCTGCCCCGCCTCGAGGCGGTTCTCGGACCTCGCGCCGTGCGGGTCCGCGGTTCGCTCACCCCGTGCCCTCCTTGCCTTGATTCGCCCGTCCCACGGGCGTTTTGGCTTGCCAGGCGGGCGACGGTCCGGTAGCGTCTGTACTCGGGGTCGCGATCCAGCCGACGAGAGGTGGATCGCGCCCGCCCCTGGCTGGACTCACCACGCTCCGAACGAGCCCCGGGTCACGATCCGGGCTTAGGAACTCCCGATGCTGACGACGCTCGCCGTGGCCGCCCTGCTGGCGCTGACCGCGACCCCCGATGACGCTCGCACGAGCACGCCGGCGCTCCCGCCCGATCCGGTTCCCGAGCACATCGCGCCGCCCAGCTTCCCCGAGCACGTCGTGCCGGTCTCCGTTGACTCGGGAGACCGGCAGGCGGAACCGGGCGCGGGCGACATGCAGCGGGTGTACAGCGCGCAGGTCGGCGCCGATGGTGCGCCGTACATCCGCGTGGCGTTCGGCGAGCTTCACCTGCCCGGCGCCGAGGGTTCGTCCCAACGCTCGTACCTGACGATCACCTCGCTCCGGAACGGCGCGGTGCAGTACCTGGACGCCCGCGCGGCCCGCCAGTGGGCGGGCATGAGCGCGTATTTCAACGGCGACCGGGTCCGGGTCGAGCTGTTCGCGTCGCCCGAGACGGGCCCGGCGCGCGTCGAGGTGATCGGCGTGGTCGCCGGGGAGTGGCGCACCCAGCCCCGCTCGCTGTGCGGGGGCGTTGACGACCGCCAGCTCTCGTCCGACGCGCGGATCGGGCGGATCATGCCCGTGGCGTGCACGGCCTGGCTCTTCAACGACCGGTCGAACTGCCTGCTGACGGCCGGGCACTGCGGGCCCGCCAACAACCAGGTCGTCCAGTTCAACGTCCCGCTTTCTGACAGCGCGGGCAACCCCGTCGCCCCCCCGCCCGAGGACCAGTACCCGGTTGATCCGATCTCGGTCCAGACCACGGGCAACGCGGGCGTGGGCGGCGACTGGTCCACGTTCGGCGTGTTCAACAACTCGAACACCGGGCTCTCCCCGCTGGCGGCGCAGGGCGCGTCGTTCCAACTCGCCGCCAGCGCACCCGCGGTCGCGGGGCAGTCGATCAGCATCACCGGCTTCGGATCGACCGCCGAGCCCGTCCCTGCCCCGTGGGACTCGGCCCAGAAGACGCACTCGGGTCCGTACCTGTCCGTCTCGGGCACAACGGTCAAGTACGCCGCCGACACCACCGGCGGCAACTCGGGCTCGCCCGTCATCGACGAGTCCACCGGGATGGCCATCGGCATCCACACGCACGCCGGGTGCAACACCAACGGCAACCAGGGAACCGCCATCCATCTGCCCGCGCTCCAGGACGCCCTCAACCACCCGCAGGGCGTCTGCGTCCCGCTGAGCCTGACTTTCAGCTACCCGTTCGGCAGGCCCGGCGCGATCTCCCCCGACGGGGAGGACACGCTCCGCGTCGTCATCGGCGCCGACGCGGGCGTTGAGCTTGCGCCCTTCACCGTCCGTCTCCACGTCGACGACGGATCGGGCGAGCAGATCGTCGCGATGACCGAGGTCAGCGACGCGACCTACGAGGGCGTGTTCCCGCCCGTCGCGTGCGGCGGCCCCGTGGACTACTTCGTCACCGCGCAGGACACGGAGGGGACGGTCTACTTCGACCCCCGCGCCGCCCCGGGCGACCCGTACACCACGCTCGTCGGTCACTCGATCGTCTTCGCCGCCAACTATGACTTCGAGACCGAGGCGGAATCGGACTGGATCATCGACAACCACATCTCGCTGCTCACCGGCGCCTGGGAGATCGGCATCCCCCTGGTCGGCGCTCAGGGCGCGCCCCAGGCCGACTACGACCTCTCGGGCCGCTGCTGGCTGACGGGCAACACGATCAACGAGGACGTGGACGGGGGGCCCTCCCGCCTGAGCTCCCCCGTGCTCGACCTGTCCGCGATGACCAGCCCCACCTTCTCGTACGCCCGCTGGATCACCAACAACTCGGGCGACACCGACGCGCTGGTCGTCGAAGTCTCCGACGACGCGGGCGCAAGCTGGACGCTGGTCGAGAGCGTCACAGCCACCGACGACACGTGGGTGAAACACAGCGTCAGCCTGGACGACTACATCGAGATCAACGACCGGTTCGCCGCCCGGTTCTCGATCTCGGACAACCCGAACAACTCCGTGCTCGAGGGCGCGATCGATCAGTTCCAGGTCTTCGAGGCGGCCTGCTTTGTCAGCTGCACCGCGGCGGACATCGCCCAGCCCCTGGGCGTGATCGACATCACGGACGTGCTCGCGTTCCTCGTCGCGTTCACCGAGGGCGACCCGATCGCCGATCTGGCGCCCCCGTTCGGGGTCTACGAAGCCAGCGACATCATCGCGTTCCTCACCAGCTTCGCCTTCGGCTGCCCCTAGCCCCGCCCCGCCTAGCCTTGTGCGTGAACTTCGAGTTCCTCGGCACCGGCACCAGCGCGGGCGTTCCCACCATCGGGTGCGACTGCCATGTCTGCGCCTCGACCGATCCCCGCGACACACGCCTGCGCACCAGCGCCGTGCTCCGCTTCACCGACGAGGGCGGCCAGCGCCGCGTGATCCTGCTCGACGCCGGCCCGGACCTGCGCCAGCAGGCCCTGCGGGCCAGCCTCGACCGCCTCGACGCGATCCTCTTCACGCACAACCACGTTGATCACACCTTCGGGCTCGACGAGGTCAGGCGGTTCAACGTCACGATGAACGCGCCCGTGGACGTGTACGCCGAGGACCACACCCTCGAGCACCTGCGCCGGGTTTACAAGCACATCTTCGACAAACGCTCCAACGTGCAGGACTCGTTCATCGCCACGCTCATCGCCCACCGGCTCGAACCAGAGACCCCGCTCGATCTGTTCGGCCTCCGCGTCACGCCCCTTCGCCTGCTCCACGGGCGCTTGCCCGTCCTGGGCTTTCGCATCGACGCCCCGCCCCGGGTTCATGACATGCTCGACCCGGCGGGGATCCTGCCCCTGGCGTACTGCACGGACGTGTCCAAGATCCCCCCCGAGACGTGGCCCGCCCTGGAAGGGCTGCGGACACTTGTTCTCGACGCCCTGCGGGTCCGTCATCACCCCACGCACCTGACCCTGGACCAGGCGACGAACATCTCCCAGCGCGTGGGAGCCGACGCGACCTACTTCGTGCACATGAGCCACGACCTGGCGCACGAGGCGACCAACGCGCAGCTGCCCGAGGGCGTCGCCCTGGCGCACGACGGGCTCGTGCTGGGCGGGTGACTACAGGCGGCAGCGCCGACGACGCTTCGCGTACACGCCCCCAGCCGGGATAATCGGCACGGCGAGCATCACCGCATACCCGATGTCCCCCAGCGACTCGCGCCACAGGTTCGCGACCTGCCCGTCGCGCCAGAGCATGATCCCCGCGTTGCCCGCCAGCACCACGAGCATCGTCACGGTAACGACCGCGAGCGTGGACATCAGATATCCAGCAACACCGAGGCCGAACCGTTCACGGATTGCGCACATACGAAGCCTCCTTTACCTGTACCGGGCCTTCACCAGCAGATACGCCGCGATGTAGGACCCCGCGATCGCGACCCAGCCCATCGAGAGGTCCAGCTCCGACGCGATCCCGAGCTTCTGAAGCTGCCCCACCACCACGCAGATCACCGAGGCGAGCACGACGCACAGCGCCAACGCCTCGAGCTGCATCTTCCGCTGCATCTCGTCGAGCAGCGCCATCGAGCGGCGCAGCGCGAAGAACATCCCCACGAACGGCAGCACCGGCGCCAGCGCGATCACTAGGCCCAGCCCCGTGCCCCACTCCCGCGAAACAATCAGCATCGAGGACACGATCAACGCCCCCGCGGCCAGCAGCGACCACGCCAGCACCGCCCGGGACCGCTGACGACAACTCTCACCCCGCTCGGGCTGGCGCCGCTCATCCATCACCCGTCCTCCTCCCGGGCCTCGTCCGCCCGGTCCTCGAAGATGTCCTCGATGCGTTGCTCGAACAGGCGCGCGACCTTGAAGGCCAGCGGGAGGCTCGGGTCGTAGCGCCCCGTCTCGATCGCGTTGACCGTCTGGCGCGAAACCCGCAGTTGCTTCGCCAGCTCGCCCTGCGACCACCCCCGCTCGCCCCGCAATGCCCGGATCCGGTTCTCCACCGCTCGCGTCGCCTCCTGCCAAATCCAATCGCTCAAGTGTAAAGCGTCCTTTACTGAATGTCAAGCATACTTTACATTTGTGCCTCAGCACTCCGCACCCCGAACATATACCAATCTTCCAGGTGAGCATCGTCAGATCACATCTCGGGGTCCTGGCGGTCCGCGACACCGGAGAACGCCTACGATCGCGTCCTATGGGCAAATCACGCGAGATCCAGAAGCGGATGAAGGCGGTCGGGAACATCAAGCGCATCACGCGCACGATGCAGATGATCGCGACGAGCAAGTTCGCCAAGGCCCAGCAGTCCGCGATGGACTCCAAGCCGTACACGGGCGCACTGTTTGATCTGGTCCGCCAGCTCGCGGGCGCCGCGGAGGGCGTCGATCACCCGCTGCTGGGCGAGGCCGCCGAGGGCTCCCGCGAGCTGACGCTGGTTATCACCTCCGACCGCGGGCTCTGCGGGCCGTACAACGGCTCGGTCGTGCGGACCGCGCTGCAGCACATCCGCGCCTCGGCCAGCGCCCGCGACGGCGTGATCGAGGTCGTCGGCAAGAAGGGCGCCGGCGTCCTGCGGTTTAACAAGATCGACATCGGCGCCCACCACACGCAGTTCGGCGACAAGCCCGCGTTCGACGGCGTTCAGCGCCTGGCGCAGGACTACATCGACCGGTTCGCCGCGGGCGAGATCGGCGTGGTTCGCGTCGTCTCGATGAAGTACTTCTCCGTGGGGCGCCAGAAGCCCGAGGTGCTCCAGCTGCTGCCCTTCAAGGCCGACAGCGTGGACGAGGGCCAGACCACCGGCGCGGAATCAACCCCGCTCTACGAGTTCAGCCCCGACGCCGCGGGCCTGCTGGACCACCTCCTGCCCGCCGCGGTCAAGGCCCAGCTCTTCCAGTGCTTCAACGACGCGGTCGTGTCCGAGCACATCGCCCGGATGGTCGCGATGAAGTCCGCCACGGACAACGCGGGCAAGATGGGTCACGCGCTCAAGCGCAAGTACAACCGCGCCCGCCAGTCGCAGATCACGACGGAGCTGACCGAGATCATCTCCGGCGCCGCGGCCCTGGAATGATCCGGGTCGGGCTCACTCGCCGGGTGTTGGGCGGGCGATGATCCGCACGCGCGGACGCGTCGCGTAGTAACGATCAAGCGTGGCCCGCACGTCCTCGGTCGTGAACGCGCGCTGGCGCTCGAGCACGCCGACGACATCATCGAGCGATCGCTCCGCCCGGTCGAGATCCGCGAGCTTCTCGCCCCAGAACGAGGGCGTGACCACCGCCTCGAGGTACGCCCGTTCCACGCGCCGCGTCACGGAGAGCAGCTCCGCCTGGCTCACGCCCTGCTCGCCCATCCGCGAGATCTCGCGCTCGATCAGGTCGGCCACCTCGCCCGCTCGCTCGGGGAGCGTGGACACGCGCACGAGCAGCGTGCCCCGCCCGGACCCCGCTGGCCCCGGCTCGAGCTCGACCGGGGCGTCGGGAACCAGGCCCCGCGCATCACGGAGCTCGCGCGTGAGTCGCTGCTCAAGGATCCTCGCCGCGAGCGAGAGCAGGTGGGCGTCGCGGACCTCGCCCGCGTCGCAGGCGAGAACCCCGACAAGCACGCCGGCGATCGGGGTGACCGTCTGGACGTCGATCTCTCGAACGATGTCGGACACCGGGCCGGGCGAGACGCCCGCGGCCGCAGCGGGCGCCGGGGTCGGGCGCGCCGGCAGCGACCCGAGGTACCGCTCGCACAGCTCGAACGCCTCGGTCCGCGAGACATCGCCGACCACGGCCGCCTCAATGCTCGCCCGCTCCACCAGGCGCCGCATCCATCCACGAGCCTCTTGGATCGTGATCGCCCCGACGCGGTCGGGACTCGGTTCACACACCGGCCCGCGCTCGCTCGCGGGCGCCTCCCCGGCGAGGACGTCCTCGGTCCGCGCGATCGGGCTGCGTTCACGCTCCCGCAGGCGGGCGACCTCGTGGCGCTTCCAACGCTCGAACAGGGGCGCCTCGATCACCGGATCGGTCAGCATCCGGCTCCCCAGCTCCATGGCGCTGGTCAGGTGTTCCGCGCTCGTCTCGAGCTCGATGTGGACCACGCCGTGGCTCGACCATGAACGCGCGTCCACGCCGGACTCGGCCATGAATCGCCGCACACCCACCGAGCCCAGCCCCTGCAGCGCCGGCTCGCTCCACGCCCTGGCAACCGCCAGACCGAGGCCCGCGGCGCTCGCCTCGCGGTCGCCGGGGTCCATGCCCAGCGTGAAGTGAATGACGACCTGATCCCCGCCGCCACGGACCCGCGTGTGGTGGACGCGGACCCCGTTCTCGAGCAGCGCCGACCACACCCCGCTGGGCGGGTGCGCACTGATCTCGACGATCTGCCCGGCTTCGGGCGTCCGGTCGAGCAGTCGCGCCCGGGGCTGCACGTCGGGCACTGGACGGGTCGGGGCGTCGAGCGCTTCAACGCCGATCTGCAGCGCCTCATCCCGCACGGACGCCCGGTCCTCGACGGGCGCCGAAACCAGCAGCACCTCCTCGCCCACCGGCGCGAGCGATCGGAACACCGCGCTGAGCCTCTGCTCGTCGGCCTCGAGCAGGATCCTGCGGGACAACGCCAACTCCTGCACCGGGTCCACCCAGGCGTGTCCCTGCCCGTCGCTGTAGCTCAGCCAGCGGATGAGTTCCGAGCTGGGGAGCGCCGGGCGATCCTGCACGACCGCCTCAAGCCTCGACTCCAGCCGGCGGCGCGCCTCCTCCACCTCGCCTGGCGTGAACCCGTGCTGCCTGACGCGGGCCACCTCGGTGCAGAGCTGGCCGAGCACGCCCCGCCACGACCCGCCGTCCGCGCGGACCGCGATCTGTGTGAACTGCATCGAGCGGAACAGGTCCGACGAGTACACCCGCAGCCCCTCGCCAGACAGGCGCCCCTCGGACATGGACGAGCGGAGTCGGACCTCCATCGCCTGCATCGCCGCCTGTTCCAGCACGAAGCGGCGCAGGCCGGCGACCGTCCGCACGGGCTCGCGCACCGGGGCGATGCGCAGCAGCGCGACCTGGGCGCGGTCCAGCTCGGTGTCGGCGCCGACAACCGCGCGCCGGTGGTCCGCGGTGCCGATGCCCCGGCTCTGGCGCGCCGGGATCCGCCCGCCCTCGATCGACGCGAAGACGCGCTCGATCAGCGCGACGCTGTCGCGGGCGTCCACGCCGCCCACGACGATCAGCGTCATGTTCGACGCGCGGTACCACCGCTTGCGGAAGACCGCGACCCCCTCCGGGGTGATCCGGACGATCGACGCGTCGTCCCCCTCGGGCGGGCGTTGGCCGAAGAGCGAGCTGCCGCCCAGGTCCTCGAGCCACTGCGCCCGGGCGCGGGCGGCGCCGTCGCCCTCGGCCCGCAGCGAGGCGCCGATCGCGCGGCGCGCCGCGTCGGTGGTCGGCCCGTCGATCAGTCCCCCTCGCGCCATCGAGGCCAGGACCTCGAACCCGTCGCTGAGCGTGTCCAGGTCCGAGCCGGGCAGCGCGAGCGAGAAGCTCGTCTGGTCGTAGCTCGTGCGTGCGTTGAGATCCTCGACCGCGCTCAGCCCCCGCGCCTCGAGGCGGTCGAGCGCCTCGCCCCGTGCCCAGGCCATCGAGAGCGTCTGGGCGAAGCGGGCCATGCCCCGCTCGTCGTCGAGCTCGTCGAGCGAGCCCGCGTCCACGCGCAGCTGCGCGTAGGCCCGGTCCGGCGGGGTCGGGTGCTCAAGCACGAGGTAGCGCAGCCCGTTGTCCAGCAGACCCGAGACGAGGGCCGGGTCGCCCGGCAGCGTCGCGGAACCGTCTACCGGGCTCAGCGACGCCGAGCCTTCCTGCGCCAGAACCGGTCCGGGCGAGCCCGCCGCACAGATCAAGCCTGCGAACAGAATCGGTTTGAATGCAATGCGCATTGGACCGGATCACACCTCAAAGAAGCCCCGCTGGTGAGCGTACAGCGTCCTCCCACGGGCAGTTGCGGCCCCGGCGCTACGCCCCGTCCAGCAGCGAGCAGACGCCCTCGCCCGGTCGGCACTTCCGCGGCCAGTCGCCCGCGAGCATGCCGTCGATCGCCCGGTCGATCTGGGTCCGGACCTTCTTCTCGTCGATCGTGGACAGGTCCAGACGCCCGCGCTGCCCGGTCCGCAGCAGCCAGTACTCCCCCGTCGCCAGGGCCTCGGGCCCGTACTCGTGGCGCAGGGCCATGGCGTAGATCGCCAGCTGCAGGTCCGATCGCTTGGGCTCGAGCAGCGCCTGGCTCGGGCGCCCGGTTTTGTAGTCCACGATGCGCAGGACGGTCTGATCCCCGTCGCCCTGCTGATCGACGCGGTCGATCTTCGCCTCAAAGATGTGCTCGACGCCCGACCGCTCGTACGGGAACAGCACCATCCGCTCGGGCTCGAGGAACTGCACGCCCGGCTCGGCGAGCATGCCCGCAGCCGTTGTGAGCAGCGCCAGGATCTGATCGAGTTGCGCCGCGTCCGCGTCGGCGCCTGGTGGCAGCATCGCGAAGAACGCCTCGCGTCCCAGCTCCAGCAGCCGCTTGTCGCCAGGCGCTTGACGCCCCTCGTTCTCCGCGTCGGCGCGGGCTTTGATGAACCGCTCGAGCGCCTTGTGCACGACCTGCCCGACGATCATCGCCCGCCCGGGCGGGTCCCCCAGGCGCAGCACGCGTCTCAGATAGAAACATCGCGGGCACTGCCCGTACTCCCTGACGTGCGAGTAGCTCAGACGCAGCGGAGCCGTGAGCGGCGCAAACCTCGCGTCGGCGCCCGGTTCGACCGCCGCCCCGCCGCCCGCCCGCTCGCACAGCTCACTCGCGTACCGCGCCAGCTCGGCGTCCTCGACCCAGCCCGGCGCCCGCCCGTCTTGCTCGACCGACGCGACGACGCTCAGCCGCTCCACCGCCCGCGAGATCCGGGCCCGGGCCCGCTCGAGCATGCCCGCATCCACGCCCGCGCTGTCAACGCTGTGCAGCGCCGCGGCCGCGTCCAGCCGCGCCTCCCGGCGCGCCCGCGCGAACACGTCCCCGCGCGCCACGCGCGTGCGGTACCCCGCGACCTCTCGCTCGAGCGCGTCGCCGCCGCCCGCATCGACCCCCCGCGACGCCGCCCGCTCGAGCACGTCCGCCGCGGAGGATTCGCTCGCGAGCCCATCACCAAGCAGCTCGAGGGTGTAGTGCGTGGAACTTGATTTGGACTTGGGCAGCTTGGCCAGCAGCACCAGCCGGCGGCGCGCGCGCGTGCACGCGACGTAGAACACCCGCCGCTCCTCGTCGCTCCGGCGCTCCGCCTCGTGGCGATCCTCGCCCTCACCAAGCACCCCCTCGGGCGGCGCCTCATCGTCCCCGCCCGATGTCTTGGGGTACCCGTGCGAGGGCGTGACGCGGGGCAGGAAGACGGTGTCGAACTCCAGGCCCTTGCTCGCATGAGCCGTCAGCACGCTGACCGCCTCGTCCCCCGACAGCTCGTCGGCGCCCTCAGGCGCCAGCGCCTCGGACGGGTCGGGCGAGGCGAAGCCCTTGTCCCGCTCGTCCAGGTCCTCGTAGTACGACAGGAACGCGCGCAGATCCGCGGGCTGATCGAGCCTCGTTGCCCGCCCCCGGGCGAAGCGGATCATCGCGATGATCGCCTCGATGCGCCTCGCTCGCTCGCGCCCGTCGAGCAGGTCCGCGTGGGCGGCGCCGGTGAGCTGCACGATGCGCGTCAGCGCCTCGTCGGCCCGGGTCGTCGCGGCGATCTTGCTCAGCTCGGTGTGCCACGCGCCAAGGCGGGCCAGCCGCTCACCCAACGCCTCCTCGCCCCCGAACCGCTCCACCACCCAGGGAATGTACGCCCCGGGAGCCGCCACACCCGGGTCGCCCGCCTCGGCCCGTGACGCCTGCGCCCGGTAGCCGCGCTCCCAGGTGTTCACGTCCGACGCCTCGAACGACAGCGGCGGGCGCATCAGCACCCGCCGGGCCGCCCACGAGGCCTCCGGGTTGCACAGCGCCTCGCCCCACGCCAGCACGTCCTGCACCCCCGGGTCCTCGCTCGCGCTGGGCGGGCGGGCGCTGCGCGTGGGCACGCCCTCGAGCTCGAGCGCCCGGCGCACGCGGTCCGCGTCCGTGTGCGTCCGGGCGATCACCGCGTAGTCGCTCAGCCTTGCGCTCGGGCGTGAGGCCATGTCCGCCAGGATCATCGCCGCGACGATCTCACCGTTCTGCCCGTCGTCCTCCAGGCGAACGACCTCCACGCCCGCGCCCGGCAGCGGGGCCTGGCCAGTCAGCGACGCCGCACGCTCGATAGACTTGTCGGGCGCGAACCGCTCGGCGCACCGGGCGATGGTCGCCTGCGACGCGTCGATAATCTCGCGCTGCGAGCGGTAGCTCTCGGTGAGCGCGATCGTCTCGGTATCGGTCCAGATCGCACGAAAGTGCGCGAACGCCCGCTCGTCGGCGCCCCGGAACGCGTAGATCGCCTGGTCGTCGTCGCCCACGACGCACAACTCCGCCCGACCGCTGGGCGGGGCCAGCCCACGCAGCAGCTCGATCTGCGCGCGGTTCACGTCCTGGAACTCGTCCACGACGACGTGCCGCAACTCGCCCCGGCAGATGTCGCGCACCATCTCGCTCTCGCGTAGCAGGCGGATGGGCGCCAGCACCATGTCAGAAAAGCTCATCCACCCGCGCTCGCGGCACGCCCCCTCGAACAGCCCGTACGCCCTCGCCGCGCCCAGGAACCGTTGCGCCAGCGCCAGGCTCTCGTCGTCCTGGTCGCTGTCCAGGACACGCTGGGCCCGCTCGACGGCCGTCTCGGGCGTGATCGCGTGGTTCCGCAGCGTCTCGATCATCGACGACGCGTGCGCCACGGCGCTGTCGATGCCCGACGCCCGCGCCCCGGGGTAGAGCCCGTGCTCGCGGATGATCGAGCGCAGCAGGCGGCGCTGCTGGGCGGAATCCAGCAGCATGGGCTCCGGGGGCAGGCCCGCGATGTCCGCGAACCGGCGCAGCAGGCGCTGCCCGAACGAGTGGAAGGTGTACACCCCCAGACGCTCGCTGGCCGAACGCCCCAGCAGCCCCGCCAGGCGGTCGCGCATCTCCTGGGCGGCCTTGTTGGTGAACGTCAGCGCCACCACCGACTCGGGCTCGGCGCCCCGCTCGCCCACCGTGTGCGCCACGCGCCGCGTGATCACGCCCGTCTTGCCCGTGCCCGGGCCCGCGAGCACGATCAGCGGCGCCCCCTGATGAACCACCGCGTCGCGCTGCGCGTCGTTCAGGCGGTCGAGCAGGTCTGGAGCGGTCTCCCCCACGGCATGAGTCTACACCGAGCGATCGGCGCCCTCACCGGCACGCGCGTCGGGGTCACGCATGTACAGGTGGATCGCCGTCGTCCCGTACGCGTGCGTCTCGGGGCCCAGAGCGCCCTCGAGCGACAGATCGACCGTGACGTTCTTGCGCTGGGGCTCGACCGGGGGCGGGGCGCCCTCGGGCTGATCGTCGAACGCCTCGTCGAGGTACGCGGATCGCGCCGCCTCGAACCGGCGCTTGGCCTCCTCGAACGTCAGCATCTCCCCCGTGCGTGGGTCCGTCGCGTGCACGAAGGGCCAGGGCGTGCGGATGATCGCGTACCCCGTGGGCGTGAGCATCTCGATCAGACGCGTCATCTGCGTGCGCACCCGGGGCCACTGCTCGGGGTCACGCACCATCTCGTACGGCGGGTCCATGAAAATGATGTGCGCCGGGCGCGGGCAACGCGAGAGCGCCGCGGCCCCCAACGCGTCGCTCATCACGATCTCGGCCTGGTCCCCGACGCCCAGCGTCTCGATGTTGTCGCCCAGCACCCCCGCGACGCGCCGGTCACGCTCGACCATCACCACCCGCTCGGCCCCGCGCGAGATCGCCTCGAGCCCGAACGAGCCCGTGCCCGCGAAGCAGTCCAGCACGCCCTGCCCCTCGAAGTGCCCCCGGAGCAGGTTGAAGATCGCCTCCCGCACGTTATCGGGGAGCGGACGCGTGGTGGACCTGTCGGGCGGGCCCTTGAGCTGTCGCCTGCGGTATGTGCCACCGATGATGCGCATCGCTGACGAAAGACCCACGCGGGCATCGAGTCAAGCGGGAACGGATCCGGATGTGGTGGGAGCAGGGCTCAGGCGCGCCGCGCGGGCTCGGCCATCAGCGAGTCGATGTGGACCCGCATCATCGGGGGGCGATCGATCCCCGAGACCACGGACCAGAACGCCTCACCCTCGTCCACGCGCCGCCAACCCCGGAACTGGCCGTTCGCGTCGTCGGCGTACAGATCGAGCGACGGCGCGCCCACGAAGACCGTCCGCTGCAGCAGCAGCTGGTCATCGCTGGCGTACTCCATCTCCGCCGCGACGCCCGTGAACGCGTCGACGACGCGCCCGAATAGCTCGTGATCGGATCGGAGCAGGATGTCCGCGTCGGTCCACAGGATCACCCGCTGACGGGGCGCCGGGCGACCGGGCCTGTGGTCGCGGCTGCGCAGGAGTTCGATCACCCCGCTCGAGCCGCCGATGCGCCGGTCCAGGGGCGGGCCCGGGATCTGGCGCTCAAGCTGCTGGCACAACGCGTCCAGGTTGGTGATGGAGCGTCCGTGGAGCACGCACACGGAGAGATCGCGCTGCGTCGCAAGGAACTGGCTGAGCCCGGCCGCGAATGCCGTGCGTATGCGAGACGAGTGCGACCACGCGACGAGGTGGTGCTCATCGAGCAGCTGGAGCGCCTCGGGCTGCCAGTCCAACGCAACAAACCGTGATGTAACATCTCGCGACGATGCGCGCATAGACGTGACCCATCCTTGGGGCTGCTCTCTGGAAAGAGACAGCCATGACGCAGGATCGACGGTTAGATCCCATTCGTTGCGACCACACCGACTGGCACAACTCTCCCAAATGTGCCCCACGAATGGACTTGAGCCCAGTGACCATGGGCAAATATTGCCAGAATTGAGGACTGTTCCGCTTCTGATTCCGGATTTCCGCAGCTGTATCCCGCCAAATCCTCTCCTCCAGCCCTCACCGGCCCATCTGTAATTTGTTGCCGTGGAACTCTGGGTAATTCTCCCCTAACCCGGAGCGTTGCTCCAGTTCCGCTTGTGAAACCACTTGCGGGGAGCCGATTCGCTTGCGATGCAGTCCGATCTTCATCGAGGACAATCGTTCGATTGCAACGCCTGGATGTCGCTTGCCACGCTCACGGCAGCGCGGATCGAGAGCCTCCCCGCGGTCGCCTCGCCCGACTGGTGTGACCTGGCGGCAGCGCCGCTGAGCCGCCTTCCCGGGGTTCTGGGTGTCACGGTTGTGCTCGCCCGGGCCGCAAGCGCGGTCCAGCCCCTGGACCTTGATGCCGTGGGCCTGAGTGTCAGCATCATCGGCGCCGGACAGCCCACCTTCAGCGAGAGCCAGCAGTTCAGCGTCCGGTCACGCCTGGAATCGCTGGCCTCGACCGATCAGCTCTCCCTCGCAGCGCCGATGCTCGGGGCGCCCGATCTCTGGGGCGCCTTGCCCGATCAATTCCAGATCCAGGCATGGTCCCGGATCGCCGACAGCAAGCGGGTCCTGGTCGTCCAGGTCGTTGCCTCGGGGTCAGCCCAGGGCGCCGATCCCGGGCTCAGCGCAACGCTGGACGCGCTCACCCCGCTGCTGGCCCGGCGCGCCTCGATCGCGCTGGGCGATGGCGACGGACCGCCCACCTGGCTCACCAGGCGTGAGCAGGTCGTGCTCGAGCACCTCATCCTGGGCGAGAGCGTGCGGGAGATCGCCGAGCTGATCAACCGCAGCCCGCACACGATTCATGACCACGTCAAGAACCTGCATCGGAAGCTCAGCGCCTCATCTCGGGGCGCCCTGATCGCGCGGGCGCTGGGCCACGGCGTGTCCACCGACCCCGCGAGCCCGACCACCGGGTCCACGACCAGCCCCGCCCTGCTGGCGGTCGAGCGGTCGACCGACCGCCAGGTCGAGCCCAAGCCGGGCTCGGGCCGGGTGCTGTCCGACCCCCGCTAGGGGTTGGCGTCTGCCAGCGGCGCAGCGCCCAGCCGCTCCTGCAACGCCTGCGCCAGACGCGCCGCGAGGGCGTCGTCCGAGGCGATGGCGATCCGGTCACGCCCCCCGACACCCCTCCGCCGCAGCAGCGGGTCGTCCGAGCGTGTGCTCATCTGGATCGCGGAAGATTCGATGCGCGTCCCCGGCACGCTCACCCGCAGCAGCGTGACCTCGAACCGCGCCTCCAGCGGTTCGCTCGATGCACGCCGATCCGTGCCCGCCTCCCCCTCGCCCTCGGGCACGGGGTCCCCACCGGGCGGCGCAAAGACGACCCGGACACGGCGTTCCTGCTGGTTCATCACGTCCTCGAACTCTTGACGCAGGCTCGACTGCTCGGTGTCCCAGGGCGTGGCGAGGCCCGCCGTCGCCTTCGGACGCGTCGTGATCACCCCGGCGCGCGCGTCCACGCGCTCGAGCGTGAACTGGCGAACCAGGAGCAGGTCCTTCGCCTCATCGAACGCGCGCGCGTACTGCCCGGGCTCGAGCTGAACCGATGTCGGCCCACTCGCGGACCGGCACCCCGCCAGACCCAGCGCCAGCACCACGACCAATCCCAATGCAATCCGTGTCATGCGGGTGAGCCTAGCACGCGGTCGGCCTCGGCGCGGAGCAGGTCCCACAGCCCCGCGACGTGCGTCCGCTCGGTCAGCGTCCCGCCGATCGCGACCCGGATCACGTACCGCTCCGCCCCCGACGCGTCGGGCAGGGTCGTGTGCGAGAGATACGCCTTGCCCGACGCGTTGACCCGCTCGAGCAGCGCCCGCGTCGCGCCGTCGCCGGCGCGGAGCCTCAGGCAGACCAGCGAGAGCGAGCGCGGAACCGGGACCTCGAACCGCTCGTCCGCCCGCGCCCACGACTCGAGCTCCTCGCCCCAGCGCACGTGCCGGCGGATGTGCCCGCGCAGGCCGTCCACCCCGTAGCGGCGCAGCAGGAACCAGAGCTTGAGCGCCCGGAAGCGCCGCCCGAGCGGGACCTGCCAGTCCCTGAAGTCCACGGCGCCCGCGTCCTGCGACTCGTGGCGCAGGTACTCGGGCGTGATCGAGAGCGCTCCGATCAGATCCTCCCGGGCCCGGGTCCACATCAGGTCGCAGTCGAAGTTGGTCAGCAGCCACTTGTGCGGGTTGACGCACAGCGAGTCGGCCTGCTCAAGCCCAGCGCCCAGCGCCCCGCGGTGCTCCGGGCAGACCATCGCGGCGCCCGCCCAGGCCGCGTCCACGTGCAGCCAGGCACGGTCCTCGCCCTGGCCCATCGCGCGGGCGATCCGCTCGACCGGGTCGATCGCGCCCGACGAGGTGGTCCCGACGGTGGCGCAGACAAACATCGGGCGCCGCCCCGCCTCGCGGTCGGCGCGGATCGCGGCGCTCAGGGCCTGAGGATCCATCGCGAGGGTCTCGCCGGGCGAGATCAGGCGGACACAGCGGGTGTCATCGGGCGTGCGCGCCAGGCCCGCGATCATCGCCGCCTTCACGACCGATGAGTGCGCCTGCGTCGAGGTGTACACGCACAGCCTGGCATCGATCTCGTCATCGCCCGCGCTGAGGCGGCGCGCCCGGTGACGCGCGGCCAGCAGCGCCACGAGCGTCGCGTCCGAGGCGGTGGACTGGATCACCCCGCCCCCGCCCGGTGCGTCAGAGTGGAAACACGCAGGCAGCCCGAACGCCTGGGCCATCCAGTCGAGCATGCGGATCTCGAGCTCGGTCACCGCGGGCGCCGTCGCCCAGTTCATGCCGTTGACGTTGAGCATCGCGCTCAGCAGCTCGGCAACAACCGTCGGCGTCGAGTGGTTGCAGGGGAAGAACGCGAAGAACGACGGCGACTGCCAGTGCGTCAGCCCCGGGGTGATCAGCGCATCCAGATCCGCGAAGATCGCGTCCCACGCGGCGTCGGCATCATCCGGCGCCCCGTCCGGGGGCGCCCCGGGCAGCCGCTTGAGCAGATCGCCGGGGCGAGCATCGCTCTGGACCGGCCGGTCGCCCACGCCCCGCAGGTACCGGGCGCCCCATTCCAGAGCCCGCTGCCCGACCCGGGAGAGCTCCTGCGCCCCCTCGTCCATCAACGATTCGTGGTCTGGCGTGGGCTCTGGCACGCCGGGACGGTAGGGCGGGCCCGAACCCGCCATATGGATCTTGCGGCAGGGGCGGGTCTGGGGTACAACAAGGACGCCGTGGGTGGAAGCCCGGGGCGCCGTGGGGTTTCGGGTCTTCGACGCTGGTTTCTCGTACCGGCGCCGTGTGCAGGGTTTCGCTGCACAGTTTCATCGGGTCAGCGGTTCTCGCTGGCTTGTTCTGCCTCGCGGCTGACATGATGACGTGGTTGCGCTGTCCGTCCGCTCTTTCCGCGCCCTCGCGCGGAGCAGGAAAACGGGCATCGCCTGGATCGTGGGGATCCTCATGAAGCGTTTCTTGCAGCGCTGTCCGATGCGCATGCTCGGTTTCGCGGCAGCTGTGCTCGCTGCCAAAGCCCAGGCCCAGCACTTTGACTTCACGGACGTGAGTGTCGAAGCGGGCGTGGACGTCTTGCACGCGACCGGCGAGTCGCCGTTCCTCTCGTTCCTCAACGCGGGCGGCGCCGCGGAAGACTTCGACCGGGACGGCTGGGTCGACATCTTCGTCCTGGGCGGGGGCGGCGCCCCGGACCGCCTCTTCATCAACAACCGCGACGGCACCTTCACCGACCAGGCGAGCATCTGGGGTGTTGATCTCACGCAGCACTCGTTCGGCGCGAGCGCCGCCGATTACAACGGCGACGGCTGGATCGACATCTTCGTCACCAGCTACGGCCCCGGAACCAGCGGCCCCGCGCCGATGCAGCACAAGCTCTACCAGAACAACGGGCCCAACACCGAGGGCCAGTGCACCTTCACGAACACCGCCAACGCCGCGGGCGTCGCGATGCTCCTGCGAGACAACTTTCTCAACGGCACCGGCTCGGGCTGGGGCGACATCGATCTCGATGGCGACCTCGACCTGAGCGTGAGCGCGTACAACAACCCCTCCCCCGGGAACCGCGTCTTCCTCAACAACGGCGACGGGTCCTTCACCGACTCCACCGCCGCGATCGGCCTCGAGTTCAACCGCGTCCAGGGCTTCCTCCCCGCCTGGGTCGATT
>JAJDDI010000030.1 GCA_029260375.1 Phycisphaerales bacterium | reverse complement strand
GCGCAACGGGCGGAGCGCGGGGCAGAAGATGGCGATCCTGACGGTCGAGGACATCGGCGCCAGCGCCGAGGCGGTGATGTTCACCGACTGCTACGCGAAGTTCGGGCACCTGCTCGAGAGCGACCAGCCCAAGTTCATCCTGGGGCGGATCGACCACTCGCGGGGCGACCCGCAGATCATCGTGGACAAGATGACCCCGGTGGACGGCTCGCCGCTGGAGAAGGGGCGCCTGCGCGTGATCGTGCGCAGCGAGGCGCTCAACGGGAGCGGTCGCGGGGCGATCGAGCGGCTGTGCGCCCTGAGCGACCCGGAGCGGCCCGAGCCCGAGGAGGTCGAGTGCGTGCCGCTGGACGTGCTGGTGGAGACGCCCGACTCGTGGATCGAGCTGCGCCCCAGCGCGGACCGGCGCGTGGCGCTCACGCCCGAGACGGTCCGCACGCTCAGCGACATGCTGGGGCTGGGGACGGTCCGCCTGCTCGGGGGCGTCTCGATCGAGCTGAACAAGAAGGACGATCGGCGGCGGCGGGCGTAACCACTATAAGTTGTGTTATTTAACCGTAAGAAACCCCGCCCATTGTGTTTTAAGGGCTGGTTTCAGAATCTGGTTGACTTTTAAAGTATTTGGGTGTTTGCTTTAAATCATGCCCTCTGAATCAAAGGCGTGTTTGATGCGACAAGAGCGATTTTCGGACCACAGCCCGGGGTCGCTCGTTCCCATCACACTGCACCGCAAACACGTCGATTCGTCGGGCAAGTTCCAGATCGAACCTGTCAATGCTGTCTCGTTCGTGCCTGACCCGCTCCCACCGAAGATCGATTGGCGCGAGATCAAGGCGGACCTGTTTGATGAGTTGACCGCGGCGAGGGCAGCGCTCGCTCGAGTCAATGGGCTTATCCCCTTGGCGCCGAACACGCGGATCCTGCGACAAGCGCTATGGCTCCGGGAGGCCAAGCTCTCTTCAGAGATCGAGAATATCCACACCACGGCACTCGATATGGTGATGGCTGGATCCAGAGGAACAGACCAAGGGAGTGACAAGGCACTCGAAGCCTGGAACGCGACGAAAGCTGTGCGGTTGGCGTTGGAAAGCGAGCTCCCCTTTTCAGGACGACTCATCCGCAAGATGCATGAGGCACTTCTTGTCGGTGTGCGTGGAGAAGACCAGCGTCCAGGCGAGTACCGCGATTCACCCGTTTACATTGGCTCACCTGACAAGCCCGAAAACGCCCGGTTCGTGCCCCCTCCACCCGGAGACATGCCAGGCCAAGTTATCGAGTGCATGGATAGGTTGGAACGATTTGCCAACGCCAAGCACGCGGATATTCCAGAGCTTGCGAGTGTCGCACTGGTCCACTACCAGTTCGAGGCGATCCATCCATTCCGCGATGGCAACGGCCGCATCGGGCGCGCGTTGATCCTCCATCAACTCTGTGCTCGTGGCATTCTTGAGCTTCCCGTTGTGTCGGCGAGTGGGTACTTTCAGAAACACCGCCAGGAGTATATCGACCGCATGTTCGCGGTCAGCACCGACGGTGACTGGGCAGGCTGGATCCGGTTCTTCTCCGAGGCGGTTGCCGCCGAGGCCGTGCAGACCCGCCTGTTGGCTGAACGACTCGTCTCTCTTCACCGGGGACATGTCGAGACGCTCAAGTCGCGAGGGGCGCCGACCCGGCTGTTGGATCTTCTCGATCACATATACGACTGGCCAGTCGTGAACGCAAAGAGTGTTGCAAGTCTACTCGGCGTGACCGATCCCACGGCACGGAAAGATATTTCAACCATGGAGGACATCGGCGCGCTTCGCATTACGGATGAAGTCGCCTATGGGAAGGCCTGGTACGCACCAGATGTACTTGCGGTCATTGAGGCCCGCAGCGCAGACGAGGACAAATAGTTGCCTCAGCCTTCCCACCTCGTCTTGAGCGTGTGCCCCACCCCCAGCAGGTCCAGCACCTTGCCGACCGTGAAGTCCACGATGTCGTCGATGCCCTGCGGGTTCAGGTAGAAGCCCGGGTTGGGCGGGCAGATTGTGGCGCCGGCGAGGGCGAGGGTGCGCATGTTCTCGATGTCGATCAGGCTCAGGGGCATCTCGCGGTGGCAGACGATCAAGGGGCGGCGCTCCTTGAGCGTGACCATCGCGGCCCGGGTGAGCAGGTTCGAGCCCGAACCCGACGCGATGGCGCCCAGCGAGGTGGAGGAGCAGGGGACGACCGCCATGCCGTCGTGCAGGAAGCTGCCAGAGGCGATGACGGCGCCGACGTCCTTGTTGGGGTGGACGATCAGGCGGGACTCGCTGTCGCCCGGGTCGGTGGCAAGGGCGGGGACGAGCTGGGCGAGTTCGAGCTTGCGGACCTGGAGTTCGTCGAACAGCAGCCGCTGGCCGTACTCGCTGACGACGAGGTGGACCTCGCTGCCCGACCGCAGGAGCAGCTCGAGGAGGCGTCGGGCGTAGAGGGCCCCGGAGGCGCCGGAGACGCCCACGACGAAGCGGCGGGGTCGGGATGGATGGGCGGCAGCGGGGCTCATGGGCTGTCGGATGCTAGGGGTGGGCGTCCACAGGTTCGCTGTTCGGGCAGGGGGCGATTCACCCGGATAGAGTGGGTTTCTTGAGGGCGGGGATCGCCCGATGCGCAGACACGGATCAGGTTGGAACTGGTTGGATCAGGGAGGATCGACGCGATGGCAGGCGCCCGGACGAATCGGATCATCACGCTCACGGCGGTCACGGCGATGGGGGCCCTGGGCCTTGCGGGCTGCGCCGGGTACAGCTCGTACCCGAACGCCGAGGGATCGCTGACGCGTAGCTCGACGAGCACCCGGGCGGCGACGGGCGTGATGCGTGAGTCGCTCCGCTGGACGACGAGCCGGACCAGCGGCGTGCCCGAGCGGTTTGCGGTCAACCTGCCCGCGGGCGTGGAGGCGGCGACGTACGCGTCGATCGCGTCGAGCGTGGGGGGCGAGGCGCTGAGCTCATCGAACGCGGACCTGCCGCGGTACTCGATCACCCGTGTTTGGGTGCGCTCCGGGCAGGCGAAGGTCGATGTCGTCCGCCCGGTGCTGGCGCTGGGCAAGAACAGCGACGGGGCTTACCCCACACAGGGGATCACGGTCGAGCTCGAGGGCGGGCTCGAGCCGTGGCGGGTGGTGCGGTACCGCCCGTGGGCGATCGGGACGCTGGCGAACGCGCCGGAGAACTTCATCGACAGCGCCGTCGCCTCGACCCCCGCGGACGGGGCGCTGTCCGAGCGGGAGACCTCCGGCGACGACGCGGCGCCCTCGCACGGGCAGAACGCGGAGCTTGAGGGCGACGAAGGGGAGTTCCAGACCGATCCTCGCTGGGTGATCGACGACGAGCCGATCCAGAGCGAGCGGACCGAGGCGAGCGTGCCGACGAACCAGCCCGACGTCATCGAGATCAACCCCTAGACTTTGGCGCGATGACCGACACCGCAGGGCGCCTGCTCCAGATCCGCGGCATGCGGGCGGACCCGATCCGTCGGCTGCTCGCGTCGGCCCGCGACGCCTCGGCCTTTCGGGGCGACGAGCTGGAGGGCGTCACGGTCGCCAACCTGTTTTTCGAAGACTCCACACGCACGCGCGTGAGCTTCACGATCGCGGCGCAGCGTCTTGGCGCCGCGGTGGTGGACGTGTCGGGCAAGGGCTCGAGCGTGAGCAAGGGCGAGTCGATCGCGGACACGGCGCGCACGATCGAGGCGATGGGCGTTGGAGCGATGGTGGTCCGCTGCTCGCAGAGCGGGGGGGCCAAGGGGGTCGCCGACGCGGTCTCGTGCGCGGTGCTCAACGCGGGAGACGGGCGGCACGAGCACCCGACGCAGGCGCTGATCGACGCGCTGACGCTCAGCCGGGCGCTCGGGCGCGAGGCGGACTTCGACCTGTCGGGCGTGCGGGTCGCGATCGTGGGCGACTGCGCCGCGTCGCGGGTGGCGCGGTCGAACATCGCCTGCCTGACGGCGCTGGGGGCGGAGGTGGTGTGCTGCGGGCCGCCCGGGATGGCGCCCACGACGCTCGAGGGGCTTGGCTGCGGCGTGTCGCACGATCTGGACGGGCTGGTGGGCGAGGTTGACGCGGTGATGGCGCTGCGGATCCAGTTCGAGCGGAGCAGCTCGATCGGCTCGGCGCGGGAGTACCGTGACCGGTTCGGGCTGACCCGCGAGCGGGCGGCGAGGATGCGACCCGGGGCGTGGGTGATGCACCCGGGTCCGCTGAACCGGGGGCTGGAGATCGACGGCGAGGTGGGCGACGGGGACCGCTCGCTGATCCTGCGCCAGGTCGGCGCCGGGCCGGATGTGCGGGCGGCGGCGCTGCTTTCGTGCGTGAGCGCCTGTCGTCAGTCGTGAACGGCGGCGCGGCGGATCGCGCCGGGCTACGCTCCAGCCATGACGCCCGAGCGCCGACTCCACACCGACACCGACGACGGGATGCTGCTGATCATCTCGGGCCCGAGCGGGGTGGGCAAGACGACCATCACGCGTGGCGTGGAGCGGGCGATCTCGGACTCGGTCTTTAGCGTCAGCGCCACGACCCGCGACAAGACCGACGCGGACGTGGAGGGCGTGGACTACCGCTTTGTCAGCGACGAGCGGTTCGACGAGCTGGTCGAGAGCGACGCGCTGCTCGAGTGGGCCGGCGTGTTCGGGCGGCGCTACGGCACCCCCCGGGCCTGGGTCGATGAGCAGCTCGCCCGCGGGCGGCTGGTGATCCTGGAGATCGACGTCGAGGGCGCCAAGCAGGTCAAGGCCCGCATGCCCGACGCGTTCGGGCTGTTCGTGCTGCCGCCCAGCGAGGACGTGCTGCTCGAGCGCCTGCGGTCCCGCCGGCGCGAGAGCGAGGAGCTGATCCAGAAGCGGTTCAGCGAGGCCAAGCGGGAGATCCGCGAGGCGCACGAGTGCGGGGCGTACGACGCGTTCGTGACCAACGACGATCTGGACCGGGCGATCGGCGAGGCGCTGGAGCACGTGCGCACCGCCCGCGGGCGGCGTCGGGGCGAATCCGTGTCCTAGGCCTTGTCTGACGGCTCCACTCGTCCCAAGCGCCGCTGGATCACGGCGAGTTTGGCGGTGGCGAGGCCGTCAGTGGCGAGTTTCTCGTGCCGGGTGGCCAGGCGTGGGCATTCCCCGAGCCCGCCGATGCGCCGTTCGAGGACGTCGCGGCCACGGACCTCGTCTTGTCCAGCCCTCGCGGGGCAGATCGCGGGGCGTCGGCGCAGGCCCAACTGATCATGCCCACGACTACCGAGCGGACACGCGGGGGGGGGCGCGGCTTGACCTTTGTTGTAGCCGCCGCTACTTTACATGTAGCACTGGCTACAAGGAGGCCGCCATGAGATTTCACCTGCTTGCGATCGCTCTCGCCGCTCCCACTCTGGCCCCCGGCGCCGAGCCTGATACCCCCGATACGCCCGGTATCAGGATCGAGCCCGGCGCGAGGTACACCCTCTGGAATCCGACACCGAGGGCGAGCCGGCGCGAACTGAGCGCTGATCGCCCGGACGCGACAGAGAGCCCGTATCCGGTTGATGCCGGCGTCGTTCAGATCGAGCTCGGCTTCGTGGAGTTTGGGTACGAGGAGGAGGACGGGGTCGAGGTCCGATCTCTTTCCGTGGCGCCGGTGAACCTGAAGCTGGGCCTCACGCGGCGGGTGGATCTACAGCTGTTGTTCAGCCCGTACGAGCGGTTGGACACGGATGCTGGTCCCGATGCCGATGGCTTGGGGTCGTTCGGTGTGCGCTCCAAGATCAACCTCTGGGGGCTGGAGGGCGGGCGGAGCGCGGGGGCGCTGCTGCCGTACGTCGTGTTTCCGACCGGGGACGGCGACGTCTCCACCTCGCGGATCGAGGGTGGCCTGGTCGTGCCGGTCGCGTTCTCGCTCGGCGGGGGCTGGGACCTGGGCGTGCAGGCAGAGATCGGTTTCGAGCACGATGGCAGCGGGTACGACACGTTCATTTCGCACACGGCGGTGCTCGGGCACGACATCGTCGGCGACCTGGCGGGCTACTTGGAGTACATCGGGGAGGCGAACCTCGATGCCGGGCGGTACAGCCCGTCGCTCAGCGGTGGACTCACGTACGGGCTCAGCGCTGATACCCAGCTCGATTTCGGCGTCGTTGTTGGGCTCGACAATCCACGGACCCAGGATGTCCGGGTCTTCGCGGGCGTCACGCTGCGTTTCTGATTCAGCTGATCGAGAGCGTGGGCGCAGAGCGGGCCTGCTGCATCGAGGCGAGGGTGACCTGGCTCTCGAAGTTGCGGCAGAGCGTGTTCAGGGCCGCGGGCAGGGCGTCGCCGCCGGCGGAATCGGCTTCGAAGTTCTTGAGCGGCTCGCCCGCGTCGCCGTTGGCGCGGAGGGCGGTGTTGATCGGGACCGAGCCGAGGAAGGGGAGCCCGAGTCGCTGGGCCATCTGCTCGGCGCCGCCTCGCCCGAAGATGTCGTAGACCTTCCCGTCGTCCCCGACGAAGTACGACATGTTCTCGACGACGCCCAGGACCTCGACGCCCAGTTGCTGGAACATTTTTACGGCACGGACCGCGTCGTCCTGGGCGACCTTCTGCGGGGTGCAGACGACAACGGCGCCCGTGAGGCGGAGCGACTGGGCCATGGTGAGCGGGACGTCGCCCGTGCCCGGGGGCAGGTCGATGATGAGATAGTCCAGCTCGCCCCAGCTGGTGCGCTCGTAGAGCTGCTTGAAGGCGCCGTGCGCCATCGGGCCGCGCCAGATGAGGGGCTTGTCGGGATCGACCATCTTGCCGAGGGTGATGGCCTTGAAGCCGTGGACGAGGAAGGGCTGGAGCTGGCCGTCGAGGACGGTCTGCTCGAGGGCGTCGAGCCCGAGGAGGGTGGGGAGGGACGGGCCGTAGATGTCGCCATCGAGCAGGCCGACGCTGTGCCCGTGGCGCGCCAGCGCGGTCGCGAGGTTGACGGCGATGGTGGACTTGCCCACACCGCCCTTGCCCGCGCCCACGGCGATGATGTGCTTGACGCCCGGGATGCCCGAGCCCTGGTTGGTGTTGCGCGGGTCGGCGGGGGGCGCGGTCGGTTGGGCTGTGGGCTGGGTGGGGGCGTCGCCGAAGCTGGCGACGACGTCGCCCGCGTGGTTGACGAACTGCACGCCCAGGCGTTCGACGGGGATGTTCTGGCCGGCGGCCTCGGCACGGATGGTGGTGTCGATGAGGGCGGCCAGGTTCTTCATCGCCCGCTTGGTGGGCTCACCAGGGAGGCTGATGCGGAGGTTGGCTATGGCGTCGCAGGCGGCGATCCACTTGAGAGCGCCCGTGGAGACCAGGTCGCCGCCGGTGGGCAGCTCGAGCTGGCGGAGGGTGTCCTGGATGAACTGCTTGGAGAGGGACATATGGGGCCTCCGGGGGCGATTTTGCCCGGTTCCTGGTCGGTTCCGGGCCGATATGGGATGCTAGGCACTGCGGCGCGTCGGCCCGGAGCCGGCCGCAATGCGGACCCGGCTGAGGCGTTGAGCGGTCAACACCCGACGGTTCCACACTAAGGGAGACAGCACCATGCGACGACAGGCGACCCGTGCAAACCCGGCCATGCTCTTGGGCTCGATCGCGGGCCTGCTGCTGGGCGCGCCCGCGCTGGCGCAGGACGAGAGCAAGCCGAGCATTCAGCAGATCGAGGCGCCGCTGCGTGGGCCGGTGGTGAGCGACGAGCGGGCGCCGGGCGTAGACCCGCGGTTCAGCGCGGGCATGGAACGGTCTCGCGAGAGCGAGCGCCAGATCCCGCTTCGGGTGTATGAGAAGGAACTCCGCGCGCTGTCCGGCGCCGACGTGAGCGAGGACGTGCGTCTGAGCACAGAACAACAGCAGGCGATCCGCAAGGCTCTTGAAGAGCACCGACGCGAGACCCGCGCGTACTACCAGGAACACCGGGCCGAGTTCGCGGCCCTTCGCGCCGGGCGCGGCGCGAGCGAGACCATGGGTGGCGACCAAGCTCGTGGTGTCCAACCCCGCGTGTCGCAGGGGATTCGCAGGGGTCAGCGCCAGCCCGGTTTGGCGGGCGACGCTGGGCGACGCTCGCCCGGCGGCGCGGATGCGGTCGCCACCCGTCGCGACACCGAGAGCGCCGGAGAGCGGGGCCTGGGCGGCGCTGGCGCCATGAGCCCGGAGGTTCGTGAGAAGATGCAGGCGCTTCGCGCCGCGGGTCCGCAGCAGGGCGCGGTGATCGAGAGGATCTGGGGCGTGCTCAATGAAGCGCAGCGGGGGGTGCTTGAGGCGCGCTTCGAGAAGATCCGCAGCGAAGAGATGCGCAAGCGGGAGCAGCGCAAGATGGAGCAGGGCGCCAACGCCGAGGGCGTGACCGCGCGCGAGCCGGCGCCGGGACAAACTCGTGCGGAGCTCGACGCGATGACGCCCGAGCAGCGCCGCGAGCGGGTGGAGCAGTTCCGAAGGCGGAGGGCTGAGAAGGGCGGATCGGATCGCGCTGCGCAACCCCAGAGGGGGGCGCCCGAGAGCGACGACTAGGCCCGCTCCGCCCGTCCGAGCCGATGAGAGCCAGCAGCGTCCGCGGCGCGAAACTGGGCAAGCAAAGGCCCGACGCGGGCGCTATTTTGCCTTACAAAAGCCATTCAAATCGTGATTTTGCGCGATTTCGATGTTGATTTGGGCAAAATCAGGTTGTGGATTGTGGCTGCATGAACCTCATGTGAACCGATGTTGGCGTAGAGTAACGACGATCTCTCTCTCCTCCAGCGGGGCGCCGTCTGACCATGGCGCCCTGCTTTTTTGCGCCGCGTTCGGCCCACCAGAGACCTGACGTGGGCGGGCGGCGCAGACCGGAACAGCACGCGGCGGGAGTATGTTGGCCTGGGAAGTCAGGCGGCGCGTTTGCGCGCGAGTTCTTCGTCGATCTCGCCGCGCAGGATGCGCTGGACCTCGAGCGGGAGCGGCGCGGGCGGGTCGGGGTCGCGCTCGGGCCAGCCGTAGGGCTCGAAGTCGTGCTCGTGCATGTCGTCGTTCGCGATCGGGGCCGGGGCGTACTCCGCGGTGACGAGCTTCATTCTGATGAGCGCCCATGCGCTGACGAGGACGAAGGTGTACGCGCCGATGGCGCTGATGGCATAGATCGAGGCGAAGACGCCCGCCTCGCCGCGCGCCAGGCCCAGGATCTGTCCGCTCGCGGCGACGAGCGGGAGCAGCGTGAGCGGCTGATCGGCGCTGGTGACCACGAGCTCGTCGATGAAGCGGATCGCGATTCCCGCGATGCAGGCGTACAGGATAAGGACGGGAAGACCACCATCGGCCGCGGCGTGCCCGATGATCCCGGGTCCGAGCGTCAGCGAGTCGCGGTTGACCTGTTCCATCTTGGCCAGGTGCGGCAGGTCCATCGAGAGCGTGTCGGG
Organism: Phycisphaerales bacterium; assembly: GCA_029260375.1. GTDB lineage: Bacteria > Planctomycetota > Phycisphaerae > Phycisphaerales > UBA1924 > JAJRXR01. Next base: position 8,938 of record JAJDDI010000030.1, on the reverse strand, counting down.
CTTGGCGCTCCACCAGTTGCGGGGCACGGGGAAGTACGCGGTGTAGACGAGCGTGGAGAGCGGGCGGTAGGCGTAACGCTCCGGGAAACGTTCCATGATCCACATGGACTTGGACGCGGCTCCCTGGCCATCGGCCAGCAGGGCGACGCCCTCGATCGGGTTGGCGCGGGCGACGGCCTTGAGCTGCGCCACGGGCCCGTTGTTGTGGGCTTCGCGCAGCCCGCCCCGCGCGGCGGTGAACATGCCGACGACCAGCAGCGCGGGCAGCGCGACGACACCGACGCGCTTGAGCACGGTTCGCGGGCGGAGGTAGCGCCACTGCGAGTAGTACGCGCCGAAGATGAAGCAGGCGGAGACGGCGATGAGCGGGCGGCGACCGAACTCGCCCAGCGTGGCGAGCAGGAGACCCGCGCCCAGCACCGTGGCGGCGGCGAGAATGGTCCTGGCGTCCATCGGGCGCGTCGCCCAGATCCACCCGACAAGGCCGGCGCTCATGGCAACGAGCGCGAGGCCGACCTTGCTGGTCACGAGACCGACGAGCGGGATGGGCAGGCGCATGAACAGGGCGCCGCAGACGAGGCAGACGACGATGTACGTCCAGAGCGTTCGCTCATCGGGGACGACGCGGACGCGTTTGACGCGGGTCAGCAGCTTGGTCGATGGCCAGCGCCAGCGGTAGGACATCATGAAGGCGAAGAGGAAGACGGTGGACCAGGCGGCGTAGGTCGTGGCGGTCTCGACCGGCTGGTAGAGACGGAAGTCGCCCGAGACCGGGTGGCGGACGACGCGGGCGGCCGAGACGAGCTGGAACACAATGAAGCCCAGCAGCGCCACGTTGCGCATGGAGAGCAGGTCGTGGGTCGAGCGGAGGTACTGGCGCAGCAGCCACCCGAGCGTAACGAGCGCGAGGAGGTAGAAATAGCCGGCGAGAAGCGTCTCCATCGCCCGGACTATCGGCGGTTTCGGGGCGCGGGTTGGGTGGGATCTGGAGGAGCGGCGACGTCCGAGAAAACGCGACTAGACGGCTTGGCGGTCCGGGTGATCCGGATTGTCGTCAGCTTCCCAGTACTCGTCGCCGCCATCCCGCTGTTGGTCGTAGTACTCGTCGTAACTGTCCTCGTACCCGTCCTCGTACCACTCGTCGGAGGTGCGTTTGGCGTGGCGGTCGGGCAGATCGTCGACGAGCTTCGGGAGGCGGTCGATCAGGCCCGCGCCGATGCCCATGAGCATCGCGGCGACGGTTGAACCGGCGAGCGAGGCGGACTCGACGGCGCCGTGCGCGAAGACGGCGGCGATCAGGGCGCCCGCGAGGTAGGTCGCACGGAGGGTCATGCCGCCGACAGCGAGCTGCTGCTTCCAGAGACGCAGGCCCAAGAAGGCCAGGGCCAGCATGGTGATGGCGATGATCACGATGCCGACCATGCCCGTTTCGGCGAGCATCTGCATGTAGATGGAGTGGAAGTTGACGGTCGAGCCGCCCTCGCGGACGGACTCGGAGGCGACCCAGCCCTTGCCCAGGAGGGGGCTGTCGCGAAAGTGCCCGATCGCGTCGGACCAGGGCTCTTCGCGGGTGTCGAGGTTGGCCTCGTTGAGGCGTGTTGGCGTGACGCCCTGGAGGAATCGCATGAACAGGGCCATGACCCCGGCGCCGGCGGCGCCGAAGAACGCGACGACCCATGGGCGCTTGAGCAGGGGGAAGGCGACTGCGAAGCCGCCGATGGCGGCCATACCGATGGCGCCGCGGGCGCCGGCCAAGAGCATAAGGAAGGCAAGCGTGGACACGCTGCCCAGGGCGATCAGGCGCCAGATCTTGGCGGTGTCATTGAACATGACGAAAGTGCAGAGCACCACCATGCTGGCGGCGGTCTGCCCGAACCTGTTCGGGTTCATGCCCCATGGGCCGTAGCGCCCGATGGCGGTGATCGCCCCCGGATTGCGCGCAAGCTCCGTGATGCCCAGGAAGGCGAAGGTCGCCGTCGCAATCGCGAGCATGCGCATGGAGTTCTGCAGCTCGGAGGTGGTGCGGATGACCAGAGCGATGGTGACACCGGCGAGCATGGTCTGGAAGGTGAGCCCCTTGATCATGATGCCGCGCACGGGCGAGGGGCCCCAGGCCGCGGCTCCGACGTAGAACCCGATGAACCCGAGCAGGACCAGCGACGCGGGCCCGAACGAGTACGCCCGGTAGAACATGAACCCGACGACCACGATGAGCACGGTGACATAGATCCGCGCGAACTTGAGCATCTGGAACCCGGGGATCTCGTCGGCGACGGAGAACGCCGCCAGGAGCATGAACGCGGCGCCCAGGGTGGCGACGGGGTTCACGGTCTTGGCCATCGCGGCCAGGGCCACGTGGAAGATCAGCCCCACGCCGACGAGCAGAAGAAGAATGGTTGGGTCGAGGTCTTGCAAGGGTCGGCTCAGGGTTTCTCGGACGGTCGGCGGGATCCGCCCCGCGTCGGTGGTTTCGGCGCTGCGGCGGGTGGCTCTGGAGTTGGTCTACGCGGTCGGCCCCGAAGCGTTCGCGTGGAGAGGCCCGATCGAGACATTCTGGGACGTGATCAGCTCATTGAGGCGGCGTTGGTCGTCGCGGAACCGTTCGGCCAGGTCGGCGGCGAGCGCTTCATCGGGGCCCCGCGGGCGCGGGGGCGCCTTGGGCAGCAGGGCGTGGCGGGCCCATTCCTTGAGCCCCATGGGCATCATGGGACGCACGAAGCGGCGGTATGGGGCCGAGCGGACCAGGCGTCCCATGAGCCCGACCGCGACTGGCTTGTCCTCGCTCGTGTTGTGCGCCCGGTCGAGTTCGACGAGCTCGGGACGCGGGTCCAGACCCAGGAACCGCTCGAGCGAGTCGATGTGCGGTCGGCGGTCGGCGACGTAATCCTCGAACCGCAGGACGCGGATCGCGTCCGCGCCGAACACCTCCAGCCAGGGCTCGAGCTGCATGGCGTACATCGAGTAGTTGATCAGCGCCGGGAAGAGCGCGACGGCGTCCCTGATGTCCGCGGGCATCTCGCCGCGTGAGTACTCGTGGTGGTGGTGCGAGACCAGGCGCTTGATCGGGTCGCGGACGAGGTAGATCAGCTTCAGTTCGGGGCCGAGGACCCTGATCGCTCGCTCAGGGACGCCCCGGCGGTCCGGGAGCTTGGTGTAATCGGTCGAGGCTTCCGCGCACAGCTGATCTGGCTTGGCCCGCTTGAATAGGGCCTCGTACTCGCTCCGCCCGGCGTCGGTCAGGACGCGGTCGTCGCAGAGGTTGCACGGCTCCTTGTCGATCGGGAAGAAGACGCGCGGGTGCGTGAGCAGGTCGCGGTAGAGCGTGGTGGACCCGCACTTCATACCGCCGATGATGAGGAAGCTCGGGAGCGTCACGCGGCGCCCGCCTCGATGGTTTGTGAGGTCTCGTCCCGGATGGGCGCCGGGGGGAGCAGGCCCGCGTGGCGCAGGGCGTTGCGGACGCCCTCGACCGGGTCGCCCCGCTCGCGCCAGTCGGCGAGCACCTGGGCGCTGGCCTGCTTGTAGCGGACGGTGTTCTCCGGGTCGGTGACGTCGAGCAGGGCCTTGACGAGCGACTCGCGGTCGCCCGAGCGGAACTGGCGCCCGTTGACGCCGTCGATGACGACCTCGGCCGCGGCGCCGACCACGTCGGAGCTGACCATCGCCATGCCGCAGGCGCAGGCCTCGAGCACGGTGACGGCCCAGGGCTCGTAGCTGCTGGGCAGGACGTAGACATCCGAGCAGCGGTACAGGGCGGCGAGGCGCTCGATGCCGTCCTGGAAGCCGACCCAGACGACGCGTTCCTTGAGGTCGGCGGGGACGCTGGCCCTGAGCCTTTCCTCGAGCGGGCCGCCCCCGACCATGAGCAGGTCCCACTCGGGGCGCTTCTCGGCGATGCGCACGAACGCGTCGATGAGCAGGTCCGGGCGCTTCACCTGGGCAAGGCGGGCGGTGAAGTTGATGTAGCGGCGCATCGGGTCGAGCTTGTATTCGTCGCGGATCGCCTCGATCTGCTCGTTGGTGACCGATTCGATGGCGTCGTAGTCGGGCTCGTGGGGCATGAAGAAGACGGGCTTGGCTTTGCCACCGTACCGGTCGTAGAAGGCCTGGCCCATTGTGCCGCAGGGCATGAGGCCCGTGAGCTTGCGGAGGACGTAGGGGACGTAGCGGTCCTTGAAGACACGGGCGAGGCCGGTGGCCTTGTCGCCGTGGACGTTGGAGTCGGTGAAGAGGAAGCAGGGGATGTCGCTCTTGTCGCACCAGCGGATGATGCGGAGCAGGCCCAGATCGTTGTAGCCGGTGATGATGACGGCGTCGATGGCGTTGGCCTTGAGCCAGCGGATGATCTCGCCGCCGCGGGACCACTGCTTGAGCGCGCGCCCGGGGGAGTTCTTGCCGATCATCGGTTCGCCCTTGCCGAAGACGACGGGACCGATCTCGCCCGGGAGCTCAAGGGTGTAGTCCTGGTTGTTGCGTTCGTGCTTGAAGACGCTGAAGAGCTGCACCTCGGCCAGCTCGCGGGCGATGCGCGTGTGCTGGTGGACGCGGTAGGGGCTGGGCGCGTTGGCGACGATGGCCAGGCGGGGGAGGTCGTTGTCGCTCATCGCGCGGTCTCCTTGGCCATGGCGATGGCGTCGGCGTACATGGACTCGTAGCGGTCCGCGACGGCCGCGGGATCGAGGGTCTCGAGGATCCACTCCCGCCCGGACGCGCCCATGCTCGCCCGGCGCTGATCGTCATCGAGCAGGGCCTTGATCGCGTCGGCGAAGGCGGTCTCGCTCTGCTGGGCAAGCAGGGAGCCGCCGGATTCTTCCAGCTCGGGCCAGATGTCCACGGCCTTGGTTGTCACGACGGGTGTCTCGCAGGCGAGCGCCTCGGTGAGTACGAAGCCCCAGTTCTCCTGGCTCGTGGGCAGGGCGAACACGTCCGCCCGCTGGAAGAGCGAGGTCTTGGTCTCGCCCGTGACCATGCCCAGGAAGCGGACGTCGTCAGACACGCCGCGCTGGGCGGCGAGGGTCTTCATCCGCGCGAGGTACTCGTCATCGCCCGTGCCGGCGATGAGCGTGCGGCAGGGGGCGCCGCGGTCTCTGAGCAATGCGGTGGCGCCGATGAGGTGCTCGAGCCCCTTCTTGGGGTGGATGCGCGAGAGGAAAAGGACGACGGGCTTGCTGGGGTCGATGTCGCCCGTGCCGGCGGGGCCGAAGTGCGCGTCGGCGTTGGCCGGCCCGGGGAGGTTCTTGTAGGGCTCAAGATCGAACACGAGCGGGACGATCCGACCGCGTCCCCCGGGGAACCACTTCTTGGACTGGCTGAGTTCGGCCTCGGCCGTCGAGTGCACGAACGCGGCGCCCTCGAGCGTCTTGCGCCCCGCGATGGCGAGGTAGAGCTTCTTCTTGGGCGTTTTCTGCGCCATGCACCAGTCGTCGAGCATGCCGTGCATGGACAAGACGTAGGGCACGCCCAGGCGGCGGGCCATGGACGCGAGCTGGTTGTTGGCCGTGGTCCAGCACGCGTGCAGGTGGAGCACCTCGGCGGACTTGAGCATTGGCTCGAGCGCACGGAGCTGGTCGCCCGAGAACAGTCCCAGCGGGCGCGAGGGTGCTGGCACAATCTTCAGGTGCGGCACGCCGGGCTGGCCGGACTTCCACGCCTCGGGAGCGTCGGGGGCGTCGTGGGTGAGGATGGTGACGTCGCGCGTCGGGCTGGCCTGGAGAGCGCCCATGTCGAGCACGGCGCGGACGACGCCGCCCTCTTCAAGGTCGATTCGCTGGAGGTAGTGAACGATGCGCACGGGTCAGCTCGGCGCCAGGCCGCGCTCGGCCCGGGCCATCTCCTTCATCTTCAGGCAGATCTGCTGCTCGTACATCGACTGCAGGCGGCAGTACGTGTAGCCGGCCCGCCCGTCGAGGAACCCGAGCTTGAACACGTAGAGCATGATGAACTTGAGGGTCGGGCGGAAGGGCAGGCGGAACGAGAGGTTCTTGAGCTCCAGGCGGCGGGTGTTGGCGTCCGGCGAGAACAGGTTGGACCAGGTGACGCCGCGTTCCTTCATGGCGCGGCTCTGCTCGATGGCCTCGTACGTCGAGTAGCGGTTGTGTCGCTCGAGCCACTCGGTGATGCCCTTGGAGAAGTTGAAGTGGATGAAGTGGTTCTTCAGGTAGCCGTGGGGGCCCTCGATGTGGGGCGTGGGGTTGACCATGCGCTCGAACTTGATGTGCGCGGGCATGAAGAACCGCATGATGTAGCCCGGGGGCATGCTGAAGCGCAGCCAGCGCCCGCGGAACATGTTCTTGCGCCCGCAGAAGAACGCGACGCGTTCCTCCCGGGGGTCGCTGGCGATCCTCTCGATCTCGGCGCGGAGCTCGGGGGTCATGTGCTCGTCGGCGTCGAGGTAGAACACCCAGGGGTGCTTGAACTCGATGTTGTTCATCGCCCAGTTCTGGTGCGCGCCCCGCCCGTCGTACTCACGCGCGAAGAACCGCACCCCGCGCTCGCGGCAGACCTGCTCCGTCTTGTCCGACGACAGCGAGTCGAGCACGACGATGTCGTCCGACCACGCGACCGAGTCGAGACAGCTCGGCAGGTTCTGCTCCTCGTTGAGCGTCTGGATGAAGATGGAGACCGACATGCGTTCGGGGTGTGTCCTGTACGCCCGGTGGGCGGGCTGTGAGAATCAAAGGTCGGCGATTATCCGGCCGTAATCGAGGAAACGTCAAACACGTACATCCGCCTTCCCCCATCCATCGCGGAATCGACGCACACCAGCCCCGCGTTGCGGCTGAATCGGGGGTGAAGATCGACCCGGACGTCCCCGTCCAGGGCCCTGGGCGTCTGGAGACGGGCGATCTCGACGCCCGCGTGGGAGGCCGAATCCCACAGGAACAACGGCTGGCGGCTCCTGAGATCCGGATAACCGTCCGTCAGCACCCACCGCCCGGGCTCGCCCCCGCCCCGGCTGCCCCCACGGCTAAATGTGCAGTGCCCGTCGGTCATCAGCTCACCCCTGGCGAAGGTCTGCGTGGGGGCCATCTCGGCGTCCCGGATCAACAGGTACGAGTCCTTCAGGATCTTGTTCATCAGGATCCGCGGCTTGCCAAGCGCGTAGTACACCGGCTTGAGCGTGCGCCGGGCCAGCGACATCACACGCGGCAACGGGGAGCGTGAATGAGAGGGCCCACCCAGCAGAGAGCGTTTGCCCGCCCAGGCGAGGATGGTGTCGTCGTCGCGCCAGTCGTAGTGGCTGACCAATCCCTCGAAGAGCAGGCGGACGTCCGAGCCGCTGGGGTCGGAGGTGAAGAGGCGAGAGTGGAGGATGCCGTCGCGGCGCTCGAAGCGGTGCATGAAGCAGAAGCGCGTTCCCGAGGGGTTGAACATGAGGTGGTTGACGTGCTGGTGGAGATCGCCCCCGGCGGGGGCGGTTTCGCCCGGCGCGGCGTGGGCGTCGAGCGAGGCGATGCTGACGATGAGCGTCCGCTCGCCCGTGGTGAGGTCGAGTGTGTAGATCCCCGCATCGCCTGGCGATGGGTCGCTGGCGTCTGGATCGTTGATGCCCGCGAGGCCGTACTCGGGGCGGAGGCGGGTGAGGCGCCCGAAGTCGAGCGTGAGCGCACAGCTGGCGTCGTGGCTGATGGCGTACACCGGGTGATCCATCGCGCGGTGGGTCGTGCCTTCAGGGTTCAGGATCATGCAGGCGGGTCGTCCGTCGCGCCGGTCGTTGAAGACGAGGCGCTCCTGCCCGTCGATCGTGGCCCACTGGAGCCTCGCCCCCTGCTGCCAGTTCCACGCGGTGGACTCGGCGAGCTTGACGAACCGCGGCGCATCGGTGTCCCACGCCTCGATGAACCCGATCTCGCACGCGTCCTCGGGCGACGGGAACCGGTCGCAGAACCTGGCGCGGTGGGCGAGCAGGCGTGAGGCGTCGCGGGACCAGGGGCAGGTGTCGTAGTACCCGAACCAGGTGTGCCAGTCGTCGTGGGGGGAGGCGAGTCGGGGTTGGAGGTGGTGGATGCGCATGGGGTTGGGTCGATGCGAACGAGCAGGAACGGAGGATCGCCGGGGACGCGGAGCAAGATCACCCTGAATCAGACCGGGTATTCTCCCTCTCCGCGGTCTCCGCATCACTCCCCGCGCACCGCGTTCCTCTGAGCACGCGGTCACGCCCGGGCTTGGCGGGTGTGCCGCTGCAGACCTTCCACGCGGGCAGGTCGGCGAACACGGCGCTGCGGGCGCCGACGACGGCCCCGTCGCCGATGGTGACGCCCGGCCCGACGAAGACATCCGCGGCGATCCAGCAGTCGCTGCCGATGGTGATCGGCTTGGGCTGGAGCACGAAGGCGGGGTCCTCGAAATCGTGCGTCGCGGCGCAGAGGTAGGTGTACTGGCTGACGGTGGTGCGGGCGCCGATGGTGACGCGGGCGACGCAGTAGCAGTCCACGCCGTCGGCGATGGTGGCGCGCTCGCCCATGGTCAGGTTCCAGGGGCCCCAGATAGTCGCTCTCGGGGCGATGCGGGCGGACATGGGCACGTCGGCGCCGAAGAGGCGGACGAGCATCGCGCGCCACGGGTAGAGCGGCCTGGGGCTGAAGCGGAAGAGCGAGGCTTGCACCAGCCCCCAGAGCACGCGCACGGCGCGGTTGGAGACGGAGTGCGGGTGGCGCTTGGATTCGGTAGAGAGTTGCTGGGGCGCGTCGCCCGCGTGCTCGGACACGGCTGACCCCTTTACGCCGCGGCGGGTTCGGGCTCGGCGTTCTGGCGCCCGAGGAACGGGCGCGGACGGCGCGGCAGTGCGGGCTCGCCGGCGGCGATTTTCCAGGGCTCGATCGAGCGGTCCACGAACGAGCGGGCGCCGATGACGACACCCTCGCCGACCGTCACGCCCGGCATGACGACCACGTCCGCGGCGATCCAGGCGTCGTCGTTGATGACGACCGGGGCGGTG
>JAJDDI010000029.1 GCA_029260375.1 Phycisphaerales bacterium | reverse complement strand
GATCCGCTCCTCGAACTGGCCGCGGTACTTCGTGCCCGCGACCATCATCGCCAGGTCGAGCACGACCAGGCGCTTCTCGTGCAGGATCTCGGGCACGTCGCCCGCGATGATCCGCTGCGCCAGGCCCTCGACGATCGCGGTCTTGCCCACGCCCGCCTCGCCAAGCAGCACCGGGTTGTTCTTCGTGCGTCGGCACAGCACCTGCGTGACGCGCTCGATCTCGTTGGCCCGCCCGATGACCGGGTCCAGGGCGTTCTCCTTGGCCAGCTCGGTCAGGTCGCGCCCGAAGCTGTCCAGGGCGGGGGTCTTGCTCTTGCCCTTGGCCGAGCGGGACTCGCCCGAAGCGCCGCCGCCGCCGGCGGTCGCGGACTCGCCCTCGGTCTCCGTGCCCGCGCCAAGCAGGTTCAGGACCTCCTCGCGGACCTCCTCGAGCTTGAGCCCGAGGTTCATCAGCACCTGGGCGGCCACGCCGTCGTGCTCACGCAGCAGGCCCAGCAGCAGGTGCTCGGTGCCCACGTAGTTGTGGTTCAGGTTGCGCGCCTCTTCGATCGCGTACTCGATGACCTTCTTGGCCCGCGGCGTCTGGGGCAGCTTGCCCATCGTCACCATCTCGGGCCCGGCCTTGACGAGCTTCTCGACCTCGAGGCGGACCTTGCGAAGGTCCACGTCCAGGTTCTTGAGCACGTTCGCCCCCACCCCGGAGCCTTCCTTGACGAGCCCGAGCAGGATGTGCTCGGTCCCGATGTACTCGTGGTTGAACCGCTGCGCCTCCTGGTTGGCCAGGGCCATCACCTTGCGGGCACGGTCTGTGAATCGCTCGAACATCTGGCTTCTCCCGGGCCCCTTCGGACCCCGCTTGGACGGCTCCGCCCGCCCTCGTTCCGGCGCACGCCCCTCCTACTGAGGAACCGTACACCGGGGTTCGATCCTGACCAGCGATCCGATGATCACCCGGCCATATTGCTAACCACACCCACCCGCCAAGTATTCCCTGGACGGACCGATGCTCCAGTATCGGCTGCACCGGGCGTGCCAGTTGGCCAAACCCGCCCGATGTGTGTTCAACGCGCGCCAGGGGGCGTTCGTGCTCCGCATACTCGGTCGCGGACGCTACAGACCGATCGCCGCGGCGCCCAAACTACCGTTCTCTGCCAGATCGGCAGAAGTCCCGCCCAGGCGGGATCCCGCCCGGCGGAGGCGGGTCAGGGGGTGGCCGACGCCCGCGACGCGTTGGGGTACGCCAGCGACGGGTCGGAGACGATCTCGATGGGGATCGTGATCTCGTCCACTCCGCCCCGCTCGTCGTTGAGGTCGCGCATGACCACCTTGAGCGTGTACTTGCCAACGCTGAGCGTGTCGGGCAGCACCACCTGGTTGATCAGGTAGTAGTCCTTCACCCGCTTGCGGCTCACGCTCCGGTCAATGTCCGCCGCCCGGTTCCAGGTGTTGAGCCCGTCGGCCAGGTGGTACAGCTCAAGGCGCTGCGAGAGCTTGATCTCAAACCGCTCGCCCCCGTCGTCGGCGACGATCGGCTTGTGCGTGAAGCGGTCCAGCTCCGCGTAGATGATCACGGGCTGGCGACGACCCGCCAGGAACGTGTGCGTCGGGAACTCCTCGTAGCGCCCGTAGCCGAGCACGCGCGTGCACAGCGCCGCCGTCGTGATGCGCACACCCCGCGCTGAAGACAGCCGGTCGCCCAGCTCGTCGAGCAGGTCCGCGGCGTGCCCCGGGTCCGTCATCCGACCCTCGCTGCCCAGCGCCCGCGTGAGCTCCGCGGCGGCCTTGACCACCGCCAGGTCCTCGGGAGAAAGGACCCCCTGGCCCTCCAGGCGATCGATCGACCCCGGGCGGATGGCCTCAAGGCCCGCCAGCGCCGTGGCCGCCCGGAACGCCTCGCTCGGGTCGTCCGCGTCGCGGACCATCTCGCGCAGCGATCGGCTCAGCTCCGCCGCGAGCTGGTCGTGGGTCAGCCCCGAGGCGCCCGCCGAACCGGTCTCGACGGGGATGGGCTGGATCTCGGGCGTCGGCTCGGCGCCCAGCAGTGTCAGGAACTCGCTCTCAACCGGCGCCGGCTCGGGCGTGTGCCCGACGAGCTCGATAAAGCTCTGGTCCGGCTCGACGGGGGCGGGGCGGACGCTGCTGCTCGTCGAGAGGCTCGCCGGCGAGGACGGGCTGTTCATGGGCGTCTGAGGGACCACCTCGGTGATCTCGATCACGCTCGTGATGTCCTGGACCGCCGGAGCGGGCTCGGTGACGCTGATGCGGGGCTCGTGAGCTTGGGCGGGTGTCTCGCCGTAGACCTCGCCCAGGAGGCTGGCCGAGTCGCGGATCATCCGGGCCATCTCGTCGTCGTTGAGGTCGTTGAAGGCGTCGCCATCAACGCCGGAGGTCTTGGGCTCTTCGTCGCCCAGGTGGGCCAGGCCCGTGTTGACCTCGTTGCCGCCCGGTGAGGTCAGGTCGCCGCCCGTGCCCTCGGTGACACACCCGCTCATCAGCGTGAGCGTGAGAGCGGGCGACAGGGTCAGCGCGAGGGCCACGCCGGAGAATCTCGTTCGATCGGTGCGCATTGGCCGTCTATCGGGGGTGTGGCCCGGATCTCTTCGAAATCAGGCCCGTCCGGAGGCGACAGCCGCGAACCGCAGCGCCAGACGCTCGAGCGTCCGCTCGGGGCGACCCAGCCCGGATTTGCTGGCCCGGTCCGCGGCGACGCACGCCTCGAGCAGCGAACGGGCCGTATCGGGGTGGGTCCGCCCGCCGACGCCCAGGATCGCGTCCCGTGCCGGGCCCCAGAGCTTGAGGTCCTTGCCCACCTGGAACGGGTTGGTTCCCGCGGCGATGGCCCGGCTGGCGCCGTGGAGCTTGCGGGCCAGGTCCGTGCACGCGAAGGTCACCGGCACGTGCGCATCGCGCGGGGCGTTGTCCAGGATCGCCCGGAGCTGCCCGATCGTCCGCTGGGCGTCGCCCGAGAGCAGCTCGGACTGGATCGACCAGACCTCCTCCTCGCGCGTCCGCCCGACCAGCTCCGCCACGATCTCGCCCGTGATCTGCCCCCCGGGCCCCGCGGCCAGCGCGAGCTTGCCCAGCTCCGTGTCGATGCGTCCCAGGTCCGGGCCGGTGCGCTCGACGAGCATCGCCGCGACCTGGGGGGTGATGCTCGCGTTGTGCTGCCTGTCGCCGCGGCGCACGCACCAGCGCTGGGCCATCGCCTCGCTGGCCTGGTCGCAGGGGGTGATCACACCGATTCTTTCTACGGCTTTGTCCAGGTTGCCCTTGCGCCAGGTCGAGGCGCGGAGCACGAGCGTGGCGCCCTCGCTGGGCGCCTCGGCGTACCGCTGCATCAGCGGGCGCGTGGACTCATTCAGAAGTTTGTCCGCGTTCTCGACCACCACGAGCTTGTGGGCCGCCATCAGCCCGAAGCTGCGGCATTCGTCCAAAATGTCCGACGCCTGGGCGCTGTCGCCATCAAACCGGAGCACGTCGATCTGCCCGAACTCGGTCTCGAGCTTGTCGCGGAGGTGGTTGGTGTACTCGGCGCGGAGGAAGGCCTCCTTGCCGCAGAGGATGACCACGCGGTGGGTCGCGTCGGGGGCGACGCCGGCTTTGCTGCTGGTCTTCTTGGCCACGCCCCAAGCGTAGCGGGCCACTAGAGTTGGGCGTGACGCCCAAGGCCGACAATCCCCGCGATCAGGTCATGCAGTGCATGGAGCTGTGGGGGGGCAACCGGGATATCGACACGGCCCTGGCGACCCAGGGCCTTGACGCGTGGGTCTTCAGTCGTCCCTACCGGGGCGATCAGGGCGATGCGAAGGCGGGCGGGGATATCCACTACCTGACCTCGTGCGCCACCGGGCGGATCACGCGGATGCTCCTGGCCGACGTCAGCGGGCACGGCGAGACGGTCGCCGAGGCGGCCAGGTCGCTTCGCCGCCTGCTGGGCCAGCACGCCAACTACATCGACCAGACCCGGTTTGTGAGCGCGGTCGATCGGAGGTTCGGCGACCTGGGCGGCGCGGGCGAGGGACTGTTCGCCACCGCGATCGTCGCGACGTACTTCTCGCCGACGGACGAGCTGACGCTGTGCTCGGCGGGCCATCCCCCGGCGTTGCGGTACAGCGCCAAGGACCGGGCGTGGTCGGTGATCAGCCCCCCGCGCGCCGGCGACGGGCCGAGCAACCTGCCCCTGGGCGTCCTCGAGGGCTCGCCCTACCTGCAGTCTTCAATCGTGCTGGGCGAGGGCGATCTCGTGCTTCTGTACACCGACGCGCTGACCGAGGCGCTCGGGGCCGACGGGTCGCAGCTCGGGATCGAGGGCGTGGTGCGCCTCGCGTCGGAGACCGACGCATCGGCGCCAGTGCGGATCATCCCGGACTTGCTGGGGCGCATCCGCGCCGCCTCGGGGGGCGGGGGCGCCGACTTTGACGACGACGTGAGCGTCATGCTCATCCGGCGCAACGCGCTCAAACCCAAACCATCGATCGCGCTTGCTATCCGCGCCGGGCTGCGGATCGTGGGCAACGTCATGGGCTCGGTCGCCCGGGGCGTGCGTCCGGCGTTGCCCGAGCGATCGGTGCGGGCCCTGGGCGGGGCGTTTCTCCCGTCGCTGAACCGCACCCGGGGCTGACCCGAACATATCCTCGACCCATGCTCACCCTCAAGGTCATCCAGGGCCCCGACAGCGGCAAACGCTTCGAGCTGCCCGCCAACGAGCCGCAGCTCATCGGGCGATCGACCGAGGCGCTGCCCTTCACCGACAACGCCGTCTCCCGACGGCACGCGGAGCTGACCCCCGACGACGGCGCCTGGTGGATCCGCGACCTGGACAGCCAGAACGGGACCTACGTCAACGGCGCGCGCATCGGCGAGCGCACCCGGCTCAAGGCGGGCGACCAGATCCGCGCCGGCGCGACGGTCCTGGAGTTCGGGCCGGGCGAGCCCGAGGGCGCGCCCGACGTCATCCGCCTGATGAAGGCCGCGGAGATGGACTCGGAAGTCGAGCACCGGTTGTCGCACAACGAGGACTCGATGATCCTGGCCGAGCCCGAGCCGCAGCAGGCCGCGGTCGATCACCTGCGCGTGATCTACCAGCTGACGACGATCACGAGCCAGAGCGAGGGTCGGGGCGAGCTGGTGAGCCGGGTGCTGGACCTGATATTCGAGGAGTTCAAGCCCGAGCGCGGTGTGATCATGCTCACCGGCTCCACGCCCGACGCCGAGCTCGAGCCCGCCGCGGTCAAGTACCGCACCCCCCCCAAGGACGAGCAGGACGCGAAGATCCACGTGTCGCGCACGATCCTGCGCTCGGCGATCCGCGACGCCGAGGGCGTGCTCAGCTCCAACGCGATGACCGACCCGCGGTTCAAGGCGGGCGACTCGGTCCAGCGGTACCAGATCCGCAGCGCGATCTGCTCGCCCGTGAAGTTCCGCGACAAGACCTTCGGCGCCATCTACATCGACTCGTCCATCGCCAACTACACCTTCACGCCCGAGCAGCTCGCGCTGATGAACGCGATCGGGCGGCACACGGGCCTGGCGCTGGCCAATGTTGAGGCGATCGCCGAGCGGATGCACTCGGAGCGTCTGGCGACCATCGGCGAGACCGTTGCAAGCCTGTCGCACTCGATCAAGAACATCCTCCAGGGCCTGCGGGGCGGGGCGGATGTGGTGGAGATGGGCCTGACCAAGAACGATCTGAAGATCGCCTCGGGCGGGTGGGAGATCCTCAAGCGGAACCTGGACCGCATCGTCTCGCTGACGATGAACATGCTCGCGTTCAGCCGCCAGATGACGCTGGAGCTGGAGCTGACCAAGCTGGGCCCGCTGGTCGAGGAGTGCGCCGAGCTGCTCGAGTCGCGCTGCGCCGAGCGCGAGGTGGCGCTGATCGTGGACTCGGACCCGGAGATGCCGCCGATCGCGGTCGATCAGAACATGATCCACCAGGCGGTGGTGAACCTGCTGGGCAACGCGGTCGAGGCGGTCGAGCCCAAGACGGGCGCGATCACGGTCAAGGTTCTGTTTCACGAGGTCGAGCCGGGGAGCGTGGGCACGCCCATGGCCGAGATCAGCGTGCTCGACAACGGGCCGGGCATCCCAAAGGACCGCCTCAAGTGGATCTTCGAGCCCTTCCACACCACCAAGGGCCTGCGCGGCACGGGACTGGGCCTGGCCGTGACCAAGCGCATTATCGACGAGCATCAGGGGCGCATCCGCGTGGAGACCAAGGTCGGGCAGGGCTCGGCGTTCCGCGTCTTCCTGCCCGCTGACCTGGACTCGAGGCACGACCCGAGCGCCACGGCCGAGGACAAGCCGATGGACGGTTTCATCTCTCGTCTCTGACTTCTACGCTTGTCCGTGCCCGAGCAGCCGCACACAACACGGGACTGGTCGCATCTGCGGGACCCGCCCCCGTTCCCTCCGGGCGAGCGCCGACTGGTGCTCGTGGCGTCGTACCCGCGATCCGGGAGCAACTGGATCGCGCGAACGATCGAGGCGGTCCTGCTCGGGCGCATCGGTTGGACGAACCCCCAGGCCCGCGGGCGGCGCGGGATCTACCACGATCTGGACCGGTTCATCTCGACCGGGCGCCTGGGCGAGATCGAGACCTGGCGGGCGTCGTCTTCCCTCGTGCTCAAGACCCACCGGACGCCCGACGCGATCCGGCGCGACGCGCCGGGCGTGCTGGGGGACGCCGCGCTGCGTGTTGGCATCCTGCGCAGCCCCATCGACGTCATGGCCAGCGTTTTCCGGTTCCTGCTCTGGTCGGGCTCGCTCATTCGCGGCGACGAGACGGTTCGGGACATCGGCCGGGCGGTCGAGCTGGGGCTCGTGGGCCCGTTCGTCGAGTCGTTCATCGAATCACGGGGGCACCCGGCGTTCGAGTCGATGGGCTTCGGGAGCTGGTCGTCGCACGCCGCGTCGTGGTCGGGGGTGCTGGGCGGCGCTGACGGCGTGCGGCTGCTCTACCGCGACCTCAAGCGTGACGCGCCGGGGGGGCTGTCGGGCGTGTTCGATCGCCTGGGCCTTGCTGTGTCACGCGAAGAGATCGGGCGGGCGCTCGCGGGCGCGTCGCCCGAGCGGATCGGCGCGCAGTTCGGCGACGGGTTTGTCAACACCGCGACCGACGGCTCGCACGCGGACGTTGTGTCGCCGGCGCAGCATGAGCGGGCGCTGTCGGTGTTCGCCGAGGAGATCGGGCGTTACGGGCTGGGGGAGGGGCGGGGGCTGTAGATCACGCGCTCGATCTGATCCAGGGGTTCGCCGCCGCGGGCCTGGGCCAGCACGCGCCCCTCGTCGTCAACGACCATGACCACGCCCGTGAGCATGGGCATCTGGCAGGAGGTGAGCACGCCGCCGAGCCCGAGCTCGCTGATCTGCTCGCGCTCCTCACCCGGCGCCCAGGCGGTCATGTCCACGCGCTGGATCGAGAGCTTGGGCGAGCGGCAGCGCCCCGCCAGCTCCTGGAAACGCGGGTCCATCTGCTTGGAGACCGGGCAGGCGTCGTGGTGGAAGTTGACCAGCGTGATCGCGCCGCTCGCGTTGACCGTTGCGGGCTCGTTGGGATCGTTGGCGGCTTTCTGCGGCGCCAGCACCACCCACACCAGCCCACCGAGCACGATTATCGCCGCGAGCGCCCCGACGGCGCGGTGCAGGCGCCCGCCCCAGCCCTGGCGATGTTCCGCACCTGCCGCGGCGGGTTCCGGGGCGCCGTCGATCATCCGCGTCAGGCGGGCGCAGGTGTCCGGGCTGGGTGCGGGCTCGGGCAGGTGCTCGCCGATGGCGCGCAGGCCCCGGTCCAGGCGGGCGTCATGGGCGTCGTTCATGCTCATGGTTCGATCTCCGGGGCCCGGTCGCTCAGGTGCTGACGCAGCCTCGCGCGAGCGCGGTAGAGGCGCATCTCGATCCCCTTGACGCTGGTGTCAAACTCGTCGGCCAGCTCGGCGCCGGAGCGTCCGTGCCGGTAGAAGGCGTACAGGACCCGCTGGTCGTCGGCGCTGAGCGAGCCGATCGCCTCGAGCAGCGCGTCGCGAAGCTCGTCGTCCTGTAGCACGCCGTGCGGGCAGTCGGACTCGAGCCTCTCGATCGTCTCGCTGCCGCGATTCTGGGCGCAGCGCTGCACGGCTCTGCGTCCGCGTGCCCGGTCGCGCCAGTGGCGTTTGGACAGGTTGGCCGCGATGCCGCGGACCCACGCCCGCTGCTCACCCTCGGGCTCGGGCGTGCGGTCGGAGCGCAGGGCCGCGACGATCGTCTGCTGGAGCACGTCCTCGCACGAGCAGGCGTCCCATGCGACGCGGGGCAGGATGTAGCGGTACAGCGCGTCCATCTCGCCGATCAGCACACGCCTGAGCGTTGAGCGCGCACACGCGGCGCCCTCCGAGCCCTCGGCGTCGAAAGCAAGAGGCGCGGGCGGGTGGTCGCCCGCCCGCGCCCCGTTCAAGTCAGAGCGTTCTGAATCCGGGCTCACGACTGGCGGGTCGCCATCTCGAGGGCCTCGAGCGCCTTGCTGACACGCTCGCTGGCGAGCATGTGATCGGCCTGCATGTTGCAGCGGGTCTTGGTCTCGCCCACGACGTAGGTCATGGCCTCGCCCTTGCCCTTGCACATGTTGGCCGCGGTCTTGGAGCAGGTGGTGGTCTTGCCGTCAACCTCGTAGCTCACGTTGACCGACCGGGACATCCCGTAGGCCATCGCGGCGGCCTTGACGGCCTCCTCGGCGGAATCGAACACGGCCGGGCCCACGCGGTACTGCATCGCCTGCCCGGTCTTCTCGCACGCAGCGCCGGCGGTCATGGGGCACTCAATGTTCTCGCCACCGACGACGAAGCTCACGCGCGTCATGGAATCGAGCTTCGCGTTGAGCGCCGCGGTGTGGGCGGCCATCGCGTCGGACTCGTTCTCGAAGGTCTGCCCGTTGACGACGTAGGCCATCGCGGAGCCGGACTTCTCGCACATCGCTGCGGCGGTCTTGGAGCAGGTCGTGGTCTCGCCGTTCACGTTGTAGGCCATCGCGGGGATGGTCTTCTTCCAGGACTCGAAGGAGACGCGCTTGTCATCGCCGCAGGCGCTCTTGCTGGCGCACTCGTCGCCGGCGTTGCTGGCGAGCGTGATCGCCGCGCCGTCGGCCTCACCCGTGCAGGCCGAGGCCTTGCTGGCACACTGGGCGATCTGCTCGGCGGTGCACGCCTTGGTCTCGCTGGCGACCTGCGTCACCTTCGCCGCGGCCTTCTCGGGGCAGCAGCTGTCGGCCTTGGCCGAGACCTGCGTGATCGCGGCCGCGGACTTCTCGCCGCACTGCGCGGCCTTCTCGGCGCTGCAGGTCTTCGCCTCGTCGGCGACCTGCGTGATCGCGGCGGCGGCCTTGTCCTTCGAACACTTCAGGGCGCACTCGCTCTGGGCGTGGGCCCCGCCCGCGAGAAGGGCGACGGCGGCGGTCATGATCAGATGCTTCATTCGAGTCTCTCCTGAGATCGTGGGGTGAAAGTGGTCTGCTCTTGGTGGGGCGTCGGTCGATCCGCCCCTCCGGGGTTCTATGCCCGCCCGCGGCGATGTCCCTCGTCCGCGGAACTCGCATTCTCGTCGATTCTTACCCTGACAAACAACGATCATGCGATAGACTCACGCAGATGCCCCCGCCCCGCTCGATTCTGCACGTGGATATGGACGCGTTCTTCGCGTCCGTCGAGCAGCTCGACGACCCGTCGCTGCGGGGCCGTCCCGTGCTGGTGGGGGGGACGGGTCCGCGCGGGGTGGTCGCCGCGGCGAGCTACGAGGCCCGCGCGTTCGGCTGCCACAGCGCCATGCCCAGCGCCGTCGCCAGGCGCCTCTGCCCCCACGCGGTCTTCGTCAAGGGCAGCTTCGCCCGCTACAAAGACCTCTCGTCGCGCGTGTTCGAGATCCTCGAGTCCGTCACGCCCCGTGTGCAGCCCGTCTCGATCGACGAGGCGTTTATGGACGTCACCGGCAGCGCGAGGCTGATGGGCGACCCGGTCGCCATCGCCAGATCGGTCCGCGCGATGATCCTGGAACAGACGGGCCTGACCGCCTCGGTCGGCGTGGCGTCCAACAAGTTTCTCGCCAAGCTCGCCAGCGACCTGGACAAGCCCGACGGGCTGACGGTGTTTGAGACCGGCAAAGTCCAGCAGAAGCTCGACCCGCTGCCCGTCGGGCGGATCTGGGGCGTGGGGCCGGCCGCGGAACGCAAGCTGCACGCGCTGGGCGCCCGCACCATCGGGCAGCTCCGGGCGCTGCCCCGCGAGACGCTCGACGCGCGGTTCGGGTCCTACGGCGAGCGTCTCTGGCGCCTCTCGCGCGGCATCGACGACCGCCCCGTCCACACCGACGGCGAGGCCAAGTCGATCTCGCACGAGCGCACGTTCGCCCAGAACCTGACCGATCCGGACGCGGTCCGCGCGATCATCCTCGACCTGGGCGAGCTGGTCGCCAGGCGCCTGCGCCGGCACGGGCGGTTCGCCAGGACCGTCAACGTCAAGATCCGCTTCGGCGACTTCGAGACCGTGACCCGGTCGAGCACGCTCGAACGCCCGACGGACCGCACGGGCGTGATCGCCGCGGAGGCCCGCGGGCTGTTCGACGCCTGGGCCACGACGTTCCGCTCGGTCCGCCTCATCGGCGTGGGGGTCAGCCACCTCAGCGAGTCGCCGGGGCAGGCCGGGCTGTTCGACCAGGCCCAGCAGACCCGCGACCAGGCGGTGGACCGCGCCGCCGACGAGATCACACGCCGCTTCGGCGATGGCGCTATCCGCCTTGGCGGCGCCCTCAAAACGCCCGCCAAGCACGGCGCCCACGGCCCGGGCTCGGACACGCCCTTGACTTGATCTTACGCTTGACGCACATGGACTACGCGGTTGTCATCACCGTCTCGCTCCTCGCCGGCGCGTTGACGCTCTTCACGGGCTTCGGGCTTGGCACGATCCTGCTGCCCGTCTTCGCGATCTTCTTCCCCGCGCCCGTCGCCGTCGGGGCGACCGCCATCGTCCACCTCATCAACAACCTCTCCAAGCTGATGCTCGTCGGCGCGTGGACCGACCGAGCCGTGCTGATCCGCTTCGGGATCCCCGCCATGCTCGCGGCGGTCGTCGGGGCGCTGCTGCTGAACCTTGTCGGCGCCATGCCCGCGATAACGACGTACGCGGTGGGCGCGGGCGCCGCCGAGATCACCCCGGTGGGCCTGGTCATCGGCATGCTCGTGATCGTCTTCGGGGTGCTGGAGCTGCGCGACCTCGAAGAGGCCGGCTACAGCAGGAAGTATCTCCCGCTGGGCGGCCTGCTCTCGGGCTTCTTCGGCGGGCTCTCCGGGCACCAGGGCGCCCTCCGCGCCGCGTTCCTCATCCGCGCCGGGCTCGATAAGAAACAGTTCGTGGGCACGTCGGCCGCATGCTCGGCCATGGTCGATGTCGCCCGCCTGCTCGCGTACTGGATCGGCGCGAGCTTGCTGATCTCCGGCACACGCTCGGGCTTCGGCGCCGTCGAAGACGCGTGGGGCCTCATCGCGAGCGCCTGCGTCGCCGGGTTCCTCGGCGCGTTCGTGGGTGCGCGGTTCGTCGAGAAGGTCCGTTTGAACTCCGTTCGAACCGCGGTCGGGATCCTGCTGATCCTGCTCGGGTTGCTGATGGCAACCGGTCTGGCCGCCGCCCTCCGCCCGGCCTGAATCCGCGGGGGCGGCGCTCGACCGGCAAGAGTCCGGGCCTAGCCGTGGTAGAAGCGCTCGCTGACGATCTTGCCACCCTGCCAGCGCTGGATGGTCGCCTGCTCGTACGTGACGGTCTTCCCCGAGGTGTCCACGAACTGGAAGCTGTACTCCAGCGCCGCGATCCCGTCGTCCTCGTTGACCGCCGTGGCGTGCCACTTGGTCCACTTCCACTCCTTCACGGAGTCGAGGAACTGCTTCTCGCGTTCGATGTTGGCGCTCAGGCCCTCGGTGGGGGCCTCGCTGTTCTCCTGCATCACGAGGCTCTCGTCGTAGAACTCGCTCATGGCCTCGAGGATCTTGCCGTTGTTGATGAACTCCTTGAGCTGTTCGACACGTTCGCTGACGGTGGTTGCGGTGGTCATGGCCTGCTCCTTGGGTACGGGTTTCAGTTGTTCAGTTCGGCGAGGTCGAACACGAGGACCTCGCTCTGCGTGGTGGACTCGATCGAGACCGACGCCTCGTCGGTGAGCGCCGCGGCGTCGCCCTTGCCCAGGACCTCGCCGTTGACGATCAACTCGCCACGTGCGACCTGCACCCAGGCTCGCCGCCCGGGCTTGAGCTCGACGGTGGCGCTCTCGCCCGAGCGCAGGATCCCCGCGAGCATCCGGACGTCCTGGTGGATGTCCATCGACCCGTCGGCGCCGCCGGGCGAGACGATCAGGTGCAGCCTGCCCGGCTCGTCGTGGATCGGGAACCGGCGCGACTCGTGGCGCGGCGCCAGCCCGCGCGCCTCGGGCAGGATCCAGACCTGCAGCAGGCGGACCGCCTCGTCGGGCGACGGGTTCACCTCGGAGTGGCGGATGCCCGAGCCGGCGCTCATGCGCTGGACCACGCCGGGCGTGATGTCTTCCTTGGCGCCCGTCGAGTCGGCGTGGCGCAGCGTGCCCGAGATGACGTAGCTGATGATCTCCATGTCGCGGTGGGGGTGCTCGCTGAACCCCCGCGCGGGGGCGACGGTGTCGTCGTTGATCACCCGCAGCGACTCGAAGCCCATGCGCTCCGGGTTGTGGTACTGCCCGAAGCTGAACGTGTGGTGGGTGTCCAGCCAGCCATGGTCGGCGTGCCCGCGCTCGTTGGATCGGATGACGGTCAGCATGATCGGCCTCCTGATTGCGGCAACAATGGTTGTTGAAACAGATAGTACCGGCCGGGGGCGGGGTAGTCCAGGGCGGGGCTAAAAAATCTGTTGTAACAGGCAAAGTGCCTGCCGGGGGCCTCCAAACAGCGATTTCAGCGTCATACAGGCGTCGCCCGCAGCTTGACGAGCAGGCGGGAGAGTTCCTTCAGCTCCGCCTTGGTCATGGGCGCCATCTGCTCCACGTGCAGGGCCCGGAGGGGCTTGTCCAGGGTTTGGAGCAGGCGTTGGCCCTCGCGGGTGATGGCGATGCGGACGACGCGCCGGTCTTCGCTGCCTCGCGACCGGGTCACGAGCCCCAGCCCTTCGAGGCGATCGACCAGGCGGGTCACGTCGGGCACGCGGACGACCATGTCGCGCCCGATCTCGGAGCAGGTCTTGCCCTTGCCGGCGCGGACGATACGGAGCACGTTGTACGTCGCCTCGCTGAGCCCGTGGTCCTTGAAGAGCGCCTTGATCGCCCCGCCGAGCTGGTTGGTCGTGCGGACGAGGTTCAGGTACGCCTCCTCCTCGGGGAGGTCGAAGGGGTCCTTCTTGCCGATCTCTTGTCCGAGGGTCGGGGGCACGGGCGCTCCTTGGCTGTCGCCGGGATTGTTGTTGAAACAATGAGATCGGTCAAGGGGTCGCGCCCAACTCGGACCCTCGCTCGCCCGGCGCCGCGGGATGCGACGCCTGCGCCGGGAGACCCTCCGATCCCCCGCCGGCTCATCGCCTCGCGTTCAAGCCGCGTCGCCGGACGTCCGCTGACAGCTGCAGACCCCCAGGGAGATCACCATGAGCTGTCAGTTCACGTGCAACGGTTGCGGCAAGTCCCTCGAGCCCATCTACGCCTTCGGGCGCTGGCAGCACCCCCAGGGGTGGTTCACCAAGGGCGCCGAGATCGACGGCAAGCCCTCGGGCCTGACCGCCTGCTCCGAGGCCTGCGCCGAGAAGATCGACCAGAGCGGACCCGCCTTCATGGCCAACAGCAAGGCCCAGTCCAAGGGCAAGGCGCAGCGCAAGGCCGCCTGATTCGGGCGAGGCCCTTCAGCGATACAACCGGTTCTTGGTAGCCTCCGGGTCCACACCCGGAGGCCTTCCATGCTGCGCACGCTTCTCCTGCTCGCTCTCGCCCTGCCCACGCCCGCTGCTCTGGCGCAAGACGAACCCAGGACCGTCTACGTCCTCCACTGCGGCACCCTGCTCGACGAGCCCGGGCAGGCGCCCCGCGGGAACTCGACCGTCATCGTCCGCGACGGCACGATCGACGACGTCCTCGACGGCTACCTGCTCGACATCATGACGCCCGCACACGAGACGGTGGAGTTCATCGATCTGACCGATGAGTTCGTGCTCCCCGGGCTCATCGACTGCCACACGCACCTGACGGGCGAGATCCAGACCCAGGACGTCCGCCTCCGCCGGGCGTTGACCGAGGAGACGACCCACTCGGCGATCGACGGCGTGGTCTTCGCCGAGCGCACGCTCATGGCCGGGTTCACGACCGTCCGCAACGTCGGCTCGGCCGGCTCGGACATCTACGCCCTGCGCCAGCGCATCAACGAGGGCGTGATCCCGGGCCCAAGCATCCTCGCGGCGGGGCAGACGATCTCGGTCACGGGCGGGCACGGGGACCGGACCAACGGCATCAGCCCGGTCCTGCGCCCGGAGATGACGCCCATGGGGGGCATCGCCGACGGGCCCTACGAGATGCGCAAGGCCGTGCGCGAGCGCGTCAAGCGGGGCAGCGACCTGATCAAGATCACGGCAACCGGGGGCGTGCTGTCCAACACCGCCGCGGGGGTCGATCAGCAGATGTTCGAGGACGAGATCCGGGCCGTGGTCAAGACCGCCCGCACGATGGGTCGCAAGGTCGCGGCCCACGCGCACGGCGCCAACGGCATCAAGGCCGCGATCCGGGGGGGCGTCGATTCCATCGAGCACGGGACGTACCTGGACGACGAGGCGATCGAGCTGTTCAAAGAGCACGGCTGCTACCTCGTGCCCACCATCCACGCGGGCAAGTTCGTCGAGGAGAAAGCTGAGCAGCCCGGGTACTTCAACCCCGCGATCCGCGAGAAGGCCGCGGCGGTGGGGCCGCAGATCCAGGCGTCGGTCGCGAAGGCGTACAGGGCGGGCGTCAAGATCGCGTTTGGCACCGACGTGGGCGTCGGGGCGCACGGGACCAACGCGCTGGAGTTTGTGTACATGCACGAGGCGGGCGTCTCGCCCATGGACTGCATTGTCAGCGCCACGCTGAGCGCCGCGGACCTGTGCGGCATCGGCGACCGGGTCGGCGCTGTCCGCAAGGGCATGGGCGCGGACATCATCGCGGTCGGGTCGAGCCCGCTCAAGGATGTCGCGGCGCTGCAGGATGTTCGGTTCGTGATGAGGTCCGGAACTGTCTACAAGGCGCCCAAGGCGGAGTGAGCCGTGCGACTCGCACGCTACTGGGCGAGACGCCAAGTGCATGCGACGCCGCCCCGGCCCCGACACTCGACCGGCTCCGGGCTCCGGATCTCGGGATCCATGTCTGGGAAGAGCGGTACGGGCTCGCGTGCGTCCAGTACCGCGTGTGCCGGCTTGTCGAAGAACTCGGGAAGATGGCGCCCGACGAGGATTCCGCCGCGCTGATCAGGCTGCACGACGAGGAGACAGGGGTCAGGGACGAGCTCCCGCTGGCCTAGGGAGCCGGGCGCGAACCGGCCTACGCGGCGGCGTGTCGGGCCGAGCCGCTCTCCAGGAGACGGGCGACGATCCCGATGAGCGTGTGCCGATCGATGGGCTTGGTCGCGTACTCGTCGCAGCCGGCGAGGATGCACTTCTCTCGGTCGCCCTCCATCGCGTGGGCGGTCAGCGCGATGATCGGCGTTGTGCAGCCGAGAGCGCGGAGCCTGCGGGCGGCGGTGTATCCGTCCATGACGGGCATCTGCATGTCCATGACGATCACATCGAACGCGGCGCAGCGTTCGATCGCCTGGACAGCCTCTTTGCCGTCGCGGGCAATCTCGATCTTCAGGCCGACGCGCCCGAGGATGTGGTTGATCAGGCGCTGGTTATCGATGCCGTCCTCGACGACCAGGACGCGCCCTCGGAGGCTGCCCACGATGCCCGGTCGCGCCTGCTCAGCCCGCGCCGGACCGCTCCCGAACGACGAGATCATCGTCGCGCTCTCGGGCGCTTCGCAGGGGAGAGTCAGGCGGAACGAGCTCCCGCGCCCGAGCGTGGACGAGGCGCTGATGTCACCCCCCATCAGGCGCACCAGGCGGCGTGAGATCGTGAGCCCGAGCCCGGTCCCCTCGTGGGATCGGGCCATGGACGTGTCCGCCTGCTCGAACGCCTCGAACAGTGTCGGCAGCGAGGCGCTGTCGATCCCGATCCCGGTGTCCCGGACCTCGATTTCCAGCTCGCCCGCGTGGTAGGAGAGAATCATCGCGATCTCACCCTTGTGGGTGAACTTCACGGCGTTGCCCACGAGATTGATCAGGATCTGCCGCAGGCGGGCCGGGTCCGTCCGGATGTGAGACGGGACCGGGGTTGCCAGCTCGGCGCGGAGGCTGAGGTTCTTCAGGCGCGCCCGCGATCGCATCGGGTCGATCACGTCATTCACCGCGTGCTCGATCGGGTACTCGCGCATGCGCGTCTTCAGACGCCCGGCCTCGATCTTGGACAGATCCAGCACGTCGTTGATGATTGTCAGGAGGTGCTCGCCCGCACGCCGGATCGATCCGAGCCACTCACGAACCTCCGGGTCCAGGTTGGTCTCGTACGCCCGCTCGTCGAGCAGTTCCGCGTAGCCCAGGATGGCCGTCATCGGCGTCCGGATCTCGTGGCTCATGTTGGCGAGGAACTGGGACTTGGCCTGGCTCGCCTCCTCGGCCCGCGCCGCCAGGGCCTCCTGCCTGCTCGCGCTGCGCCGGAGACTCGCGGTCATCGACTCGGCGAGACTCTCGGCCTTGCTCCTGGTGCGGGAGACCGTCCAGACGATCGCCGTCAGCAACAAGCTCACGATCGTCCCGAAGATCAGGGTCGCCCTCTGACGCTCCCCGTCCGGGACGGTCGCGGCGAGCGTGCTGGGGGAGAAAGACAGGTTCCACCGGTCTCCGCCGATGCGGATCTGGGTCCAGATCGATTGTGTGTTTGTCGAGCCCAACATCTCAGGGGGATCGAGTTCAATCGCCGGCGGGGCGTCATCCGCCGCGTCGCCGGGCGACAGCGAGATCTGGAACCGCTCGCTCGCATCCTCGGCGCCGCTTCTCAGGATCGTGTTCAGCCGAACCGGCGCGGCGATCCAGCCCGTCACCAGCTCCCGCCGATCCTCGACCGATACCGGGTTCGCGTTCCGCACGTAGATCGGGATCACCATCACAACGCTCGGGCCCCAGCGCGAGTCCTGGTGCAGCGCGATGGGGCCGGTGGCGCGCACCGCCGCCTCGTCGCGGGCGCGATCGTACGCGACCCGGTTGTCGGACATGGCGGCGACGTTCAGGCCGATGGCGTCGGCATTCAAGTACTCCGGCTCGTGGTACTTGATGAGGTACAGATCGTCCCCGGGCTCGGGCTCGCCAACGCCGCGCGGGAGCTTGACGCGGAACCCGGGAATCCCGTTGTGCCGAATCTGTCGCAGATAGTCGGGAAGCTCTTCGTTCCGGACCAGATCAACGTACGCGAACCCGGAAACCCCCGGGTACTGGTGCTCGAGCTCGATCGCCTCGACGAACCTTCTCCAGTCCGTCCGGTCGATGTAGTGGCTCGCGTTGTGGAATCCCCGGGCCAGCCCGAGGGCTCGCTCGATCCCATCGAAGTACTCCTGGATGTCGCCCGCGGCTTCAAACGCGATCGTGCGGTTGGTCATGTCCAGCGCCTGGCTGGCGTCCTCCCGCGCCTGACGCCAGGCAAGGTGCGTCACGCCCAAGGCGACGGCCAGTGTGACCATCGCCCAGGAGGCCTTCGCGCCCAGGCGCGACAGCCACCGACGCCCCGAACGCTTCTCCGCAGTGTCGAGATCGGAGCCCATGTCCTCACCATCGGCCTCTCGGACATTGCGAGTTACCCGTATCCCCCATTCTGAGGTGGAGCTGGAAGAGATTGGTCGCGTTGGACGCCCCGCAGGGGCCATTCGAGCTCGCGGCAAGCGATCAATGCTGATCACAACCCGAATAACGCCGGTCGGTCCTGGTCCGCTATTGGAACACCACCGTCTCGGCGCCTTCCCCGGCGGTCAGCCCAGGTTGAGCGCCCGGGCCATCGCCTTGCCCATGTCCGCGGGGCTGAGCGCAACTTCCGCGCCCGCGTCCTGCAGCGCCTCGATCTTCGCGTCGGCGGTCCCGGTCGGCTTTCCGCCGCCACCGCCCGAGATGATCGCCCCCGCGTGCCCCATGCGCTTGCCGGGGGGGGCGGTGCGCCCCGCGATGAACGCGGCGACGGGCTTCTTGACGTGCATCTTGATGTACGCCGCGGCCTCCTCCTCGTCGGAGCCGCCGATCTCCCCGATCATCAGGATGGCGTCGGTCTCGGGGTCGTCCTCGAAGAGGCGGATGCAGTCGATGTGCCCGATGCCGCGGACGGGGTCGCCCCCGATGCCCACGCACGTGGACTGGGCCATGCCCAGCTGGCTGGTCTGCCAGACGGCCTCGTAGGTGAGCGTGCCCGAGCGCGAGACGATGCCCACGCTCTTGCCGGACTTGGCCTCGGAGATGTGGGTGTTGATGTACCCGGGCATGATGCCGATCTTGCACCCGCTGCTGGTGTACGGGTCGCGAGCCGAGTCGCCCTCGCCGGTCTTGGGCCCGGGGGTGATGATGCCCGGGCAGTTGGGGCCGATGAGCGTGAACAGCTCACGGGCGTGCTGGCTGTCGGCGCCTCGGGCCGCGAAGTTGCGCTCGTCGAGCACCGCGCGGACACGCACCATGTCGCCCACGGGCACGCCCTCGGTGATGCAGCAGATCAGGCGGACGCCCGCGTCCATGGCCTCGAGGATCGCGTCGCCCGCGAAGGCCGGGGGGACGAAGATCATCGTCGCCTGCGCGCCCGTGGCCTCGACGGCCTGGCGGACGGTGTCGAAGATGGGCAGGTCGTTGTCGTCCTTCTGGCCGCCCTTGCCGGGCGTGACGCCCCCGACCATCTTCGTGCCGTAGTGGTGGCAGCCCTTGGTGTGCTGGGAGCCGAACGAGCCGGTGATGCCCTGGCAGATGACCTTGGTGTTGGCGTCAACGAGGATGGACATGGGGGGCTCCGGGTACGAGGCCAGGTGCGTGCTGGTCGCGGATTGATAGGGTAGCCCTGGCCGCCGGGGCGCGCCGGTCGCAGGCTCGGGCGAGCGTTACAAGAGCCCTAGGATGCTCGCTCGGGAGGACCGGATCATGCGAGCGATCGTCACAGGCCAGGTCGGGATGGACAAGAAGGCGTACCTGGAGGGTGTCGCCCAGTTCGCGGGGGGCCAGGGCGAGAACCTGGCGCTGTACAACGTGGGCGACATGATGTACTCCGAGGCGCGGGACGTGCGCGGGGGGCGGATCCTGGACCTGCCGCTGAGCCGTCTCAACTCGCTGCGCCGGGCCGCGTTCAAGGACATCATCGCCGACTCGCGCGAGCAAGAGAACGTCATCGTCAACACGCACGGAACCTTCCGCTGGCGCCACGGCCTGTTCTCCGCCTTCGATTTCGACCAGATCGAAAAACTCAAGCCCGACATGTTCATCTGCCTCGTGGACAACATCGAGGTGGTGCACGACCGCCTGCACGCCGAGCACGACATCGACGCCACGCTCAAGGACTGCATGGTGTGGCGCGAGGAGGAGATCCTCGCGACAGAGCTCATGAGCCAGGCGATCCCGGGCAGCAGGTTCTACATTGTCAGCCGCGGACGCTTCAGCGACACGACGCGGACGATGTTCCGCCTCGTGTGCCGGGACCAGATGAAGAAGGTCTACCCGAGCTTCCCGATGAGCCACGTGGTGGACATGCCCGACGTGATGGCGGAGATCGACCAGTTCCGCGAGGCGCTGGCCGAGCACTTTGTGACATTCGACCCGGGCGACGTGGACGAGAAGCTGCTGCTGGACCGTGCGCTCGAGGCGGTCAAGGATGGCAAGGACTTCTTCGACCACAAGCCGCTGCAGCTGGGCGGCGTGGACAAGGGCGCCGAGCCGATCAAGATGCGCACCCGCGAGGTGCTCGACATCGCCGGCGATATCGACGGCCAGATCTACATGCGCGACTTCAAGCTCATCGACCAGGCCGACATGATCGTCAGCTACGTCCCCGAGCTCGAGGGCACGGACGGCAAGATCATCCCCGGGCTCAGCTCCGGCGTGGAGCGCGAGCTCCAGCACGCCTGGGAGCACGCCAAGGAGGTCTACGTCGTCTGGAAGCCCTCCAAAAACCCCTCGCCCTTCATCACCGAGACCGCCACCAAGGTCTTCACGTCGGTCGATGAGGCCCTGCACCACTTCGAGCAGGCCGGCATGTTCGGCGAGACCAACCTGTTCGGGCACTGAGTTCGCGGTGGCCCTCGCGGACCACCCCGAAGAGGTGGTGCGGAAGGCGATGGTCTGCATGGCTCGAAACGAATTTTTTTCGTGTCCTATCTGCCGCACAGATAATTAGTTGCGTCCGTTGCCAGCGGAAGGCATAAAAAGGTCGTTGTTATGTGTCTGGCTTTGGGTAAAGTACCATCCAGGTCAGCAGAGGGGTGCGGGCGATTTGTGCAACGGAACTGTTTCGCCGCGGGGTTCTGTGGGACCGCGGGCTGATCGTGCGCAAACTCAAGTCGAATCAACGTCCTGGCGGCACTCACCGTGTGCGTGGCGATGCGCTGGGTAGATGTAGGTGTAGATAAGGAGGAATCGCATGCGTCTGTCAATCAGCATTGTCTTCGCCGTTGCGGCTTCGTCTGGTTCGGTTGTCAATCTCTCCGAAGCCCAGGCCGAGCCGCTCCGGTACCTGGCCCAGCAGGTTCAGCCCCCGACCGAGGTTGTCGGGATGTACGGCGTGAGCGGGATGTACGGCGTCAGCACAGAGGCGTTTCTCATCTCGGGGGGACGTTTCGCGGCTGGTATTTCCAGTGACATCGATGACTTTGTCAACCAGTCACAGGCAGCGCTGGAGACACAACTCGATGCGCAGCTGACACAGATGGGCTGGACGACAACCGACGCCGACAACTTCACGGGCATCGTGATTCTTGACATCGAGGGCGAGGCGAACGCCAAGCACGTCCAGGTGTACGGGCCTGACCCGGACACGGAACCTCTGGATTTCAAGGCACTGGTTGATGCCATCAAGATGAAGATCACGGTGACGAAGGACTACTTCCCGAACGCGGAGATCGGGTACTGGCAGGTCGGGTCGGTGAATGCGAACGGGGTTGCCTCCACCGCCAACATCGATTACCTGATCGAGCTCGGCGCCGACGGCGCATTCAATGATGTCGATTACTTCGTGCCCCAGCTCTTCCCCGTGCGATGCCCGGGGGATACCTGGTGCAACATGAACCCCATCAACATCGCGCAGCTCTATGAGGATCGCGCGGAAGCGACGGTGGTTGCCGCAAAGAGTGTTCTTAACTCCTCAAGCAGTTCCCTGAAGGTGATGCCGATGCTGACGGGTCAGCTCCTGGGGTTGTCGGGTTGCGCAACGACGGCGTGTCAGGGAGATCAG
This sequence comes from Phycisphaerales bacterium, assembly GCA_029260375.1. GTDB lineage: Bacteria > Planctomycetota > Phycisphaerae > Phycisphaerales > UBA1924 > JAJRXR01. Next base: position 5,516 of record JAJDDI010000029.1, on the reverse strand, counting down.
GCGCTCGACGCGGATCCCGGGCTCGACGACACGCTCGGTCCACAGATGGCCGTGTTCGATGTCGAGGGCGCCGAGGCCGTCGGGTACTGGGCAAACTGGATCATCGGCTACGACGCCGTTGAATACTTCGACGTGCTCTACACCCTGGGCGACTACGACGCCGACTGTGACGTTGATGGCGACGACACAACAATTTTCCTGGCTCACTACGGAGCGAGTGAGCCCGAGGCGGATCTGGCGACCCCGTACGGAACATACGACTATTCAGATGTCTCGGCCTTCCTCGCCCTGGTCAGCAACACCTGCGCGTATTGACAATCATCTCGACCTTCGCAGCCGTTTCCGAACCGAGACGGCTGCGTTTACTGATCAGTACAGCTCTTCGAGGCTGATAATCGAAATCATCTCGTTCGACCAGATCACCTCGCCCAGCGCTGACTCCGGCGTTCCCTCGATGACCAGGTAGCCCGCGCCACTCGCGCTTGCGATCTCGTTGAGCCCGCCCGCGACCGTGTCGTTGTATCGGGCCCGGAGGTCCGTATACGCGGGCTCGGTCACGCCCGGCTGCACGTCCCACCACCACGCCCGCATCGTGTCCATACCAAGCAGGCGCATGCGTTGTTCCCACTCGAGCGCGGGCTGCCCGCTGTAGAACAGCAGCCCGCCGTCGCGCAGCTCGCCGAACGTGGGACGGTGCGAATCGATGCGCCAGCCCGCGAGATACGGGGGTGTGATGAACACGCTCCCCTCGGGCGTGTGCTCCCGCGCCCATGCCTGTGCCTCGCGCCACGCGTCGGGGGTCGAGGTTCTCAACCACGCGGAGCCCGAGCTCACCCGCCCGAGCACCCCGAGCAGCACGACCACAAGCATTGCGAGCGCGAGCGGGGCGGGACCCCCGGATCGCCCCCGGGCCTCCAGCGAGCGGGGGCGTGCGAACGTGGCGCCCAGGACGAGCAGGACCACAAGCGCTCCGAGGGCGCCCGCGACCATGTGCCCGGCCATCGGCGTGGGCCACACGACCAGCCCGAGCAGCACACACGCGCCAACGAGCCCCTCGCGCCCGCCCAGCGTCGCCCGGTCGCTCGCCCAGACCACGCCGATCACGACACTGACGATCTGTACCAGCATCATCGAACGCGGGATCATCAGCTTCCACAGCAGCGGCTCGCGGATGCCGATGCCCAGCAGCGCGCCGCCCAGCAGCGGGAAGGCCAGCGCGCCAACGCTGTACATCGCCAGCCGTTCTCGGGCGGAGCGTGAGGCGCCGCCCAGCCTCGATCCCTCGCGAACAAACCCGGGCAGCGCCGCCACGCCGAAGGCGAGCACGATGGCCAGCGCAAGCCAAGATCGGAGCGGGACACTCCACAGGTCGATGAGCGGGGCGTACAGCTCGCGCCCGAGCTGCTCGTACGCCTCCATCGAGCCGGGCTCGACCGCGCCCTGGCGCCTGACCAGGGCGACGCCGACCAGGCCGACAAGCCCGACGCCAACGCCCAGCAGCAGCCGGCGACGATCCCGCCAGTCGCACAGCACCACCCCGGCGCACCACGCCGCGAGGATGTACGCCGCGGTCTGCCCGTGCACCGGGACCGCCAGCACCCCCAGCGCCAGCGACGCCATCACCCGCCCGCGCACAAACATGGTCATCGACCCGAACACCAGCGGCAGGACCGCCAGCGTCGCCGTCAGCTCGACGTCCGCGAGGCTCACCAGCCCGAAGTAGTTCTGCTCCTTGGGGGTGACCAGCGCCATCGCCGGCGCCGCCCACACGAGCGCGGCGCCCCACGCGCCCAGCGCCGGGCGGGACATCGCCCGCCCGAGCGACATCAGGATCAGGGCCGAGGCGACGCAGATCAGCAGCGTGATCGCCGCGCTGGCCAGGGGCAGCGCCCCGGGCGGGATCGGCGCCAGCAACGCCCACAAAAAGCTCCCCAGGGACTCGAACGCCCGCAGATAGGCGTCGCCCTCGAGCGATCCGGGCCAGCGGAGCGAGACGTAGTGGCTCAGGTACTGGAGCTGGTCGCTCATGCCAAAGCGGTACCCGCAGGCGCCCATCGCCGCCAGGCTCAGGACCACCGCGATCGCCAGCCTCGGGGCCAGGGGCGATCGCGGATCCTCGGCTGGCGGGTGGCTCCTGGGCATACGAACCCGGAGGGTACGCTCCGGGGCGTCCGGGGCGTGAAACCCGGGGGCGGGTGCTCCCAATCAGGCGCGGGAGGCGGTCCACACCATGAACGAGCCAGGCCAGGTCGTCAGCCCCAACGGGCGATTGATCGATCCAGACGCGACCAGCGACGAACGCAGCTTCTCGCTGCTGCTGCACCTGTCCCTGCTCGGGCACATCATCGCGCCCTACTTCGCGATCGCGATCCCCATCGTCATGTACATGGTCAAGAAGGGCCAGTCACCCTTCATCGACGACCACGCGAAGGAGTCGATCAACTTCCAGCTCACGCTCCTGATCTACTCGATCCTGCTGCCCGTGCTGGCCGTGCTCATCGGGGCGATCACCTGCGGCGTGGGGCTGGTGCTCATCATTCCCGCCCTGTTCGGGCCGTACATCCTCGGCCTGATCGGGATGATTATGGCGACCATGGCGGCCAACCGGGGCGAGTTCTTCCGCTACCCCATGAGCTTCCGCTTCCTCTCCTGAACTTTCGCCCGGGCGGGCCCGCCCCTACACTTGCCCGATGCCCCTGCTCGAGGCGATCAACCTCCGGAAGAGCTACAACGACCGGGTCGTCGTCAACGGCGTCTCGTTCGATGTTGAACGCGCCGAGATCGTGGGCCTCCTGGGTCGCAACGGCGCCGGCAAGACCACCAGCTTCCGCATGACCATCGGCATGATCGAGGCCGACGACGGACGCGTCTTCTTCGACGCCCAGGAGGTCACGGGCCTGCCCATGTACGAGCACGCCCGGCGCGGCATCGGCTACCTCTCCCAGGAACCCAGCGTCTTCCAACGCCTCACCTGCGAGCAGAACCTGCTGGCCATCCTCGAGACCCGCGGCCTCTCGCGGGTGGATCGCAAGAAGAAGGCCGCCGAACTTCTCGAACGCTTCGGCCTGACGCACAAGGCCAAGGACCCGGCCCGCACCTGCTCGGGCGGCGAGCGCCGCAAGCTGGAGATCGCCCGGGCGCTCATCACCGAGCCCAAGCTGATCCTGCTCGACGAGCCCTTCTCTGGCGTGGACCCGATCGCCGTGGAGCAGCTCCAGCTCGAGATCCGGGCGCTGGCCGACACGGGCATCGCGTTCCTGATCACGGACCACAACGTGCAGCAGACGCTGCGCGTGTGCGACCGCGCGTGCATCATCGACTCGGGGCGCAAGCTGGCCGAGGGAACCCCCAAGCAGCTGATCAACGACGAGATGGTCCGGCGCGTCTACCTGGGCTCGCTCTTCCGCGGCGACGAGTTCGATCAGCCCTACGAGGCGCCCAACCCCAACAAACCCAAGCTCCGTCAGCGCGTCTAGTCCCCGTCCGCCGGCGCCGGGACGACCATCGTCGCCCCGCCCACGCTCACCAGCACGAACCCGTCAACGCACGTCACCCGGCTGGGCGCATCGTACAGAGGCAGGTTGTGCGTCGAGAGGAGTCGGGCCGACGCCGCGCTGAGCAGGTGCAGCTGGGTCTCGATCCGCCCGCCGACCTGACGGCGTTCGATCAGGGCCAGCACGTCGCGCGTCACACCCGCCGGGAGCACGGCGCCCGTCGAGTCGAGCGCGTCCATGCCCGCGATCTCGCCGTCGCGCTCGTAGATGACGACGCCCCCCTCGCCGCTGACCAGGATCCGGTCCCCCAGCGGGCTCGCGTCGATGCGCCCGGTGGCACGGACGCGCCCGCGCGTGTCCAGCTCCAGCGCGCTCAGCCGCCCGTCGGACGTGTCGCCGATCCACAGCGCCCGGTCCGCGTCGATGATCACGATCGTGTCGTCGAACAGGAAGGCGCCGCGCGAGTTCTCCGTCGCCAGGCCCGTCATGAACCAGTTGATGCGCCCCTCGACGACGTTCATGGAGACAACCGCCCCGCTGAGCCCGGCGATCAGGTCGCCCGACCCGGCGACTCGCACCCAGCGCACCTGCGACGACACCCCCTCGATGGGGCTGATGACCTCGCCCGTGCGCGCGTCGAGCGCCACGATCGTCGGCGCCTGCATCGCGTCGTCGCCGAACACCTCGCCGCCGATCGCCACGACCCCAGATCCCACGTCCAGGTCGTGCACGCGGGCCAGGCGGGTGCGCTGCGTCCAGAGCTGGCGCCCGCTGGTCAGGTCGAACGCCGCGGCTCTCCCCGCCCGATCACAGATTACCAGCGTCTGCTCGCCGATCGCGTGGACGATCGATCCGGGCGAGACCGCCCCGTCGATCGGCGCGAGGAACTCGCCCCGGTCCTGCGCCCGCGGGGGTGTGCCCGGCGCCCGGTCGCTCATCAACCCCAGCAGCTCGCCCAGCGGCCCGATGCGCCACTCCCGCTGGCCATCAACCAGCGAGATCCGCTCGATCACGCCCCCCGCGTCCTGGCCCCAGTGCACCAGCGCGCTGTCCTGGGCGCCGTGCAGCAGCGTCGCCTCGCCCGGGGCGTCGCGGACCCAGACGCGGGAGAGCTTGCCATCGTGCGAGCGGTACATCGACAGCTCACCCCGCTCGCGGGACTGCATCAGCACCCGGTCGGTCGCCCAAGCAGCCGGTTCATCGGTGACCAGCGGCACGCCCGTGATCAGCCTCGGGCGCTCCTGCGCAACGATCGAGGTCCCGATCACCGGGAGCGGCGCCCGCCCGCCCGACTCGCCCGCGCTCGACGCCAGGCGGTCCAGATCGATCGGCGACGCGTCGCGCGTGGGGACCATCGCCGGGTCCAGGGCTCGGGCGCTCGCGATCATCTCGAGCGCCTCGCCCGTGCGCGCGTGCTGTGACAGTGCCAGGGCCAGGCGCCCGACGATCTCGCCCAGCTCCGCCGTCGCGATCGGCGCCCCGGCCCCGTCGAGCAGCTCGGCGCTGCTCAGCGCCGCGCGCAGCGACCGCTCAGACGCGTGCGGGCGTCCCTGCTCGTCGTGCACCCGGCTCGCCCAGGCCCACAGCTCGGGCGCAACCGACGACGCGGGGTATCGCCGCGCGATCCGCGCGATCGCCTCGGGCGAGCTGTCGGGCGCGAGCAGGTCGCGCTCGATCCTCGCCTCGGCGTCGAACGCCCGGTACGCCCCCACGCCGTAGGCCAGCACCACACGCCGGATCCGGCGCGACGCCTCCAGCTCGGCGCGCACGGCCAGCGCCGATCCGCGCCATGTCGAGCCCGCCAGCGACGCGTCGCCCAGCACGCGCTGGTACGCCTCGCTCGCCTTGTTCGCTTCCCCAACGCTCTCGTGCAGGCGCCCCAGGGCCATCAGGTGCGCCACCCGCTGCTCGGGGTCGCGGGCCAGACGTCCAAGCCGATCGGTCAACGCCCGGCGCACGCTCAGGCTCGTCACGCCCGTGTCCTCATCATCCGAGCGGACCATCCCGAGCACCGCGCCGAAC
>JAJDDI010000028.1 GCA_029260375.1 Phycisphaerales bacterium | reverse complement strand
ACGCTTCTCCATCATGTCGATCATCCGCTCGTTGCGGGCGATCGAGTCGATCTGGGCGTCGAGCTGGAAGAGCTGGCTCTGGAACTCGGCCCGCTCGGTCTCGAGCTTGGTCAGCAGGGTCGCCAGCTGCTCCTCCTGCTGGCGCAGGTAGGTCAGGTCCGTGCCCAGCTCGGCCACGCGGCTTGCGTGGACGTTGCGGGTCTGCATGACGTGCTCCCGCTTGCCGAACGCGTCGTCCAGGGCGACCTTGCGGTCGTTGAAGACCACGCGGACGATCGAGCCCGGGTTCTCGCTCTGGACCTGCTGGGCGTGGGAGAGGGTGCTGTCGAGCTGGGCCAGGTCGTTGCTCGCGAGCTCGACGACCTTGGACGAGACCCGCAGCTCACGGTCGAGCTGGGAGATCTGGCCCTGGACCTCGCCCAGGTCGGTGCGGACCTCGGAGATCTTCTTGGGGTACTCGGCCTCCAGGCTCTTGAGCTGGGCGCGGAGGGCGACGGGGTCATCGACCATGCCGTTGATCGCTCCGCTCACGTTGGAATGAGCCTGGTGCATGAGGGCCCGGGCGGTATCCGGGCCAGCGACGACGATGAGCGTGCCGCCGGCCAGAGCCGCGAGCAAGCCAACCCGAACCACTGTTTTGGTGACGCCAGCCATGATCTACTCCTGGGACTCGGTCCCTCTGTGCCGGACTGCCCGGCTCCTGTCGTGTGCGGGCGTCCTGGAGGGCGCCTGCCGTGCGTGCTGTTCCGACGTGACGAGCTTGGCCCGTCGACGCCCTGACAGAGTGGTTGCTGGGAAGGCGGGGCGGGGCGTTTCAGCGTGAGCGAAGATTTTGCGGTTTTCGGACGTCAAACGCGCTCCGAAGGCCCGATCGCAGCTTCGGCGCGGGCGTTGCGTACCCTCTTGCGGCATATTGGGATGGAAGAAACGGGGGAATTGCCCCTGTCGGAATCGGAAGAACCGGGACGCCGCCCAGGGGTTTGACGGGCGAGCAGGGGTCAACCGCGCATGCTCAACTCGCTCACGACGAGCTTCATCAGCCGCCTCCGCGCCAACGACCAGAGCGCGTGGTTCGAGCTGTGGGAGACCTTCGGCCCGGTCATCCGTGCGCAGCTCACCAAGTGGGGGCGGGGACGGATCGGGGTTGAGACCGTCCGGGACCTCTCCCAGGAAACATTGACGGCGCTCTCGAACTCGATCGACCGCTACGACCCCGGTCGGGGCGCCCGCTTCTCGACCTGGCTGCTGGCGATCGCCAAGCACGTGCTGGGTGACGAGATGGACCGGCGCAACGCCCTCAAACGGGGCGGGGGCAGGGCCAACGCGTCGCTGGACGAGGCGTGGATGGGCTCGGCGTCGGGGCTGGGCGTGGACGAGGCGTACGAGGCGGCGGTCTTCCGGGCCAAGGTCGAGGCTGCGATCCGGATGGTCGAGCGCGAGAGCGACTTTACCGAGTTCGCGATCTACCGGATGCGCGTCCTGGACGGGATGAGCGGGAAGGACGTGGCGACCAACGTGGGTGTTTCCGAGCCAACGGTCTCCAGGCGCCTGACCAAGATCCGCGGCGTGCTGCGGGCCCGCCTGCACGAGGTGGTCGCGACGTACTCGTTCACGCAGGAGGAGCTGAAGGAGGCGGAGCGAAACGGGCTGGCCGGGAATCCCAATGGTGCGGGTGGCGACCCGGACAAGGGTCTGGACGCCATGTTCGACGAGGCCCTCGCTGAGATCTACCACCAGCAGATGGAACTTCGCCGGGCGGACGAGCGGGCCCTGGCCGACTGAACGTCGGGGGGCGCGCCGGGGGACCGAAGGAGCCGGACATGAGCATCGCGGGACTGATTCTCACACTGCTGGCGATCGCGTTCGGGATCGTGCTGCTCATCGTGGTGATCGGGCTGGGGGTGGCCCTGCTGGGCAAGGTCCTGACCGGCATCGGGATGTTCATCTCGCACATCTTCTCGTTCATCTTCGGCGTCATCGGCGACGCGGGGCGCATCGTGGGCTCGGCGGTGCTGCTGCCGATCTACGCGCTGCTCGTTGCGGGCACGGTGCTCATCGGGCGGTGGTCCGCCGCGGGTCACTACGGCAGGGCGTTCAGCACGGAGATGTCGAGCGTCTTCGGGTGCTGCTACCGCATCCTGATCAGGCGCCCGCTGGCGTTGATCGGGCTGCGGAGCGCGACGGAAGGGTTCGAGCAGCGCCTGCCGCAGGTGATGGCCGCGGCGCCCGGGCGGGACAAGCCGTCCAAGAAGCGCGTGGGCATGTTCGAGGGGTACACGATCATCGGGTCGCTGCAGGGCGGCGGCTCGGGCGGGAAGCTGTACATCGCCGAGCCCGACGCGATGAAGCGGGCCGGCTTCGAGCGGCGCGGGTACGGTGATCTGGACCGGGTCGTGATCAAGGTGTTCAGCATCAACGACGGGTCGAGCCTGCCGCAGATCCTGCGCGAGAGCCGGTCGCTCGACGCGGCCAAGAAGCTGGGCCTGGTGCTCGAGCACTCGGAAGAGGGCGAGCGGTTCTTCTACGTGATGAAGTACGTGCCGGGCGAATCGCTGGCGATGGTGACGCAGCGGATGCACGCCGAGAGCGGGGGCGAGGGGCTGTCCAACGACAAGCTGCTCAGCGCCGCGGCCTACATCTCCGACCTGCTCGACACGCTGCACACCTATCACTCGGGCGGGCTGTGGCACAAGGACGTCAAGCCCGACAACATCATCATCGAGGGCGACGGGGCTCACCTGGTGGACTTCGGGCTCGTCACGCCCCTGCGCAGCGCGATGACACTGACGACCCACGGCACCGAGTACTTCCGGGACCCCGAGCTGGTTCGCCAGGCGCTGCGGGGCGTGAAGGTGCACCAGATCGACGGGGCCAAGTTCGACGTGTACGCCGCGGGCGCGGTGCTGTACTCGGTGATCGAGAACTCGTTCCCCGCGCACGGGGGGCTGAGCCAGATTTCCAAGCGGTGCCCCGAGGCGCTGCGCTGGATCGTGCGCCGGGCGATGGCCGAGTACGACCAGCGGTACGCCAGCGCGGCCGAGATGCTCGCAGACCTGGACGCCCTGCGGGCCGCGAGTGACCCGTTCGCGCTGCGTCCGGCGGACCTGCCGAGCATGTCGGGCGCGGTCGGCGCTGCGCCGCCCCCGCGCGCCGAGGAGCCCACTCACGAATCGCCCAAGGCGGCGTCGCCCGTCCCCCCCAAGGTTGCGTTCGCGGCGGTCGGTGTCGGCAAGGGCGTCGCTGCCGCGGCGGCCCAGGCCGCGGCGGAGGTTGCCAACGCGTTCACCCCGCCGGCTCCGCGTGGGCGGGTCAAGCCCAACATCTCGCTGGCGAGCTGGTTGACGGGGCGGTACGACGCGAACGCCGGCGCCGCTCCACGCAAGGCCCGCGCGGCCCAGGCGCCGCGCCCGCTGCGTCCGGTGGATCAGCGGTACAAGGCGGCGGACCAGGTCGCCAGCGCCCGCGCCCGCGCGGCCGAGACGCGTCGGCGCGCGCACCAGCGCCTGAGCAAGCGCCGGGGTCGGCACGCGCCGACCGTCCGGCACGAGCGTTCGAGCGTCGCGGGCGTGGTGGCGGCGTTGCTGCTGTTCCTCATGCTCTTCGGGGGCGGTATCGCCCTCGTGCTCGCGCTGATGCCCGGCTCGCACAACTACTACAGCGAGACCACGACCATCCACGACGACGGGACCGTCACTCACGAGATTCGTGGGATGAAGCCCATGCCCGAGATGGCGTCGATGCCCGAGATGCCCGTGTACCCGGCGTCGATGGCCCTCGACGCGACGATGCTCGTGGTCTCGGATCTCTCGTTCCCGCTCAACGAGGGCATCGCCGAGGACATCGCCTACGGAATCGCGGCCCTGCGGGCGAGCGGCATGGAGATGGTCGGCGACCTGGTGAGCGACCCGGCGACGATCGGAGAGGACGAGGGCGACCGACAGATCGCGCTGCTGGCCGAGGCCGAGAACGCCCGCGGCGCTGTCCCGATCGACGCGCCCGAGTTCGGCGATCGCGTCCGCAAGGTGCTCAAGAACCACGACGAGCTGGACCTGGTCCTGTGGATCGCGCCCAACCCGAAGGACGAGAAGACCTTCCGGTACGCGGTGGTTTCGAGGGGCGCCGAGACCAAGGGCCTAAGCAACGATCGCACGCTCGACGAGATCATCGAGGCCGCGTCGCAGGTCGATTGAGGCTCACCGCTCGTGGGAGAGGCGGGCGAGATCGTCGAGCGCCCGTTGAGCACGCCCTGAGCTGATCGATTCCCGCGCAAGCTCGATCCCCGATTCGATCGTCCCCGCGGCGCCCGCGACCACCAGCGCGGCGCCCGCGCTCAGGAGCGTCATGTCCGTCGGCGGTCCGCCCCCGTCCCCGACGATCTGGCGGACCATCTCCGCCGCGTGCTCCACATCACGCGCCCGCAGCGGCTCGAGTGAATCGCACGAGAGCCCCAGGGGTTCGGGGTCGATGCGACCCGGCTCGACACGACCATGCTCAACACGCCCGATCTGGGTGCAGTCGGTGATGCTCAGTTCGTCGAGCCCGTCGTCGGAGTGCACCACCCAGGCCCGCTCGGCGCCAAGACGCAGCAGCGCCTGGGCGAGCGGCTCAACAAAGCGTCCGTCCCAGACACCCAGCAGCTGGCGTGGCGTGCCCGCGGGGTTGGTCAGCGGGCCCAGCAGGTTGAACATGGTCGGCACGCCCAGCGATCGGCGCACAGGCGCCGCGTGCTTGGCCGCGGGGTGGTGGTGGATCGCGAAGCAGAAGCACAGCCCGGCCTCGTCGAGGCAGCGTCCCTGAACCTCGGGCGAGGCGTTGACGTTGACGCCCAGGCTCATCAGGACCTCGGCCGATCCGCGCCCGGTGCGGGAGCGGTTGCCGTGCTTGGCGACGAGCACGCGATCGACGCCCGTCCCGGCCTGGGCCCGGGCGCCCGCGACGACAATGGCGGCGGCGGTCGAGACATTGAATGTCTTCGGAGCGCCCCCCGTGCCGCAGGTGTCGATGACCGGGCGCGCCGGGTCGTTGGGCGTGGGGACCATCTCGACGTGGCGCCGCATGACGCGGGCGGCGCCGACGAGCTCGTCCACGCTGGGTCCCCGGGCCTGGATCATGCCCAGGAGGGCGCCGATCTGGGCGTCGTCGAGATTCCCGGCGAGCATCTGCTCGAAAACGGACTCGGCGCCGGACTCGCCCAAAGGGCGTCCGGCGATCAGTTCGGCGAGGGCGTCGTGGATCTGCACCCCCCGAGGATACTCGACGCAACGCGCGACGCCCGCCGCACGTAGAATTGGGCGATGGGAACGCAGCCACAGGGCGCGATCAGGGCGGGTCTGCGGGCCGCGAGGCGCGAGAGGCGGGGCGTCGGTGTCGCGGTTCTCGGGCGTGCGTTGCTCCTGGGCGCTCTGGTCGCGGCCGTACTCATCGCGGCGGACCGTCTCCTCGTGCTGAATCTCGCGTGGGGTGTGCTGGTTGCGGGGCCGATGGTGGGCGCGGCGATTGGCGCGCTGCTGTGGTCGATGCGTCGCCCGGCCCGGGCGATGCACGGGGCCGCGCTGATCGACGCGTCGCTCGCCTCGCACGATCGGGTGCGAAACGCGATCGCGCTTGGCGAAGATCTGAAAGGCGAGGATGACGCGTTCGCCCGGCTTGCGATCGACGAGGGTGAGCGGGCGGCGCACGAGGCGGACATCGCCCGGGCGGCGCCGATCCGGTTCGGGTGGACGTGGCTCGCGTGGCCCTCGCTCGGGGCGCTCGCGGTGCTCGGCGGGTTGCTGCTTCCCTACCGGGCAATAGGCGAGGGCGAGGCGACGTCGCCCCCGGCCACGCTCGCGGAGCGGACCGAGGCGATCGAGCAGGTGGAGGACGCGCTGCAGGCGATCCGGGAGGCCGCCGCGGAAGAGCCGGGCCTGGAGGGCGCCAGCCCGGAAGAGCTCGAACGCTTGGCGGACATCGAGTCCGAGCTTCGAGAGGGGCTGACCACGCCCGAGGAGGCGCGGGCGGAGGCGGCCAGCACGCTTGAACGGGCCGCGGAGACGCTGGAGGACAAGTCCCTGCGGCGCGAACTGGAGCGTGACGCGTTCGACGAGCTGACGCGTGAACTCGACACGCCCGACGATGCGATGAGCAAGGAACTCGCGGATCGGCTGCGCTCGGGGGATTTTGAGCAGGCGAGCGAGGCGGTGCGCGAGCTGCTCAAGCAGAGCGAGTCGATGAGCCAAGACGAGCGGGAGAAACTCGCGGGCGAGCTTGAGTCGCTGAGTGAGCAGCTCAGGCAAGCGGCCGAGGACAGCGCCGCTCAGAATCCACCCACGAAGACGTCCGAACCACAGCAGCCGGGTGAGCCGGGCACAGAGCAGGCGCCGCCGAACGCGGATCCGCGATCGCCTCAAGAGCAGCTTGAACGCGAGCAGGGCGCGCGGGAGCGGGCTCGGGAGGACGCGGAGCGACTGTCCGACGCGCTGCGCCGCAGCGCCGATGAAGCGAGGAAGGACCCGGAGCAAAGGCAGCCGCGTCCCGGCGAGCCGTCGCCGCGTGAGCCCGCTCCCGAATCGGGCGAGCAGGAGCCGGGCAATCAGGGCGAGCAATCCGAGCAGGGGGAGCAAGAACCACGCGAGGCGGGCGGCGAGACGAGAGACGGTGAACCGCGTGAGGGTGAGGAGGGAAGCGAGCAACCGCAGCCCGGCGCCAAGCCGCAGGATCAATCGGGTGAAGGGCCTTCGGAGCAGGAAGGTCAACGCCCTGAGCGGGGGGAAGAAGAGACCCCGAGCGAACGAGAGACCGGCGAGCAGCGTCAGGAGGGCGAGCGTCGCGGGAAGCAGGAGACGCAGGGGCAGGAGCCCCCGGACCAGCAGCCCGGACAACGCGAGGGCGGTGAGCAAGATCCTGGCGCCAGTCCCGACGCCAAACCGGGCGAGCAGGGCCAGGAGCGATCGCCGGGGCAGCGTCAGGGCGAGCGCCCGGGCACAGGCGAGCAGGGCGAGCCGGAATCGCTCGAGGAGCAACTCCGGCGGATGGGTGAGCAGGGAGGTCAGGGGTCGCGCCAGCGCGAGCGGGCCGACGAGCTACGCCAGCGGGCGCGCCGCCTGATGGGTGAGCCCGAGCCCGAGGGCGGGGGTCCCGTCGCGGGCGAGCAGGAGGTCGCGCAAGCGCCCGAGGCTCCCGCGCCGATCGAGTCAGGCCCCACCACGCCCGTGGATGCCCGAAACACGCCCGAAGATGAGCGGGCGCAGGAGCAGGTGATCGGGGACTGGTACTCGGACGAGGCATTGTCGAGGGATCCAGCGGCGCGGCGCGAGGCGGGGCAGCGCATCCAGGAGGCCAAGGCGGGCGCCGAGCGAGCGATCGAACAGCAGCGCGTGCCCAGGCGACGGCGTGAGTTCCTGCGACGCGTCTACGAGCGGTACGCCGAGTCGTCCGACGCGGAAGGCGGCGGGCTGAGCCCCGCGGGCCAGGACTCGGGCGGAGAGAAGCCGTGAGCGTGCTGAATCTCGTCGTGGCCAACCCGCTATGGCTGCTGCTGGCGCTGGCGTCGGCGCCGATGGCGGTCGTGGCGATGCGCTGGTTCTCGTCGATGGGTCGGTGGCGGCGCGTCAGCGCGATCGGCGCGCGCGTGGTCCTGTTCTCGCTGCTGGCGCTTCTGCTCGCGGGGGCCAGCAGTGTCCGCGAATCGAGGCGCCTGGCGGTGGTGGGGGTGGTGGACCTGTCGGGCTCGGTCAGGCGTTTTGCGGATCTGGGGAGCGACGAGCGTGGGCGCCCCGTCGCGATGGAGGACGCCGCCCGCGCGTACTTCGAGCGGGCCCTGGGCGATCGGGGCCCGGACGATCTGTTTGGGCTCGTCGTGTTCGATGGGCGCGCGATGGGCATCGCGACCCCGAGCGCCGCGGACGTGCTCGACCGGCCCATCGAGGTCGTCTCGGCGGACGGGACGGACATCGAGGGCGCCCTGCGACGCGCCGCGGCGATGATCCCCCCCGACGCGAGCGGGCGGCTTGTGCTGATCTCCGACGGCGTGCAGACGACCGGCGACAGCGCCCGCGCGGCCCGGGAGCTGGCGAGCTTTGCCCGGGGCGTCGGGGCGGACGGGCGGGCGACGGGCCTGGCGGTTGACACGCTGGCGCTCAAGTACCGGGTGGGCGCGGAGGTGTTCATCGAGTCGATCGACGCGCCGCCGCGGGCCGCGGGTGAGTCACGGGTCACGCTCCGCATCGTGCTCAGCGCCTCGGCGCCCGCGAGCGGGACCCTGCGCGTGACGCGCGAGGGCCAGCCGCTGGACCTGGACCCCGAGTCGGACGCGACGGGGAGGCGCCTGACGCTCCCGCCCGGGCGGAGCGTCGAGCTGGCGTCCGTCGAGCTGCCGCCCGGGACGGTGCATCGGTTCGAGGCGGTGTTTGAGCCCGAACTGGATGCCCTGGGGAACGCGATCGGTGATACGACCATCGAGAACAATCGCGCCAGCGCGTTCACGATCACGCCCGGTCAGGGCTCGGTGCTGCTGGTCGATGGTGTGGGCGGCGCCTCGCAGGGGGGCGCGGGCTCGGCGCTGGTCTCGGCCCTGCGGTCGTCGAACATCCGGGTGGAGGTCGTTGATCCGTCGGCGCTGACATCAGACCTGCTCCAGCTCCAGGCGCACGATCTGGTCATCCTGCAGAACGTGCCCGCGGAGGTCGTCGATCCCCGCGCCCAGCGGGCGCTCGTCGCGTACGTCGAGGACCTGGGCGGCGGGCTGGTGATGGTGGGCGGACCCGATTCGTTCGGCGCCGGGGCATGGAAGGGCTCGCCGATCGAGCCGATTCTCCCCGTACGGCTGGACCTGCCCGAGCAGCTCGTCGTGCCCGAGGCCGCGATTGTGTTCGTGCTCGACAGCTCGGGCTCGATGGGCGGGAGCGTCATGGGCTCGGCGCGGAGCCAGCAGCAGATCGCCAACGAGGCCGCGGCGATGGCCGTGGGCACGCTCGACGCCAAGGACCTGGTGGGGGTCGTCTCGTTCAACAACAGCGCCCGCCTCGTCGTGCCGCTGCGTGAGAACACGGACCCGGACTCGACGGTCGCGGCGATCCGGTCCATCGGCTCGGGCGGCGGGACGAACCTCGGGCCGGCGCTGGAGCTGGCGCGGGAGCAGCTCGCGGGCGTGGAGGCGAAGCTGCGCCACGTGATCGTGCTCTCGGACGGGCGGTCGCAGAACGAGAACCTGCTGCCCGAGCTGGCGTCGCGGATGTTCGACGACGGGATCCGCGTGACGACGATCGCCGTGGGCGACGGGGCGGACGCGGGGACGATGCGCGAGATCGCCGTCGAGGGGCACGGGGTGTTTCACAACGTGGTGAGCGCGACGACGCTGCCGCAGGTGTTTCTCAAGGCGGTGCGGATCGTGCGCAGCCCGATGGTGCGTGAAGAGCCGTTCGACGTGGTCATGCTTCCCACGGGCTCGCCGCTGACCGAGGGGCTGGGCCAGCCGCCCAGGCTCAACGGGCTGGTGCTGACGCAGGCGCGCGAGGAGCGGACGATCACGTACGCGATGGCCACGCCCGAGGGTGAGCCGGTGCTGGCGCACTGGCCCGTCGGGCTGGGGCAGGTCGCGGCGTTCACGTCCGACGCGCACCACTGGGGCGAGCGGTGGCTCGCGTGGGACGGGTACGTCACGTTCTGGACGCAGGTCGCTCGGCTGATGGGGCGGGCGCCGAGCACATCCAACGCGGAGCTGACGAGTGTGGTCCAGGACGGGCAGCTGCTGCTGCGGGTGGAGGTGGCCGACGACGACGGGGCGCCGTTGGACATGCTGGACATGCCCGCGACGGTCTACGGGCCGGCGGGTGATCCGGTGAGCGTCCGGCTGCACCAGACCGCGCCCGGGGTGTACGAGGGCAAGACCGGCGCGAGCGACGCGGGGAGCTATGTGGCGGTCATCAAGCCCCGACTCGGGCGACAGCGACTCGCGCCTGTTCTGGGCGGGGCCTCGGTCGGCGCGGGCGCGGAGTTTCGGCGCCTGGAATCCGACGCGGCCCTGCTCGAGTCGATCAGCCGGATCACGGGCGGGCGGTCGCTGCGTCTGGACTCGCCCGAGTCCGCGGCGTTGTTCGACCGGTCGAGCGTGCCGGTGCGCCGGGCGCTGACGCCCATCTGGCCGATGCTGCTGGCGTGGACGATCGGCGTGTTCCTGCTTGACGTAGGGACACGCCGAGTGGCGTGGGACCGGTTCATGAGCCGGGAGTTCGGGACGGATCTGGCGAAACGAGCGCGCGAGGCGGTCGAGGACCGATCGGCGCGGGCGAGTAAAACCGTGAGCGGGCTGGGTGAAAGGCGCCAGCGCCGGCGTGAGCAGCCGAGCGTCGGGACCAGGGCCGAGTCGCTGAGCGAGGCCGACGCGCTGCGCGTGCAGCAGGAGGCCAAGCTCCAGCGCCTGCGAGCACAGCAGGAGCGGATGAAAGAGATCCGCGAGCAGCGCCGCAGCGAGCAGGATCAGGGCGGTCCGAAGCCGCCGACGTCACCCAAGCCCGAATCCAAGACCGGCGACGACGAGGGGGAGTCGGGCCTTCTCGCGGCCAAACGCCGGGCGCAGCGCCGCTTCGAGTCGCCCGAGGACCCCGATGCCTGAGCGCGATCCGACGCTGCGGTTCACGGATCGCGTCGCGGACTACACGCGGTTTCGCCCGTCGTACCCGCCCGGGGCGATCGACGCGGTCCTGGACGGGCTGGGCGATCCGGCGGCTCTGGTTGCCGCGGACGTTGGCGCGGGGACGGGGATCTCGGCGAGGCTTCTGGGCGACCGGGGCGTGCGGGTGATCGCGATCGAGCCCAACACGGCGATGCGTGAGGGCGCCAAGGACCACCCGCGTGTCGAGTGGCGTGATGGCACGGGCGAGGCGACGGGGCTTGGTGACGCCAGCGTCGATCTGGTCCTGTGCGCCCAGGCGTATCACTGGATGGACCCGCCCGCGGCCTGCGCCGAGTTCTCCCGCGTGCTCTGCCCGGGGGGGCGGCTGGCGCTCATGTGGAACGACGGCGACGAGTCCACGCCCGTCGCGGGCGCGTACTACGAGCTGCTGCGCGAGGTCGCGACGGACGAGACACTCTCGCACAAGACCGCAGCCGCCGGGCCGACGCTGGCGCCGCCATTCGAGTCGATGCGACGGCTGACGTTCCGCAATGTGCAGCGGATGGACCGTGAGGGGCTGGTCGGGCGGGCGATGAGCGCGAGCTACGTGCCCAAGGCGGGGTCGGAGCGTGACTGGCTGGTCGGTGAGCTGTGCACCCTGCACGGCGCGCACGCGGGCGGCGATGGGCGGGTCGGGTTCGAGTATGAGGTCGCGCTGTACCTCGGCCAGAGCCCGCAGGTCTAGGTTCTGTTTGACGGATCACAACGGGACGCCGTGCCACTGACCTGTCTTCAGGTCAGTGCGTCCCGCGGACCCGTTGCGCCGCCTCGCACGGACCGGCGGACCGGTCCGTGGCACGAATCAGATCCGTCAAACAGAACCTATTTGATTCGCGTGCCCTGCAGCGCCAGCTTCCCCGCGTCGTCGATGCGGACGCGGACGATCGAGCCGATGAGGTCGTCGGCGGGCGTTGCGGACGTGTCCACATCGAAGAAGACGATCTGGTCGCCGTCGGTGCGTCCAGAGAACTGGGCCAGGCCCGCTGGCTCGGTTTCGGTCTCGGTCGCCAGCGCGGGGGACGAGCCGCCAACGGTGAGCCCGACCATGCCCGAGCCGGGCTTGACGTCCACGCCTCGTTTCTTCTTCTCGTTGCGGCTGAACCCCTCGACCAGGATCTCGAACTCCCGCCCGATCTGCTCACGGCTGATCTCGTCGGAGATCTCAGCCTGGATCGCCAATAGCGTGTTGTTGCGTGACCGCTTCAGGGCTTCGGGCACGTCGTCGGGGATGCGGTCGTACGCGACCGTTCCGGGCCTGGGCGAGTACTTGAAGATGAACTGGTTCTTGGCCCGGCTGCGCTTGACCATCTCGATCGTCGCCTCGAAGTCGGCGTCGGTCTCGGTCGGGAAACCGACGATGACGTCGCCCGAGATCATCAGCGGGCGCCCGATCTCCGGCTGGTCGAGGATCGACCGGGCCCGGTCGAGAAACTCGTCGTACTCCTCGATCGTGTAGCCCCGGTTCATGGTCTTGAGCACGCGATTAGAGCCCGACTGGGCGGGGACGTGCAGGTAGCGGCAGATCCGGGGTGAGTCGCGGATGACCTCGAGCACGTCGTCGCCAAAGTCGCGCGGATAGCTGGTGACGAAGCGCAGACGCTGGACCGAGGGAACCTCGTCGTGGATGCGTCCGAGCAGATCGGCGAAGGTGGTGACATGCTCGCCCGAGAAGGCGTCGCGGTGGTGCGAGCCCTTGTAGGTGCGTCCCTTCTGGGGCTGGGCGACGCCTCCGATGCTGACGCTGGCGCCGTGCTCGAAGCGGTAGTGGTTGACGGTCTGGCCCAGGAGCGTGATCTCGATCACGCCCGCGTCGGCCAGGCGCTTGCACTCGTCGAGGATGTGCTCGGGGGGCCTGTGCATCTCGGCGCCGCGGGTGTGGGGGACGACGCAGTAGGTGCAGAACTTGTTGCACCCGCGGGTGATGCGGACGTACGCGGACCGGCTGCGACCCTCGTCCACGGGAGAGATGGTGCGGGAGAGATCGAGCAGCTCCAGGTTGTCGCCCGCCGCGGCCAGCGTGCCAGAGCGGCGCGAGGTGTCGCCCTGGAGCGCGACCTGGTTGGCCGAGCGCCGGGCGGGGGCGTCGGCGGACAGCGACGCCCGCGTGCGCACGGCGTTGTCGATCAGCTCGGGCAGCTTGTCCAGCTCGCCGGGCCCGCAGAGGATGTCCACGACGGGCATGCGGTCGATCATCGCCTCGCCGTCGCGCTCGGCCATGCAGCCCAGCACGCCCACGACCAGCCCGGGCTCGTCGCCCTTGCGCTTCTTGATCTCGCCCAGGCGGCTCCAGACCTTCTGCTCGGCGCGCTCGCGCACAGAGCACGTGTTGTAGAGCACCACGTCCGCCTGGCTGGCCTCGGGCGTGAAGCGGTAGCCCAGTTGACGAAGGCGCCCCGCGACGAGCTCCGAGTCGAGCTCGTTCATCTGGCAGCCGTAGGTCTCGAGATAGACGGTCCGTGGCGGCATCGGGGGCAATCCTACGCCGCCCGATCGCCCGGATAGACTCCGCCCATGTGGGCGGCACTCGGCGAATGGTTCCACAACCTGTCCCTGGCGAACAAGTGCCTGCTGCTCTTTGGTGGGGCCGCGACGCTGATCATCCTCATCGCGCTGAGCCTGCCCTGGCTTCGGATGAACACGCTGGTGGACACCGCCCAGCACGACACGACCCGGGAGGTGATCGGCGCCTGGCGCTCGATCGAGCCCGGGGCGGACGATCGCCGCCCGACCATGCTCGCGGGGACCTACGTCGAGGAGATGTCGCTCGAGCGCGTCCGCCAGGAGGCCGAGACGGACCCGTTCATGCGCCGGGCCCTGCGCCAGTTCGAGAAGGACGCCTCGCCCGGTCGAGAGCGGTTCGAGCGCGACTGGGAGGGCTTCAGCCGCCTGTACCGCATGGCCCTGCCGGTCCGCGACGAGCACGGAAACTTCTCCGGGCTGATCCTGGGCGAGCGTCGGTCGAGCGACGCGGGCGTGCTGCTGACGGTCAACACGCTGTACGTCATGGCGGCGGGGTCGGTGGTGCTGGCGGTGGCGCTGGTGGTGTTCGCGGTGATCACGCGCCGGCTGATCCTCGCGCCGGTGGAGTCGCTGCGCGACACGGCCGAGCGCGTGCGCGACGGCGACCTGGAGACCCGGGCCGAGATCGAGACCGGCGACGAGTTCGAGGAGCTGGCCGACACGTTCAACCTGATGCTCACGGCCCTCGAGGCCAAGCGGGGCGAGCTGCGGGCGATCAACGACGCGCTGGACGTGAAGCTGAGCGAGATGGCCGAGGCGAACGTGGCGCTGTTCGAGGCGGCCAAGCTCAAGGGGGACTTCCTGGCCAACGTGTCGCACGAGCTGCGCACGCCGCTCAACTCCATCATCGGGTTCGCAGAGCTGCTGCTGGAGATCGCCAAGAGCGAGCGGCGCGACGACGGCCCGGAGCGGCGCGAGACGGGCGCCCGCTCGCTCGACAAGCGGATCCGGTTCCTGGAGAACATCGTGACCGCCGGGCGGACGCTGCTGGCGCTCATCGAGAGCCTGCTGGAGATGGCCAAGCTCGAGGCGGGGCGGACGGAGCTGAACATCGAGCAGATCAACCCGGCGGACGCGTGCCAGGGCCTGGTCGGGCTGATCCACCCGCAGGCGAACCAGCAGGGGGTCGAGGTTCGCCTTGAGGCGCCCGGCGAGGCCCTGCTGATCGAGACGGACGCCCGGAAGTTCCAGCAGGTGGTGTTCAATCTGCTCTCGAACGCGGTCAAGTTCACGGCGAACCCCGAGGGCGACGGGCGACGCGGCGAGGTCATCGTGCGGGTTGAACGCCTGCGCGAGACGGATCGCGACGAGGGCTCGACCCCGAACGCCGACCAGGGCGAGCAGGTCCGGATCTCGGTGATCGACAACGGGCCGGGGATCACGCCCGAGGACCAGAAGCGCGTCTTCGACAAGTTCGAGCAGCTCGAGTCCGGGCACACGCGCGGGCACTCGGGCGCCGGGCTGGGCCTGGCGATCGTGCGCGAGCTGGTGGGCGTGCTCCAGGGCGAGATCCAGCTCGTGTCCGAGCCCGGGCGGGGATCGATGTTCTCGGTCATCCTCCCGCAGCGGATCAACGAGAACGAGTCCGAAGAGAACGGGCTCGAGCGTCGGTTCCGGGGCAAGCTCAGCGGCGGGCAGGACTGGGAGCGCTAAGCCCGCCGCCCGCCGGCGTCGATGGCGCCCTGGACGTGGCGGACGTCCGTCTTGCCCGAGGCGAGCATCTCAACCGAGACCACGTCGATACGCACGGGGCGGTTCTCCCACCCGTTGGAGCGCCGCATCCAGCGGGTGAGGGCGGCGAGCTTGGCGCCCTTGCGCCGGGTGATGCTCGCCTCCGCGTGAGGGCGCTGCCCGTCCTCACGACGCCTTGTTTTGACCTCCACGACCACGACCGTCTGCTTGTCGGGCGCCTCGCAGATGAGGTCGATCTCGCCGATGCGCGTGCGCACGTTCTTGGCGACCACGCGATAGCCCGAGCGTTGGAGACGGGCGGCGGCGATCATCTCGCCCCGCTTGCCCAGCTCGCTCGTGCCCTTCTTGCCCCGACGAAACAGTCGCTTCAACATACGCTGGCTCTGTCCTTTACGCCTTGGGTCCGTACCGTCGTTCCGCGATCTCAAGCAGGCGACCACCGATCTCCTCGACACCGGACACGTTGGCCCGCTCCATCAAACGCTGGATGTACCGTGACAGCTCCTGGTCGCGCCGCTCCTGGAGCAGTTCCTGGTAGATCTGGAGCTGTGCATCGTAGAGGTCCACGCGCTCCTGGACGATCTCGTCGAGCTTCATCCAGCCGGTGAAGCTGCCGAACTCGAACGGGCCGGTCACCTGTCCCACGCCCAGGCCCCGCGCCCGCTCGTTAAGGGTGTCGATCGCCCAGAACTCGCCCTGGGTGAAATCGCCGTCGTAGATCGCCTCGAAGAGCCCACCCGTCTCGGGGTTGAACCCGTTGGGCTCACCGGAGGCGACCTCCTCGAACGAGGCCCCGGACGCGAGCGCCTGGGTCACGCGCGCCACGTCCTCCGCGTCGGACGTCCGCACGCGGATCAGTCGGAACCGGGCGGTCGGATCGGGGTTGAACTTGTCGGCCTGCTGCTCGTAGCGCAGCTCCACGTCCCGCCAGCTGACGTTCACCCGCTTGTTGATGACGCGCTGAAACTCCAGGCGCACCAGGGTGAGCTCCTCCTGGCGGCGCAGCGTCTGCTCGAACGTCTGGCCGGTCTCTTCCTCCACACGCTGGGCGGCGAGGGTCTGCGAGCCCAGGCTGCGGCTCACCACGTCCTCACGGAACGCACGCAGGAACGAGCGGAGGCCCTGCTGCTGCTCCGGGGTCAGGCTCGAGACCGCCTCGGCCCGCAGCAGCTCGTCGCGCACAAGCCCGTCGAGCTCACGCCGGATCTGCGCCCGGGCCCAGCCCCGCCAGCTGGCGCGAGACTGCTTCTGCGCCTCGGCGAGCATGCGGTCGCTCAGCGGGTCCAGGAACTCGTTGACGTAGATCGGGCGCCCGTTGATGTCGCCGATCTTGGCGTCGACGAAGTCGGCGCCGCCCGCCGCGTGCGCCCGGGTGTCGGCGGGCGCGGGCGAGCCGGGGCTCGTTACTAGGTCCAGCGTCCGCCCGCCCTCGGTCGAGAGCACCAGCGCCGGGGCGCTGGGGGCGGGATCGGGCTCCTGGGTGCGGGCGGTCTGGTAGCTCGGGGGCGGCGCGTTGGGATCCGCGAAGTCGCTCGGCGCCAGCACGCCGCCCGCCTTGCGG
Source organism: Phycisphaerales bacterium (assembly GCA_029260375.1). Taxonomy (GTDB): domain Bacteria; phylum Planctomycetota; class Phycisphaerae; order Phycisphaerales; family UBA1924; genus JAJRXR01. Next base: position 17,393 of record JAJDDI010000028.1, on the reverse strand, counting down.
TCCGGGGCCGAGCTTGAGCACCCCTGCAGCGCGAGCAGCGAGACGCCCAGGGCGAGCGGCTGAACCATCGCGGGCCACCCGCGAGACTGCGAGCGGCGCCTCTGGGGCGTGATACTGGCGTCGTCCATGGCGCATTCCCTCCCGGGCGCCCGCTGCCGGGGGCCCGCTCCCAAGCTAGGATCGCCCAGCCAAGGAGGTGTGATGTCAGATCCGGATCAGCCCAAGATTATCGTCGATGACGACTGGAAGTCGGCAGCCCAGGCCGAGAAACAGCGACTCGCCTCCGAGGAAGCGACCAAGAAGCAGGAATCAAAGGAAGCTCCGGCGGGCGGTTCGCTGCCCGAGCAGGCCTCTTTCGACGATCTGCTCCGCCTGATGGCCACCCAGGCCCTGATGTATATGGGCGCCTTCCCCGACCCCCAGACGGGGCAGGCGATGGTCGCGCTCGACGTCGCGAAGCTGCACATCGACATGCTCGGCGTGCTCGACGAGAAGACCAAGGGCAACCTGACCGACGACGAGTCCAAGGCGCTCACGGGCATCCTGACCGAGCTTCGGCTGCAGTTCGTCGAGGTGACCAAGGCGGTCGCGAAGGCGGCCCAGGAGGGTCGGCTGTCTCAGGGCGCGCCGGGAACGCCGCCTGAGAATGGGTGAGTTCAGCGATTTGGCGGTTTCTCAAATAGCCCGGTCCTGAGCCCGGCTGGGCGAGACCCGCCCGGATGTACGATGCTTGTTGCTCGCGGGCGATTCGGCCCGCATGCCAGAGCCCCGGCTCGCTGGGGCGCCAGTCAAGGAGTCGCCGTTGACCGCCACGGATGGTCCACGCCAGTCGCATCACCTGTTGCTCCGCCGCCTGCACTCCCTTTCCGGGATCGTGCCCATCGGCATCTTCCTGATCTTCCACCTGACGACCAACTCGTCGGTCCTGTGGGGCGCCGCCAACACGCGGATGGACGGCGAGGGGCTCGAGCGGGGCGTCGCCACGTTCCAGCACGAGGTGAGCTGGATCAACAACCTGCCCGGGCTGCTGATCATCGAGATCTCGCTCTGGCTGGCCATCGGGTTCCACTCGATCCTGGGCGTGTTCTACGCGATGAGCGGCAAGCCCAACGTCGGCTCGTACTCGCACCCGGACAACTGGCGGTACACCCTCCAGCGCCTGACGGGCTACGTCGGCATCTTCTTCATCCTGTACCACGTCGCGACGCTTCGCTGGGGCTGGACCTTTCTCGTCCCGGGCGGGACGCGGTGGAGCCACGAGTTCGCGGCGTCCACCCTCGCGGCCGCGCTGCGGGGTTCGGAAGAAGGATTCACCGGGGCGGGCATCGCCGTCTCGTTGGGCTACTTCATCGGGATTACGTGTCTCGTGTTCCACTTTGCCAACGGCCTGTGGACCGCGGCGATCACGTGGGGCCTGACCGTCAGTGTCGCGGCCCAGAAGCGGTGGGGCGTGGTGTGCGCGGGGCTGGGCGTGGCGCTCATGGGCGCCGCGTGGATGGCGCTCATCGGGTTCCTCATCACCGACCCGGGCGACGCGCGGGTGATCGAGGCGCGGATGGGCGGAGGAACGCACGCCCTGCCCGCTGAGCACGCGGACGACGCCATCGGGGCGGCTTCCGTCGGGCGGGAGCCCTGATCGGGACGCATCGGCGGCGCGGGATTGAGCGAAGACAAGACCACCGGGCGACCGGCAGTGAGGCGGACGAATGTCGCAGGAACGAGTGATTGTGGTGGGCGGCGGGCTGGCGGGGCTGGCCGCGAGCGTGCGGATCGCCGAGGCGGGCGTGCCCGTGGACCTGTTCAGCATGGTCCCGGTCAAGCGGTCGCACTCCGTGTGCGCCCAGGGCGGGATCAACGCCTGCAACGAGGTCGCCCGTCAGCAGGGCTACTCCGAGTACCAGCACTTCGACGAGACGCTCTACGGCGGGGACTACTTGGCGGACCAGAACCCCGTCCTCGAGATGACCAACTGGGCGCCCGAGATCATCGACCTGCTCGACCGCATGGGCGTGCCATTCAACCGCACGCCCGAGATGAACCGGGACCTACGCCTCTTCGGCGGCTCGCTGTTCAAGCGGACCCATTTCGCGGGCGCGACGACGGGCCAGCAGCTGCTGTACGCCCTGGACGAGCAGACCCGGCGTTACGAGGCCGAGGGGCGGATCACCAAGTACGAGTTCTGGGAGTTCCTCTGGCCCATCACCGTGGGCGAGGGCGAGGACAAGCGCTGCGTGGGCATCGTGGCTCAGGACATGCGGACGATGCAGATCCGCTCGTTCCGCGCGGGCGCGGTGGTGATGGCGACGGGCGGGTGCGGGCTGATCTTCGGCAAGTCCACCAACTCGGTGATCTGCACCGGGGGCGCCGCGAGCCGGTGCATGCAGAACGGCGCGTGGTACGCCAACGGCGAGATGATCCAGGTCCACCCGACCGCGATCCCGGGCGCCGACAAGCTCCGCCTGATGTCCGAGTCCGCCCGCGGCGAGGGCGGGCGCGTCTGGGTGCCCCGCAAGAAGGGCGACACCCGCAAGCCGACAGACATCCCCGAGCCCGAGCGGCTGTACTTCCTGGAAGAGAAGTACCCGGACTACGGCAACCTGGTCCCGCGCGACATCGCCAGCCGCGAGATCTTCGATATCTGCGTCAACCAGGACATGGGCGTCGCGGGGCAGAACCAGGTCTATCTGGACCTGAGCCACATGGACCCGGACTACCTGACGCGCAAGCTCGGGGGCATCCTGGAGATCTACGAGAAGTTCGTGGGCGACGACCCGCGCCACACGCCCATGCGCATCTTCCCGGGCGTTCACTACTCGATGGGCGGGATGTGGACGACGTACACACCCGGCAGCTACGACCCGGGCGCCAGGCACGGCGTGCACAACCCCGGGGACGTCCCGCCGGTCGGTACCGAGGTCGGGCGCGGCATGCAGCACGGCGCCCACAACAACATGATGACCAATATCACCGGGTTGTACGCGTTCGGTGAGGTGAACTTCGCGTTCCACGGCGCCACGCGCCTGGGCGCCAACGCCCTGCTGAGCTGCATCTTCGACGGCTTGTTCTCCGGTGTGTCGGTCGTGAACTATGTCCACGACGGAGCCCCAAAGAGCGACCCGACCGACGCGCTCGATCAGGGCGTGTTCGACCGAGCGGTCGCTCAGGAGCAGGCCAAGGTCGATCGCCTCATCGGCTCGCCCGTGGGCGACTCGGACCCGACCGACCCGACGCACAACCCGTACGCGATCGGGCACGAGCTGGGCGTGGAGATGACCGCGGCGTCCACCGTCGTCAAGACCGGCCCGAGGCTCGAGCGGTGCATGAAGAAGCTCGACGAGCTCACGCAGCGGTACCAGGGCGTGAAGCTCTCCGACGGGGGCATGTGGACCAACCAGACGCTCAGCTACGCGCGGGCGGTGGGGGACATGCTGATCCTGGCCCGGGTGATCGCCGAGGGCGGGCTGCTCCGCAAGGAGTCCCGTGGCTCGCACTACCGCACGGACTACCCCGACCGCGACGACCCGAACTTCATGAAGACGACGATCGGCAAGTACCACCCCGACGGATCGACCTCGATCGAGTTCATCCCGGTTCGGGCCGATCTGGTTCAGCCCAGGGCCCGCACCTACGGGCGCAAGGACGGCGATTCAAAGAGCCAGAGCAAGCAAGAGACCGTCACCGCCAGCTGATTTGCAGACGAAGGACCGACCATGGCAATCGCCTACGCACACGAATCCACCGCCGACCAGCGCCGCGCCAACCGCCAGAAGGCGGTCGAGGGGCGCACGGTCATCTGCAAGGTCAAGCGGTGCGACGGGCCGGGCAAGCCCACGCGATGGGAGTCGTTCAAGGTTCCGGTCGAGCCGGGCATGAACGTCATCGCCTGCCTCAAGCACATCGCCCAGAACCCGGTGACCAGCGACGGCAGGACGACGACCCCCGTCGTGTACGACGCGGGGTGCCTGGAAGAGGTCTGCGGCGCCTGCACCATGGTCATCAACGGCAAGGTTCGCCAGTCCTGCTCGTGCCTCATCGACGAGTACGCCCCGCGCGAGGGCGACACGATGACGCTTGAGCCCATGAGCAAGTTTCCCGTCATCCGCGACCTGTGGGTGGACCGGGCCCGCGTGTTCAACAGCCTCAAACGCATCAAGGGCTGGGTCCCCATCGACGGGACCTACGCCCTCGGCCCCGGCCCCAAGGAGACCCAGGCCCAGCAGCAGGTCCGCTACGACATCTCCGAGTGCATGTCGTGCGGGTGCTGCATGGAGGCCTGCCCCCAGTTCACCATCGAGCCCGATGAAAGCAAGTGGGACACGTCCTTCGTGGGCCCGCACGCCCTCGCCCAGGCCCGCCTCTTCAACCTGCACGGCGTGGGCAAGGTCCTCAAGAACGACCGCCTCGACGAGCTCATGGGTCCCGGCGGCGTCTCGGACTGCGGCAACGCCCAGAACTGCGTCAAGGTCTGCCCAAAGGGCGTCCCCCTGACCGAGTCCATCGGCGCCATCGGGCGTCAAGTCACGCTCCGCTCGTTCGCGCGGTTCTTCAAGGGCAACAAGTAGTCGCGGCCTGGCTCAGGCGCTCAGGTCCAGACGCTGGGGATCCTCGCCCTCGTCGCGCTTGTGGTACCCGACGTCGTGCTCCTGGCGGTCCTCGTTGGACTCTTCCTGGGTTGAGTCCTTGACGCTTCGGACCGCGTCGGCCTCGAGCACCTCGCCGATCGTCTTCTTGAACTCGTCGCGAACGCCGCGCCGACGTTCGGCCTGCTCGTCCTGCTTGCGGATGGCGCTGCGGGCGACGCCGCTCTGGCCTTGCTGACCGGCCAGTGAGCCCGCGACATTGTTGACTGCTCCCGTCATACCTCTAGAAATCGGGCCGATCCGGGCTCGGTCTTGACTTCAGGCCCAATCGGGCGGGCTATCGGGCCTTAGTGTCCACTAGATCTGGGGTCCAGAGCCCCCAGGTCCCCTAGGCCCCGATGGTGCTCACGCCGCAGTCCACGTAGATCGTCTCGCCCGTGACGCCCTTGGAGAGGTCCGAGGCGAGGTAGACGGCTGTCCCGCCTACATCGTCGCCCTCGACGCCGCGTCGCAGCGGCGCCCGGAGCTTGGCGTGCTCGTCCATGACGTCGGTCCCTCCCACGGCGCTGGCCGCGAGGGTGCGCAGGTAGCCGCCCGAGATCAGGTTCACGCGGATGTTGTCCTCGCCAAGCTCGCTGGCGAGGTAGCGACCCGTGCACTCGAGCGCGGCCTTGGCGACGCCCATGACGTTGTAGCCCGGGACGACCTTCTCGCTGCCGTAGTAGCTCATCGCCATGATCGAGCCGCCCCCGCTGGCGCGCATCTGCTCGCGCCCGAGGCGGGCCATGGCGCTGAGGGTGTAGGCCGAGACGCCGATCGCGTCGAGGTAGGCCTGGCGCGGGGTCTCGACGAACTTGCCCTTGGCCAGCCACTGACGGTCGGCGAAGGCGATGGAGTGGACGATGAAGTCCAGCCGCTCGTGGTTCTTGGCGTAGCTGTCGAAGAGCGCTTCGAGGTCGTCGTCGCTCGAGGCGTCGAACGGGCAGTACCAGGGGTTGTCGATGGCGAGCTTCTCCACGGCCTTGGCGGTGCGGCGCAGGTTCTTCTCGCCCGGGAGGTGGGCGAAGGCGCAGCGGGCGCCGTGCTCGGTGAGCGACTTGGCGATGTGCCACGCGTACGAGCGGTCGTTGGCGATCCCCGTGACGAGTCCGACCTTGCCGTCGAGCAGTCCCATGCGATTCCTTTCGTTCGAGCGCGGGCGGGCGGGCGAGGCGCCCGGACCGCGGTGAAAGAGAAGGGTAGTTGCCCGGCACGGCCCCGCCCACCCGGGGCGGTCGCGGGGCGTCCCAGAGCCCCGGACGACTAGGATTGGGTATGCAACGGGCCCGACACGATGTGCTCGCAACCCTCGCGCTGCCCGAGCTCTACCGCGAGCTGACGGGCAACGGGCTGGCGCTGCGCCTGTTCGAGCTGGCCCGCGATGAGGACCTTGGCCCGGACGGACTGGACGTCACGTCATCGGTCACGCTGGGCGCGGACTGCTCGTGCGAGGCTCTGCTCCGCGCCCGCGAGGGCGGGATCGTGAGCGGGCTGGCCTGCCTGCCCGAGTTGACGGGCGTCTTCGCTTCTGACGCGGGGCGCGTCACGTTCGAGCCTTTGTGCGAGGACGGCGACGCCATCGAGCCCGGGCAGACGCTCGCGGTGCTGCGCGGCCGCACGCGGGCGGTGGTGCGTCTGGAGCGGACGATGCTGAACCTGATCAGCCGCCTCTCGGGCGTGGCGACGCGGACCAGCGAGTTCGTGGCCAGAATCCCCGCGGGATCGTCCACCAAGCTGTACGACACGCGCAAGACCACGCCCGGGTGGCGCGGGCTGGAGAAGTACGCGGTCCGCTGCGGCGGCGGCGTGTCACACCGGATCGGGCTGTACGACGCGGTGCTGCTCAAGGACAACCACCTGGCGTCGCTGCCCGTGTCCGAGCTTCGGGCACTCCTCGAAGATGGGGCGCGTCGGGCGCGCTCGGCGCACGACCTGCGGTTCTTTGGGGTTGAGGTGGACTCGCTGGCGCAGCTCGAGGCGGCGCTCGGGGTCGAGCCCGGGCTGATCGACGTGGTGATGCTCGACAACTTCGGGCTGGATGATCTGAAGCGGGGCGCCGCGATGCGCGACGAGCGCGCGCTGGGTGTGGCGCTGGAGGCCTCGGGCGGGGTGACGCTCGAGACCATCGGGGCGATCGCGCGGACGGGCGTCGAGCGGATCAGCGTGGGGTCGCTGACGCACCACGCGGTGAGCCTGGACCTGGGCCTGGACATCGGGCCCGAGCCAGCGTGAGCGAGGACCTGACCACCTGGGGCGACGCGCTGGAGACGGTGATCGCCCGATCGCCAGGGCCGCGTGCCATCGATCGGGTGGCCGTGCTCAGCGAGGCGGCCTCCACCCAGGACGCGGCCCGTGCGATGTGCGGGGGGCGGCCCGGCCTGATGGTTACCTGCGGCGTCCAGACCGGGGGACGCGGGCGCCTCGGGCGTGCCTGGCATGACGCGCCGGGCAAGAGCCTGGCGATGAGCGTTGTGCTTGACGCGGCGCGGTTCGACCCGGCGCTGGTCTCGCTGGGCGCCGGGGTCGCCGTGGCGGGGGCCGGGGCGCGCGCGTGCGGGGTCGGGCGGCTGGGGCTGCGCTGGCCCAACGATGTGGTTGAACCGGGAAGCGGGCGGAAGCTTGCGGGCGTGCTTATTGAGCGGTCGGGCGGCCTGCTGATCGTGGGCATCGGGATGAACGTGTCGCAGCGTGACGAGGACTGGCCCGAGGCGCTCAGGGGCTCGGGCGTCTCGCTCGCGGCGATGGGGTCGGGCATATCACGGCTGGACGTCGCGTGTCTGCTGGTGAGCGAACTGGAGTCGGCGCTGGCGATGCCCAAGGAAGCGTTGTGCCGGGCGTGGGGGGCGTGCGACGTGCTGGTGGGGACCGTGCGGACATTCGAGAGCGGGGGCGAGCGGTGGACGGGGCTGGTCCGGTCGATCGTGCCCACGAGCGAGATCGTGATCGAGAGCGCGTCGGGGGTCCGCCATACACTGGCCGCGCAGACGACCTCGCTCGTGCACGGCGGGGGGTGCGAGCCACAGCTCAGAGCCGCAGAGGGACCCGGTGGATGAACGAGATTCCTGATGATTGCCTGGCGAGAGGGGAAGAGGGCGCCGTGGATCTGCCGGCGGAGGATGGCGCCAGCGACCCATCGCCCGAGCCGGGCGGCACAACTGGTGGGTTCCGCCCGCTTGACCCCCGGGCGCTGCGTGTGGACCGGATCGGCTCGCTGATCTTCACGGGCGTCGTCACGCTCGCGCTGGCGATCGTGCTGATCCTGGACCTTGTTCTCGGCTGGTGGCCCTGGGTGGCGCGCGTGCCCGTCTGGCTTGGAGTCGCGCTCGTTGTGCTCGGGCTGCTCTGGCTCTCGATCGTCTGGACGCGGATCAGCCATAACGCGACGAGCTACCGCGTCAACGACGACGGGCTGGAGATCCGGCGCGGCGTGATGTGGCGCAAGGTGATCTCGGTCCCCCGTTCGCGGGTCCAGCACACGGACGTGGCGCAGGGGCCGCTGCTGCGCAGGTACGGGCTGGGCACGCTGACGGTGCACACCGCGGCGACGCGCACGCCCTCGGTGCTGCTCCAGGGCCTGTCGTACGAGACGGCGATGAAGGTCCGCGAGGACCTGCGCCAGACGGGCAGCGACGATGGAGTCTGAGGCGCCGACCGACCCCATCGAGAGCACGCCTCCCGAGGCGCCGATCCCCGATGCGCCGACCGATGACGCGCCGGGGCGGTTGCACATCAGCAGCGTGGTGTTCCGGGTCGTGCCCCACGCACGGGCGATGATCATCCCCGCGCTCGCGGTGCTGTTCGCATCGAGCGGGTCGGGGTGGCAGCGCTGGCAGGCGTGGCTGCTGCTGCTGATCGTGCCCAGCGCGGTCTACGAGGTGTTCCAGTACCTGACGTTCCGCTACCGCCTCCGGGGCAGCGAGCTGCTGGTGACATCCGGGCTGATCTTCAAGCGGGCCAGGCACATCGAGGTGGACCGCATCCACTCGGTCGATCAGAAGCAGGGGCCGCTGCACCGGGCGCTGGGGGTGGCGGAGGTCCGCATCGAGACGGCGGGGGGCAAGGAGCCCGAGGCCGTACTCCGGGTGCTGGCCAGGGGCGACGTCGAGTCGTTGCGGGCGAGTCTGCGCCGGGCACAGAGCCGGGCGACGGGCGAACCGGGGCTGGAGGTCGGGCACACCGAGGAGGCGCCGACCGAGCGGGAGATCCTGACGCTGGACCTGCCCGAGCTGATCAAGCTGGGGCTGGTGTCGATGCGCGGCGCCGCGATCGCGGCGGTGCTGGTCGGCCTGATGTGGGAGTTCGGGATCTTCGAGCGGATCGACATCCGCGGGCGGATCCAGGCGGTCTCGGACGTCACGCCCACGTGGCAGATGGCGATCATCGCGGCGCTTGTGATCGTCAGCGTGCCGCTGCTGCTGATCGTCGTCTCCATCGTCTGGACGGTCGTGCGTCTGTACGCGTTCCGCCTCGTGGAAACCAGCGAGAGTCTCCGCCTGACCTGCGGCCTGCTGACCCGCCTGACCGCGACCGTCCCGCGCCGGCGCATCCAGCTCGTGAGCGTGATCCAGACCCCGATCCATCGGTACTTTGACCGCGTGAGTGTCCGGATCGAGACGGCCAGCGGCAGCGCCGAGGCCGAGCAGAAAAAGATCATCGGGCAGCGCTGGTTCGTCCCCATTCTGCCCACGGCCCGGGTGCCGGAGATCCTCGACGAGCTGGTCCCCCGCGTGCGCTTCGAAGAGCTGGACTGGAAGCCACTGGCGCCCGGGGCGATGCGCCGGGCGATCAAGCTCGATATCGTCTACGCGCTGTCGATCGGGCTGCTGATCCTGCTCTTCTCACGCACGGCGGGTTTCATCGCGATCCCGACGCTGCTCGCCCTGCTCACCCTGCACGGATGGCTGGACATCAAGCGGACCGCCTGGGCGGTCTTCGACGGGGGCATCGCCCATCGGCGCGGCGTGCTGACGCGCAGCACCACCGTCACCTTCTTCGACAAGGTGCAGACCGTCTCGGTCGAAGAGTCTCCGTTCGACCGCAACAAGGGCATGGCGACGCTGGACGTGGACACCGCGGGCGCGGGCGCCGCGGGGCGGCGGATCCGGATCAAGTACCTCGAGCGCGCCACGGCCGACCGGCTCTACCGTGCGCTGAGCGGTCGGGCGGCGGACACCGAGCTCCGCTGGTAGCCATCAGAGCAGGCGGGCGATCTTTCGCCCCAGGTCCGCTCCCTCGTCGGCGTTGAGTTTCCCGGGTGTCCAGGTCTTGCTCAGGCCAGCTCCAGAGGACCGGTCGGCGAAGCGCGGGATGACGTGGACGTGGACGTGGTCCACCTCCTGCCCGGCGCTCTTGCCGTTGTTCTGGAGGATGTTGGTCGAGGTGGCGCCCGTGGCCATCATGATCGCCCGGCAGATGCGGGGCAGCGCCCGCCCGAGGGCCGCGGCAGAATCGTCGCTGAGCTCGTCCATCGTGGACGCCGGTTCCTTGGGGATCACGAGCGTGTGCCCCTCGCTCAGCGGGTTGATGTCGAGGATGGCGATGACGCCCTCGTCCTCGTAGAGCTTCTGGGCCGGGATCTCGCCGCGGATGATCTTGCTGAAAATGCTGTCTTCGCTCATGCCGGAGGATACTCACGCGTCGGCCTGTCGGTTCGTACCGGTGCGAAAGCCCGACCTAAACTGCCCCGATGCCCACGGACGCCGGCTCACAGCTCACGGACGAGGCCCGCGCGGGTCGCCGCTCCATCCAGAAGCTCGCGACCCTGCTCGTGAACCAGATCGCCGCGGGCGAGGTGATCGAGCGCCCGGCGTCGGTCGTCAAAGAACTCGTCGAGAACTCGATCGACGCGGGCGCCTCGCGGATCACGATCGATCTGGAGCGCGGCGGGATCGAGCTGATCCGCATCGCCGACGACGGGTGTGGCATCCCTCCCCAGGAGCTGCCCCTGGCCCTGGCGCCGCACGCGACAAGCAAGATCAGGCAGGCCGACGATCTGGACCGGATCTCGACCAAGGGCTTCCGGGGCGAGGCGCTGGCGTCGATCGCGTCGATCGCGCGGATGTCGATCCTCTCACGGACGCACGACGCGGACGAGGCGTTCGTGATCGAGGCCTCTGGCGACGAGCAGGGCGAGCCCCGCCCCGCGTCGCGCCCGCCCGGGACGACCATTGAGGCGCGGAACCTGTTCTTTAACACCCCCGCCCGCCGGAAGTTTTTGAGGACGCCGCAGACCGAGCAGACGCGCTGCATGGAATGGATCCGCAACCTGGCGATGGCGCACCCGCGGATCGCGTTCATCGTCACCAGCGACGGGCGGAAGGTGCTGGACCTGGCGCCCGACCAGTCGCCGCGGACGCGGGTGCTCGAGATCCTGGGGCGGGAGCTGGACACGCAGCTCATCGAGGTCGGCATCGATCAGTACGACGACGCCCGCGGCATCGCGCTGTGGGGCCTGGTCGGGCTGCCCACCATCGCCCGCGCCACCGCCCGGGCCCAGCACGTGTTTCTTTCCGGGCGGGCGATCAAGGACAAGACCATCCAGCACGCGCTGCGTGAGGGGTACCGGGGCCTGATCGAGCCCGGGCGCCACCCCACGGCGGTCCTCATGATCGAGATGTCGCCCGAGGGCGTGGACGTCAATGTCCACCCCGCGAAGCTGGAAGTCCGGTTCCGGGACCAGTCGATGGTGCACCAGGCGGTGCTGCACGCCGTGCGCGACGCGCTGCGGGCGCAAGATCTGACGCCGTCCGCCGCCGAGCGGAACCCAAGCCTGGGCGGGACCAACGATACGGCGATCCTGGCGCCCCACGAGCGGGTTGGTGGGCGTGGGGGTGGCGGGGGCGCCCCGACGATCGAGCCCAAGCGCTTCGCCGAGGTCTTCACCCGCGACCTGCCCGAGAGCACCGGCGGGCGCCTGAGCTACGACGTGATCCGCGAGGCGATGGAGGACTCGGGCTCGCCTCAGGACGAGGACACGCTTCCCAGCGAGCCTTGCGCCGGATCGCCCACGTTCTCCCCGCCCCGTCCGTCGCCCGAGCCCGTCGCCATCCGCAAGGCGCCGAAGGTCCTGCAGATCCATCGGTCTTATCTGGTGACCGAGGACGAGTCGGGCATCGTGCTCATCGACCAGCACGCGCTGCACGAGCGGGTGATGTTCGAGAAGCTCCTCGCCCGCGTGACCTCGCCCGAGGGCGAGCCGATCGCGCTCGAGACGCAGCGCCTGCTCACGCCCGCGGTCGTCCCCGCGGCCCCCGCGGCCGTGGAGATGCTCGAATCGCTCAAGCCACTCCTCGGCCGCCTGGGCATCGACGCCGACCCGCTGGGGCCCGCGAGCGTCGCGGTGCACAGCTTCCCGAGCCTGCTGTTCTCCCGGAAGGTGGACCCCGTCGATTTCATGGGCGACCTGCTCGAACGCGTCGAGCGCGAGGGGCTGCCGGGCCTGACGACGGGTGGGGGCAAGGGGCAGCCGGGCGTGGCGGACTCCGAGGCGGCCCTGCACGAGGTGCTGGACATGATGGCGTGCAAGGCCGCGGTCAAGGCGGGCGACGCGCTGTCGGACGACGAGCTCAGCGAGCTGATCTCCCTGCGCGAGCGGGTCGAGCGGTCCGGCTCCTGCCCGCATGGACGGGCGACGACGGTCCGCCTTACGATCGAGGAGCTGGAGAAGCTGTTTGACCGCAGGTAGCATGCCCGCCCGCCGCGGCGGAGGAGACGACCGATGACCACCGTCCACGCTATGGCCGCCAAGAATGCGGGCGCCCCGCTCGAGCGGTTCGAGTACGACCTGTCCGAGCCCGGGCCCAACGACGTCGATATCGCCGTGACGCACTGCGGCATCTGCCACACCGACCTCTCCATGCTCAACGACGAGTGGGGCATGTCCACGTACCCGCTCGTGCCCGGGCACGAGGTCGTGGGCACGGTCGCGGCCAAGGGCGAGATGGTCAAGCACCTCGAGATCGGGCAGCGGGTCGGCCTGGGCGCGATCTCCGGCTGCTGCATGACCTGCCGACAGTGCGTCGGGGGCGACCACAACCTCTGCCCAAGCTCCGAGATCACCCTCGTCGGGCGGCACGGCGGGTTCGGTGACGTCGTCCGCACCTCCGCCCAGTGGGCCATCCCGATCCCGGACGCGTTGGAGAACGCCAAGGTCGGGCCGCTCTTCTGCGGCGGGCTGACGGTCTTCAACCCCATCACCCAGTTCGGTGTCAGGCCAACCGATCGAGTGGGCGTTATCGGCATCGGCGGGCTCGGGCACCTGGCGCTGCAGTTCCTGAGCAAGTGGGGGTGCGAGGTCACGGCGTTCACCTCCAGCGAGTCGAAGATGGACGAGGCCAAACGCATGGGCGCCCACCGGTGCGTGGACTCACGCTCCGACAAGGCGTTGGAGGGCGAGGCCGGGCGTCACGATTTCATCATGTCCACCGTGAACGTGCCGCTGAACTGGGACGCGTACTGCAACGCGCTCTCGCCCAGAGGGCGCCTGCACGTGGTGGGCGTCGTGATGGAGCCGATCCCGTTCAACTCGATGCCGATGATCTTCGGGCAGCGGTCGATCTCCGGCTCGCCCGTGGGCAGCCCTGGGACGACCATCGACATGCTCGACTTCTGCGCCCGCCACAGCATCGCGCCGGTGACCGAGCACTACAAGATGTCGCAGGTCAACGACGCGCTGCAACACCTCCGCGACGGCAAGGCCCGCTACCGCATCGTGTTAGAGAACGACCTGGGGTAGTCCGACACGCCGGCGAGCATGAAAGCTCGCTCATACGCAATTCATGCCGGGCGGCGCCTAGCTTCCTTGCATGTGGATGCAGACACAAAGCGCAGGCGGGGGCGGCGCGCCGCCCGGGACTGGGGCGCCACCCAGCGATGCGGTGATGCCCGGCGCGGGGGCGGAAAGCCCCGCCGCCGAGATCACGTCCACCGTCGCCGCGTCGTTCGACTCGTTCGGCGACCGCCTGAGCGCGTTCATCGATAACCCCACGCTCTCCAACGGGATCGAGACGTTCGGGCCCATGCTGCTGGAGATCGGGCAGGCGATCGTCGCGCTGGTCGTGCTGGTGGTGGTCGTGATGCTCGTGAGCCGATGGGTCTCAAAGCTCACGCGGGCGGGCCTGGACCGGATCGGGCTCGAGGAGACCGTGGCGTGCTTCCTGGGCAAGATCGCCAGGTACGCGGTGTGGATCATCGCGATCCCGATCGCGTTCGAGATCCTGGGCGTGCGGACGACGAGCCTGGCGGCCGTCATCGGCGCCGCGGGGTTGGCCATCGGGCTGGCGATGCAGGGATCGCTGTCCAACATCGCCGCGGGGGTGATGCTCCTGCTGCTGCGTCCGATCAAGCTGGGGGACTGGGTCGAGCTCGACGACGAGTTCGGCGAGGTGATCGAGATCGGGATCTTCTACACCCACGTCCGAACGTTCGAGCGCAAGACGGTCATCCTGCCCAACTCCGAGGTGCTGTCGAACAAGATCGAGAACTTCACGGACACGGAGCTGCGACGTATTGACGTGCCCGTGGGCGTCGCGTACGACACGGATCTACACCGTGCCCTGGAGGTGCTCGAGACCGCCGCCCGGAACGTCGAGGATCGGTCGGACAAGGAGCCGCCCAGCGTGATCCTCACCGACTTCGGCGACTCGTCGATCAACTACGAGGTCCGCGTCTTCTGCGAGAGCCGGGAGTACCTGCCCGTGCGCACGAACACGGTCCTGGCGATCAAGGACGCGCTGGACGAGGCGGGCATCGAGATCCCGTTCCCGCAGCGGGACATCAACTTCCGCAACGCGGCTCGGGTCCGGACGGACACCGGGTCGGGCGAGCAGGACGGGGATCGTGAGTCTGCGGCTTAGGCGTCCTCGATCAGCTCGAGCGCCTTGAACGGGCGTCCCTCGAGCATCTGGAGGCTGGCGCCGCCGCCGGTGGAGACGTGGGACATGCGGTCGCCGAGCTTGAACTCGTCCACGGCGGCCGCGGAGTCGCCCCCGCCGACGATGGTGGTCGCGCCCGAGGCCGTGGCGTCGGCGATGGCGGTCCCGACCATCTTCGTGCCCACGCGGAAGGGAGCCCATTCGAACACGCCCATGGGCCCGTTCCAGACGATTGTCTTGGCGCCCGAGATGACGGACGCGAACTTGATCTGCGTCTTGGGCCCGATGTCCAGGCCCATGTAGCCGTCCCTGATCTCGTCGTCGAAGACCTCGATGTCGCCCGCGTCCTCGGTGAACGCGGTCGAGCAGACGTGATCGACGGGCAGGTGCAGGTCCACGCCCGTGTTGGCGGCCTGCTCGATCATCCGGTGCGCGTCCTTGACGCGGTCCTCCTCGACGCGGCTGGTCCCAACGTTCTTGCCCAGGGCCTTGATGAAGGTGTAGGCCATGGCGCCGCCGATGAGGATGGCGTCGGCCTTGGGCATGAGCTGCTCGATCGCGCCGATCTTGTCCGAGACCTTGGCCCCTCCCAGGACGACGACGAACGGGCGATTGGGTTCGGCCAGCACGCCCGAGAGGAAGTTCAGCTCCTTCTCGACAAGCAGGCCGACCACGCGGGGCTTGGCGCCCATCTCGGTCGGGAGCGTGACCATGGAGGCGTCCGAGCGGTGACAGGCGCCGAAGGCGTCATTGACGTAGGCGTCGCCGTACGCGGCGAGCTTGGACGCGAAACCGAGATCGCCGGCCTTCTCGCCCTTGTTGAAGCGGAGGTTCTCGAGCAGGAGGACGTCGCCGTCCTTCATCGCCGCGACGGCGTTCGCGGCGTCCGCGTCCACGCTGTCGTGCGAGGGGAACGCGACCGGGCGTTCGAGCAGTTCGCTCAGACGCGCGGCGACGGGCGCGAGGGAGAACGACTCCTCGAAGCCCTCGCCCTTGGGACGCCCGAGGTGGCTCATGAGCACGGCACGCCCGCCCCGCCCGATCACGCTCTTGATCGTGGGGATCGCGGCTTGGATACGCCGGTCGTCGGCGATGCTCATGCCGTCCATGGGGACGTTGAAGTCCACGCGGACGAGCACACGCTTGCCGGCGACATCGAGCGATTCAACGGTCTTCTTGGGCATGACGGGCGTTCCCTTTGCACACGCCGGGGCGAGTGGGCGCCCTCGGCCGGTCAGTTCTGTCCGGAGTCATCGATGATCTGGCTCGAGCGGGCGCGGATCTGGGCGCCGCCCGAATCGCCAAGCTGATCGCGGAGCTTCCGCAGGCGGGTCGCCACGGAGGCGTCAACAAGCTGGTCGCCGAGGCGCAGGCGGACGCCGCCGATCATGGTCGGGTCCGTGTACGGGTGGACGATCACGTCCTTGCCCAGCGTCTGGGCGAGCTTGTCCTTGATCGAACGCAGCGCGTCGGCGTCCACCGGGCTGGCGGTCACCACGTCGACCTCGACGCGTCCGAACCGCTCCTGCACGATCGTGTCGTACGCGTTGACGATCGGGATCAGCGATCCCAGACGCCCCTTGTCGTTGAGCAGGCGCAGGAAGCGGAGGGTCAGCCCCGTCGCCGCGTCGCCGAAGATCTTGAGCAGCGACGCGTCGCGCGCCTCGGCGCTGACCACGCGGGAGGACAGGAACTCGTTGAAGCGAGCGTCGCGCCGCGCGAGCTCGACAACCTCTTCGAGCTCGCCGAGCGTCCTCTCGACCTTGTCGCGACCGCCCTTGGCCTCCGCCAGCTCAAAGAGGCTGGTCGCGTAGACACGGGCGAGGGCGTCGGGGTGTGTTTCGATCAGCGGCATGGGCCTCTCCTTCTCCCGCGTTAGCCGCGCGAGGTCGCCAGCTCGGCGAGGGATTCCTCGACCAGACGCCCCTGGTCGCTCGAGGACACCTCACGCCCGAGGATCTTGCCCGCCATCATCGTCGCGAGGTTGACCGACTCGGTGTAGATCTCGTTGAGGGCGGCCTTCTTCGCCGCGTCGATATCACGCATGGCGCGCTCGCGCATCTGGCCCAGCTCGACGTCGGCCTTGGCCCGCAGCTCCGCGGCCAGGGCGCCCTGCTTGGCCTTGGTCTCCTCGAGCATCTTGTTGGCCTCGGCCCGCGCATCGGCCAGGCTCTTCTCGTACTCGTCGAGCGCCATCTTGGCCTGCTTGCGGGCGGCCTCGGCGCTGGCGATCTCGTCGCGGATCTTGCTCGCCCGCTCGTCGAGCCCGCCGGCGATCTTGGGCCAGACCATCGCGTACAGCAGCGCGAAGACCGCGACGAAGACGATGATGGCCATGACGCCCGTGATCACGCCCTGCTGGGGCGTGGCGATGGGGCTGGGGTCGCCGTGGTCGCCAGCGTGGGCCGTGTCCGCGTGCCTGTCGCCCTCGACGTGCCCGGTCTGCTCGGGGGCGGCGCTCGCGGCCCGTGTCACGCTCGACCAGGCCGGGGCCAAGGCGAGCAGCAGCATGGCCAGGACAGAGAACGCGAGGTGTCGCTTGGTCCGCATCATCATCCGCTCCGTTCTTCCTGCCGCGCTACGCACGGCGTCACTTCTCAAGTCGCCCCGCCGGCTCTCGTCGGCGGGGCGGGAATGTTCGATGCCGCGATCAGCTGGCGAGGAAGCCAACGACGACCGCGAACAGGGTGGCGCCCTCGATCAGGGCCGCCGCGAGGATCATGTTGGTGCCGATGGGGCCCGAGGCCTCGGGCTGGCGGGCGATGCCCTCGACAGCGCCCTTGCCGACGAGGCCGATGCCAACGCCGCCGCCGAGCACGGCAAGACCAGCGCCGACGGCGCCCAGGCCCTTGCCGAAGCCTTCCTTGGACGCCGCGGCGACCTGAACGGCCTCGCTGTCCTG
>JAJDDI010000027.1 GCA_029260375.1 Phycisphaerales bacterium | reverse complement strand
GTGTGGTAGTCCTCGTGGAAGTCGGCGATGATGGAGAAGAGGACGGGGACCTTCTTCTGGTAGAAGGAGGTGTGGTCGGAGGCGCCGTTCATCTGCTCGGGCGCCTGGATGTCGAGGCCCGACTCGTCGAAGAAGGGCTGGAGGAAGTCCTCGAGGCCCTCGCCGGTGTTGGCGCCGGCGACGATGAGGCGTTCGTCGAGGATGCGCCCGATCATGTCCCAGTTGATCATGAGGGCGTGGTCTTCGATGGGGACGATGGGGTCGTTGACGTAGTGGCGTGAGCCGTTGAGCCCGGACTCCTCGCCCGAGAAGGCGCAGACCATGATGGAGCGGCGCGGGGTATCGGGGTCCTGCTGGGCGATGGAGTCGGCGAGCTTCTGAGCCAGGAGGATGAGGCCCGCGGCGCTGGAGGCGTTGTCGTCGGCGCCGGGGTGGAGCTCGCCGACGAAGTTGCCGCGGGAGCCGAAGTAGCCCATGCCGATGTGGTCGAGGTGACCGCCGATGACGATCCACTCGTTCTCGAGGCCGCCCGAGCCCATGATGACGCCCGCGACGTTCTCGGCGGTGAGCTGCTCGACCTCGGCGACGCTGTCGATGGTGAGCTCGGTGTTGAGCTCGACGAGCGCGCCGCCGGCGTCGAAGTGCTGGCGGACCTGCATCAGGGTGCGGCCCTCGGGGTCGGCGCCCTGGATGAGCTTCTCGGCGGCCTCCGGGGTCATCATGAGGACGGGGACCTCGGCGGCGCCGCCGCCGGTGGTGAAGCGGGAGAGTTTTTGGACGCGGTCGTCGCTGGCGCCGGGGGTGTTGACGATGACGACGCCCGCGGCGCCGTGCTCGGCCGCGGCGCGGAGCTTGCTGTTGAACGAGGCCAGGTTGGTCCACTGGCCCGCGTTGTTGGTCCAGCGGCTGACGCCCTGGTCGTCCATGGGCTCGAAGCGGAACATGACGGCGATCTTGCCGTCGAGGCTGTCGCCCTCGGCGTAGCTGGAGTAGTCGTCGCGCCCATTCTGGATGGAGTAGCCGACCATGACGGCCTGGCCCGTGACGGCGCCGTCGCCACCGAGGCCGGTGAGGACGAAGTCGTCCTCGGGGGTGAACTCGGCGCCGGTGTCGGAGGTGATGGACTCGGTGGTGGCGGCCCAGCTGCCGCCCAGGCCGAAGGGGTCGCGGAAGCTGGCGAAGTCGGTCTTGGCGCCGTCCACGTTGGAAGGGAATGCGGGGGTGAGGCCGGCCTGGCGGAAGTGGTGCTCGACGTAGTCCTTGGCGCGTTCCATGCCGTCGGACCCGGGGACGCGTCCCTGCATGTAGGGGTTAGCGAGGGTGACGATGTGGTCGTTGTACTCGCGGACCTCGCCCGAGACGTCGGTGAGGGCGTCGCGGATGGGGGCGCCGGTGGAGACGCCCGGGTCTTCGTCGTTGATGAGGCCAGCGGAGGCGAGCGAGCCGGCGGCGAGGGCCATCAGCGCGGCGCGGAGCGTCGGGGTCGTGTTCATGGGTCCATCCCGTGTCAGGAGCGATAGTGCCCGCGCTGACACAGCCCGGGGCTCGGTAGAGTAAGGATACACCGCCCCCCCCGGTGGAGTTGCAGCCCCGGGACGCCCCGGGCTTTAGAATGGACCCGTGCGAGACGCCCCACAATCTCTCAGGCGAGCGATCCTCATCGCTCTGACGCTCCTGCTCTCGAGTGGTTTCGCCCGGGCGCACCCCCAGGACGGGCCGCACGCGGATCTGCGGGCGGCGATCGAGCCCGACGGCGTCCGCTGGAGCGTGGGGGTCAACGTCGCGTTCCTCGATGCGGTTCTGGGCGTGCATCGCGAGGCGATGGACAGCCTGTCGCCAGTCGAGAGCGAGGCGCTGCGGGCGATGTTCGAGCGGTACCTGCTCGAGGAGGTCCGCGTCACGATCGACGGCGAGGCGGCCACGCCCAGCCTGGAGAACGTCCAGCTCAACCTGACGCCCGACCCGCAGCTGGTGGTGCTGTACCCGCGGATGGGGATGCGGGCGCTGATGCGCTGCTCGGCGGTGATCGTGTACGAGAGCGACGCGATGCCCGAGCACGTCGAGCTGACGTGGCCCGGGTACCCGGTGGATCAGCTCGCGGCGGAGCTGGAGCCCGAGAACGAGGTGCGCATGGTGCTCGAGGGGCAGGTGCGGGCCGAGGGTGTGGTCGAGCTGGTGCGGTTCTCGGATGCGGACCCGACGGTGGAGTGGTCGGCGGGGGGGATCGCGGCGCGGTTTCTGCCCACGCCCGCTGTGCCCGAGGTTGCCAGCGCGGCGCGGGTGGGGAGCGTGAGCCTGGGGCTGGCGGGGTTGACGCTGCTCAGCGGGGTGTGGCTGGTGGTGTCGCTGGTGCGGGCCAAGGGGCGGGTGCTGCCGTTGGTTGTGATGATCGTGAGCGCGGGGGCCGGGTATGCGGCGCGGGGGGTCGCGCCGATCGACGCGCCCTGGGGCGATGGCGAAGTCGAGCTGCCCGGTCGTGAATACTGCGAGCAGGTCTTCCGCCCGCTGCACCTGAACATGTACCGCTCGTTTGATTACACCGACGAGTCGGACGTGTACGACGCGCTGGCGGGGTCGGTCCAGGGGCCGCTGCTCGAGGCGCTGTACACGCAGATCTACGGGTCGCTCGTGCAGGGCGAGCAGGGGGGGATGCTGGGGATCATCACGGGGATCGAGCCGATGGAGCTGGCGATCGACAATGTCCGCCTCGGCCCGGTGAACGACGCCGACGTGATCCTGTTTACCGCGACGCACCGGTGGCGTGTGGAGGGGACGGTCTACCACTGGGGGCACTCGCACACGCGGACGATCGAGTACCTGGCGCGGTACGAGGTCGCCGGGCTGGGCGAGGGCTGGCGGTTCGTCGGGCACGAGGTGCTCGAGCAGACACGCCTGGATCCGGGCGAGCAGGAGCCGGTCGACCCGAACGACGTCGAGGCGATCCTGAGGTCGCTGGGCACGGACGACATCTAGGCTGTGCGTGTGACGGACCCAGACCCAACCCCGCCCGCCCCGGTCCTGCTCGGCGAGAGCTTGCGCTACACCTACCCGTCGGGCGGGCGTGACCGCTTCACGCTGGAGCTGGACCGGATCGAGATCACGCCCGGCCAGCACACGGCGTGCATCGGGCCCAGCGGGTGCGGCAAGTCCACGCTGCTGCGACTGCTCACGGGGATCATGGTCCCGGACCGCGGCACGGCCTGGCTCGACGGCGAGGCGATCAGCGACGCGAGCGAGGGACGACGGCGGGCGCTGCGGGTCTCGGGGGTGGGGATGGTCTTCCAGCAGTTTGCGCTGCTGGACTATCTGAACGCGATGGACAACATCCTCGTGCCGTACCGGGTGAGCGGGGCGCTGCGATTGGATCGGGCGGTCCGCGACCGGGCCCGGTCGCTGGCGGGGGAACTGGGGATTGGGGCCTTGCTCAAGCGCAAGCCGGCGCGTCTGAGCCAGGGGGAGCGTCAGCGGGTGGCGGTGTGCCGGGCGCTGGTGACGCGCCCCGGGCTGATCGTGTGCGACGAGCCGACGGGCAACCTGGACCCGGCGCGGTCGCGGGCGACGGTGGAGCTGATCGTGCGCGAGGCCGAGGCGAGCGGGGCGACGGTGCTGCTGGTGACGCACGACCACGGGCTGCTGGACGGGTTTGCGCAGGTCGTGGACCTGGGCGGGGGGGCGGGCTGATGGGCGTGCTCCACCTGGCGCTGCGGCATTTGTTCTATCACACGGGAAGGTCGCTGATCCTGATCGCGTGCGTGGGGGTGGCGTTGGCGTTACCCGTGGCCAGCCGGGTGCTGGTGGCGCGGTTCAACGCGGCGCTGCACGAGCGGGCGGCGACGGCGCCGGTGGTCGTGGGCGCCAAGGGCAGCCGGTTCGATCTGGTCTTCAGCTCGCTGTACTTCCGCCCGGGGCAGGCCGGGACGATCCCCATGTCCGTGTACGAGCGGCTCGCGGATGACCCGGAGCTGGAGACGCTGCCCATGCACGTCCGGTTCACGGCGCGGGGGGCGCCGGTGGTGGCGACGGACATCGGCTACCTGCAGCGCCGGGGGCTGCGCGTCGCGGACGGGCGGGCGTTCGCGGCGATGGGCGAGGCGGTGCTGGGCGCGGGCGCCGCACGAAAGCTGAAGTTGGCGCCGGGAGACACGCTCAGCTCTGACCAGCTCCAGGCGTACGACCTGACGAGCCCGGCCTCGATCCGCATGCGCGTGGTGGGGGTGCTGGCGCCGACGGGGACGATCGACGACGGGGCGGTATTCGTGGACCTGGAGACCGCGTGGCTGCTCGAGGGCATCGCCCACGGGCACCAGGACGCGGCGACGGTTGAGCGTCCGGATCTGCTCATCGGCAAGACCGACGACTACGTGGCGCTCTCGGGCGCGGTCGTGACCGAGCAGGACGTGACGGGCGGAAACGCGAGGGACTTTCATATCCACGGCGACCGCGCCGACCTGCCCCTGACCGCGGTGCTCGTGTACCCGGCCTCGGAGAAGGCGTCCACGATCCTGCGCACCGCGATCAACGCGACACCTTCAGCCCAGGCGGTCGAGCCGACGAGGGTCATCGACGAGCTGATGGCCTTTGTTGTGCGCGTACGGATGGTTTTCGACGGGCTGGCGGTGGTGCTGGGGGTCTCGACGCTGGCGCTGATCGGGCTCATTAGCGCGCTGAGCTACCGCGTGCGCGAGGACGAGATCCGTACGCTGACCGAGATCGGGTGCGCCCGATGGAGCGTGGCGAGATTGTTTGGGTACGAGCTGGGGGCGATTCTCGTGCTCGGGGCGCTGCTGGCGGCGGGGCTGGCCTGGGGCGTGTTCGCTGCGGTGCGCATGATGACGGGGCTGGTGTAGAGAAAGGAACGGGTATGCGGTTGGGCGGGCTGGTTGTGGCGGTCGGGCTGGGGGTTTTGGGCGCGCTCGGCGCCGGCTGCTCGCAGGAAGCCGACCCGGCGGGTGTTGATCACGCGGACGTTGAGCCCGTCGTGCTCACGACGTTCTACCCGACGACATACTTTGCCCAGCGCATCGCCGGCGGGCTCGTCGAGGTGCGGTGCCCGCTGCCGGCGGGCCGGGACCCGATCTTCTGGGCGCCCGAGCCCGGGGTGATCGCCTCGTACCAGCGGGCGAGGCTGGTGATCGTCAACGGCGCCGAGCTGGAGAAGTGGGTCGGGACGGCGCCGCTGCCCCGGGCCCGGGTCGTGGACTCATGCTCGGACCTGGGCGTGGAGCTGATCACGATCGACGGCTCGACGCACTCGCACGGGCCCGCGGGGGCGCACTCGCACGACGGCATCGACGGGCACACCTGGGTGGACCCGCTGCTGGCGGCCCAGCAGAGCAAGGCGATCGCCGCGGCGATGTCGCGGGCCTTCCCGGAGCACGCCGACGCGTTCGAGACCAGCCGTGACGCGCTCATCCAGGACCTGCGCCTGCTCGACGCGAAGCTGGGGGAGCTGGAGACCGACGGCGTGAGCCTGATCGCGTCGCACCCGGCGTACAACTACCTCTCGCGCCGGCACGGGTGGGGGATCCGGAGCCTGGATCTGGACCCGGGCGAGCCGCTCGATGACGCGGCCCTCGCGTCGATTGCGTCGCTGGTCGAGCCCGGGACGCGGGGGGTCGTGCTCTGGGAGTCGGCGCCGCTGGCGGCGACGGCGGACACGCTGAAGCGGGCGGGCGTGCGCAGCGTGGTCTTCTCGCCCGCGGAGAACCCGGGGGCGGATGAGGGCGACTACCTGGAGATCATGCGGGGGAACATCAGGCGCCTGCGCGAGGCGCTGGGCGGGTGAGAAAGCCACCTACTGGACTCGAACCAGCGACCTGAGCTTTACGAAAGCTCCGCTCTACCAACTGAGCTAAGGTGGCCAGCGTCCGGAACTCCGGACGGGCCGAGAAGTATCCGCGCCCCGGGGAGGCGTGTCCAGCCCCGCCCCGGGGCGATCCGCGGGCGCCATTCTCGGGCGTTGCCCGCGCTGCGACTGAGACTCAGGATGACTTGCGCCAGGCGGGCGGATTCCCCCTTGCGGCGGGGCGGGCAGAGTTGATGATAAAGGATCGCCGATGCTCGGTCGGCGGTGGTCATGACTCGAAAGGAGCCCGCCATGGTCAAGGTGCAGGACGGTCGGTGCGGCATGTGCGCCCACTTCGGCGAGAACAACCCCGGCGACGCGCAGCGCCTGGTGCAGATCCGCGTCCGCGGCGAGGCGCCCGAGGACCTGCTCGAGCCCTGCGGGCACCCGGGACACGAGGGCCTGCACCTGCGCGTCAGCGTGCTGGGCGCCTGCGACGGGTTCACGCCGGCCTACTAGTTCGCTTTACACACCCTCGGCAACGGGCGAGAGCCGCATCTGCGCGCCCGAGGCGCGCAGCTGGTCGAGCTGGCGTGAGCCGATGCGTGCGCGCAGGGTGACGCTCTGCCCCTCGTACTCGCGGTCGAGCACCTCGGCGCGGTTCTCGATGGTGTGGACGGTCTTGGCGTCGCTGAGCGGGACCTGGATGTCGTACACGCCGATCTCGCCGCGGGCGGCGGACTCGACGTAGGCGATGAGCGCCTCGCCCCCGAGCCTCGGGAGCCCGTCGTCGCTGGGCAGGGCGCACAGCGGGATCGCGCCCGGGCGCTTGGCCTGCCAGACGAGCAGCTCGCGGTTGTCGGCGAGCAGGTCCGCCTTGTTGAGGATCAGCAGGCGCTGCGGCGGGGACCAGTGCGTGATGTCCAGCCGGTCACGCCGGGCGATGTCCTGGGCCTTGCGCTCGTAGGTCTCGACCTCGTCGAAGAGGTCATCCAGGGTCTTGTTGACGGTCTGGTAGTGCAGCTCGGCCGCGGGGTCGGAGACGTCCAGGACGATCAGCAGCAGGTCCGCGTGCGTGGCTTCTTCGAGCGTGGCACGGAACGAGGCGACGAGGTGGTGGGGCAGGTCGCGGACGAACCCGACTGTGTCCGAGAGCATGACGCTGTGCCCGCCGCCCAGGTCCCAGTCGCGGGTGCGGCTCATGAGCGTGGCGAAGAGGCGGTCGTCGGCGTAGGCGCCGCCGGCGGTGAGGGTGTTGAACAGCGTGCTCTTGCCCGCGTTGGTGTACCCCACAAGGCCGACGGTGAAGTGGTCGATGTTGCGTTTCTCGACGGCGCGGCGCTTGCGGGCCTGGATCTTGGCCAGCTCGGCGCCCAGGTCCTTCTTGCGTTTCTGGACCAGCCTCCGGTCGATCTCGAGCTGCTGCTCGCCCGGGCCTCGGGTGCCCACGCCGCCGGGCGA
Organism: Phycisphaerales bacterium; assembly: GCA_029260375.1. Taxonomy (GTDB): domain Bacteria; phylum Planctomycetota; class Phycisphaerae; order Phycisphaerales; family UBA1924; genus JAJRXR01. The sequence goes on along the minus strand of JAJDDI010000027.1, from coordinate 57,911 downwards.
GCCGCCGACGATGCGCTCCAGGTGGTCCCACATGGCGCGGAGGCGGGGGTAGGTGTACTCGAGCTGGGCGAGTTCCACCTGCAGCTTGGCCTCGTGCGTCGTGGCGCGGCTGGCGAAGATGTCCAGGATCAGTTCGGATCGGTCGAGCACCTTGCGCTCGATGACCTTCTCAATGTTGGAGATCTGCTTGGGGCTCAGCTCGTGGTCGAAGATGACGCTCGTGGCGCCGGTCGCCTCGCACAGGCCCTTGAGCTCCTCGACCTTGCCCTTGCCCATGTACGTCCCGGCCTCGGGGCGGTCGCGGTTCTGGTCGAGCGTGCCCACGACGACGCCCCCCGCCTGGCGGGTGAGCTCGGCCAGCTCGCCGAACGGGTCGGCGGGGTCGAACTGGGAGTCGGGCAGGCGGACGGCCGCGAGGACGGTCTTCTCCGCCTGGACCTTGATGGTGGTGCGTTCTTTGGAGGGGGGCATGTGGGGAGATCGTAGGGTTCCTGGTGGGGCCGGTTTCCAACCGGCCAGAATGCCTGGCGATGATCAGGCCGGATGGAAACCGGCCCCACCGGGGGAGAGGAGTACGATCCGCCATGCTCGTGCTGGGGATCGAGACATCGTGCGACGAGACAGCCGCGGCGGTGGTCGATGGCGGGCTCAGCGTGCGCTCCAGCGTCGTCGCCTCGCAGGAGGACCTGCACCGTGAGTACGGCGGCGTGGTGCCCGAGATCGCCAGCCGGGCGCACGAGAAGGCGATCCTGCCGGTCGTGCGCGAGGCGATTACGCGGGCGGGGATCGTGCACGCGGACATCGACGCCGTGGCGGTCGGGCACCGCCCGGGGCTGATCGGGTCTTTGCTGGTGGGCGTCTCGGCGGCCAAGGCGCTGGCGTGGTCGCTGGGCAAGCCGCTGATCGGGGTCGATCATGTCCACGCGCACCTGCACGCGGCGTTCCTGGGCGCGACGCGCGAGCAGTTGGACGCGGCGTTCCCAGCGCTCGGGCTGGTCGTCAGCGGCGGGCACACGTCGATGTACCGCGTGGAGTCGCCGACCGGGCTGACACGCCTGGGCGCGACGATCGACGACGCGGTGGGCGAGGCGTACGACAAGGTCGCGACGATCCTGGGGCTGGACTACCCCGGGGGGCCGGCCCTGGACCGGATGGCGCAGGAGGCGGGCGCCGATGACCGGGGGCACGACTTTCCGATCAGCCGGCTGGGGAAAGGGTCGCTGGATTTCAGCTTCTCGGGGCTCAAGACGGCGGTGCTGTACGCGGTGCGGGGCGTGCCTGGCAGGGACGAGCCGCGGGACGAGTCGTCGCTCAGCGACCAGCAGCGGCGCGACATCGCCGCGAGCTTCCAGCGAGCGGCGAGCGAGGCGGTCCGCCTCAAGCTCGGGCGGGCGATCGCGCACGTGCCGGGATGCCGGAGCCTGATCGTGGGCGGGGGTGTGAGCGCCAACTCGCGATTGCGCGCCGAGGCGGGGGCGTTCGCCGGCAAGCACGGGCTTGCGCTGCGCCTGCCCGAGATGGCGTACTGCATCGACAACGCGGCGATGATCGCGGGCCTGGGCGCGGTGCTGATCGAGCAGGGCGAGACCAGCGGGCTGGGCCTGTCCCCTGTTCCGACGACGGCGTGCTGAGCATGACCAACCCGGACCCGTTCGGCCAGCCCAGCGTCCACCGCCCGCCCCACCCCGCGGCGATCGATGAGTCCGAGCTGCTCAAGCACTGCTCGATCCGCAAGGGGCGGACCTCGGGCCCGGGCGGGCAGCACCGCAACAAGGTCGAGACGCACGTGACCATCACCCACGGGCCGACCGGGCTCTCGGGTCAGGCGGGCGAGCGGCGCAGCGCCGAGGTCAACCGCAAGGTTGCGCTGCGGCGGCTGCGCCTGACGCTGGCGACCGAGCACCGCGAGAGCGTGCCCGTCGGCGAGATCCGCAGTAACCTCTGGCGATCGCGTGTGGAGGGGTCGAAGATCGTCTGCAGCCCGAGCCACACGGACTACCCGTCGATGCTGAGCGAGGCGATGGACGTGCTGGTGGACGCGTCGTGCGACGTGAAGCGGGCGGCGGTTCGCCTGGGCTGCTCGGCGAGCCAGCTCATCAAGCTGATCAAGGACCATCCGCCCGCGATGGAGCGTGTCAACGCGCTGCGAGCGGCGCGTGGCGAGCACCCGCTGCGGTAAACAGAAATCGGACCCCGCCTCTGGAGAGACGGGGCCCGGACGCGGACGCCGGAGCGGAGGGCTCCGACGCCGCAGGTGTGTGACCGTGCGGCGCGTCGTGCGCGCCGCACGGAGAGCGGGCTCAGCGTCGGCGTCTCCGCGTGGCGAGGGCGCCGGTGATGGCCAGGGCGCTCAGGGCGCCCGGCGCAGGGACCTTGGAGACGGTGATGGTGGCGCGGGCGAAGGAAATCGTGAGCCCGGACACATCAAGGTCCGAAGTGATGAACGCGCTGCCTGAGAGTCCGGCGCCCCCGTTGTCGCTAGCGAAGAACTCGCCTGTTCCGCCCAGCACGTCGATGCCTCCGAGGTTGAAGGCTTCGAACGTGGCGCTCGTGATGGTGAATCCCGGGTTCGGGTCCCACTCGATGAGCTCAGAGGGCGCGTTTCCCTCACCAATCTCAAAGCCGATGGTGTGGTACACGGGCGAAGCGGCTCCCGGCAGAGGCAGGAAGGCGCCCTGATCGTCGGTGGCCCACTCGATGACGAACTCGTGGACGTTGCCGCCCAGGTCGTTCTCGGTGGTGGTGACGTTGAAGGCTCGAGAGGACTGAAGTGTTGACGTTCCCATGAAGGCGGTCCCGCCGAAGATGTGGACATCGGGGAGCGAGTCGAGGTGGAAGGCGGTCTCATCGCCGAAGACGGAGATGACCGTGCCGTAGAGGTCGCCGTCGGCACTGCGTGGCCCTCCGGCGCGGGCGCCGATGGGGGGGAGTCCTGCGCCGTCGTGGACGGTGATGCTCTGGGCGAGGGCGCCGCACGAGGCGAGCGCGATCGCGAGTGCCGCGGTCGTGAACGAGGTTGTCCGTGTCATGTCGATTCTCCAGATCTCGCGCCGGTGGCGCACACACACCCTTCCGGGCGCCCTCCGGGCGACCGGCGTTGTTGGTCAGACTCCGACGTTGATCCTCAGCCCCGGGCGTGGCGACCGAGCTGGTCGCCCCCGCTCGCCCGGGTGTCGGTGGTTGTCACAGAAGGACCATGCCGCACAGAGCGGGTGTCCGCCACGACTCGCGTTGCCGGAGCAGACGAAACGACACATCCACGCGGCGCAGGCGTCGCGTCTTGCCGGGATTCACAGTTGCTGGGGCCCTAGTCCTCGTGGCGGGCCCTGAGCTTGGTGCTCAGGCGGCAGATCAGGTGGGCCCGCTCAAACTCGTCCACCCAGTCTCGCCGGGTCTGGGCGACCTCGCGCCCATCGACCGGGGCCCCGGGCAGGGGGCAGGAGGCGCCCAGGTTCCGCTGGGCCATCGCCCGGTAGCGCGAGAGCGTCCGATCACACACCAGCGCGAGGAAGTCGAAGTCCTCGTTCATGAGGATGACCGCGGGCACGCGGAGCCCGGCGCAGATCATGACCCGCTCGGCCAGGTCCGTGTTCGCGTCGCGGTCGAGATACCGGACGCGGACGCGGTCGGGGTTGGCCCGCTCGATGTGGGCGAGGAAGGGGACCTGCTGGACGCAGTCGCCGCACCAGACGCCGCTGACGACCAGGGCGTTGACCTCGCGCTGAAACGACGCGATGAGCGAGCTCTCCTCGGGCGCCAGGGCGGCGCCCTGCTCGAAGCTGTTCCACGCGCCCTGCTGCGCGGGTGTGCCGCTGGCGACGTAGTCGGTGTACGTCAGCCCGGCGTCAAACTTGGAACGGAGGAAGTCCGGCGGGAGCATGGTTGACATGCGATGATCGTAGCGCCGGGGGCGGCCCGCCTCCGGGCGGGCGGCGCCCTTGTGCGTTACGCTCAACCGATGCTCACACTCGCCAGCGGATTCGGCGCCCTGGACTGGGGCGTGCTCGCGCTGTACGCCCTGGTGCTGCTCGGGACCGGGCTGTGGCTGAGCCGGCGCGAGCAGAAGGACACGGACGACTATTTCCTGGGAGGGCGGTCGATGCCCGCGTGGGCGGTCGCGGTCTCGGTGGTCGCGACGAGCATGTCCGCGGCCTCGTTCATCGGCGTCCCCCAGCAGGGCTACGCCAGCGACCTGACGTACCTCTCGACGAACATCGGCATGGTGCTCGGGGCGATCATCGTCGCGACGCTGTTTGTCCCCGCGTTCTACCGGGCGCGGGTCAGGACCATCTACGGGCTGCTCGACGACCGCCTGGGCGAGGGCGCGGGCACGGCGTCGAGCGCCATGTTCCTGCTCGGGCGCGTCTTCGCCAGCGGCTCGCGGGTGTTCATCGGGGCGATCCCCCTCTCGCTCGTGCTGTTTGGCGCTGACGGTCTCGAGCCCGGGGCGATGATGCTCTCGATCGCGGCCCTGACGGTCGTTGGCATCGGGTACACGCTCGTGGGGGGCGTGGCCAGCGTGATCTGGTCGGACGTGATCCAGTTCGTGATCCTCATCGGCGCGGCGATGGGCGCGGTGTGGATCATCGGCTCGCAGATCACGGCGGAGCCCGCGGCGATCGCCGACGCGCTGCGGGCGGGCATGGCCGATGGCTCGTCCAAGCTCACGCTGTTCGACACCAGCACGGACCCGCACGCGCCCTTCACGCTGCTGGCGGTGGTCGTCGGGTTCACGCTTATGGGCGTGGGGTCGTACGGCGCCGACCAGGACCTGGCCCAGCGCCTGCTCACGTGCAAGAACAGCGCCGCGGGCGCCCGCTCGATCATCGGCGGGATCCTGCTGGGCATCCCGTCGGTGGCGCTGTTCCTTGTCCTCGGGCTGCTGCTCTGGCTCTACTACCAACGCCCGGAGCTGATGGGCGCCCACGATCACGCGCCGCCGGGCGATTCGCGGAAGGTGTTCCTGGTCTTCATCATGGAGCAGATGCCGGGGGGCCTGCGCGGGCTGATGATGGCCGGGCTGTTCGCCGCGGGGCTGAGCAGCCTCAACAGCGCGATCAACGCGATGAGTTCGGCGATGGTCAGCGATTTCTACCAGAAGCTCAGGCCCGGGCGCTCCGGGCGGCACTACGTCGCGATAGGTCGGGTCGGCGTGGTGGTTTTCGGGGCGCTGCTGGGCGTGTTCGCGTGCGTCTGCGTGCTGATGTACGGCGAGCACGCCGAGTCGGGCGGGACGCTGCTGACCTTCGCGCTGACGGTCATGACGTTCGCCTACGCGGGACTGCTGGGGGTCTTCGGCGCGGCGCTGCTGACGCGCCGGGGCAACCGCTGGAGCACGCTGGCGGCGCTGCTGGTCGGGTTTGTCGTTGTCGCGGCGATGCAGCCGCTGGTGTGGGGGCTGTTTGTTGACCTTGCGGCCCGTCGCGAACGCACACCAGACGACTGGGGGCTCTGGGTGCTGGACCTGGCGTTCGTGTGGAAGCTGACGCTCGCAAGCGCGTTGTCGTTCGGGGTCTGCGTGCTGGGGGCTCGCCCGCGTCAGGTCGGGACGGGCTGACCGGCCAGACGCCCGCATCCCCGCGCGGCGAGGGTCAGGTCGTCGATACACCCCAGCGACCACCGCTCGCTTGCGACCAGCGTCAGGTCTCGCTCGATCAGCCGGCGCAGGGCCGGGAGCGTTGGGGCGAGCATCGCGCCCACGCCCCCCGCCAGGCGCACGTGCTCGGGCGTGAACATCGCGTGGCAGACGCGGATGGCCCGGGCCAGGGCGCGCAGCGCGGGGTCGGACGCGTCCAGCGACGCGATGGCGTCCGCGGGGGTGGCGCCGAACCGGGATCGCAGCGCCGGGAGTCCGACATAGGCCTCGAGCGACCCCCGCCCGGCGTCGGGGCCGATCGGGGCGTCATCACCGAGCGAGACGTCGATCTGCCCGACGTGCCCGCAACCCGAACCGCCCAGCGTGACCGGGCGCCCGCTGTCGAGCAGGGCGGCTCCCACGCCCGTGCCCATGACCAGCACCAGCAGCCTGCCGCTCACGGGCTCGCGCAGCCACGCGCCCATCCCCGCGGCCAGCGCGTCGGGAACCACGCGTCGCGGGAGCGCTCGCAGCGGCCCGGGGAGCAGCGATTCGATCGAGGCGCCGACGATCCCGGGCAGGTTCGCGGCGTACTGCACACGCTGGCGCGCGTCGTCGAGCACCCCGGGCAGGCACAGGCCCAGCGCGTCGATCGATCCGGGGTCGGCGTCCAGCGACGAGGTGGTTTCCTCGATCGCGGCGCGGATCGTGTCTGGGCTGGCGGATTCGTACGGCGTGCTGACGGCGGCGCGCTGCGACCCGTCGGGTCGCGTGAGGCAGGCCTTGACCGACCCGCCCCCGACGTCGATGCCCAGCGTGGTCACGGGCGCCCCAGGGTCCGGGCGACGCTGTCGCGGCGCTGGGCGCGCCGAGCGCTCGCGGTGGGGGACTGGTCCTGCCCGGGGGCGCGGCTCTCGAAGAACGTCGAGTACGCGAAGAGCGCCACGCGGCCAGGGTCGGGCAGCGCGCGGATCTGCTCGGCGATGGATTGCCCCGCCTCGTGCTTGTACGCGCCCAGCCCGGGGACGATCCGCCCGGAGCCCACGGCCTTCTCCCAGGAGATCAGGTCGCCGGCGAGTTGCTCGTTGTCGGTGGTGTAGATCATCGGGAACACGGCGTCGATGAGCCCGGAATCGACCCACGCCGCGGCGTCCTGCAGGTAGGTCTCCCGGGCGATGTCCGGGCGGCGCCAGACCGCGGCGGTGAACGCCACGTCGGACCGCTCCGCCTTGACTGCGCGCCCGGTGCGGCGCACCACATCGGTGATCTGGTCGCGGATCCAGGCCCGGTGGGCCGCGCGGTCCGCGGGCGTGTCCAGCCCGTGGCGCCCGGTGTCGGCCCGGAAAAGGGTGAGCGTGCGCCGGTCGGTGAGGTACTGCTCGTCGTCCTTCATTGAGTCGGAGACGTAGCGGATGTAATCCAGGTGCACGCCGTCGACGCGGTAGCGCCGGGTGATGTCCGCCGCGACGCGGGCGATGTGCGAGCGGAACTCGTGCAGCGCCGGGTTGGCGATGACGTAGCCCTCGCCCAGGGGCTGGGCCTTGCCCGCCGCGTCGCGCAGGCGCCACGACTCGTGCGTGTGCCACGGGTGGCTCAGCGCCAGCGGGGGCTGCGTTCCTTTCCAGAGTGGCATCGCGTTCATCCAGGCGTGCAGGCGCAGGCCGCGCCGGTGCGCCTCGTCCACGGCCAGCGCCAGCGGGTCGTACCCCGGGCCGACGGTCACCAGCGTCTCGGGTTCTTCGGCGTCCCGGAACAGCTCCTGGCCCCACGGCTCCAGGTCGGACTGGTAGTACGCGTCGCCCTGCCCGCGGACCTGCCACATGACGTCCGTCGCGCCCAGGCGATCGCAGTTGCGCATGATCGTGCGCACGTCGTCGGCGGTGAGGTAGTCCCAGCGCGTGACCCAGACCGCCCGCAGCGGCCCGGCGCCCGCGGCGGCGCTGCCCGGGACGCGCGGGGGCGTCGCGCACCCGTCCATCGCCAGGAGCATCACCGCGGCGGCGAACATGCCAAGCAGCAACCCGGTCAGCGGCATCTGTTGTTTCATCGTGCTCCCCGCGTCCGTGCGGCGGCGGACCCGGATGGCCCGCCCGAGCCTCATGATACGAGCGATGGCGCCATCGCGCGGACCCGGCGGGCGGCGGCGAGGATATCCCCCGCCCGGTTCTCGCCAGACTCCCGCTCGATGAGCAGGTCCACGCCCCGCAGGTGGGCCTGAACCACCCCGAAAAACGCCTCCCAGTCCACGTTGCCCTCACCCATGGGTCGCTCGACGCCCCACGCGCCCGGCGTGGAGGTCGGGTCGGCGTCCTTGATGTGGATCTGCATGACGCGCCCCGCCAGGGCCTCGAGCGAGGCGACCGGGTCGCCCGAGGCGTACAGGATCATGTTTGCCGGGTCGAAGTTGACGCCCAGGTCGTCCCGGTCCAGTTCTTCGAGCAGCGCCAGCAACTCCTCGGGCGATTCCTGCCCGGTTTCGAGCGCCACGCGCACGCCGCGGGCGTTGAAGACGTCGGCGATCTGGTCGAGGCGGCGCGTGATCGTCGCGCGCTCGGGGTCGGAACGCTCGGGAAGGAATCCCGCGTGGAACGTGATCAGGTCGAGGCCGAGCGCGAGCGCAATCTCCGCGTTGGCGCGGGCGGCGTCGAGGTTCTCGTCCCAGGTCGCGTCGGGACGGATCCCCCCGGTGCGGGCGATGGACTCGAGCGTGGAGTAGTCCTCGTCCCGGGTGGTCATCATCGCGCTGAGGATGGTCAGGCCGCGCTGGCCCAGCGCGTCGCGGGTCTGCTCGAGATCCCAGTCGCCGGTTCGGATGGGGTCCAGGTGCAGCTGCACGCCCCGGACCTCGCAGGTGGACGCGACCTCGGCGAGCTGCTCGGGGGACCGGGCGCGGAGGGACCAGGAGCAGAGGCCGAGGCGGGCGGGTGTTGTGGGGGCGTCGGTGATGCACGCACGATACCGCGCGAAAGCGGGGCGGGCCCACGCCGAGCCCACCCCGCGCGAGCGCTCCGTGAGCGGAGGCGCATGGCGCCCGCAGGGCGCGCTCTGAACGTCAGCCGCCCGAGGCGTTGGCGAACTGGGCCTTGATGTGCTGTGTGAACGCCTGGAACGGGGGCAGCCCGAACGCCGCGCGGCGCTGGTCGAGATTCTCGATGTCCTCGATCGGGGTGGTGGGGGTGACGATGGGCAGGGCGTACGGGTCGAGCGTAACGCGGACCTGGGTGCCGAAGACCTGCTTCTGGCCCTGGTAGACGCGCAGGCGGTCGGTCAGCAGCGCCACGTAGGGGGCGCTGACCTCGCCCGTGCGCGCCAGCGGGGTCATGCGTTCGATGGCGTCGGCAAGGAACTCGGGGTCGTGCCCGCTGTACTGGACGGTGAGCACCGCCGCGGACGCGGCCCGGGCGCCGACGCGCTCGAAGGTGGGCCAGCCGTGGGCCTGGACGATTTCTTTGAGGCGGGCCACGTGGGCCCCGTCGATGCGCTGGATGTGGGCGTGCATCGCCGGATCGCGCTGCGCGGCGGGCGCGGCGCGCCGGTATTGGGCCAGCTCGGGGCTGCGCATGGCGACGAGTTCCTGGGCAATCTGCTCCCAGCTGAGCCGGCTCGCGGGCGCAGCGTAGCGGGGGACGGGCATCCCGAACCGGGCCTCGCGCCACCGCTCCAGCTCGGGCATCGTTTCGAGCGCCTCGTCGGCGCGGACCGCGTCGCCCACGGGCGCGACGATCGACTCGCTGGTGACCTCCTGCACCGTCCCGATCTCCACCGCGTCGGGCGGAGGCGGCGTTTGGACACGCTCGGGCGACGAGGCGCACGCGGGCAGGAGCAGGAGGATCGGGCACGCGGCGGCGAGTGGTGTTCGTTTCATCACGGGTCAGATCGTGGGGTTCGATCGGGCGTGGGGGCAACCGCAAACGCAGTGTGCGAGCGATGGGTGTCAGGCTGGGGCGGCGCCGCGGGCTGGGGGCGGTCCGAGAAGCTGGCTCGGAACGACTACCCTCTTGGATGTTCGCTGAGTACTTTCACAAGCGGCGGATGGTCAGCGACGATCGGCTGCGGCTCACCCCGCTCCTGCGTCCGTCTGGTGAGAGTTCCGATCTTGATCACTCGCTGCGCCGGCAGCTGGAGTACGCAACCCAGGATGTGCTTCGACTGGGTGTCCTCTACTTGGTGGGGTATGTCGGAGGTGGGATCGCGATCTCGATCATCCTCAGCAGATCGGTCTCGCGGATTCAGGTGAGCATAGATGTGGTTTTGATCTTGGCGTTCTGGTTTGTGACAACCGTGGTCGTGGGGTTTCGCCGTTCCCGAATCGAGCGTGAGGCGATGGCGGAACTCAAGCGGCTCGCGCGGTGTGCATCATGTGGGTATCACCTTCGCGGACTGATCCGCCAGGAGGACGGGTGCACGGTTTGCCCCGAGTGCGCCGCCGCCTGGCGTCTCCCGGCTTAGAGGATCGTGCTCGATTGGCCTGGCCCCGCATCCAGGAACCCGCCCGGCGGTACCGTGCGGAAGGAACAAACCACTGGAGGCGCCCATGAACTCGAATCCCCACACCCTGCTCCTGAAACTCTCGGCGGTGGTCGGCCTCACGGCGGGCGCCGGTGTCCTGGCCGCGGGCGTGATGCAGGAGCGTCCCGCCGGGGGCGCGGTGGTGCAGCCCGAGGTCAGCCCGGTCCAGCAGGCGATGCAGGGCGCCACCCAGGCGATGCAGGCCCAGGACTGGCCCAAGGCGATCAAGGGTTTCGAACGCGTGCTCGAGCTGGACCCGAACAACTCGATGGCCAGCTTCAGGCTGGCGTACTGCGTGCACGCGTCGGGGGACATGGAGCGGGCGATCCCGCTGCACGAGGCGGCCGCGAAGTTCCCGCAGGCCAGGCCCGTCGCGCTGTACAACCTCGGCTGCGCTCACGCGGTCCTGGGGCACACCGACAAGGCGTTCGAAGCGCTCAAGACGGCCATCGAAGCGGGCTTCAACGGCGCGGGCAGTCCCGAGGGGCTCGCGGGCGCGTACTCGGATCCGGACCTGGCGTCGATCCGCGATGACGCGCGGTTCGCCAAGCTCTTTGGCACAGCGCCGGGCGCCAAAGACAAGGTCAGCGACGCGAAGCTGGCGCACTTCTGGGTGGGCAAATGGGACTGCTACTCGGCCACAACCAAGGCCAAGGCGGGGACCAACGAGCTGACGCTGCGCAACAAGGGCTCGGTCATCCTGGAGCACTGGGAGGCCAGCGGCGGGACCAGCGGCGAGAGCTGGAACTGGTTCAACCCCGCCGAGGGCGTCTGGAAGCAGGTCTGGCTCGACGCGTCGGGCAGCGTGACCGAGTTCGTCGGCACGCGCCAGGGTGACGGGATCATGTACGAGGGCACAACCTCGGACGCGCCGGGCGTCATCCAGCGTATGCACGTGCGCCCGATCGAGAACGGGCGCGTCCGTCAGACGGGGACGAGTTCGAAGGATGAGGGCAAGACCTGGACGCCGGCGTACGACCTCATCTACGTGCCGCGCGGGCAGGCCTTCGACGGCGAGATCTAGCGCGAAGCCAGGAAGAGTTCACCACAGAGACACGGAGCCGCAGAGAAAACAAACTCTGAGTCTCTCTGCGCCTCTGTGGTCAATCTTACTAAAGCGACTTCGGTCCGCCGGGCTTTCGCAGCGGTATCACTCGCCCGCCGACTCCGCCTCGCTCTTGATCGTGCGCAGCGCGTCGAAGGCCTCGAGCGGGCTCAGCGCGTCGAGCTTGATCTCGCGCAGGCGGTCGATCGCGGGGTGGGGCACGTACTCGGTGAACAGCGGCAGCTGCGCCCCGGCGCCGGGCGCGGGCTTGATCGAGCGGGTGTCGATCTGCTGGGCGTGCTGGACCGAGACCGATTCGAGGATCTCGCGGGCGCGGCTGGTGACGCTTTCGGGCAGGCCCGCGAGGCGGGCGACGTGGACGCCGTAGGACTGGTCTGTCGGCCCGGGCAGGATCCGGTGCAGGAAGATGATCTCCGGGCGCCCCTCGGGATTGCCCTCGTCGGGGGCGGTCCACTCGCGGACCGAGACGTGCAGGTTGCGCACGCGCTCGGGCAGTCGCTCGCCCAGCTCGGTGATCTCGTGGTAGTGGGTGGCGAAGAAGGTGCGGGGAGCCGAGTCCGTCGCGAGCGACTCGGCGATCGCCCAGGCGAGGCTGAGCCCGTCAAGCGTCGAAGTCCCGCGCCCGATCTCGTCGAGGATGACGAGCGAGCGCTGCGTCGCGTTGTTGAGGAGGACGGCGGTCTCGGTCATCTCGACCATGAACGTGGACTGGCCGCGGTGCAGGGCGTCGTCGGCGCCGACGCGGGTGAAGATCCGGTCGCAGACGCCGATGGTGGCGCGCTCGGCGGGGATGAAGCTGCCGACGCTGGCCAGGAGCACGAGCAGGGCGTTCTGGCGGATGTAGGTGCTCTTGCCGGCCATGTTGGGGCCGGTGATCAGCGCCAGGCGGGCCGGGTCGGACTCCATACCCAGGGCCGCGTCGTTGGGGACGAAGCGGGACTCGAGCAGCTCGTCGAGGACCGGGTGCCTGCCGGCGTGGATCTCGAGCACGGGCTCGTCGCAGATCTCGGGGCGGGTCCAGCCGCGCTGGTGGGATTTGTCGGCCAGAACCAGCAGCGCGTCGAGCTGGGCGAGCGTGTCGCTGAGCTTCTGCAGGCGGTCCACCTGCGGGAAGGCGCGGGCGACGAGGTCGTCGAACAGCTCGCGCTCGCGCGCCAGCGCCCGGCTCTGGGCGGTCGTGACCTTGCCCTCGAACTCGCGCAGCTCGGGCGTGATGAAGCGCTCGGCGTTCTTGAGCGTCTGCTTGCGGGTCAGCTCCGCCGGGGCGCGCTTCGCCTGGGCGCTGGGCAGCTCGATGTAGTAGCCGAAGACCTTGTTGTAGCCAACCTTGATCGAGGGCAGGTCGTGCTGCTCGATCAGTCGCGTCTGGTACGCGCTGAGCCAGGCGCCCGCGTCGCGTTGCAGACCTCTGGCTTCGTCCAGGTCGCGGTCCACGCCGTCGCGGATGAGCCCGCCCTCGCGCAGGCTGCCCGGCGGGTCCTCGACGCACGCGCCCTCGATCGCCCCGCCCAGCGGCGCCAGGCCCGCGGCGAGGCTGTCGAGCGTCTCGAGCAGGGGCGCCAGCGAGGGGGTGGAGGACATCGTGTCGCGCAGCGGGTCGATCCGCGCGATCGCGGCGCTGAGCGAGACCAGATCGCGCGGCGAGAGCCGGCCCAGCGCCAGCCGCCCGGCGACGCGGGCGATGTCGCCCAGGCCCGAGAGCGCCTCGCCCAGGGCGCTGGCGGCCCGACGATCGGAGACGAGGGCCGCGACAGCGCCCTGACGCGTGCGCACGTCCTCGCCCCGCGCCAGCGGCTCGCACAGCCAGGTCCGGATCAGGCGTCGCCCCATGGGCGTGCGCATGGCGCGCCCGCCCGGCCCATCAAGAAACACGCCCAGCAGCGAACCCGTGATCTCGCCCGAGCGGAGGGTGCGTTCGATCTCGAGCGCGCGCAGGCTGGTGGTGTCGAGGGTGCAGAGGCGCCCGGACTCTTCGCGGCGCGGCGGGCGCAGGTGGGCCAGGGTGGAGGACTGGCGCTGGAACTCGGCGCCGCTGGCGGCGTTGGAGGTCTCACGCCCGACGCCCTGGGTCTGGGCGAGGTAGCGAAGGGCGGCGCCCAGCGCGGGCAGGGCGGGGTCGCCGGTTCGGAGGCCGAAGCCCTCGACGGACTTGACGCGGTACTGCTCGGTGATTGCTTCCAGCGCTTCACTGTCGCGGAAGTGCCACGCGGGGCGCGCGGTGGTGTGCGCGCCCAGGGGCTCGGCGAGGCTGGCGACGCGCGCCGGGGCGGCGTCGCCCGTGGTCTCGGCGTAGAGAAGCTCGCGCACGCTGCGCCGGGCCAGGTCGCCGCCGACAGACTCGGGGGTTCCCGAGGAAAGCACGACCTCGCCCGTGGAGAGCTCGACGATCGCGGCGGCGCAGGACTGGTCGCTCTCGAAGACGACCGCGGCCAGCGCGGCGCTCTGCTCGCCCTCGAGCAGTGACTCATCGACGAGTGTCCCTGGCGTCACGACCTGCGTGACCGCCCGTTCCACGACGCCCTTGGCCTCCTTGGGGTCCTGCACCTGGTCGCACACGGCCACGCGGAAGCCCTGCTCGATGGCGCGCCGGAGGTACGTGTCCTTCTGGTGGTGGGGGACGCCCGCCATGGGGATGGGGCTGCCCCGCTTGGAGAGGCGCAGGCCCAGGGCGGGGGCGAGTTTCTCGGCGTCCTCGCCGAACATCTCGTAGAAGTCGCCCATGCGGAAGAACAGGACGCACTCGGGGTGCTCGTCCTTGAAGCGCCGGTACTGGCGCATGGCCGGGGTGTCCCAGGGGTCCTTGGGCATGGGAAGAGAGGATAGCGGCGTCGGAACGAAGCTCGGGAATACGACAGGATCGAGGGCGGTTGATCCGGACGGTTCTCAGACGCCCTGAGACGGCGTCCGAAAGGAGTAGTCCCATGCGGAACGATGTATTTGGAGCCGCGATGCCCGGACAGAAGCTGGTACGGACCGGACAGTCGGTGTGGATCGGGATCGGCGCCTATCTGCTGGCCATGCCGCTCGCGGTGGTGGCGGCCCTGATTATCTGCCCCCTCCCGTAAACCCGCCACAACCTCGTCAAGAGTTTAAAACCAATCAGTCGCTCCGGTCAGACCGGGGCGCCGCAAGAGGGGCGATCCGGACGGGTCGCCCTTCTTTTTGCGCGGCACGCGTTCTGGGCAGCGGGTCTATCCTCGCTGTCTATGAAGGCGATCCTCCTGGCAATCGCGGCGGGCCTGTGCTGGGGTGTGGGCGAGGTGGGCGCCAGCGACCGGGGGCAACCGGTTGTTGGGTCGGGCTTGGTTGCTGGAGCGGCGTCATGAGCGAGATTGTGGAGCGTGAGTTTGACGACGCCGCGATGGCCCTGCGGGCGTTCAACGCCGACCCGACCAACGCGGCCCGCGTCGAGGACCTGTCCCGCGTCTGCGCCGAATCGATCAAGGCCGGAGGCAAGATCCTGGCCGTTGGCAACGGGGGCTCGTGCGCCGACGCGATGCACTTCTGCGAAGAGCTCACCGGGCGCTACCGCGACGACCGCCCCCCGATCCCCGCGATCGCGTGCGTCGATCCCGGGCACCTGACGTGCACGGCCAACGACTACGGGTTCGAGCAGGTGTTCAGCCGCTGGGTCGAGGGGCTCGGGCGCGAGGGGGACGTGCTGGTGGCGATGTCCACGAGCGGAAACTCGGCGAACATCGTGCGGGGCGTCGAGGCGGCCAAGAACCAATCGCTGCACGTGGCGCTGCTGCTGGGCAAGGACGGTGGGAAGCTCAAGGGCTGCGGCGAGTTCGAGTGGATCGCGCCGGGCGTGACAAGCGACCGGATCCAGGAGATCCACATGCTCGTGCTGCACTCGCTCGTTGGCGCGATCGAGCGTGCGATGGGGTACGCCGAGTAGGTTCCAACCCTTCTCCCCCGAGAGGAGAGGGTGGTCGCGCAGCGACCGGGTGAGGGGGCACGGTGCTCCACCCGAATCGTGTCACAACTCGCCACAGTCTCCGCCCCTCACCCCGGCCCTCTCCCCCGAGGGGAGAGGGAGGAAGACCCCCTCCGTCTCGCGTTGCTCGACACCTCCCCCGCCGGGGCGGGGGAGGATCAGGCCGGCACGCTCCCGCCGTAGAAGTACCAGCCGATGCCGATCGTGAAGATCAGCTGCCCCCACAGGGCGTGCTCGATGCTGACCGCCAGCAGGCTCTTGCTGCGCTCGTAGGTCCAGGCGAAGAGCAGGCCGCCCACGAGCGTCATCGCGGGCGCGAGCCAGTTCAGAAACACCACGTGCATGAACCCGAAGACGAGGGCGCTGACGAGGATGCGCGGGAGCACGCCCGGCAGGATGGACTTGTAGCGGTGGTAGAAGAACGCGCGGTAGACCACTTCCTGCGGCCACACGCTGAACACCGGGTACGCGACCATGATGAACAGCCAGAGCGAGGTCCGCTCTAGAGGCAGCCTGAGCCACGTCGCGTTGGGGTCGAGCGTGGGCAGGATCAGCCCGTACTCCGCGGCCTCGGCGACGATCGCCGAGCCCGGCTGCAGCAGCCAGACCAACCCGCTGATGATCACGGCGCCGGGCACGAAGACCGCCAGGATCCGCGGGACCTCGCGCATCCCGGCGCGGCAGTTCCAGAGCCGGCGGTTGGCGAAGCGCTTATCAAAGATCAGCCAGAGCAGGCAGCCCAGCGTGAAGACCAGCAGCGTGGGGATCATCAGGCGCCCGCCGGCGATCGCCGCGGCCAGTCTCCCCGTAATCCCGAGGCGCCCGAGCCAGTCCGCGGCGACGCCCGGGTTCACCCGCGTCCAACAGAACGCGGCGGGGATGGCGATGAAGAGGACGAGGAGCTCAGCCCAGAGCACGATAGCGCCGCCCATGGCTGGGCGGTCGGTCGGTCGGGGTGACGCGGCTTCACTGCTCACGACGGTTGGCTCGAGACGGGGAGAGCGCTGGTTTCAGCGCGCTTGACGGGCCCGTCACTGACGTTCCGGGCTAGTTAATGGGGGCGGGCGCCGGCTTGGCCGTGCTCTTGACGTGCAGCTCGGAGAGCTGCTCGTCGTCCACGACGTTGGGCGCTTCGCACATGAGGTCCATGCCGGTGAGGCTCTTGGGGAAGGCGATGACGTCGCGGATGTTGTCGGCGCCGGTGAGGTGCATGATGAGTCGGTCGAGGCCGAAGGCGATGCCGCCGTGGGGCGGGGCGCCGTAGCTCAGCGCCTCGAGCAGGAAGTTGAACTTGAGCTTGGCTTCTTCGTCGGAGATGCCCAGGAGCTGGAAGACCTTCTTCTGGACGTCCTGCTGGTGGATACGGATAGAGCCGCCGCCGATCTCGCTGCCGTTGCAGACCATGTCGTAGCCGTCGGAGACGATGGACTCGATGCCCTCGGTGTCGGCAGGGTCCGTGCCCATGAAGCGGTCCAGCTCGTGGTCGGCGGGGGCGGTGAACGGGTGGTGCATCGCGTAGAAGCGGGATGTTTCTTCGTCCCACTCGAACATGGGGAAGTCCACGACCCAGAGGAAGTTCCACGCGCCCTCGGGGATCAGGTCCATGTCCTTGGCGACCTTCTGGCGCAGCTCGCCCAGGGCCTTGGTCGCGACGGCGTACGTGTCGGCGCCGAAGAGGATGGTGTCCCCGTTCTTGGCGCCCAGGCGGTCGATGAGGTCGCCCGCGATGGGTTCGACGAACTTGGCGATGCCGGCCTCGAGGGCGCCGCCGGCGACCTTGGTGACGGGGACGCCGCCGGCGCCGAAGTCCTGGACGAACTTGGAGTAGCCGTCGGTGATCTTGCGGGTGAGCTTGTCGGCGCCCCCGGGCACGCGGATCGCCTTGACCACGCCGCGGGGCTTGGCCAGAGCCTCCGTAAAGACCTTGAACTCGGTTTTGGCGGCCAGATCAGACACGTCCACAAGCTCAAGCTCGTAGCGCGTGTCCGGTCGGTCGATGCCGTAGCGGTCCATGGCGTCGTGGTAGGTGATCTGCGGGAACGCGGGCAGTTCTGCGCCCATGACGTCCTTCCAGACCGACCGCGCGAAGCCCTCCATGATGGTGAGCACTTCTTTGCGATCGACGAAGCTCATCTCGCAGTCGATCTGCGTGAACTCGGCCTGGCGGTCGGCGCGGGGGTCCTCGTCACGGAAGCAGCGGCAGATCTGCAGGTAGCGGTCGGCGCCGCCCACCATCAGGATCTGCTTGAAGAGCTGCGGGGACTGGGGCAGGGCGTACCACATGCCCGGCTGGTTGCGCGAGGGCACGAGGAAGTCTCGCGCGCCCTCGGGCGTGGAGCGCGTCAGGTTGGGCGTCTCGATCTCGAGGAAGCCGTGGGCGTCGAAGTAATCGCGGGCGAGCTTGGAGACCCGGTGGCGCGTCCGCAGGATGTTCTGCATCTTGGGGCGGCGCAGGTCGAGGTAGCGGTGCTTGAGGCGCGTCTCCTCGGCGGGCAGGTTCTTCTCGTCCGACGGGATCAGCGGCGGCGACGCGGTCCGGCTGAGCACCTCCAGCTCCGTCACGACCACCTCCACGCTGCCGGTCTCGATTTTCTTGTTGGTCTTCTCGCGGGCGCGCACCTGACCCCGGACGGCGATGACGTCCTCCAGGTGCAGCCCCTTGGCCTGGGGGGGCAGGGCGGAGCCCGAGTCCTCGGAATCGAAGACGAGCTGGGTGATGCCGTACCGGTCGCGCAGGTCGATGAAGACCAGGTCGGAGGACTGCTCGCGCCGGGCGTGGACCCAGCCGCAGAGCTGGACGGACTGGCCCGAGTGCTCCTCGCGGAGCTGGCCGGCGGTGTGGGATCGGGTACGCATCGAGAGGGCTCCGTTGGTGGCTGTCGGGCGGGACTATAGAAGAGGGGCGAGGGGGGACGAGGCGCCGATCGGGGATCATCAGCGCCGCGGGGCGGGAGAAAAGACTGGTGAGCGACGCTGGTGGGGTCCGATAGGCGGTTGTGCCCAATATGCCCCGCGTTTCGCCGAGTTCTTGGCGGGGGGCTAGAATCGGGGCTCTTGGTTTGAGGCCGAGCGCTGGCGGCGGGGGAGTCACCCGCCGGGGCGCCGACGCGAGGAAACCGACCGGATGAGAGACCGACCCGATCACCCGCACCAGCTGGGCCACATCCGGCTTGTGCGCGAGCTCCCGGACGCCACCGTCGGGCAGCGCTGGATCGGGCTTCACGATCATCACCGGACGAATCATCTGATCTACCGCCTGCCCGTCTGCCGTGATCGCGGCGAGCGGCGCGACATGCTCGAGCTGCTCGAGCGGACCAGCGCCATCCGGCACCCGCACCTGCTGGCGATCGAGCAGTACACGCTCGGTCGTGACGGGTCGGCCTGGGTCGTGGCGCCGTATACCGGCAGCCAGGCCGGGCTTGTCACGCTCAACGATCTGCTCGAGGCCAAGGGCGGCACGATGCCCTCCTTCGAGGGCGAGCGCACGCTTGAGCACCTGCTCTCGGGCGTGGCGCTGGCGCACGAGGCGGGCGTGGTGCACGGCCCGGCGCTCGACGACGAGCTGCTCGTCGATCGTCACGGCCGCCTGCTCATCGAGCTCTATGGGCTCCGGCGCGGGCTGCGGCACGACGCGTCGTCCGAGCGACAAGAGGACACTCGCGACGAGATCCGCTCGATCGTTCACCTCGGGTACCGCCTGCTCACCGGGCTCACGCCCGACGAGCCTTTGCTCCCGGCGTCCCGCGTTGTCAAACGCCTCGAGAAGCGTTGGGACACGTGGTTCGAGCGCGGCCTCGATCCCACCGGCGGCTTTGATTCCGCGGCGTCGGCGCTCGAGGCGCTGCGCAGCGGAGAGACGCAGGCCGCGCCCGTCGTTCGCGCCAAGTCCGTGCTGGGCCGCCTGGGCTGGGCCGGGCTTGGGCCCAAGCGCCAGGGACAGTAGAGCAAGCGCGTCCGCGTCGCGTTGACCCGCCCGGATTCCCTACGGGGCGTCGGCGGCGGTCGCTTCCACATCACTCTCGCCGCTGGATAAGCGCTGACGAAGCCCCGCCAGACGCTGGGCCTGGTCCTTGCTCAGGGCGCCGGCGAAGCGGGTGGTCAGTTCCTGGTGCACCCTCTCGGCGTGGGGCGCCCCGATCGAGCGATCGAGCCCGGAGAGCCAGGCGTCGGCGGACCCGTCGAGCGCGGTCGCCTCATCGACCCGCCCCAGGGCTAGCAGGGCGGTGGTTCGCGCGTCGAGCTGGCGTTGGCCCGGCGCGCCGTCGTCGGGCGCGATCGCGTCGAGCGCGGCGAGCGCCTCGTCCGGGCGACCGAGTTCCAGACGCGTCTCGCTCAGCACCACCAGCGCCCGCCCGCGGTCGGGGCTCTGCGGCGCTACGAGCAGACGCGCGAGCAGACGCTCGCGCAGCGCCGGGTCCTTGATCGGCTCGGCGCCCTCGATCAGTTCACGGGTCGAGAGCGACGCGCCAAGCGCGTTGATCGCCTCGGCGCCGGACTCGGGCGAGGGCGGGGGCAACGCGATGAGTTCCTGCAGACCCCGCGCCTCGCGCCGGTGCAGGCCGATCGTTCGGGCGGCCAGGTCGTACAGGCCCGTGTCGCTCCGGGCGGCGGCGATGATCGCGTCGGCCGAATCCGGATCGGCGACGAGGGCCTCGGCGGCACGCCGGCGCGTGGCCGCGTCCCCCGCGTCGAGCAGCGCCGCGAGCCGGGCGCGATCGCTCGGTGAGCCCAGCGCGCTGAGCAGACGCATCGCCGAGGCGCTGAGCGACGCGATCTCGCGCAATCGAAGCTCCTCGAGCAGGTCGCCCGTCGCGTGCTCGTCGGCGAACATCCCGGCCCGGTGCAGCGACCAAGCCGTGTCGAGCGCGGCGTCTCGCGTCAGGCCCTGGGCCTGCGACCAACGCACGACCTGGCTCTCGCAGCCCTTGCTCGGCCAGCGCGTCACCCCGCGCAGCAGCGCCTCGGCCACGCTCGGTTCCGACTCTCGACGCAGGCGGTCCGTGATTGCCTGCGCGCCCGATTCGGGCGCGAGGCGAACGACCAGCAGCGCCGCCCTCCGGCGCACACGCGGGTCCTCGTCCTCGATCAGCCCGACGGCCGCCAGTCCGACTGACTCATCGAGCTGCACCGATGAGGCCAGCTCGCGATCGACCAGATCGAACCCGAGCTGCCGCAGACGCGGGATCGGGTCGCCCAGCAGGGAAGCGAGCAGGGCGGAGCGCTGCTCCTGGGGCAGGGCCAGGTGCAGGCGTCGGTTGGTCTGGACGAGTTGCGTCTCGGCGCTGTCGAGCTTGCGGCTGAGCCCGTCGGCGCGGGACGCCAAGCCCTGGATCAGCCCTCGGAGCCAGGCGAGCCCGTCGACCGTGCCCTGGGACTCCAGCCACTGATCCCACACCCCGGGCTCATTGGGGGGCGTCCTTCCCGACAGCCTCGTCAGGGCCGCAAAGGCCGCGGCGCGAACCTGAGGATCGGGGTCGCGCTCGGCCCATTCGACGAGCAGGGCTGCGGCGTCGCGGGTCCGGAATGACCCTGCCGCCGAGGCGACCAGCGCCCGCAGCGAGGCGTCGTCACCCACCGGCAGCAGCGAGACCGGGGGCCAGAGCTCGCCCGGGACCACCGGCTCGGTGCTCATCGCCGTCAGAATGATCCGAGCGCCAGAGTCCGTGTCCGTCGTGCGTCCCAGGATGGCGTTGACAATCACGAGCGATTCTCGTCTGGCGCCGCGCTGAATCAGCGATTGCGCGGCCTGGAGGCGGTCGCCCCGGTCCGCCGCGATGTCCTCGACGATGGCGCCGAACTCCGCCGGGTTCGGGGCTGGCGCTGGTGTTGAGGGCTCGGTGATCGGCTCCGGAGGAAGCTCGGATTGGGCGTCCTGGGCCAGAACAGGCGTGCAAAGGCACGATAAAGCGATCACGACCGTGATCAGGGGCTTGAAGGGCATGGGCCTCAACGGGCTCGTCATGGGGAAACGCCCTGGGTTGGGGACCTGGAGTGGGATGGGTCCACCCCAAGCGTATCCGCCCCGCCAGCGTCGGTGCAGCGTCCGTGGAGAGGGAACCGATGGATTGATGGTCCGCCGAGCATCGAATACCATATTGGCACGGGTCAGAATGGCCGACCCTTGAAAGCTGGACGAGACGTGAACGACTGGGTTGACGCCGAACATCACGTCGAACGTGCGCACGAGCTGTTCGACGCGGGGCGCTGGGACGAAGCCGAGAACGAGCTTCGTCGAGCGTTATCGCTCAACCCCTACCAGGCGGAGTGGCACTTCAACCTCGGGCTCACGCTCGAGGCGGCGGGGCGCGACTCCGACGCGGCCGACGCGTTCCGCGACGCCTTCCAGCTCAGCGACGATCCCGACTCGCACGCGGCGATGCTCGTTGGTGTGAACCTCACCCGCGCCGGGCGCCCGGGCGAGGCGCTCGAGTGGCTCGAACGCGCCGAGCAGATGGAACCCGCGGGCACCGAGGCCCAGGTCCACCGGATCGAGGCGCTCGCGCAGCTGGGTCGGCACGACGACGCGGAGGAGCTCTTCTACATCGCGCTGGAGATCGACGCGGAGAACCCGGAGCTGTTCGCGGCGATGGCCGACTCGCTGATGGACCGCTCCAAGTACGACAAGGCGGTCTGGTGCCTGCGCGAGGCGGCGAGGCTCGACCCCGAGCTGCCGCGGGTGCAGGCGAGGCTGGGCGAGGCGTACGCCGCGACCGGGCGTTTGGAGCGCGCTCGCCAGTTGTACCTGCGCGAGCTGCGTCAGGACCCGGGCGACATCGACACGCTGCTGGATCTGGGCTCGCTGCTTGTGGACATGCACCGCCCGCAGGAGGCGTCGGAGAAGTTCCGGCGCGTGCTCGAGATCGAGCCCGACCACGCCGAGGCGCACCACCTGCTGGGCGACCTGGCCGACCGCCAGGGCGATCTGGGCGATGCGCTGGTGCACCTGGACGTCGTGCTGCGCCTGGACCCGGAGTACCCCGGGGCGCGCCGTCGCCTTGCGGGGCTGATGCTCCAGCGCGGGCGTGAGGAAGACCTGCCCCGAGCGCGGGATCTGCTTCGTCTGGAGCTGCGCAGCTCGAGGGACGACGGCGCCGCGTTCTCACCCGATGCGATCGACGACCTGGGCACGCTCCTGCTCGACGCGGGGATCACCCACGAGGCGGTGCGGGTGCTGCGCGAGGCGCTCTCGCAGCGCGGCGAGAACCACCTGGCGCACCACCACCTGAGTGTGGCGCTGCTCGAGGCCCGCGACGTGCGCGGGGGCATGGAGCACGCCCGACGCGCCCTCATCCTCCAGCCCCGGTTCGTCCCCGCGATGCACAACCTCGCCCTGGCGCACCTGCGCCTGGGCCAGTGGATGCGGGCAAGGTACTGGGTCCGTCAGGCCACACGGATCGACCCCGACGATGCGCCGCTGCGCCGCCTGCGCCTGATGCTGCGACTGCACAGCGTCGCGGGGGTCGCGATCTGGGGTGTCCGCGTGTGCGGGCGGTGCGGGCGTTGGACGCTTGGTGTGCTCACCCGCCCGACCCGCCGCTGAGCGTCCGCTACTGGGCGTCCGACTGGCCCTGATCCGCGCGCCCTGGGTCCGACGGCGGATGATGCTCGTCGGTCCGGGGCGACGAACCGTTCTCGCCGCCGGTCGCCTGCTTCTTTTTCTTGTCGCGCGTGCGCTGGCGCGGGCGCCGGGCCCGGAGCGGCTCGATCTTGTCGCCGATGAGGCGGTCCACCTCCTCGACGTCCTTGTCGCCCCGTCCCGACAGGCAGATGACAAGGTGCTCGTCGCGGTCCATCTCGGATGCGATCCGCAGCCCGTCGCTCAGCGCGTGGGCCGTCTCGAGCGCGGGGATGATGCCCTCGGCCCGGGCGCACAAGAGAAACGCGTCGAGCGCCTGCTCGTCGGTGACGCTGGAGTACGTCACGCGGTGGACGTCCTTCCAGTGCGCGTGCTCCGGGCCCACGCCCGGGTAGTCGAGGCCCGCGGAGACCGAGTGGACGGGGCTGGTCTGCCCCGCGTCGTCCTGCAGCACGTAGCTGCGTGAGCCGTGCAGCACGCCCGGCGCGCCGAGCGTGAGCGGCGCCGCGTGGTCGCCGGGCTTGCCCGAGCGTCCGCCCGCCTCGACGCCAAAGAGCTTGACCTCCTCGTCGTCCACGAACGCGGAGAAGATGCCCGCGGCGTTGGACCCGCCCCCGACACACGCGACGACGGCGCTCGGCAGCGCGCCCAGGAGGCGCAGGCACTGGGCCTTGGTCTCGCGACCGATGATGGACTGGAAATCACGCACGATCATCGGGAAGGGGTGGGGGCCGACGACCGAGCCGAGGATGTAGTGGGTGTGCTCGACGCTGCCCATCCAGTCGCGCATCGCCTCGTTGGTCGCGTCCTTGAGCGTGCGCGAGCCCGAGTCCACGGGGATGACGCGGGCGCCGAGCATCTTCATGCGCACGACGTTCAGGTGCTGCCGGCGGACGTCCTCGGAGCCCATGTAGACGTCGCACTCGAGCCCCAGGGCCGCGGCGGCGGTGGCGCTGGCCACGCCGTGCTGCCCGGCGCCCGTCTCGGCGATGATGCGCCGCTTGCCCATCTTGCGCGTGAGCAGGCCCTGGCCCATGGTGTTGTTGATCTTGTGGGCGCCGGTGTGGGCCAGGTCCTCGCGCTTGAGCCAGATCGTGGCGCCGCGCTCGCGCGAGGGCGCGTTCTCGCGCGCCTGGCGCGTGAGCCCCTCGGCCTTGAACAGCGACGTCGGGCGACCGACATAGGACCGGAGCAGCCCGGAGAGCCGATCCCAAAACTGGCGGTCCTGCTGGACCTGGGCATAGATCTCGCTGAGCTCGCGCAGGGCGCTGACGAGCGTCTCGGGGACGTAGACGCCGCCGAACTCGCCGAACCGCCCGTGCTCGTCGGGCATGGCCGAGAGCGGGCGGGCATTGGGGACTGGGGTCTGCGTGGTGTCGGGTGTATCGCTCACAGCGTGAGAATAGGCGATCGGCTCATGGCGTGGACGAGGCCTGGGTCCGCTCGGAGCGCCGCGCGGCCCGGACGCCGCGGGTCTCCCGGACGCGGGTGACCAGCACCAGGCCCACGACAAAGAACAGCGTCAGCACAACCATCGACGCGGTATCGCCCAGCGAGTGCTTGACCTGCCCGAAGCTGAGCACGCCCACGACGCCCGCGGACTTGTAGGTCATCCCCCAGAGCCCGAAGAACTCGGCGGTCTTGTGGCGCGGGGTGAACCGCCCGACCATTGCCCGGCTCGACGCCCCGATGCCCCCCAGCCCGAAGCCCACCCCGTTGCCCACGACCCAGAACGCCCACTGGTTGGCGATCCGCGCATCGGTCGGGATCAGCGTGAGCACCAGCAGGCCCGTGCACGTCAGGATCCAGACGCCCAGGAAGATCATGACGGTGTTGCGCGCGCCCGCGCGGTCCTGATAGATCCCGGTGAGCACCGCGGCGATCCCGGCGGTGACCGTGATCTGCAGCGTGTAGACGAGCAGCATCGCGCCCTCGAGCCCGAAGTCGCGCGCGATGATGCCCGCGAAGTAGATGATGGTCTGCACGCCCAGGCCGTAGACGAAGAACGCGGTGAGAAAGCGGGCGAGCTGTCTGTAGTGCGACGCCTGGCGGACGGTCTGGGCCAGACGCGCGAGCACGGCGCCGGGGGCGACCCGGGGTCGGACCGCCGGCTTGGTCTCGCGCAGCTCGACCATCGGCCCGATCATGCCCAGCGCGAACCAGACGCCCGCGAGGACGAAGAACGGACGCCACGACGCCTCGTCCTTGAGCCCGAAGACGAGCATGACGCCCACGACGATGATCAGCAGCGCCAGCGCGCCCACGTAGCCCATGGTCCAGCCGATGGCGCTGACGCGCCCCATGTTGCGCTGCGTCGCGATCTCGGGCAGGAACCCGGCCAGCGTGTTCTCGCCCAGCTGGTAGCAGATGTTGGCGACGATGAACAGCGTCAGCGCCAGGGCGACGTCGCCCGGGCCCAGCAGCGCCAGGGAGATGGTCAGCAGCGAGCAGAGCACGCCCGTGACCAGCAGGATGCGTTTCTTGAACCCGAACTGGTCCGCCAGCGCCCCCACGAAGGGCGAGGCGAGCACGACGATCGCCAGGCTCCCCGCCCCTGCGTACGCCCACAGCGCGTCGCCGTTGCCCGGGGAGACGATCTTCTTGAAGTAGATCGGGAACAGGACGGTGATGATCAGCAGCGTGAACGACTGGTTGGCCAGGTCGTACAGGCCCCACGCGAGGACCTCGCGCTTGTTGGGGACGCCGCTGAGCGGATCGAGGCGCAAAGAAAGACCCTCCCGGGGCGGGAGGGTACACGGGTTGACGCGGGCGTGTTCGGCCCGGGGCTAGGGGTGGTCGTGCCCCTCGTGCCCGTCCTCCTGGCTGTCGCCCTCATCGTCGCTGCGGTCTTGCCCGTCCTCGTCGGGGGACTCGTTCGCGGCGGACTTGGAGATCTCGGGCAGCTCCAGCCCCGCCTCGACGAGCAGCGGGTCGATCATCGCGATCTTCTCGTTGAGATCGGTCGCCGGGTGCAGGGCGCGGTGGCGGACCTTGCCCTCGGCGTCGATGATGACCATGTGCGGGATGCCGTCGATCCCGTACTCGGGGTTGAACACGTCCTGCTCGCTGAAGACCACGGGCCAGGTCATGTTGCGTTCCTTGACGAACGCGCTCATCAGCTCGTACTCGCGGTCGGGGTCGCCCTCGGTCTCGATCCGCCCCTGGGCCTGGTCGGCGTGGAAGCCCTGCAGGCTGGTCACGCCCAGGACCACCACGTCCGTGCCCTGGTAGTACGACACGAGCGAGCGGATGTTGGGGATGCTCGCCAGGCACGGGCCGCACCACGTGGCCCAGAAGTCCAGCACGACGACCTTGCCGTGCAGATCCGAGAGCCGGGTGTTGGCCAGGCTCGGGTCGCTGGACCAGGTGAAGTCCAGGTCGGGCGCGGGGTAGCCCACGAGCTGGCCCCGGGCGAAGGCGCCGTCGGTGCGGGTGATCGCGTCGTCAAGGGCGGCCGCGATCTCCAGATCGTCGTCCACGCCCGCGCGGGCCGAGCGCAGGGCGGAGGCGATCGACGCCCGGAACCGCTCCTGGATCGCCCGGTCCTCCTCGGTGTCGGTCAGGATGGCGCTCACGGCGTCGAACAGGCCCGTCGCGGCCAGCGCGTTCTGCGCGTCCATGTCATCGCTCACCAATCGGTCCATCAGCACGACGCGGTCGCGGATCTCGCGCAGCTCCGCCGGGCGGTACTGTCCCATGTAGCCGAGCATGGTGAAGAAGACCTCCGCGTTGCCCGATTTGATCGCCTCATCGAGCGCGGGGTGGGCCGTGATGATCTTGAGCCGGCTCAGATCGGGGAGCTGGCGGTTGGCCATCATGGTGAAGAACGTGCCGTTGATCAGCGCGACGGCGCCGTCCACGGTCTGCGGGTGCTCCAGCTCGCCCATGCGCGCGATGGCGCCCTGCGCCCGCTCGGGCGTGGAGAACATCACCGGGCTCATGCGCTCAATCATCGCGGCGTCGAGCTGGCTCAGGTCGAGCGCCTCGGCGTGCTCGGCCTCGAACGCCGCCAGACGCTCCTCGTACTGCTCCATCGAGGTGACCTCGGCGCGAATCGTGTCGTAGGCGTCGATCGCCGCCTCGACCTGCTCGTCCGTGGGCGGGGCGCCCAGGGCGCCCGCGGCGCTCAGGGCGGCGACGCCCAGGGACGCGAGAATGGAATGTCCGATGGTCATCGATCTGGGCACGTCGTGTCCTTCCGGTGGCAAAGTCTCAGGGGCTGTACGGTATCCCCGCCCGCGGGTTCAACCCTCGTCATCGCCCGAGGATTCGCCCATATCCAGATGTCGTCCCAGATGTCGGCTCAGAAACTCCGTCTGGATGTTCTTGGCGTCGTTGCTGTACCGCCCGAAACCCAGGTGCTCTGACGGCGCCCCCGTCTCGGGCCACGTGGTGACCTCGACCAGGTCCTCGCCCGTCAGCGTCCGAGAACGCTCGCGCACCGCGTCGGCAAACTTCTTCTGGGCGGGCCAGGGGACCATCTCGTCGGATTCCGAGTGCAGCACGAGCAGGGGGATCGGGCGCCAGGTGTCCAGGCGCTGCATCGGGTCGAGGCGGGCGACGCGTTCGCGGTCGTGCTTCACCGCCCACGGCGCGCCGGGCGCGTTGTCCTTGGGGAAGTAGAGATCGTCAAGCGACCCGCACGAACCCTCGACCGCCGCGCACACGAACGGGTGCTCATCGCAGAGGCGGCGCATCGCGCCCATGCCCCCGGCGGACATCCCGCCGAGGGCGAGCCTCGACGCGTCGAACACGCCCCCCAACTCGGGCGCCGTGAGCGCGCCGACGATCTCGTCGATCTCACTTACAAGCTGCTCAAGGGTGTCGAGCGTGCGGTCGGGCTGCTGGGCGGATTCGTCGAAGCGTTCGCCGTGCCCGGGCAGGTCGATGGCGCAGGCGCCGATGCCGGCGCGCATCCAGCGGAGGTACCGCCCGCTGTCGAGCTCCTTGAACGCGGTGCGCCCGTGCAGCCAGATGACCACGGGCGCCGGGGTCTGCCAGTCCGGGTGGACGAGCAGCGCGGGGATCTGCGACTCGCCCAGGTGAACGGTCTTGGCCTGCGTCTCGAGCGCCCGCGGCAGCTTAGCGAAGCGTTCGATCATGCGTCGTCCAGCAGCAGACGCTCGCCCGGCGCGACGCTCTTGGGCAGGTCGCTGCGGGCCGCGAGCTGCTCGGCGTCGAGCGCGTACAGCGGGCTGATCTCGATCACGCAGTCGGGCGAGCCGTCGGCTTTGCGGGGGATCGACACGCCCGCCCGCTCCAGCCAGCCCGCGGCCCGTTCGGTCTGGATCGCCTTGGACGACACGACCGAGTCCGTCCCCTGGGCGTTCTTCACGGGCGCGAACTCCTCGACACGCTTCGTCTCGTACACGATCGAGCGTCCCGCCAGCGGGATGGCGTCGAAGATGAACCGCTCGAGCTTCACCGCGTTGGGCTCGCCCGGCTCGATCGTCTCGCCCGTCTCGGGGTTCACGTGGGTGACCTTCTTGATCGCCCGGTGGAAGGGCAGCTCGAAGGCGGGGTCGGTCGCGAGCTTCTCGATGAAGGGCACGCCCAGGGCGTGGATCGCGATGTTGCCCGCGTTGAAACGGATCGACCCGTCGCCCTCGAGCTGCGAGGAGAGCTCGTCTGGCAGGTCGGAATACTCGATGACCTCGACGCGACCGTTGACGCTGCAGAACACGCCGACCTTCTCGCCCGGCTCGGCCTTGGCGACCATCTTCGAGCTGAACTCGCCCGACGAATCCTCCGCCCCCGCGTGCAGGCCCAAAAACACAGGATCGGCGACGCCGGCCAGCGGGTTGTCCACCTGGAAGTAGCTCAGGTGCTCTGCGCCGCGGCGCTTCATGTCGTCCACGCTGCCCGATTCCCACAACGCGCGGATCGCCCCGCCGTGCCCGTCGGGGTTGGTCGCGATGACGCCCGGGGCGCTCATGAGCATCCTGCCGGTGGACTTGTCCAGGCTGGGCATGGAGCCCTGCGAGAAGAAGACGATGTCATCGGCGGGCAGGCCGAAGAAGTTGTGCTGCTCGAAGAACGCGACGGTGGCGTCGTGGTTGAGCGGGCTGGTCATGATGTACCAGGGCAGCGGGGCGCCGTAGCGCTTGGACGTGGCGAGGATCCCCTCGGCGAAGATCTGGAACAGCGGCTTGTCGCTGACACTGCCCACCGGGTAACACCCCTTGGGCCCGTCGTAGCCCAGCCGGCTGCCCTGCCCGCCCGCAACCGTGAAGCACGCGACCTTGCCGGCGCGCAGCAGCGCCTCGCCCGCGCCGCGCGCCTTGGCCTTGTCCCAGGGGCGCTTGGGCGAATCGGGGTCCGCCGGGTAGCAGGGGGCGGGCTGGATGTTGGTCGGCGTTTCGAAGGACTGCTCGCCCTTGACGTACTTCTCGATCCAGCCCGGGAGGTGGTCCGTGTCGAGCGCGTCGATCTGGGCGAGCAGCGCGTCGAGCTGGGCCTGGGACAGGGACGCGGCGCCCGCGAGGACGTGGTCCTGCCCGATGCCCTCGAGGCGCTGGCGGGCGGTGTCGAGGCTGGGGCCGAGCGTGTTCATGGGCTCCTCCGTGGGCGGGCGTTGAGGTCCGTCTCCGGGCGATGGTATCGCGCGAGGCGGACGGGACCGGGCCAGTCGGGTAGAGTCCGCGCGATGCTTGATCTTCGACAACCGGGGCGCCTGCCTTTGGTGGCGCCGTCAGTTCTGGCCGCGGACTTCGCCTCGATGGGCGCCCAGTGCCGCGCGGTCCTCGAGGCCGGGGCGGACCTGCTGCACCTGGACGTCATGGACGGGCACTTCGTGCCCAACCTGACGATGGGACCGCAGCTGTGCGAGGACCTGCGCAAGGCCCTGCCCGAGGCGTACCTGGACGTGCACCTGATGGTGACGGACCCGGGCGATTTCGTCGAGCCCTTCGCCAAGGCGGGGGCCAACGCGCTGTCGTTCCATATCGAGGTGCTCGACGCGCCCGGGGCCATCGAGCTGTGCGAGCGGGTCCGCTCGATGGGCGTTTCTCCCGCGATCGTGGTCAACCCGCAGACCCCGGTAGAGAAACTCGAACCCGTGCTCGAGCACGTGGATATGGCGCTGGTGATGAGCGTCAACCCGGGCTTCGGCGGGCAGGCGTTCATCGAGCAGACCCTCCGCAAGACCGAGTGGCTGCGTCAGCGGGTCCGGGGCAACCAGCGGATCGAGATGGACGGCGGGGTTTCCCCCGAGACCGCCGCCCGGGTGCGTGAGGCGGGGTGCGACGTGCTCGTCGCCGGGTCGGCCGTCTTCCGCCAGCCCCGGGAACGATGGTCCGAGTTGATCCAGAATCTGCGCGGTGACGCCTGATTTGGTCCCGATAAGGGGAGGTGTTTGACCCAATCCGCGCAGTTTACCCGTCCAAGACACGAACAGGATGGGTGAATTGGGTGTTGCCTGTGATTGGTCAGGGGGGGAGTCGATGCTAGACTCATCGCCCTCCCGTCCCGGATGGACGGGGGACCAGCACGGAGGTCGAAGGAATACCCCGCACCGGGGCCGAGCCAAGAGCCGCCTTCCCACACCATGCCCAAGCCAACCACGTTCAAGCTTTTGGTCCTGCGGGCCGGTCGATCCGCGTGGGAAGCCGACGGTCGCATCGTCGGCTCCAGCGATCTGCCCATGACCGAGGACGGGCGCGACGAGATCACCCGCGAGATCGACGAGATGCCCGACGACGGGCTGAGCGTCATCCTCGCGGCTCCCGACGAGGCCAGCCAGCAGACCGCCAGGCTCCTGCGCAACTCCTCGGGCGTGAAGGTCCGCACCCTCGGGGGGCTGGGCGAGATCGACCTGGGCCTCTGGGAGGGCGTGCTGGGCACGGATCTCGAGGAGCGGTTTCCCAAGAACTACAAGCAGTGGCTGGCCGACCCATCCAGCGTGAAGGCGCCCGAGGGCGAGAGCTACAGCGACGCCCAGGACCGCGTCCTGAGCGAGCTGGCCCGCGCCCTGGACAAGATCAAGAGCGGCGCCCCCTCGATCGGGGTGGTCGTTCGACCGGTGGCGGCCGGGATTCTCCGCTGCTTCCTGGAGCATCAGCCGACCAGCAAGCTCTGGGAGCTGTCCCGCCCGGGCGTGACCCGGGGTGAGATCAGCCGCGAGGCGCTGCTGGGCGTTCTGGAAAGGTCCGGAGCGAAGGCCTAGCTGGCCGATCTGTCATAGTCTTCCGACGACGCCAGCCCGTACGGGCGGGGCGAGGGACCGCGGGAGAGCGGAGCTCTCCAGAAGGAGCAGTCGATGCCCCAGGTGGTGACAAGGACGTGGACGCAGCTCAAGCCCGCGCGCAAGGCCGCGATCCCGGAGGGGCTGTGGCTCCGCTGCCCGGGGTGCGCCCAGCTGATCTACCGGCGCCAGATGGAAGCCAACCTGCACGTCTGCCCCGAGTGCACGCACCACTTCCGCATCAGCGCCGAGCAGCGCATCGCCCAGCTCTGTGACGCCGGCTCGTTCACCCCGATGTTCACCGGGCTCAGCTCGGGCGACCCGCTCCGGTTCCGCGACCTCAAGGCCTACCCGGACCGCATCCGGGCCGAGCAGATCAAGACGGGGCAGCGCGACGGGTGCCAGGCGGGCGAGGCGTTCATCAAGGGCCGCCCTGTGATGCTCGCGTGCCTGGACCTGACATTCATGATGGGATCGATGGGCTCGGTGGTGGGGGAGATCCTGACGCGGGCGATCGAGCACGCGACCAAGAGCGACCTGCCGCTGATCGTGGTGAGCTGCTCGGGCGGAGCCCGCATGCAGGAGGCGGGCCTGAGCCTGATGCAGATGGCCAAGACCTCCGCGGCGCTGGCGCGCCTCGACGACGCAGGCGGGCTGTTCATCTCCGTCCTGACCGACCCGACCACGGGCGGCGTGACGGCGTCGTTCGCGATGCTCGGAGACGTGATCATCGCCGAGCCCCGGGCGCTCATCGGCTTCGCCGGCCCGCGCGTCATCCGCCAGACCATCCGCCAGGACCTGCCCGACGGCTTCCAGCGCTCGGAGTTCCTTCTGGCCAAGGGCATGGTTGACCGCGTTGCGCCGCGTGCGGAGCTTCGCTCCGAGATCGCCCGCTTGATCGACTACTCGGGCAAGTGACGCGGGCCTGACCCATGACACAGGCAGATGAGGCAGGGCGCGACCGGGATCGGCGCTGGGCGCCCCGAGTTCGGGCGCTGGCGTGCGGCTTGGCCTTCAGCGCCCTGATGACCCTCGCGTTCCCGCCCTTCGGGCTGTGGGGGGGCGCCCTGCTCGCCCCGATCCCGCTCGTGCTGGCGGTCCGAGTCCGGGGGCTGCGTCCCCGCTCGCTGGGCGGATGGGCGGGTCTCGGGACGCTGGCGTTCTGGGCGCAGAGCCACCTCTGGCTTATGACCGAGAACGTCACCACGCTCGGGTTCGTCTTTCTCGCGGCGCTGCTCTCGCTCTACCCGGCGTTGTTCGTCTGGATCGGCGCCCGGACCGAGCGCCGGTTCGGGCGCGTGTCGTGGGTCTGGGCGGGCGCCGTGCTCTGGGGCGGGCTCGAGGCGCTGCGGGCGCTGGTGGCCTTCGAGGGCTACCCCTGGTTCCTGGTCGGGCATCCACTGATCGACGCGCCGCTGCTCTCGTGGCCCGCGGCGTACATCGGGGCGCTGGGCGTCTCGGCGCTGGCGGCGATGGTCACGGGGCTCGGCGCCGACCTTGTGTTCCGACGCTTCGGGCGGGCCCAGATCGGCGGGCTGGTGATCATCGCCTGCTGGCTGGGGCTCGGGCCGCTGCTGGCGCACGAGGCGGGCGAGGCGGGCGCGATGCGCGTCGCGGTCGTCCAGACCAATGTGGCGCAGGACAACAAGATCGGGTGGACCAACGAGCAGCAGGTGCGGGACTTCGAGCGGTTCGCGCAGCTGACGATCGCCGCGGCGGCCCGGGACCCGGACCTGATCGTCTGGCCTGAGACCATGGCGCCCGGGCGGGCGTTGGACCCGGTCTCGCTGCGCACCGAGCAGGCGGAGGACCTGGTCTGGACGCTGCAGCTCGAGGGGCACGGGGAGGTCGAGCTGGGCACGACGGCGCTGGTCGAGCAGCTGCTGGCGCTGCAGGAGGCGATGGGCGTGCCCATGCTCGTCGGCGCGGAGGGGTTCGACGGGCTCCGGTTCGTGCAGCGCGACGACGGGCTCTTCGCGCCCGAAGCGGACGCGCACTACAACTCGGCGTTCATCCTCACCGGTGGGCGCGCCCAGGAGCCCTGGTACAGCAAGATCAAGCTCACCCCCTTCGGCGAGGTGATGCCGTACATCTCTTCCTGGCCATGGCTCGAGCGGACCATCACGGCCGTGGGGGCGAGGGGGATGAGCTTCGAGATCGACACCGCGCCCGCCATCGTCCGCCTCGACACCGCCCTGCGCGACGGCCGCCGCGTGACCCTCGCCACGCCCATCTGCTTCGAGGCCACGGTGCCGGGCGTCTGCCGGCGGCTGGTCTTCGAGCACGGGCAGCGCCGGGCGGGGCTCATGATCAACCTCACCAACGACGGCTGGTTCGGCGCCCAGACCCGGGGGCGACGCTCGCACCTGCTCGCCGCCCGCTGGCGCTGCGTCGAGCTGGGCACGGGCATGGTCCGATCGGCCAACACGGGGATCTCGTGCGTCATCGATCCCCGCGGGCGGGTCGTTGTGGACCGGGTCGAGCCGGTCCGGGGGGGCGAGCCGACCGGCGGGCTTGACCGGGTGGACGGGATCCTCGTTGCGGACGTGGCACTGTCCTCGGGGCGGACAGTCTTTGCCCGGATCGGCGATCTGGCGGGCTGGACGCTGATTGTGGGGCTGGGCGTCGTGACGCTGCTGGGGGTCAGGCCCGGGCACAGTTCGCGCTCGGTGACGGGCTCTCAAAGCGGAAAGCCGGGTTTGGCCGAAGGATAGTACGAACCCGCGCACCCGCGCGGTCGAACCAGTGGCGCACGGCAGGGCCAGAGCGGCCCGGGCTGGCGGGAGAGCTGACGATGGCAGAGCGGACGATGATGCGGCGGCTGATGATCGGCGGAGTGGTTGTGGCGATGGGCGCCGGGCTCCAGGCGGTCGCCCAGCCCCAGGCCGCAAACGCCGGCGGCGACGAGCTCGTCAGCGCCTCGGTCGCGCGTGAGCAGGCGGTTCAGATGCTCCTCGAGGCGACCCAGGACCCCAACGCGCAGGTGCGGGCCAACGCGATCGAGGCCCTCGAGGGCGCCTCCGGTCGCATCGGCGTGGTCGCCCTGCGCGGGCTGACGGACCCCAACGTTGGCGTGCGCACCGTTTCCGCGATGGTGATCGGGCGGGCGCAGCTGCGCGACGCGGCGCCCGCGGCCCGGGCGCTGCTCACCGACAGCTCGGCCTACGCGCGAGCTGCGGCGATCTACGCCCTCCGGCGCTGCGGGCACGACGAGAACCCCACCCCCCTGGCGACGATGGTGTCCTCGCACCCCGACGCGCGGGTGCGGGCCCACGCGGCGTTCATCCTGGGCGAGCTGGGCGACAAGAGCGCGATCTCGCTGCTGCGCCATGCGGCGATCTCGCCGGCGGTTCGCGCGACCACGGGCGAGCGAAGGCTGCTGGAACTCCAGATCTCCGAGGCGCTGATCAAGCTCGGCGACGATCGTGAGCTGCAGACGATCCGCGCCGCGATGTACCCCTCGCGTCCCGAGCAGCTCGAGGCCACGGCCTTGGCGGTGCAGATCATCGGTGAAGTCCGCGATCGCGGGTCGATCGACCAGCTGATCTACCTCTCCGCGTACGAGGGCCAGGGGCAGCAGAAGATGCCCGCGGAGGTGCGTCTGGCGGTGGCCGACGCGCTCGCGAAGATGGGCAACGCCGAGGGGACGTTCATCGCCGACGAGTACGCAACGCACGAGCTCGACGCGATTCGAGCCCAGGCCGCGACGGTCTACGGGCGGGTGGGGCGTTCCGAGAATCTCAAGCCCCTGAGTCGTCTGATGCAGGATCCGTCGCGTCTGGTGCAGATCGCGGCGGCGGGCGGGGTCCTGGACCTGACGACCCAGACCGCCGAGCGTCACGCGTTCGTCCCCGGGTCGGACGGCTAGGGCTTGCCCCGGGCGTGATTGTGTTGCAAGATTGAGCGATCTGATCGCCCGCCAGGGCGTATGGTCAGGCTCCGGGCGACCGGCCCCACGATCCGGGGTGTCTTCCTGGGAGGAGACCCCGCGACGGGGAGGGCTGTGTACGCTATCATCGACCCCCGCAGAGGGCTCGGTGGCCGGCTTTGGGCGTCACGGGCGTTTGTTCGGGGCGCGGACCCCGGCGGACGGGCAAACTGGAAAGAACCGAAGCAGCCATCGCGGAGCGATCGCGGGCGCGTTGCAAGACTCTGACTCGGACCGATCAAGGAGATCACGGTGCACATCCTCACCAAGGTGTTCGTGCTGTTCGCGGCGATTCTCAGCGTGCTCATGGCGGCGCTGGCCATCACGTACACGGCCAACGCCGACCGGATCACCCGGGACTATGAGAACGCGGTCGCGGCCAAGACCGCGGCAGAAGCCGCCGAGTCGGCTGTCGAGTCGATCTACCAGCGTGCTCTTGAGAATAAGACCACCGAGATCGAGGGCCTGCGTCAGCAGATCGCCGAGCGGGACAAGACGCTGCGCGAGCTCCAGGGGCGCAACGCGGAGCTGACGGTCGATGTCCGTCAGGCCAAGAACGAGTCGGAGCTGATCCAGGGGCGTATCGCGCAGCTGGGCGTGACGGCCGAGACGCAGGCCAAGATCATCGACAGCTACCGCGACGAGCTCCAGGGCCTTCGGATCGCCGAGCTCCGCTG
Source organism: Phycisphaerales bacterium (assembly GCA_029260375.1). GTDB lineage: Bacteria > Planctomycetota > Phycisphaerae > Phycisphaerales > UBA1924 > JAJRXR01. The sequence goes on along the minus strand of JAJDDI010000027.1, from coordinate 22,458 downwards.
GCAGGACGAGAAGATCGACATCGGCGACAAGCTGGCCGACCAGGAGAGCCGCATCCTCGTCTACGAGCAGACCCAGAGGGCCCTGCGTGAGCAGCTCGCCACGGCTCAGCGCGAGCTCAACACGATCCGCACCGGCGGCAGCGTCGCCAGCAGCGGCTCGTCGAGCCGTCCGACCGAGATCAGCGGTCCGATGATCCGCGGGCGCGTCAACGGCTCGACCAGCTCGAGCAGCGGCGAGACCCTCATCGAGGTCAATCTCGGGCAGCGCGACCGGGTGCAGAACAACAGCAAGCTCTACCTCGTCCGCTCGGGCCAGTACCTGGGCGAGATGGTGGTGGTCGATTCGGACGTGAACTGGTCGGTGGGGCGGCTGCTGAACACCGCCGGGGGCGGGATCCAGATCCGCCAGGGCGATGAGGTTCGCTCACGGCTGGACTGAGCGTCCGGGCGGAGCGGTGATCGGGTATCGAGCGTGTCACTTTGAGGGCGCCGGGCGGACAGGTCGGGCAAGGGGCGAAGCACGATGAGCCAGTTTGGGATGCAGATGCCGGGGGGACGCCAGTCGCGGGGATCCGCGCCGGATGTCTACACGGCCTTGATGTTCGTCGGGATCGTCTCGATGATCGCAGCGGTCGCCATGCTCTGGATCGCGGGGTCGAAGGTCTCGCCCAGCGGCAACCCCTTCGAGTTGCAGGCCAAGGATGGGGCGATCAAGCTCCCGGGCTGAGTGTTCTCGGAGCACTCGCCTTGGGGATTGGCAGCCGCCTTTCCCGCCCCGCTTGACACCGACCTCGCGAGGGCTACATTTCACGACGCCGACCCACGGGACGGCGATTCACATCTCGGGGCGGTAGCTCAATTGGTTAGAGTTCCGGACTGTCGATCCGGTGGTTGCGGGTTCGAGTCCCGTCCGCCTCGCTTGATCCAACCCCTGCATTAGCAGGGGTTGTGTCGTTTTGGGGTTTACGTTCCCAACGCGATCAGCGATCGCGCGATGAGCGGTGTCGCGCGATTCCCCAGCGTGATGGGGCGATGTCGATCACTCCGGTACGCCGACCCAGTTGCACTCGGGCCATGACCCGGCGATCACCCCGTGTTCCGAACCCCCGATGCTGCGGATTATTGTGCGAGGCCTCAGTCGCCCGCGCCCGAGGTTCTCTCAAGCCCGAGCGCGTCGATCGCCTCGATCAGCTTGGGCACGTACACGTAGCCGGGCCCGCCCTGCATCGTCACGACCACGCCCGCCATATCGAGAAGCTGCTCCCGCGTGGCGCCCGCCTTGACGGCCTTCTCCGCGTGCGAATAGATGCACGCCTCGCACCGGACGCTCATGCCGATCGCCAATGCGATCAGCTCCTTCGCTCGCGCGGACAGGGCGCCATCGCCCATGAGCTTCTGGAACATGCCCCCGAACCCGCGTGTGATGTCGGGCGTTTCGCTCTTCATCGCGTCGATCCGGTCGGGCCACGTGGCGTAGTGAGTCTTGGCGTCGCCTGTCATCAGGATCTCCTGTCTCGCATCGTTCGGATGCGTGTGGTCGGTGAAGGCGCTACGAACGAGCGAGAGCGCACGAGGCGCCGGCGCCCCGGTTCCACGGCGCCCGGGCCAGCAGCATCGCCATGCCGCACCAGCCCGACGCGCCGGCAAAGACCAGCCCGGCGCCGACGAACGCGCTCAGCCCCAGCAGCCAGGGCGAGATCAGCATGCCCAGGACGACGCCCAGCAGCACGAGCGAGCCGGCGGTGATCTGCACCTGTCGCATCACGTCGATCCGCGGCGCCGAGGCGCTCCGCTCCGTCGCCCTCCCGCTGGACTTCCATCCCTCGATCCCGCCCTGCAGGTGGAAGGCGTCCTCGCCCTCGCGGGCGTACCGCCCCGCCGCCTGGGCGGATCGTTTCCCCGAGCGGCAGTGGAAGACGACGCGCTTGGCGCCGTGTGTACGGCGCAGCTGCTCCGGGTCGAGCCTGCTCAGCGCGACGTGGTGGGCGCCGTCGATCCGCTCGCCCGCGTGCTCGAAGTCCTCTCGGACATCGACAAGCACGGCCTCGCCCGAGGCCAGCCAGGATTCGAGCATCTCGGGGGACACGTCGATCGGTCGAATGGTGGTTTCGCTCATGGTGTGTTTCGCTGAAACTCAGCGCTCCGAACGCGCGTGGGTCTGCTCCCAGGCCAGGATGCCTCCGCGCATGTTGATCGCCTCATACCCCTGGCGTTGAAGGAAGGACGACGCGACGCCCGAACGCGCCCCGCCGCGGCAATACACGAGAAAGCGGTGCGCCGCGGTGAGTTCGTCCAGGCGGACCGCGAGGCGTGTGTGCGCGATGTTGATCGCACCCGGGAGGCGCCCTGCCGCGAACTCGGGCGCCCGCCGGACATCCAGCGCCCGCGTGTGCCGGTCGGCGAGCATCTGCTCGCCCTCCTCGGGGCTGACCTCGGGCGCCTGGGCGAGGGACCCGCCGGAGCGTTCGAACGCGTCGAGCCCGCTGGCGTCGAACCACGAGGGGATGTTGTCGAGCCCGATCCGGACAAGGTCGCGTACCGCCTCGTCCAGGCGATCGGGCTCGACGATCAGGACAATCGACTCATCCTCGCGGACGACCGAGCCGGCGTTGGTCGGGAACGAGCGGTCGAGCGGGATCGAGAGCGAGCCGGGCACGTGCCCGTCCCGGAACGCGACCCACGGGCGCGTGTCGATGATCGTGGTCGTCTTTGCGTCGAGCGCGACGAGGCGGTCCGGGCTCAGGCGCTCGGGGCGTGGCAGATCCCCGAGCACGCGCGGCCCCATCATGTTGTCGCGCTTCATGTTCGCGAAGTAGATTGGTGGTTCGGGCTGTCCAGAGAGGATGAACTCCACAAAGGTGTCCTCGTCGGTTGCCGCGAGCAGCGCCGGGTTGAACCGACGCTCGTAGCCCAGGGTGCTCATCGGGACCGCGCCCAGAGCCTTGCCGCAGGCGCTGCCGGCGCCGTGCCCGGGCCAGACCTGCACGAAGTCGGGCAGGTCGTCGATCGTGCGGAGTGTCCTGAAGAGCCGCCGGGCCGAGGGCTCCATCGCCCCGACATGCCCCGCGGCGGATTCGAGCAGGTCCGGGCGTCCCACGTCGCCCACGAAGACGAAATCACCCGTCGCCAGCCCGATGGGCTCGGTCGCCCCCGCGCCCCGGTCCGTGACGAGATAGACGATGTGCTCGGGCGTGTGCCCGGGCGTGTGGATCACGCGGAACTCGATCGCGCCGATGCTGAACACGTCGCCGTTCTTGAGCAGGCGGTGGTCGTAGGACCCGCCCCCGGTCCGCGCGTCGAGCCACTGGGCGGACCAGTCCTCGCCGCCCTCGTCCGAGACGTACACCCTGGCCCCGACCCGTTCGGCGAGTTCGCGAGCGCCCGAGAGAAAGTCCGCGTGGATGTGCGTCTCCGCGGCCGCGACGATCCGCAGCCCGTTCGCCTTGGCCAACTCCAGGTAGCGATCGACATCCCGCTCCGGATCGATCACGATGGCTTCACCCGAGCGCTGGCACCCGATGAGGTACGCCGCCTGAGCGAGCTTCTCGTCGTAGATCATTCGCAGGAACATGGGCCACCTCCCGGGCGGAACCCGCCCGCCTCTCTAAGAGAGACACGCCCGAGGCCGATCACTCCCGCGGGAACGAAAGAATCTCGTTCAGGACCCCGAAACCGCCGCGATCAGGCGTTCCCTGAGTCCCTCGGGGAGTTCGTCACTCGCCAGGCCCCGGCAGACATCCTGCGTCAGATCCAGCGACGCGAAGACCGACCGGCACCGCTGGCAGATCACGCGGGTGTCGAAGGCGACCCCCCGGTCCAGGGCGTTTTGCTTCGCGTCGAGCAGGTCGAGACAGGTCTGCTCCGGGTAAGCCGGTGGGGGGGGCGCCTCCGGGTTGCGGGGCAGGGCACGGTCGACCGCGGCTCGCAGCCTGAGGCGGGCCCGGTGCACCCTGCTGCGGGCGGTGCCCTCTGGAATCCCGAGCACCTGCGCCACCTCGGGGACGCTGAATCCCACGATCTCCTTGAGGATCAGCGGCACGCGGTACTCGTCGGGGAGCGAAGCGATCTCGTCCTCGACCCGGCGGCGCGCCTCGCGCCGGATCTCGATCTGCTCGGGTGTCTCTACGCCGCCCGGGATGGCGGCGATGAGCGGGTCGCCAAACGGGAGCAGTTCATGCAGCGAGCCGATCCGAGCCGGCTCACCCGACCGCGTGCGGTGCATGCGCTGGCACGCGTGTGCGGCGATCGTGTACAGCCAGGTCTTGGCGCTCGAGCGTCCCTCGAACGAGTCCCAGCCCTTGAACGCGCGGAGGAAGACTTCCTGCACAAGGTCCTCGCCCTCGTCGGGTCCGGCGCAGATGCGGCTGGCCAGCGCATAGATCATCGCCCCGTACAGATCGACCAGGCGCGTGATCGCCTCGCTGGCGGGCGTGCCCGGGGCGGGCGGCTGGGCGGGGCTGGCCTGAGGCTCGGGCATCGCCCGAGTTTACGATGGCGCGGAATCCCGGGCCACGACCATCTCCTGCGCGAGGCGCTCGATCGCCTCGCGCACCACCCGGATCGACCGGGCGTACTCGTCCAGGTCCAGTTGCTCGATGGGCGAGTGGTCCAGCCCGCTGTCGCCGGGGCCGTACGCGGCGATGGGGCACTGCCACGTCCGCGCCACGACGTTCATGTCGCACGTCCCGGTCTTGAGCTTTGGGTGGGGGCGGACGCCCTGCGAACGCACCGCCGCGGTCAGGGCGCGCACGCACGCGTCGTTCCGGTCCGAGCGGTGCGCCGGCTCGAAGCCCCCCAGCGCGAGCGTGACGCGGTCGTCTTCCCTGACGAGCGCCCGCAGCTCCGGCCCGAGGCCCTCCGGGGTGATCCACTCGGGCACGCGGAAGCTGCATGTCATCCGCGCCGTGTCCGTCAGCCCGTCGGACTCGCTGCCCATGCCCGTGATGGTGGCGTGGATGGAGTCGAAGGTATCAAACGTGGTCTCCCGCTCCGCGTTCAATCGGTCGAGCAGGACCATCGCGTCGCGCCACCAGGCCAGGGCGATGTCGGGGGCGCTGCGGTCCTCGCCGGCGCTGTGCCCCGATGGCGTGGTGACCTCGACCTCGACGACCAGGCGACCCTTGTAGCCCAGGGTGACGCCGTCCCACCCGCTGGGCTCGCCGATGAAGCACGCGTCCGGGCGCCAGGTGTCGCGCAGGTGCTGGGCGCCGGGTGAGTCTTCTTCCTCGCCCAGCGCCGCGGCGACGCGCACCCGAACGCCCGGGGGCAGGTCCGCCTCGGCCGCGCCGAGCAGGAACGCCGCGAGGGGGCCCTTGGCGTCCACGCTGCCCCGCCCGTGCAGGATGTTGTCCTCGATGCGCACCGGGATGTCGCCCGGGACGGTGTCGATGTGCCCGACGAGCGCGATGTCGAGCGTGACCGGTCCCTCACCCTGGCGCGAGGCGATGCCGTTGCCCACCTCGTCGGTGTGCGCGTCGAACCCGATCGCCGCGGCGTGCTCGACGAAGACCGCGACGGCGTCCTGCTCCTGCCCGGTCAGGCTCTTCGTGGCGACAAGGTCTCGCAGGATCGCGACACCCGTCTCGCGGGAGACGCGGGCGGCGGGGAGTGGGGCCGTGCTGTTCACGCGATCGCTCCTTCAAACACAGTTCCGGCGCCGCTGCGGGCGTCCGCGATGGGGCTCGCCCCCGAGGCCGATCCGATGACCACCCGGGCGACGCCCCCGGTCAGGGCTTCTTCGGCGCCGAGCACCTTGTTCTTCATGCGACCCTTGGCGGCCTCACGCACCTCCTCGAGGCTGGAGACGGCCTCGATCAGCGAGCCCCGGTCCTCGGGGTCACGCAGCACGCCGGGCACGTTGGAGAGCAGCAGCAGCTCGTCGGCGCCCAGCGCCGCGGCCGTCGCCGCCGCGGCCCGGTCCGCGTCCACGTTCATCGCCACGCCCTCGTCGGACATCGCCGGGGGCGTGAGCACGGGCGTCCGCCCGTTGTCCAGCAGCAGCCGAAGAAAGCCGGCGTCCACACGCTCGACCCTCCCCGTCAGATCGTCGCGGATGATCATCGTCCGCCCGCTCTCGTCCACGGCCCGGATCGCGTTCTTGCGCGTGCCCGTCCAGATCCCCGCGTCGATGCCCGAGAGCCCGACCGCGTCGGTTCCCAGGTGGCGGAGCGACTCGACGATGCCCTTGTTCACCTTGCCGCAGTAGGCCATCTCGAAGATTTCGAGCGTCTCACGGTCGGTCCGCCGGCTCGTGTGCCCGCTGGGGCTGGTGATAAACGTGGGGGGGCGCCCGAGGCGTTCGCTGAGCATGTTCGTCTCGTGTGACCCGCCGTGGACGAGCACGACGCGCGTGCCGGCGCGAACCAGCCCGTCGATCTCTGACAGCGCCGCGTCGAGCTCGATGCCCTCGCCACCCCCGATCTTGATGACAAGCAGTTCAGCCACGGTCAGTCCTCTCTCGCATCATGCCCAAACTTATGCCGGGTGCAGGCCGGGAAATCCGAGCCCCGCGCCCTCGTCGAGTCCCATCGCCACGTTCATCGCCTGCACCGCGCTGCCCGCGGCGCCCTTGACCAGGTTGTCGATCGCGCACAGCGTCACGATCCGGCCCGTCCGCTCATCGACATCGAACCCCACGTCCGCGTAGTTCGACCCCGCCAGCACGTTCGGGTCCGGCAGGCGGTGCAGCCCCTGACGCTCGCGGACGATCCGCACGAACCGCTCGCCCGCGTACGCCTCGCGGAAGAGCTTCCAGAGTTCCTTGGCCTCGACCGGGCGGGTTGGGATCACATGGGCCGTGCACAGCGCCCCGCGGACCATCTCGATCGCGGTGACCGAGACGTCCAGCGTGAACTCGCCCAGGGCCTGGTGGACCTCCGCCGCGTGGCGGTGCCCGGTCAGGGCGTACGAGCGCACGGCGCCCGATCGCTCCGGGTGGTGCGAGCCCGCGCTGGGCTCGGCGCCCGCCTCGGACGAGCCCACCTTGATGTCCGCGATGACGCGCTCGATCAGCCCCGCTCGGGCCAGGGGCAGCAGCGCCAGGTTCATCGCCGTCGCGTTGCACCCCACGCCCGAGATGAGGCGGGCGCTCTTGATCGCCTCACGCTCCAGCTCGGGCAGGCCATAGGCGGCCTCGCTGAGCAGCGCGGTGTTGGGGTGGTCCCAGGAGTACCAGTCCTTGTACTGCGCGGCGGTGCGCAGGCGAAAGTCCGCCGAGAGATCGACGACCTTTGTGCCCAGCGACAGCCAGCGCTCGATGTCACCCGCCGCCTTCCCGTGCGGCATGCACAGGAAGACCACGTCGCTCGCCTCCACCTCGTCGGGCGTGCGAAACACCAGCTCGCTCCGCCCCCGCAGGTTCGGGTGCACCCGGTGGATCGGCTGCCCCGCGAGCTTGCGGCTCGTGACCGCGGTCACTTCGACGTCCGGGTGATCGCTCAGCAGGCGGAGCAGCTCCCCGCCCGTGTACCCGCTGCCGCCGATGATCGATGCGCTCAGCGTCACGGCGCCACTCCCGCCTGCGTTCCCACCAGAGCGAGCGCGTGCTCGATGACCAGGCCCGGGATGTCCACGCCCGAGGCGTCCACGCTGTTGCGGAACTCCATCGAGTGGTTGATCTCGTTGACCAGCAGCCCGCGATCCGGGCACTCGAGCAGGTCCACGGCCACGATGTCCCCGCCCACGCACGCCGCGGCCCGCGCGGAGATCTCGCCGATCTCGCCCGAGACGTCCACGCCCGCGGTCTTGCCGCCCAGGGCCGTGTTCGTGATCCAGTGTTCACTGCGCCGCTCGATGCCCGCGATCGCCTCGCCGCCCACGACGAAGATCCGCAGGTCCCGACCGGGCTTGTCGATGTGCTCCTGGATGTAGAACACCTGCTGCTGGGCCGATCCGAGCACGGCCCGGTGCTCGATGACCGCCTCGGCGCTGTCTCGGTCGTTGACCCGGGAGACCAGCCGCCCCCACGAGCCCACCGTCGGCTTGATCACCGCCGGGTACCCGATCCGCTCGACGGCCTGCAGCGCCGACGCCTGTCCCAGCCCCACGCACACCCGCGGCGTGGGCACGCCGCCGCGCTCGAGCGCCAGGCTCGTCTGCAGCTTGTCCGAGCAGATCTCGGTGGTCCGGGACGGGTTCACACACCGGACCCCGATCGTTTCCAGGATGCGAACCGCCGCCAGCGAGCTCGTCAGGCTCAGCGACCGGTCCAGGACCAGGTCCACTTCCGCCCACTTCCCGGCGTCCGAGAGATCGAACACCTCGCCGCGCACGTCGATCACGTCACACGCGACGCCCCGGCGCTCCAGCGCGTCGAGCAGCATCCGCTCCTCGACGCGCACCCTCGAATGCAGCATGACAACCCGCATGGCCCGGCTCCTGTTTCGCGCCTGATCCCGCTCGAACGCTTGAGGCCCGCTTACTCGCCCCAGTCCTCTTCAACCTCGGGCGCCAGCTCGAGCTTGATCGGGTCGCGGCTGATGACCTCCAACTCGGCGCCGCAGTCGCTGCAGGTCGCGATCTGCCCGCTCAGCGGCTGGCGGTCAAAGCTGATGAGCCCCTCGCACTCGGGGCAGGACGCGTTGAGGGTCTCGTTGGTCGTGTTTGTGCTCATGTCGTCGCTCCTTGTCTGATGTCTGTGGTCGCGAAATGGATCAAAAAGAACAGCCCCCGGCACGCGTCCGGGGGCTGAGGCTTCGAACCTGGTTTGAGCCGGTGTTGCTCAGACCATCGCAGCCGCAGGGATCGCCCGGACGCACTCGGCGTCTTTGACTTTCGCGGCTTTGGTCTTGAACTCGAACATCGGCGTCCTCGTTGCCCGGAACCCCGAGCGACACAAGCGTATCCCCCCATCGGCCCCCGTCAAGCGGCCCGGGTGTCAAATTTCTGAATATGCACGCATGCAAACGTCCTCAGGGGCATTCGGACAGCGCTTCGACCCTCGCCTCCAGCTCGCTCAGGCGCAGATCGGCACACCCCCCCGGGCTGGTCCGTCTGGCCAGGCTCGCGTCCGGGTCGCCCGGGCCCAGGGCGTCAAGCTCTCGCCCGACCCGGCGGTAGGCGTCGCGGAAGGCCATGCCCTCCGCGGCCAGGTCCACGGCGACGTCCGTCGCGTACATCCCCGGATCGATCGCCGCCCGCATGCGGTCGGTGTGCAGCGTCAGCCCCGACAGCACCCGCGGCGTGACCGACGAGACCTGCCCCGCCGCCCGCAGTCCCCGCATCAGCGCGCCCTTGCTGTGCTGCAGGTCCCGGTGGTACCCGCTGGGCAGGCTGGTGAGCTGCTGCAGCTCGCTCATCGCCCCGCCCACGCCCGCGGCGCCGACCCGCATCAACTCCGCGACGTCCGGGTTGCGTTTGTTGGGCATGATCGATGACCCGGTCGAAGCCTCGTCACTGAGCGTGACGAACCCGAACTCCGCCGAGGCGAAGAGCGTCAGGTCCCACCCGAGGCGGCGGACGACCTGCGCCAACTGCCACGCGCTGCCCAGCGCCTGCACGTCGTGCACGCCCCGGCTCGCCTGCGCGTGCATCGGGTTGATCAGCAGGCGGTCGAAGCCCAGCTCTCGTGCGGCGCCCTCGCGGTCGAGCGGCAGGTTCACGCCGTACCCCGCGGCGGTCCCCAGCGGGCTGGCGCCGAGCCATTGGGTCGTCAGCCGCAGCAGCTCGCCCGCGTCGCAGAAGCCCTCGACGTACGACGCCATCCACAGCCCGACGCTCGAGGGCACCGCCCGCTGCAGGTGCGTGTACCCGGGCATCGGGTCCGTCTCGTGTTTCCGCGCGATCGTCAGCGCCGCCCTCGCGCACGAGACCGCGTTCGCTTGGAGTCGTCCGAGCGCCTCAATGGTGAACAGACGCGTCGCGACAAGGATCTGGTCGTTGCGGCTCCGCCCCAGGTGGACCCGCTTGCCCGTCTCACCGAGCTGTTCGACGAGGAAGGCCTCGATCGCCGAGTGCCCGTCCTCGTAACGGTCATCGAGCGTGAAGCGACCGTCGGCGAGGCGCTGGCGCAGGTCACCCAGCGCCGTCTCGATCGCTGCGGCATCGTCATCAGAGAGCAGCCCCGCCCGGGACAGGGCGCGCACGTGCGCGACCGACGCCGTGATGTCGTAGGCGATCAGCTCGCGGTCGAGCACGACGTCCTCGCCCGCCATGAAGCGCATCATCGCATCGTCGGTCGCGGCGCTCTCGGTCTTGGCCCAGACAGGCGTGCTCATGCCAGCCCCTCCGTCTCGCCCAGCCCCAGCGCCAGGTTGATGTTCTGCACCGCCTGCGACGCGGCGCCCTTGAGCAGGTTATCCAGCGAGCAGACCACGCCGACGCGTCTCGGATCGTCCATGTCCACGCTGATTGCCCCGACGCATGCGCCGTTGGTCTCGGCCACGCCGCGCAGGTCGATCGGGCCCGGCGCGTCGAACCGCACGAACGGGCAGCCCGCGTAAGCCCGCTCGTACCGCGCCGCCAGGTCACCCGGGCTGACCGGGTCGCGCAGCTCGCACAGGGCGGTGAGGACGATGCCGCGGAAGTGCCCGCCCACGCTCGGGGCGAACCGTACGGGCGTTCCCAGATGACGCGAGACCTCGCGTTCGTGCAGGTGCCCGGTGATCGCGTAGGGCAGGATGTTGCCGGACACGATCTCGGGGTCGTTCTTGTCGCTGGGCGACGTTCCCGCGCCCGAGTACCCGCTGACGCCGAAGCAGTGGGGGGGGCAGGCGCACAGGTCGATGATCGGGCGCAGGGCCAGGTGCATCGCCGTCGCGTAGCAGCCGGGGTTGCTGACGCGCCTGGCCGATCGGATCGCCTCGGTGTTGTGCTCGCTCAGCCCGTAGACCCAGCGATCGTCGAACCGCCGGTCGGCGCTCAGATCGATCACGAGCGCGTCGGGCCGGACGCGCTCAATCGCCTCGACGTACGGGCCAGACGCGTTGTTGGGCAGAGCGAGGATGATAACATCCGCGTCGCGCCCGACCACGCCCGGCTCGGAGTCGATGTAGGTCATCCCCGCGCCCTCGACCGGCTTCCCCGCCAGCGAGCGCGAGCTGGCGTAGGCCAGCTCCAGCGACGGGTGGGCGCCGATCAGGCGCAGCAGCTCCTTGCCGACGAACCCCCGGGCGCCAACGAGACCGACATTGAAGCAACTCCGCTCAGCCAACGCTCGCCCCCTGTCTGAGCGGCTCGAACGAGTCCTCTCGGCTCAGCGCGTGCGAGATGGCCTCGTCGATCTCGCCCCGACTTTGCAGCCCGCGCCAGAACACGACCCAGTCCTCGGTCCGGTGCATGCCGTCGGCCCGCTCGAAGTACCACGGGTTGATCGCGTTGCCCGAGCGCGAGCGCCAGAACATCCGCTCGGTTGTTTCGGTCAGTGTCCGCCAGAGCGAGGCGCCGATGCCCGTCCCCTGCGCCTGCGCCGTCACGGCGAACTTGTCCAGGTATGACGCGGGCCCGCCCCGCGAGAGCACCGCCGCGGCGGTGTAGTCCCCCGCCAGCAGCACCCGGTCGATCCCGTGCGACTCGAACGCGTCGGCGCGGAGCGTCTTGCCGAAGCTCGCGTCGATCACCTCACGAAGGCGGTCCATGTCGATCTCGCCGGCGTCCTCGATCACGCGGATACGCACGCCCCTGCGGATGAGCGTCCCGTTGCCCCGGTGCGTGAAGAGCTCCTGGGCCAGATGCTCGGGCGAGGTGATCGAGACCGACGCCCGCTCGTCGAGATCGCTGAGCAGCTCGCTGATCTGCGCCAGCTTGAGCGCCATCCCGCCCTGCACCCAGGGCTCCTCGGAGAGCCGCTCGTAGTCCTCGGCGAGGTTGACCGCCGGGATCACCCGCCCGCGGTCGTCGAGCAGCCCGCCCGTGGGCGTGAGGAACACGACCTTGCGCGGCTGGAGCGCCAGCGTCAGCTCGCGCGTCGCGATGTCCGCGTTGATATTCAGAATCTGCCCCGAGCCCGTCTCGCCCAGCGGCGAGACGATCGGCAGGTGCCCGCTGTCGATCGCGTTGCGGATCACGCCGGTGTCCACCCGGCGCACCTGCCCGACAAAGCCCAGCCCCGCCAGGTCGGACCGCGCCGCCTCGAACACGCCCGAGGTGATGGGCCTGGCCCGAACGTCCATCCGGCTCAGCGCGTCGGCCAGCTTCGCGCCCTCCTCCTGGAAGACGCGGCGCGCGACGCTGAGGATCTCGGGCGTCGTCACCCGCTGCCCGTCGATCCAGTCGCAGCTCAGGTCTTGACTTTCGAGCGCCCGATTGAGCTGCGGCCCCGCGCCGTGGACGACGACCGGGCACAGCCCGACGCGCCACAGGAACGCCAGCGCCGAGGCCAGCTCGTCGAGGCTGCTCTCCAGGATCCCGCCGCCCACCTTGACGACGGCGAACCGCGCGGAATCCACGCCGCTGAAGCTGGCCAGGTACTGCTCGATCTCGCGCCGCGAGCCGAGGTTGTGCAGCAGGTTGATGATGATGTCGTGGCACGGGTCCATCAGCGTTCTCCGTCCCGGGCCGAGAACAGACGCGCGTACACGCCCGCCGCGGCCTCCAGATCCGCGAGCGCCACGAACTCGCCCGGCGCGTGGGCCTGGGCGATGTCGCCCGGTCCAAACACGATCGTGGGGAGCTTCGCCTGCGCAAACAGCGCCGCCTCGGTCCAGAAATCTACGCCAGGCGCGGTCTCAAGCCCGACCGACGCCGCAAGCTCCCGGCTCTCCGCGGTCTCCCGCAGCGCCGGCGCCGTGAACCTGGTCGTCCAGGTGGTGACGGCATCGCTCGGCGCCGCTGCCCGGATCGCGTGCAGGATATGCTCGGCGTCGCTGCCCGCCCGCGGACGAACGCCAAACCTCACCCGCGCACTCGACGCGACCATGTTGGGCTTTGTCCCGCCCTCGACCTGCCCCAGGTTCAGACGCCAGCCATCGCCCCGGGCCTCGGCGCCCGCCGCGGCCCCAAGCGCCCCGGCTCCCCAAAGCACCGCGTCGTGCAGCGCGCTGTGCGACCCGCCCTGCGACGCGTGCCCGCCCCTCCCCTTGAACTCGACCTGGCAGCTCACAATCCCCCGGTGCTCCAGGACCGCCCGGCAGCCAGTCGGCTCGGATACCACCACGCCCGTGAAACTGTTGGCATACTCATCGAGAAAGCTGCGCACGCACACGCTCGACCCCGCCTCCTCGTCGGTTGAGAAGAGCACCGCCGCGTCGCCCGTGGTCCGCTGGCCCGCGGCGAGGATGCACGCCGCGGCGCCCTTGACGTCGCACGCCCCGAGCCCCACCGCCCGCCCGCCCTCGATCAGCAGATCGAACGGGTTCCGGTCCCACCCGCCGTCGGGCGGGACGGTGTCCAGGTGGCAGTTGACCAGCGTGGTCGGGTTGCCGCGACGCGCGAGGCAGTTGACCGAGCCGCTGCCGAGGTCGGTTGTCTCGATCGTGAAACCGCACGACGACAACGCCTCGCGCGCGTGCATCAGCGCCGGATGATCCTCGCCGATCGCCCGGGGCGGGTTGGTGGTGTCGCACGCGACGAGCGTCCGCAGGTGTTGTGTTACGTCGTCGAGCACGCCGACCCCCGCGCGGCGCCCGCCGCCATGGCGCTCGACAGCCCTCCCAGCTTGATGAACCCCAGCGCATCGGCGCCCGACCAGTCCGCCCGCTGGGCGTAGACCGCCCCGGCGCGCTGCAGGATGTTCGCCGAGTCGATCGCGACCGCTTCGCACCGCCCGCCGCGGGCCTGGATCGTCACCTCGCCCGTCACGCGAGACTGCGTGGAGCGGATGAACGCCTCCAGATCCTCGCGCAGCGGCTCGAAGAACAGACCCGAGTAGACCAGATCCGTCCACTTGCGGGCCGCCAGGGGCTTGAAGCGGTTCTGCTCGCGCGAGAGCACGCACTCCTCGAGCGCCCGGTGCGCGACCAGCAGCGCCTCGAGCCCGGGCGCCTCGAACACGATGCGTCCCTTGAGTCCGATGACCGTGTCGCCCGTGTAGATGCCCCGCCCGACCCCGGAGGGACCGAGCAACGCGTTGAGTTCACCAAGAAGTTCAGCCCCACCCATCGCCTTGCCATCGAGTGACACGACACGCCCGCCCTCGAACCCGATCCGGACCTTGATCGCCCCCGCGGGCAGGCGGTCGGCGGGCGAGGTGAGTCGGTGCGTCGCCTCGGACGGCGGGCCGAACCCGTCGATCTCCGAGCCCGAGACCGTCACGCCCAGCACGTTCTCGTTGATCGTGTACGTCGAGACGTCCGCGCTCACCTCGAACCCGAGCGCCTTGAGGGCCTCGATCTCGTACGCCCGCGGCTCCTCGCACAGGTCCTGCAAATCACGCACGGGCGCGATGATCGGCAGGTCCGTCAGGCACCCGATGGACTGGTCGAAGCGGACCTGGTCGTTGCCCATCGCCGTGCACCCGTGGGCGATGGCCTGCGCCCCGATCGAGTGCGCCAGCTCCACGGCCCGCGACACGATCACGTACCGGTCCGAGCACAGCAGCGGGTACTGGTCCTGGTACTTCACCCCGCCCATCACGAACGGCGTCACGAAGCTCTCCCACAGCTCGTCGCCCGCGTCCTGCGTGACGTGCTGCTTGGCGCCCAGGCTCATGGCGCGGTGCTCGATCCAGGCGCGCTGCTCGGCGCTCACGCCGCCCGTATCGACGAAGAGCGTGACCACCTCCCAGCCCTGGTCTCTCAGGTACGGAACGCAGAAGCTCGTGTCGAGCCCGCCCGAGAACGCCAGAACAGCGGTCTTGCTCACCGGATCTCTCCTTGGGCGCCCAGCAGCGTCGCCATCAGGGCCTTCTGGACGTGCAGCCGGTTGGCCGCCTCCTCGATCACCATCGACCTCGGCGAATCGAACACCGCGTCCGTCGCCTTCACGTTGCGCCGCGCCGGCAGGCAGTGGCCAAAGACCGCGTCGCTCGTGCGCGCCATCTTGGTCTCGTCCACGATGAAGTGCTTGTTCGCGTCGCGGACCGGCTTCTCACGCTCCCAGTCGCCGTAGAACGCCAGCGAGCCCCAGCTCTTGGCGTAGACCGCGTGCGCCCCGTCGTAGGCGCTGTCTATGTCGTGCGACATCGTGAACGACCCGCCCGAGGCCTGGGCGTTCTTCTGCGCCGTGTTCATGTACCGCTCGTCGAGCGCGTACCGCTCGTCGGGGCACAGCAGCGTGACGTCCATGCCCATCCGCGTCGCGATCATCGCCGCGGAGTTGGCCACGGCCGTGTTCAGCGGTTTCGGGTGGTACGTCCACGTCAGCACGTACTTCTTGCCCCGCAGATCCCCGAGCCGGTCGCCAAGGGCCATCGCGTGGGCCAGCTCCTGGCAGGGGTGCGTGATCGTCTCCATGTTGATCACGGGCACGCTCGCGTGCCTGGCGAAGGCCTTGATCACGTGGTCCTGGCGGTCGATCGACCAATCGGCAAACAGCGGGAAGCGGCGCACGGCGATCAGGTCGCAGTACTCGCTGAGCACCCGCGCCCCCTCCCGCACGTGCTCCTCGGCCTCCCCGTCCATCACCTCGCCGTCGTTGAACGCCATCTCCCACGCGCCCTTGCCCGGCTCGAGCACCACCGCGTGCGCCCCGAGCTGGAACGCCCCGACCTCGAACGACGCCCGCGTCCGCAGCGACGGGTTGAAGAAGACCAGCGCGATCGTCCTGTTCTTGAGCAGGTGCTGGACAGGGCTCTCTCGAAGCGAACGCGCCCGGTCGATGAGCACGCGAATCTCGTCGATGCCCCAGTCTTGCGTCGTGATGAAGTGGGGGGGGGTCACAGGTCGCCGTCCTCACCGCGCATCAGCTTGCCCAGCGCCGCGCACACGCGCCGGGCAGACGTCGAGCCCGTCGTCGCGATCATGACGGTGTCGTCGCCCGCGATGGTGCCGACCACGCCCGTGGGGGGCCAGCGGTCGAGCGCGTCGCCCACGAGCGCCGCGTGCCCCGGCGCCGTGCGCACCACCACCAGCGAGTCGGCCTGGCGGATCAGCGTCGCGTGCCTGCGGATGGCGATTTTCAGTTCGCCCGGGCCGTCCACGCCCATGGGGGTGGTGGGCAGGATGTAGCCCGCCGGGCCCTTGACCACGCCCATCGAGGCCAGATCCCGAGAGACCGTCGCCTGCGTGACCTGCTCGCCCCGCTCGCAAAGAGCCGCGACCAGCTCCTCCTGATCGCCCACCCGGCGCGTCCGCAGCAGCTCGCCCAAAATCTCTCTGCGCCGTTGCCTCGACATGGCATAAATATACGATCAGATGCATATATATGTCAAGGCATGACCATCGAGAGCGCCCGCCGGGTCCGGCCCCGTGTCAGCGGATACCCTCTTGCCGCACCGACCGCCCGATCACCGGGCGTTCCCCACGGACGGGGGACCGGCACAGGATGGGGCCCCGATGCAAATGACTGGCGCCACAGGGTTGATGACACTCGCCGCGACGGAGTCGGGCAGGGCGATGCCATTCGTCCTCGCGGCCATTGTCATCCTGGGCGTCAGCGCCCAGTGGATCGCCTGGCGCTTCCGCATCCCCTCGATCCTGCTGCTGCTGCTCATCGGCATCCTCGCCGGCCCGGTGCTCCGCTACTTCCTCGCCGGGACCGGCTTCGAGGAGCTGGCCCCCAGCCCCGACACGCTCTTCGGCGAGGACCTGCTCCTGGCCCTGGTGGGCATCTCCGTCGCCCTGATCCTCTACGAGGGCGGGCTCACCCTCCGCTTCGGCCAGCTCAAGGGCGTCGGGCGGTCCATCGTTGCCCTGGTCACCCTGGGCGCGCTCATCACCTGGGCCGTCGCCGCCATCGCCTCGCTCTTCTTTTTCCAGCTCGATCCCCAGATCGCGATTCTCTTCGGCGCCATCGTGATCGTTACGGGCCCGACCGTCATCGGACCCATGCTCTCGCACATCCGCCCCGCGGGCGCCGTAGGCCCCATCCTCCGCTGGGAGGGCATCGTCATCGACCCGATCGGCGTGCTCGCCGCGGTGCTTGTCTTCGAGGCCATCCTCATCGGCGAGACGCAGAGCGCCGTCACGCCCATCGTGCTGGGCATCGTCAAGACCCTCATCGTCGGCGGGGGCCTGGGCGCCCTCTCGGCGGTCCTGCTCCTGGGCCTGATGAGCCGCTACTGGATCCCGGACTTCCTGCAGAACCCCTTCTCGCTCATGCTCGTCATCGCGACGTTCACCATCTCCAACGTCTTCCAGGCCGAGTCGGGCCTGTTCGCCGTGACCGCCATGGGCGTGGTCCTCGCCAACCAGAAGAGCGCCGACATCCGCCACATCATCGAGTTCAAGGAGAACATCCGCGTGCTGCTCATCAGCACGCTGTTCATCGTGCTGGCCGCCCGTCTGGAGATGTCGGAACTGCTCAGCGTCGATCTCTGGTCGATGGCCGCCCTGCTCGTCGTGCTTATCGTCGTGGGCAGGCCCCTTGGCGTGTTTGTCTCCACGATCGGCGCGGGCCTGAGCTGGAACGAGCGGCTGTTCGTGTCCTGCGTCGCCCCGCGCGGGATCGTCGCCGCCGCCGGCGCCTCGATCTTCGCCCTCGGGCTCGAGAGCCGTGGCATCGAGGGCGGCGAGCTGCTCGTCCCTCTCACGTTCATGGTCATCGTGGGCACGGTGACGATCTACGGTCTGGCCGCCACCCCGCTGGCCAAGGCCCTGGGCGTCTCGGACCAAGACCCGCAGGGCATCGTCTTCATCGGCGCCCCACGCTGGGTCCGCGCCATGAGCGAGAACCTCCGGGCCCGCGGCGTCGCGGTCCTGCTCATCGACACCAACCGGGCCAACATCAACGCCGCACGCATGGCCCACCTGCCCGCGATCCACGCCAACGTCCTCAGCGAGCACGCCGTGGAGGACCTGGACCTGCGCGGCATCGGGCGCGCCCTGGCCGTCACGCCCAACGACGAGGTCAACGCCCTTGCCCTGCAGCGCTTCACCGAGCACTTCGACAAGTCCGAGCTCTACCGCCTGCCATCCAAGGCGCCCAAGAAGAAGACCGACACCGACAACACCAACCGCCTCGGGCGGCTGCTCTTCGAGCCCGGCGCCCACTTCGCACTGCTCGAGTCGCGCATCGCCAACGGCTGGATCATCAAGGCCACCACGCTCTCCGACGAGTTCACCTACGACGACTACTGCACCCTCTACGGCCCCAACACCCTCGCGCTGTTCATCGTCCGCAAGTCCGGATCGCTCGTCATCGCCACCGCCTCGCGCATGACCGAGCCCGAGCCGGGCGACACGCTCGTGGCGCTGGTCAACCCGGACGAGCTGTTCGTCCCGGGCCTGGCGTTCAAGGGCAGCGAGGACGAGCCGCCCACCGAGCCCGGCGCCTAGGCCCCGTTGGCGCCGTCGAGCCCGCCCCGGTACACCCGCCCGAGCCCCGCCATCCGGCCGATCATCGACAGCTTCTCGCCCAGCGACTGCCTGGGCGGGGCGCCCCCGTTGTGCTCGAGAACGATGATCGTCTCGTCGTCGTCCGAGTCCATCCCGCCGCGCACCTGGCGCACTCGGTCGCGAACCTGCGCCGCGATCCGTCCGGGCTCGCTCGCGTCCACGCCCGACACCAGCTCCAGCAGGCCCTCGACGCCAAGCTGCACGCCGTCGCTGCCGCTCGCCTCGACGAGCGCGTCGGTGTACATCAGCACGATGTCGCCCTCGTCGAGCCCGATCGCGTCCTGGCTGTATTCCAGGGGCGCGATGACCCCCAGCGGTAAGTTTGCGACCTCGCCCGCCTCGCCCGCGCCGCGTTCCACGGACGACCAGCGTCCTTCGGCTTTGCGATAATGCAGGGGCGGGGGGTGCCCCGCGTTGACCAGGATCAGGTGATTCGTGGGCGCCCAGTACGTC
Organism: Phycisphaerales bacterium; assembly: GCA_029260375.1. GTDB lineage: Bacteria > Planctomycetota > Phycisphaerae > Phycisphaerales > UBA1924 > JAJRXR01. The sequence continues at coordinate 3,637 of JAJDDI010000027.1, read as the reverse complement.
GCCAGCAGCGCCGTCGCGAACCGCCCTCCCGTCTCGATCGCGTCGAACTCACGGTTCAGATCGCGCGCAAACTGTGTCTGGTCGGCGGTGTTGATGTGCTTGCGCATCATCTTCTGCAGCGATAGCGCCAGCTCGGACACGTCCGCCCCGTGCCCCGCGACGTCCGCGAGCACGATCCGCGCGATGTTCCCCGCCCCGCACTGCGAGATGTAGTAAATATCCCCGCCCGAAGCGCCCCCGTCGTGCGGCGTGGACTGCACGTACACGTCGATCCCGGGCACACTCGCCGCCTGATCGACCGCGCGGTTCCCGCCCCAGATCTCCATGCAGCGCAGCGCCACCGTCTCGCCCGCGGGCGCACTCTCAGCAAGGCTCGTCATCGTGTGTTCCCTTGTTGCCGGCGCGTCGGGCCGGTGTCGGGTCCGAACCCGCAAGCCGGCGCGAGTATTCCGGGGGGCGGGATCAACCCCCGTCGCGCCCGCGCGGCGGCGCCGCCCAGCCCATCTTGCGCATCAGCGTCTGCCAGTAGCTCACGTCCGGGTCACCTACGAACTCGATCTCGGGGCCATCGCCACGCACGACCACACGGCTGCCCTGCGTCAGCCGCCGCCGCCCGCGCCCGTCGATGACCAGCTCCGTCCCGCTCCCGTTCTCCTGGTTGGCGTTGAGCAGGCGGATCTCGATCTCGTGCTCGTGCCCGACGACGATCGGGCGGAAGCTCAGCGAGTGGGCCGCGATGGGCGTGATCACCGTTGCGGGCACGCCCGGGGCCACGATCGGGCCGCCCGCCGACACGTTGTACGCCGTCGATCCCATGGGCGTGGACACGACCAGCCCGTCCCCGCTGACCATCGGGCCGGGCTGCCCGTCGATGACGATCTCGAGCGTGATCATCCGGTACGGCGGGCCCGCCGTGATCGCGTAGTCGTTGACCGCGCTGAGCGTGTCGGCGGTCTTGCCGTGCTCGTCGATGATCTCCGCGTTGAGCATCGTGACCTGGCGCGCATCGAGGGGGCCATCGCCGAACACCGCCGGCGCGTGGCGATCGAGCGAGTCCAGGTCGAACCCCGCCATGAACCCCACGCGACCGATGTTCACGCCCAGGATCGGCCTGCCGCTCAACGCGTACCGACCCGCGGCGGTCATCAGCGTCCCGTCGCCCCCCAGCACCACGATCAGGTCCACGCCCGAGCAGTCCCGCGCCGCCTCGTCGCACATCGCCTCGAGCGCGTCAACGAGATCGCCATGCTTTCGGATGAGAGCCGAGACCCGCGCCTCCGCGTCGTCCGCGCCGGGCTTGGCCCGATTCACCAGCAGCAGCACCGAGCGTCCCATGCGTGCAGCCCCTCGCGTCCTCAGACGCTCGCCCCGTCCCGTACGCCGGGCGTCGGCTCGATCTGCGCCCGCGTCGCCGGCTTCGCCCGCGCCGCGCACGTCGCCGCACGGATCGCCTGGGCGATGCCGGCGGCGTCGATCCCCGCCTCACGCAGCTGGCTCGACCGCGAGTCCTGCAGGATCCACGAGTCGGGCAGCCCCAGGCGGATCACCCGCGACGCGTCGAGCCCGCGCTCCTGCGCGCACTCGAGCACCGCGGCGCCGAACCCGCCCACGACCGAGTGGTCCTCGACCGTCACGACCGGGATGCCGCGCGAGAGCAGCGCCTCGATCAGCGCCCCGTCCACCGGCTTGGCAAACCGCGCGTCCCAGACCGCGACGTTGTACTCGTCACCGAGCCCATCGACGGCGTCCATCGCGTCCATCGCCGGCGTACCGAACCCGAGCACCGCGACGTCCGGTCGGTTCGTGTCCAGGTCCGCGTGCGCGGGCGTGAGCAGGCGGGCCCTGCCGATCTCGAACGCCGGGCACGCGGCGCCGGCGAACCGGTCCGAGACCGTATCCCGCGGGTAGCGCACGGCGCTGAGCCCGTCGTCGTACGTGCTCATCAGCTCGATCGCAGCGACCAGGCTTGCCTCGTCGATCGGCGCCATGAGCAGCGCGTCGGGGAGTGTTCGCAGCAACGCCACGTCGCAGAACCCGTGGTGCACCGCGCCGTCGCCGCCGACCACGCCGGCGCGGTCGAGCAGCAGACGCACCGCCAGCCCCTGCAGCGCGACCTCCTGGAACGCCTGGTCGAACGCGCGTTGGACGAACGTCGAGTACACCGCGAAGAAGGGCTTGGCGCCCGTCTTGGCCAGCCCCGCCATCATGTCCATCGCGTGCGACTCGCAGATGCCCACGTCCCACGTCCGGTCGGGGAACCGAGTCAGCGCCTCGGCGATGCCCGTCCCGTCCGCCATCGCGGCGGTGCAGGCTACGACCTTCTCGTCGCGCGCCATCACGTCGCAGACCGCGTCCGCGACCGCCGCGGTAAACGAGCGTCCGCCCTTGGACATCTCCACCCGGCAGCCCAGCCGCTCGTCGCGCTCCACCCGAAAGGCCTTGGGCGAGTGGAACCGCGTCGCGTCGTCCTCCGCCACGTCCAGGCCCTTGCCCTTGATCGTCTTGACGTGCAGCACCATCGGGCGGTCCAGATCCCGCGCCTCGCTCAGGAACTCGATGAGCGTCGGGATGTCGTGCCCGTCGATCGGCCCGACCGTCACCAGCCCGAAGTGCTCGAACCACGAGTGCTCGGCGATCATCGCCTTGGTCATCTCGCCCGCCCGGTGGTACGCCTCCTGCAGCACACCCCCACCCGGGATCTTCCCGAGGATCTTTCGCGCGCCCTTCTTGAAGTCCGTGTACGCGTGGCTCACACGCACGCGGTCGAAGTACCCCGCCAGCGCGCCCTGTGGCTTGCTGATGGACATCCCGTTGTCGTTGAGCACCACCAGCATCTGGCGGCGCAGCGTCCCCGCGTTGTTGAGCCCCTCCATCGCCACGCCGTTGGCGATCGAGGCGTCACCGATGAGCGTGACCACGCGACGACCGTCCGGGTTGGTCTCCGGGTCGTACGCCTCGCCGCTGAGTGTGTCGCCCCTGGCCATGCCCACGCCCGTCGAGATCCCCGTCCCCGCGTGCCCCACGCGGAACAGGTCGTACTCGCTCTCGAGCGGCTCGGGGAACCCCGCCATGCCCTCGCGCGTGCGCAGCTTGTCCATCAGGCCCTGGCGCCCGGTCAGCAGCTTGTGCGGGTAGCACTGGTGCCCGACGTCGAAAAGCAGGCGGTCGGAGGCGAAGTCGAACACGTAATGCAGCGCGATCGTCAGCTCGACCACGCCCAGGTTGGGCGCCAGGTGCCCTCCGGTCTTGGAGACCTGCGCGATGATCGACTCGCGGATCTCCGCGGCCAGCTCCGGGAGCCGGTCCACCGGCAGCTTCCGCAGGTCCGCAGGCCCGGTCAGTGTGCTGAGAATCGACATCCGTGCGTGCTCCGCGTCGGGGGCGGGCGCCCCCGGGAACTTTCAAAGATTCTTGAAACAAGTCTACCCGGACACGTCCCCGCCGTCCACGCGGGGGGGGCGCCTTCTACCTACACCGGGACCCACGCGTCGTTCGCTGCTTTCTCGGATTCGACGCCCGCGATTACGCCCCGCGCCGCTCGAGATACGCCGCCAGGTCCGAGAGCGCCGAGCCCCGCTGCCCGAACAGGGCCAGCGCCTCACGCGCCTCATGCCCCAACCGGGCCACCTCGCCGCGG
>JAJDDI010000026.1 GCA_029260375.1 Phycisphaerales bacterium | reverse complement strand
GATCGAGATCGCGGAGGACCGCGTGATCACGTTCCCGAAGGGGGTGCTCGGCTTCCCGGGCAAGACACGATGGTGCCTGCTGCAGCCGGGCGACGACGCGTGCTTCTTCTGGCTGCAGAGCCTGGACGAGCCGGGGCTGGCGTTCGTGGTCACCGACCCGACGCTCTTCGAGCCCAGCTACTCGGCGCCTATCCGCAGCGAGCAGATGGAAGAGCTCGCTCTGGACAAGCTCGAGGACGCCCAGGTCTTTGTGATCGTCAACAAGATCGATCAGCAGCTCACGGGCAACCTCCAGGGGCCGCTCATCATCAACACCCTCGCCCGAATCGGCGAGCAGATGGTGGTCGCCGAGAAACGCTGGACCACCCGCCACCCGCTGATGAAGGTCGGCCCGGCGGAGACAGCCGCCTCGGCCTGATTCGTTGCACGCGGTCCGCCCCAGGCGATCGCTCTCCGGACGAGACCTGCCGGGCGCCATCTGTGCGCCCCGAACGGATCGCCCGGGATCGCTCGACCGGTGGCGGTGGGATATGAAGAAGACTCCCCGGAAGGCAGGGATGCCGCACCCTCCGGGCACGGATGCGAACAAGGAGCTCACGCAATGCTTGTGCTTTCACGGCAGCGCGACGAGACAATCATGATCGGCGACGACATCGAGATCACAGTCGTCGATATCCGGGGCGACAAGGTGCGCCTCGGGATTACCGCGCCAACCCGCATCGCCGTACACCGCAAGGAGGTGTACGACGCGATCACGCGGGAAAACGAGCAGGCCGCCAAGATCGCCGGCGGCGCCATCGAAGAGATCGCCCAGAAGGTCAGACCCGGACCGGCGCGCAGCGCCGCCAGGGCCCAGGCCTCCCGCCTCACCGCGGGGCGATCCGACAGCGATTGCAAGAACGGCGCCCATCAGGCCGAGCCCAAGCCCCAACCCCCGGGCATACGCAGCACCGGATGACCTTGTCTTCACCCAATCGTTAGACGTGCCCACACACCCCCGCGCGGAGGTTCAGGTCGGGGGTACCAAGACGGACAACGCAATCACGGAGGATTGCCATGGCCAGAATCAACACAAACGTCCCGAGCATCATCGCACAGGCCAACCTCGCACGCTCGGGACAGGATCTTGGAATCCACCTCGAACGCCTGTCCACCGGTCTGCGCATCAATCGCGGCAAGGACGACCCCGCGGGCCTGATCATCAGCGAGCGCATCGCGACCGACCTCGCCGGCATCGAGCAGGGCATCAAGAACTCGGAGCGCGCCAGCTCGGTCATCGCGACCACCGAGTCCGCCCTCGTCGAGATCTCCGATCTGCTCAACACCATCAAGGGCCTCACGGTCGAGGCCGCCAACTCCGGCGCTGTCTCCGACGAGGAGATCGAGGCCAACCAGCTCCAGATCAACTCGGCGATCCAGTCGATCACCCGCATCAGCAACACCGCCAGCTTCGGCGGGCTCAAGCTCCTCGACGGCTCGCTCGACTACATCACCAGCGGCATCAGCTCGACCGAGATCAAGACCGCCCGCGTCTTTGCCGCCAGCTTCGTCGGCTCCAACGCCCTCCAGGTCGAGGTCGATGTCCTCGCCTCCGCCCAGAAGGGCGCCCTCTATCTCAACGGTGACATGCCCGGCTCGCTGACCGACGGCGTCCTCGCGTCGGCCACCACCATCCGCGTCGCCGGATCGCAGGGGGTCTCCGAGCTCTCGTTCGCCTCTGGCGCCACGCTCAGCGACGTCGTCAACGGCGTCAACGGACGCACCGCACTGACCGGCATCGAGGCCGTCCTCATCAACGGCGACCCAAACTCCGGCCTGATCTTCCGGTCCGTCAACTACGGCGCGGACGAGTTTGTCAGCGTCGATCGTCTGGGAGGCGATGAAAGCGCCGCCTGGTTTGAGACCTACAAGTTTGTGGACGGCCTCGCCCTACCGGACGTCTCCGCCGGTTTCCCGTGGAGCGGCATCGGCTCCACCCTCACCTCCACCAACCGCGACACCGGCGTAGACGTCCAGGCCCTCATCAACGGCTCGCTCGCCAACGGCGACGGGCTCGAAGTCTCCCTGAACTCGCCCAATCTGTCCGTCGAACTCCTCCTCGATGAGTCGTTCGCGATCGATCCGACCATCGCCCCGTCCACGTTCGACATCACCGGGGGCGGCGCCCTGTTCCAGCTGGGACAAGACATCAACGCTCTTCAGCAGTCCAACATCGGGATCTCATCCACTTCCGCCTCGTTCCTCGGGGGCAGCCTGGTCGACGGCGCCGTGCAATATCTCTCGAGCCTCCAGGACGGACAGGCCAACAGCCTCCGCGCCAGCGCCTCGAGCCGAGACTTCTCCGCCGCAAGCGACATCCTCGACAAGGCCATCGATGAGGTCGCGGTGCTCCGGGGGCGTCTGGGCGCCTTCGAGCGGAACGTGCTTGAGACCAACACCCGGAGCCTCCAGTCCCAGTTCGAGAACCTCACGGCCAGCAAATCCATCATTGTGGACGCTGACTTCGCCGCCGAGACCTCCGCCCTGACCCGGGCCCAGATCCTCCAGAGTTCCGGCACAACGGTCCTCACGCTGGCCAACCAGCAGGCCCAGAACGTGCTCCAGCTTCTCGGCTAACCAAAAAACGCCCTTTCCAAGCACCTTTCTCCAGGCCCCACCCGTTTCGGGTGGGGCCTTTCTGGTGCGCACCCCTATTTCTGGGAGGGAGCTGTCAAGGTGATTCTTTCTGATTCTTCGGGAGGTGACTGAATCGCTGCTCTAACGCTGTCGATCCCGACCGCATCCCTTCAGGAACCATCCTGATCGGGCGCCCTCGGACGGAGCCGGGGGCAGATCGGTTTCTCGAACGGGCCGGCGCGTCGCAGGCCCATCGGGTGGAGCAGCCCGTTCGGAATACATCACGGGACACGACAAACCGTCCCAGCTCGCGTTCACGGAGGACCTTCCCAAATGAGTCGCATCAATACGAACATCTCGTCTCTGGTCGCGCAGCGGGTGCTGGGCGGAAACAATCAGCAGCTCGGCTTCTCGCTCGAGCGCCTGTCGACCGGTCTGCGGATCAACCGCGGCAAGGACGACCCGGCCGGGCTGATCGCGTCGGAGAACCTCCGCTCGGAGATCACGTCGCTCAACGCGGCGATCGAGAACTCCGAGCGCGCCGACCAGGTCGTCAACATTGCTGAAGGCGGTCTGCAGGAGGTCTCCAACCTCCTGACCGAACTCCAGGGTCTGCTGACCTCCTCGGCCAGCTCCGCCGGTCTCTCCGAGTCGGAGAAGGCCGCCAACCAGCTCCAGATCGACTCCATCCTGCAGACCATCGACCGCGTCGCCAGCTCCACGAGCTTCCAGGGCAGCAAGCTGCTCAGCGGCAACTTCGACTACCAGGTCAGCTCCGTTAACTCGGGCGTCTCGGACTTCCGCGTCAACGGCGCCAAGTTCGAGGGCGCCAGCCTCGCCGTGGACGCCATCGTCACCCAGTCCGCCCAGCAGGCCGGTCTGTACCTCTCGCTCGGCGGGGCCTCGATCGACCTCAACGGCGCCACCGGCTCCGCCTTCACCATCGAGATCGCCGGCTCCAAGGGCACCCGCGAGCTCCAGTTCTCGTCCGGCCAGACCCTCGCGTCGATCGTTGATGCCGTCAACACCTTCTCTGACGTGACCGGCGTCACCGCGGTCGCCAGCGGCACCGGCGTCACCCTCCAGTCCTCCGCCTTCGGCTCGAACGAGTACGTCTCGGTCACCGTCGTCCAGACCGGCGGCGTCACCGGCACCGCCATCGGCATCTACGATTTCGAGTCCGACGACGCCGCGACCGTTAACACCACCATCAACTCCACCTTCGGCAACGCCACCAACGGCGTGCGTGACGACGGGCAGGACATCGCCGGCGCCATCAACGGCCTCCTGGCCACCGGCAAGGGCAAGGAACTCCGCGTCAACTCGGACTTCCTCGACGTCAGCGTCACCCTCGACACCGGAACGTCCCAGACCCTGGGCAACGTCTCCGCCTTCAGCATCACCGGCGGCGGCGCCGACTTCCAGCTCGCCGGAGACGTCAACATCGGCGGCAAGGTCTCGATCGGTATCCAGGACGTCGCCGTCCGCAAGCTCGGCACCAGCGACCTCGGCTTCCTCGACGACCTCGCCTCGGGCAAGAGCTTCAACATCGTTGATGCCGACGGCTCCGCCTTCTCCTCGGCCCAGAGCATCGTCGACGAGGCGATCGACCAGGTTTCCAGCCTCCGCGGGCGGCTCGGCGCGTTCCAGAAGAACGTCATCGGGGCCACCATCCGGAGCCTGGGCGTCGCGGTCGAGAACACCGCGGCCGCCGAGAGCAGCATCCGTGACGCCGACTTCGCCAAGGAGACCGCGGGCCTGACCCGCAGCCAGATCCTTGTGGCGGCGTCCACCAACGTCCTGGCCCTGGCCAACCAGAGCCCCCAGAACGTGCTCCAGCTCCTCGGCTAACGCCGACCGCTCCACTCCGTAACGCGACGCCCCGGTCTCTCCGACCGGGGCGTTTTTCATTCTCGCCCGCCCCCCTCCGACAGCCGATCATCCAACCATGCCCGAGCGCGTCCCATCCCGTACCCACGCCCTGCGCGAGCGGCTCGCCCCGGGGCTCGTGGACGCTTTCGGGCAGTTCCTCGTCTTCCTGCGCATCGAGTGCGGCCTGGCGCCCGCGACCATGGAGGCCTACGAGCGCGACCTGCTCGACCTGCTCGCGGAAATCTCCGACGCGGGCGGCGCCTCCCCAGCCGACATCACCCCCGCCGCCCTCATCGCGCACGTTCGCGCCCTGACCACCGACCGCCAGTACGCGTCCGCCACATTGGCGCGCCACCTGGCGACGATCAAGGTCTTCTGCCGCTGGCTGTGCGCGCGCGGGTTCGTGGACACCAACGCCGCGGACATCCTCGACCAGCCCACGCGCTGGAAGAAGCTCCCCGGCGTGCTGAGCCCCAAGCAGATGCGCCAGCTCCTTGAGGCCGCCAACGAGCCGGACAAGCCCAGCGACGCCCCGCCGCTCTGGATCCGTGACCGCGCGATCCTCGAACTCATGTACGCCTCGGGCCTGCGCGCCAGCGAGGTCGGCTCTATCCAGCTCGCGGACCTCAAGAACCGCATCGGCGTCATCCGCGTCACGGGCAAGGGCGACAAGCAGCGGCTGATCCCGATGGGGGTCCCGGCGCAGCGATGGCTGGAACGCTACGTCCGCGAGTGCCGCCCGAGGCTGATCACCGCCGAGAGCGCGGGCAAACGCCTCGACAAGGGGCGGGTGTTCCTGACGCGCTCCGGGCGCCCGATCGAGCGGGTCCGGGTCTGGCAGCTTGTCAAGAAGTACGCGGCCCTGGCTGGCCTGCCCAAGGCCCACCCGCACATGCTGCGTCACAGCTTCGCGACGCACCTTCTCATCGGCGGCGCCGACCTCCGGACCGTGCAGGACCTGCTGGGTCACGCTGACATCAGCACGACCCAGATCTACACGCACGTGGACCGGTCGCAGCTCAAGGACGTGGTCAGCCGCTGCCACCCGCGTCCCTGAGCGGAAAATGCGGATCGTGTATGCTGCGGGCTTCCCGACCGAGAGGAGCCTCCCATCAGCGTCCAAGCATCAGCCGTAGACCCCAGCGTTGTCGAAACCGCCGTGCAGGGCGCATCGTCGAGCATGGACACTGTATGGAAGCTCCTGGCCGTCGCGATCTACGCCTCGGTCCTGCTCGTCATCGGGTACCTCGCCTCCAAACGGATGAAGGACATCCGCGACTACTTCGCCGGCGGCAAGCGGCTCGGCTTCATCAACGTCGCCTTCAGCGCGCGCGCCACGGGCGAGTCCGCGTGGCTCCTGCTCGGACTCACGGGCATGGGATACGCCGTGGGCGTGAACGCTTTTTGGGTGGTGCTGGGCGAGATGCTGGGCGTTGGCGGCGCCTGGCTGATCATGTCCAGACGCTTCAAGCGTCTGACCGACCGGTACGACTCGATCACCGTGCCCGACTATCTCGAGTCGCGCCTGCGCGACGGCGGTCACTGGCTCCGCCTGATCGCCGCTGGCTCGCTCGTGGTTTTCGTCGCGATCTACGCGGGCGCTCAGGTCTTCGCGACCGGCGGCGCGTTCAACTCGTTCCTCGGGTGGGACCACTACGTGGGCGCCGCCGTTGGCTTCGCGATCGTCTTGATCTACATCACGCAGGGCGGGTTCACCGCCGTGGTCTGGTCCGATGTCTTCCAGGGCTCGCTCATGTTCCTGGGCCTGGTCGCGCTGCCGATCGTCGGGTTCCTCGAGTACACGGGCATGACCCACCTGGTTGACACGCTCCGGGGGATTGATCCGCACCTGCTCAGCCTGCACGGCCCGGGCCCCGCGGACAAGATCACCGGCGTCGTCGCGCCCTCGACGGGTGGCTGGACGATCGGCGCGATCATCGGTGTGCTGGGCCTCGTCGCGATCGGCATCGGCTTCTGGGGCTCGCCGCAGGTGTTCGTCCGCTTCATCGCCCTCCGGAGCGAGAAGGAGATCGGCAAGGGCGCCGCCGTCGCGTTGCTCTGGACGATCTTCGCCGACTCCGGCGCCGTGCTTGTGGGGATCGTCGGTCGCGGGCTCTACACCAAGGAACAGATCGGCGGGCACCAGGACGACATCCTGCCCTACATGGCCGTCACGATCCTGCCCGCGTTCTTCGCCGGAATCTTCATCGCGATGGTGCTCTCCGCGATTATGTCCACGATCGACTCGCTGCTGGTCGTTGCGTCGTCCGCCGGCGTGCGCGACTACTGGCAGAAATCACGCCACCCCGAGATGTCCGACCAGCAGCTCGTCTCGCTCTCGAAGAAGGTGACGCTGGTCCTCTCGCTCATCGCGTTCGGGATCGGGATCGGGATTCTCCTGTACGACAAGGAGAACGGCGTGTTCTGGACCATCATCTTCGGGTGGTCGGGCATCGCCGCCACCTTCTGCCCGGTCATGATCCTCAGCCTGTTCTGGTCCAAGCTGACCGCGCTGGGCGCCAAGTGCGCCATGGTCGCGGGCTTCCTGGGCGTGCCATTCTTCAAGTTCGCGGCGCCGCCGATCCTCACACGCATGGGCCAGGACGACATGGTCGGCTACCTCGGCGCGCTCGACGTGCTGCTGCCCTCGTTCGTGATCGGGTTCGCGGTCGCCGTGGTGGTGAGCGTGCTGGACAAGAAGGGGCAGGCCCGCCTGGAAGGGGTGGCCGAGGAGCTGCGCGACGCCGCCGGGCGTGTCTGATCCTGGGCGCCTCTCCCGCCCCACCCCCAGAGCCCGCGGGCGGGCTATGATTTCAAGATTTACTGAAAGTTCGGGACCCCGCCGGGTGTGCGGGGGTCCGTCACGAGGCTCACGGATGACGATCTACGCCCCACCGCCCGAGTTCCCAAGCCGAGACGCGACCGATCCGGGCCTGCTGGGCGCGGTCGCGCGCGGCGAGGCCCGCCTGGCGCCCGAGCAGGCCCTGGAACTGCTGACCAGCGCCCCGATTCACGCGCTGGGTCGGGCCGCCGACGCCCGCTGCCGCGCCGTCCACGGCGACTCCGTCCGCACCTACGTCATCGACCGCAACATCAACTACACCAACGTCTGCACCGCCCGCTGCACGTTCTGCGCGTTCTACCGCACCGCCGAGGCGCCCGACGCCTACACGCTCGAGTACGAGCAGCTCTTCGAGAAGATCGAACAGCTCTCCGCCATCGGCGGGACGCAGATCCTGATGCAGGGCGGGATGAACCCCGAGCTGCCGCTGGACTGGTACATCGACCTGCTCAACGAGATCCGCGAGGGGTACCCGCACATCCACGTCCACGCCTTCAGCCCGCCCGAGTTCATCGAGTTCGTCCACTTCTTCAACCCGCCGGGCAAGAACCTGGAAGAGAAGTGCCGGTGGGTCATGGTGCGCCTGAAGGAAGCGGGGTTGCACTCGATCCCCGGGGGCGGGGGCGAGATCTTCGCGCCCGCCGTGCGCAGCAAGATCGGCATGGGCAAGTGCGACGCCGAGGCGTGGCTGACCGTCATGTACGTCGCGCACAGCCTGGGCATGTACACCAGCGCCACGATGATGTTCGGGCACATCGAGGGCCTGGCCGACCGCGTGCACCACATGGGCCTCGTCCGCCAGTGGCAGGACAGGGCGCTGCGCGAGTTCGGCGAGGGCGTCCCCCCCACCGACATCGCGGGCGACCCCGGCGTCAAGGACACCTCCACCGGCGGGCACTACACCGCCTTCATCTCCTGGCCCTTCCAGCCCGAGAACACTCCGCTGGGTCGCCTCAAGGAATGGCCCGCGCCGGGCGACGTTCAGGCCCACGGCCCGGCCTTCCCGGGCGACGCGATCGCCCGGCTCGACGCCTCCGGGACCAAGGACCAGCACCCGGAGTTCGGTCGCCGCCTCCGGCGCGCCGGGGCGACGCAGTACCTCCGCACGCAGGCGCTCAGCCGCCTCTTCCTCGACAACATCTACTCCATCGGCTCGAGCTGGGTCACCATGGGCCCGCACATCGGGCAGGTGGCCCTGCAGTTCGGCGCCAACGACATGGGCAGCGTGATGATGGAGGAGAACGTCGTCTCCTCCGCCGGCACGACCTACTGCCTCGATGAAGCCGTCCTGTGCAGGCTCATCCGCGACGCGGGCTTCACCCCGGCGCAGCGGAACAACACCTACGACGTCATCCGCCTGCACAGCGACGGGTCCTCGCCCGACCGGCGCGTCAGCGACTGGTCGCAGCACCGGGCCAAACGCCTGCACCAGGAGCAGGCGATCGAGGTCAAGGGCACGGCGGAGCTGACCGTCGGCGCCACCGGCTCCTGATCCGGCTCAGCCCTGCGCCTTCACCGGCGCATGCCCCGTTGCGAGCGCCCACTGCTGCAGCTGCCCGTTGTGGTACGGCTCGTGGTGCGCCAGCAGGTACACCACGCCATCACCGACGCGCGGGAAGAACGAACGGGAATCCTCCATCGGGAAGGGCTGGTTGAGGACGTCGTCGGACACGCTCTGGAACGCCTGGCTTGCGTGCGCGTGCGCATCGATGAGGTCCTTGATCAGTTCCGCCTTGGGCGGGTACATGGACCGGTCGCTCTCCGGCGTTGAGCCGGGCGTGAACCGCTCGTCCATCGCCCCGTCGCCCCGGGGGCTGCCGCAGAGCTGCGAGGCGAAGTCCGCCCCGGTGATCAGGTGCCCCAGCAGCCAGGCGGGGTTCTTGCCGCCGGCCATCCTCGCGCAGTCCTCGCAGGCGATCGGCTCGCCCAGCGTCTTCGTCTGATCGAGTGACATGGCGAACAGGCGGGTGACGAAGTCTCGGTCCATGACGGTCTCTCCTGGTTATCGGCCGCGGTGCGTGCGTCGCGTCGCTGGCTTCCCCGGCGAACCGCGGCGAACCGGAGGGTATTGCCGCCGGACGGCCCAATAAAAAACTCGCCCCCAGACCCGAGAAACGCGGGTCCACCCAATGCCCGGACTGATCGCGCAAGTCGTTGGCCAGCAACCCTTTCAGACCGCACATTCCGCATGACAGATCAGGCCAAGCGCCCCATGGTCCATCCGTCGAGGACCGCGCCCCCCTGGTGGGGTGGCAACTGGGGCAAGGCCGGAGGTTGGAACTATGGAACGGTTCGCTCTCGCCACGGGGGTCCTGGCGGCGGCGTGTTCACTCTCAATGGGTGGCGCTGTCACGACTCTTACGTTCGACACCGAGGATGATTTCCTCACCCCGCTGGTCAACGGGCAGGCGATCTCGAGCCCCACCACGTTCGGGAACCTGGTCAACATCAACGCGTTCGGGGTGAACAACCTCGGCGCCGCGATCTTCGACACCACCATGGACGGACCCAATGTGGGAAGCCAGGACCCCGACCTGCTCGTCGGGCTTGGCAACGTGCTCATCCTCCAGAGCCCGGACGCGCCCACGCAGTCCAGCCCGGGGATCTTCGACTCTCCGAATGATGCGCTCAGGGGCGGCACATTCGTCTTTGACTTCATCGATCCCGTCGAGATGCAGTCGGTCCGCCTCCTCGACGTGGACGGCAACAACGAGATCCTCGTCACCATGGTGGACACGGAGGGGCGCGTCCGCCTGTACAGCGTCCCATCGAACTGGTCGTTCGACATCAACGCCCAGGGCCCCGACGGCTTCGACACCCTCGACCTGACGACGCTCGCGTCGCAGATCGGCGAGGGCGGGGCCACCACGACCGCGATGGAAGACGCCGGGTTCAACGCGCAGCGCGTCGCCACCGTCTTCTTCGAGTTCGCCGGCTCGGGCGGCATCGACGACGTCTCGTTCGTGGTCATCCCCACGCCCGGCGCCGCGAGCCTGCTCGTGCTGGCGGGCAGCGCCACCTTGATCCGTCGTCGCAGACGCTAAGACCACGTCGGGGCGATCACCCCCCGCTCAGCTCGTCGTACACCGCCCCGATCGCCCGGGCGCGGATCGACTCAAACTCCAGCCCTTCCATGAACGCCCAGGACATCTCCTGGGCGTTCTCCCTGGACGTGCCCTTGTCGATCTCCTTCTGCACCGCGTCGATCAGCTTCGTGTGGTACTCGATGCCGGCCTTGACGATGGAGCGGTCCCCCACCACGCCGTGCCCGGGGACGACCACGGTCTGCGCGTCGCACAGCGAGAGCGTCCGCTCGAGCGCCTCCACCCATCCCCCGGCGGAATACCCGCCGGTCGGGTCGTAGAACGAGTGCAGCCCGCTGAACACCAGATCGCCCGTGTGCACGAGGTTCAGCGAGGGGATTCGGACGACGAGGTCGTTGTCCGTGTGCCCCGCGCCGAAGTGGCTGATCTCCACGGTGCGCTTGCCGATGGTCAGCTCGGTCCCCTCGTCACCGATGAGGTGGTCGGGCGTGAACATGCCCGCGGTCCACAACGAAGACGCCTGCCTGACCATCGGCGCCAGGTTCTCAAGCGGTGTCCCGCTCCCGTCCGCGCTCGCGCCGCCCAGCTTGAACCGCTCGAGCTGCGCCTCGATCCGGGGCTTGGCGTTCTTGTGCGCATACGAGGGGACATCCGCGAACGCGGCGTTGCCCCCGGTGTGGTCGCCGTGGTGGTGGGTGTTGAGCAGCGTCACGCTCGCGCTGCCGCCCAGGACCTCGGTGTCGCCCCGGATCGCGGCGCCGTGAAGCGGGCTCTTCGTGTCAACGACCAACGCGTGCCCGTCGCTGACGAGAACGAGGGTGTTGCCGCCCGTGGAGCGATCAACCATCGTGTAGGCGCCGGTTCCCGCGTCGCCCCAATCCAGCAGCGTGCCCGCTGGGGCCCCGCTCGCGACGCCCGCGAAGAGCCGGTCCGGTCCCAACGCCAGCAGCCCGCCCGCAGCGACCATTCCACCAACAAACGTCCGCCGATCCATCGTCATCTCGAATCCTCCGCCCGGGGCGGATTCAGGCCCGCCCGGAGCGATCAGCCTACCATCGGCGCCCCGCCCGGCGGGGGGTGACCCACACGAATTTCCCCGCCACAGGGGTTCTCAGCGAGTAGAAACCATGAAGGCCAACGATCTGCGTCCGGGCGTCGCCGTCACCCTCAACGGAAAGCTCTACGTCGTCATCAAGACCGACCACGTCAAGCCCGGCAAGGGCCCCGCGTACATCCAGGCCAAGTTCCGCGCCATCGACGGCACGGGCACCAGCGAGAAGCGGTTCAACTCCTCGGATTCCGTCGATGGCGCCACCCTGGACCGGCGCGACATGGAGTTCCTCTTTGGCGACGGCTCGGGCTCGGGCACCTTCATGGACCTCGAGGACTTCGACCAGAACGAGATCGGCCCCGACATCCTCGGCGACAGCCTGCTCTACCTCGCCCCCAACACCACCTGCACCGTCCTTTTTCACGAGGACAAGCCCGTGGTGATCGAACTGCCCGCCTCCGTGGACGTGACGATCGCCGACACGCCCCCCAACGTCAAGGGCGCCACGGCGACCAACCAGCTCAAGGACGCGACCTGCGACACGGGCCTCAAGACCCGCGTCCCCCCGTTCATCGAGATCGGCGAGAAGGTACGCGTTTCGACCGCCGACGGGTCGTACATGTCCCGCGTCAAGAGCGACTGACGCCGGCGAGACTCGCCAATCGCCACTTTTGACTCCCCCCTTCACGCCCGCGCCGGGCGCGGGTAGCCTCACGGCATGAAGCGCCGCACAGGAATCCTGATGGTGCTGGGTTCGGTCGTGCTCGCGGGGGGCGTCCTGGCGTCGGTGGTCCTCGCGCCGCGGAGCGGTTCCGGCCCGTTCTCACGGTTCACCGGCGCCGCGAGCGACCTGCGCGACTACATCGGATCGCAGATCGTCGGCGTCGTCAACGCCTACCTCGTCCCCCAGATCGCGTTTGACACCATCGACTACGAGTCGCCGGGCACGGTCCGCCTGGGCGGCGTCACGCTCACTTCGCCCGCGGGAGACCGGGTGATCGACGTTCGCACGCTCGTCGTCACGCTCGCCGAGATCCCCGAGCGGGGCAAGCCCCTCAGGATCTCACGTGTCGAGATCGAGGGCGGGCGGGTGAGCCTGAGCGTGGATCCGGAAACGGGCTCGATCAGAGGAATGCTCCCGTTCGTCAAACGATCGCCCCTCGTGCCCGACGCGACGGCCGAGCGCGCGCCCGTGCCCGACAACCTGCGTCTGTCGAACGTGCTCATGCTCGAGCACATCAAGATCACGGACCTCGAGCTCGAGTACGACGACGGGTCCGGCGCCGATCGACTCACACTGTCCGGCTTCCACCTGGCGATGGACATCGCCGCCGCGACTGACGCCGCGGGCGACGCGCCCGGCGGACAGGGCTGGTACGAGATGGCGTTCAACTCGGGACGCCGCCCTGGGCTGGAGCTCGACGTCGATGGACGGTTCAACATCGACACGCTCACGCTCTGGACCCGGGACGCCAGGGCGAAGATCGGTCTGAGGCCCGAGACCGTCTCATCGCTCCCGCAGGTTCTGAGCACCCCGCTGCGCGAGCACGACGTGCGCGGCGACGCGGAGGCAAGCTTCTCGGGCTCGATCCCGCTCCGCGACCCCTTCGCCGGCCAGGCCAGCGGGAGCCTCACCATGACCGACGCCTCCTTCGCCTCGGGCGAGTTCCGCCTGCCCGTCGACCGGCTCGACGCGATCCTCGCGCTTGGCGGCGGCTCCCTGACCCTCTCCCGCCTCGACGCCTCGCTGCTGGGCGGATCGCTCAACGCCACGGGCAACGCCCGCCTGAGCGAGCAAGCCAGCCCGGTCCAGGTCAGCCTCACCGTCACCGACGTGGACCTCGAACGCCTTCTTCGCTCGACCACGCCCGAGGGTCAGGACCCGAGCCTCGCGGGCCTGCTCAGCGGGAGCGTCAACGCGACCACCTCGCTCCGCGACACGACCGGCCAGATCGCGGGCGCCGGCACACTCAAGGTGCGCCAGGGCATCCTGGTGCGAACGCCCGGGCTCAGCGCACTCGCCAAGGCCGCGGAGGTCGGCAGCATCACCGATCCCGGGCAGCGCACGCACGAGGCGGACGTGGAGTTCGACCTTGTGCCCAAGGGCGCCAAGATCACCGCCAGCCGCATCGAGACCCCAACCATGCTCGCCCGGGGCGTGGGGCTCGTCGGGTTCGACCAGACGCTCGACCTCAGCGTCAACGCCGGCCCGCTTGAAAAGCTCCAGGGCATGCTGGGCCAGGCTGGCAAGCTCATCGGCAAGCTCACCGACCAGCTCGTCACCTACCGCGTTACCGGCACGATCAGCGAGCCGAGCGTGAGCGTCGCGCCGATGGGCATCGAGGTCGCGCCTTGACGCTCGAACACCACATCCTGCTCGCGGGGCTGCGCGGCTCGGGCAAGACGACGCTCGGGCGATTGCTCGCCGAGCGGCTGGGGAGTGCGCACGTCGATCTCGACGACCGCACCGCCCGAGAGCTCGGGTCCGAGTCCTGCGCTCGAGCGCTCACCGAGCTGGGCGAGCCCGCCTTCCGCGCGGGTGAAGCCCGGGCCCTGGAACACGTTCTCAGCGAACCCGCCTGCGTCGTCTCGCTCGGTGGCGGCTCCCCCACCGCCCCGGGGGCGGCCGAGCTCTTTGAGTCCTCGGGAGCGCGCGTGTTCTACCTGCGCTTGGCGCCCCGCACGCTCGCCGATCGCCTCGAGCAGACCGACCTGCGCGATCGTCCCAGCCTCACCGGGCGGGGCGTGATCGAGGAAATCCGGACGCTCTACGACGCGCGAGACCCGCTCTACCTCACGCTGGGGCAGACGCTCGACATCGACCACGAGCCCATCGAGCGGACGCTCGAGCGCCTGATCGATCGCGTCAACGCCTAGGCGTCAGCCTCGCGAACCGCGGCGCAGAACGCGGCGATCTTGTCGCGGTCCTTCACGCCCGGCGCCGACTCAACACCGCTGGACACATCCACCGCGTATGGGCGCACGGCTCGGATCGCCTCAGCCACGTTGCCCGAGTGCAGCCCGCCCGCCAGGATCACGCGCTTCGGGAATGCGTCGAGCTTGCTGCGCAGGGCGTCCCAGTCGAAGCTCTTGCCCTCGCCCCCGCTCGATCCGTCGATGAGCACCGCCTCGACCTCATCGATCGCGCCCCAGCGCTTGAGCTGCGAGTCGATGGTCGCCGCGTCGTACTTGAAGGCTTTCACCACGCCCGGCCCACAGGCGCGGACGGTCTTCTCGTCCTCACGCCCGTGCAGCTGGAAGACCGGCGCCGGACACTCGCTCTCAAGATCACAGAACGCGTCCACTTCCAGGTCCGCCACGACGCCCACCGGCGTCACGAACAGCGGCAGCGCCCCCATGATCTCCAGCCCCGCCGCGGGCTCGATCGCCCGGGGTGAACTCGGGACGAACATCAGCCCGATGGCGTCGGCGCCCGCGTCGGCGCAGACCTCCGCCGTCTCAGGATCCCGGACGCCGCAGATCTTGATCCGTGTCCGTCGTGTGGTCACGCGGTTTCTCCGTTCAAATGGTCGATCTCTTCCCGCGCCAGCTCACGCAGCTCGTCGCTGTGCGTCCGGTCGAGCACGCCCGTGAGCAGCTCGAGGGCACGCTCTCGTTGCCCCAGGTATCGCCCCTGCAGGCGCCCGAGCAGGAGGCGGATCTGCTCGATCTCCCGATCCAGCGGGTACGCCTCGACAAAGCGTTCAAGCGCCTCGGCGGCATCCCGGTGGTCGTCCCGCCCCACCATGTGGGCGGCGAGCTTGTACTGGAAGTCCCTGGCCAGCGTCGCCGCGCCGGGCTGATCGCCGTAGCTTCGGGTGAGCGCGCGGTACTTCGTCGTCGCGTCGTCCATGTCGCCCGCGCTCACCGCCGTCGAGATCTCCGCCCGGGCGCTGGCCAGCGCGTCGGCGCGGTCGTCGCGCATCTGCTTCCTGGCCCGAGCGGCAACGGGGCCCGACGCGGGCGCTATCGCCCCGGCCGCTCGGAACGCCCTCCGGCGCTGCGCCTGGCGAAAAATCGTGAACAGGTCGTACGTCTCCCGCGGGAAGACCTTCACCCACAGCAGGATCATGCTCAGCACAAAGCCGAACCCGTACCCGCCCAGGTGGGCCAGGCGGGCGATGTTGTCGTTTGTCCGGAAGGCGTGCGACAGCAGGTCCCACGCCATCGCCAGCCCGATGAACCACCACGCGGGCACGAGCACGACCGAGACCGTGAAGATCCAGAAGCACTTGATCCGGGTCTTGGGGAAGAGCACCAGGAACGCGCCCTCGACCGCGGCGATCGCGCCCGAGGCGCCGATCGCGGGGCTCGGGTCGAACGCGGCGTGCAGCCCCCCGCTGGCGATCCCCCCGAGCAGGTACAGCCCGAGGAAACCAATCCTCCCGAAGCGGTCCTCAACCGACGGGCCGAAGACCCACAGGAAGAGCATGTTGCCGATCAGGTGCAGCAGGCTGTCGGGGCTGTGCAGCAGCAGGCTCGTGACCAGCCCCCACCACCGGAAGTCATGCCCCCCGACGTTGAACGTGTCGTACACCCAGGCCGCCCGTTCCGGGTTCACGCGGAGCAGGGCCAGCATCGCCAGGTGGACCGCGACCGTCAGCACGATGATCGCGGGCGTGACCACGCTCGGGCGACGGGTCGGTCGGTCTGTTCCGAGCGGGATGAGCACGGCGCGATCCTACTCCCACGCCGCGCGTTCAGATTCGGTTGGGAGAGTCCCGGGGGCAACGGTGCGTCTATAATCCAGTTCAGGCCGGGATCGCCCGGCGTTAGGCAGAGGCTAAACCCCTTTGCCGACCCGGTTTATCCGCTTGCTGCGAAAGAGGAACGCCTTGATGACCACCTTCTCCAAGGGCCTGGAAGGCATCGTTGCCGCCGAGACCGCGATCTCCTACATCGACGGGACCAACGGCATCCTCGAGTACGTGGGCATCCCCATCGGCGAGCTCGCCTCCAAGTCCACCTTCGAAGAGACCGTGTTCCTCCTCTGGAACCAGCGCCTCCCGACCAAGGGTGAGCTGGCGGCCTTCACCACCGACCTGCGGGCCCGCTACGAGCTGCCCGAGGGCATGCTCGAGCGCATCGCCGCGGCGCCGACCGACGCCGAGCCCATGCACGTGCTCCGCACCATGGTCAGCGCGCTCTCGATGTTCGACCCAAACCCCAACGAGAACACCGTCGAGGCGGCCCGCGACAAGGCGCTCAACATCCTCGCCTGGACGCCCTCGATCGTCGCGGCCTTTGACCGCAACCGGCGCGGGCTGGCGCCCGTCGCCCCGGACACCTCGCTCGGGTTCAGCGCCAACTTCCTGTACATGCTCAACGACACGAAGCCGACGGACGCGATGATCCGCGCCTTCGACATCTGCATGATCACCCACGCCGACCACGGGCTCAACAACTCCACCTTCACCGCCCGCGTCATCATCTCCACCCTCTCGGACATGTACTCCGCGATCACGGGCGCCATCGGCTCGCTCCGCGGACCGCTGCACGGCGGCGCCAACGAGGGTGTGATGAAGATGCTCAACGAGATCGACTCCGTCGCCGACGCCGAGGCGTACGTGATGGGCAAGTTCGAGCGCAAGGAGCGCATCATGGGCTTCGGGCACCGGGTCTACAAGGCCAAGGACCCCCGGGCCACCGAGCTCATGTCCCTCGCCAAGCAGCTCGCCGACGACACGGGCAACTCCGATCTCTACGAGAAATCGCACGCGATCGAGCAGATCATGGATCGCGAGGTCGCCGCCAAGGGCATCTACCCCAACGTCGACTTCTACTCCGCGACGACATACCACTGCATCGGGCTCAAGCTCGACCTGTTCACGCCCATGTTCGCCCTCTCCCGCATCGCGGGCTGGGCCGGGCACGTCATCGAGCAGCTGGGCGACAACCGCCTGTTCCGCCCGACGGTCAACTACGTCGGCCCTCACAACGTGCCGTACGTGCCCATCGACGAGCGCTGATCCGGGCTCAGTAGCCCAGGCTTGAGAGCACGTCCTCGACGATCGAGGTGGACGCCGCGTGGTCGCCCCACGGCTCGAACCGCACCCGCAGGCGCGTGAAGTCCGCGATTGTGCGCGCGCTGACCGTGACCGACCGCTCGTCGTTGGGAGAGCCCGCGATGACACACCCGCTGTCGCCCGTCGCCTCGGACCGCCGGATCGTGTACCCCCGGCGCTGCAGCGCCCCACGGGATGCCGCGACGATTGACTCAACCCGCGTCTCGGGCGGCAGCTCGACCGTCAGCCGCCCGACGTAGTACGAGCTGGTCAGGCGTGACTCCCCCACCGGCTCTTCGACCGGCTGGACCGATTTTTGCATGGTCTGCAGGCACCCGGGCAGCGTGAGCAGGCCCATCAGCACCGGCGCGAGGAGCCACCGCGCGGCGGGCCTCGCCGCCCCGAACCCGGTCGCCCCGAACCCGGACGCTTGATGTCCTGCACGTCGTCGATCCATCGGCTCATATCCAGATCGTCCATGCTCAGGCGTCCCCGCCACTCTTCGAACGCGTCGGCCAGTAACGGGTCCAGCGGCTCGTGCTCGGGGTTGCCCGGGAGGGACGTGTCCTCGAGCGAGGGCATCGCGTCGGGGGCCGACGCCTGGCTGGGCGTCGGGATCGAGAGCGAGTCCCCAAATGAGTCCGGCGTTGGCGTCTTGGCCGCGGCTTTCTTGGGCGCCGCCTTCTTCCGCGCCGGCTTGGGTGGGCGCGGCGCCTCGGGCTGGGGCGGGCGTTCGAGCTTGGCGACCGGCTCGTACCCGAACTCACGCATCCAGTGGGCCACGGAGTACGCGTCCAGCGGGACCTCGCTGACGAACGCGGGGCGGTCGGCGCCGGGCTTGGCCTTGATGTCCGCCGAGAGCTGCTTGAGAAACGTCCCGTTGCCGACCTGGTCCGCCCCGGCCTGGCCCGCCGCCCGGATCAGCCTCCGGTCCGAGCTGACAAGCAGCACCCGGAGCCCCTTGGCGCGATCGAGCACGTCCTCGATGACGTCGTCGGCCTCCTGATCCGCCCCGGAGAACACAACCTCGGCGCCCCCGAGCCGCGTCCAGACCAGTCCAGCGTGTGTTTCCAGAAGGCCCGAGAGGGGCCACTGCGGGCCCGGGCGCCCGTCGCAGACCACCCGGAGGCGCCGGTCGGCGTAGCGGCTCCGCCCGATCAGGCGGACCAGCCCGGGCACGTCCATGCCGCGTTCGGCGCTGGGCAGGGCCCACTGGGCGTGGAGCACGTTGTACGCGTCGATCAGGAGCATCCATGTTGAGGGTAGGGACAGGCGGGCGTCACTTGAGGGCGCCCGGTCTTGATCCTGGGGGCGAGGCGCCCTTTACTTGAGGCCCGGCGGGAGACCCCCCGGATAGACCCCGCCCAGAGCGGCGAAGGAGCGACGATGGCGATTCGGATCAAGGCACGCGGAGGCGAGGGCGTCGAGCAGATGATGCGCCGTTTCAAGAAGCTCTGCGAAAAAGAGGGCCTCACCAAGGACATCAAGCGCAAGGAGTTCTTCGAGAAGCCCTCCGAGCGGAAGCGCCGCGCCGCCCGCAAGTCCGTCGCCCGGGTCGCCCGTGAAGACAAGGACTAGACCCCGCTTGTCTAACCAGTTCTGACCCACGTCGCCCGCGCTGAGCGGGCGGTTTCTTTGCGCCAACACGTCAGAATGCCGATGAACCGCGTCCCTCAGCCCCTTGTCGGGGCGACGATCCGGGATGGGGCACGCCTATGCTTGCGGCCCGGCTCTGCTCGGGGGGAGTCACCGGCGGGCCTGATCACTCACGATCACGCCCGCCACACGTTGTGTTCAATCTTTGTTCGTAACCATCTGCGGAGATGACGCTGATGAGCAGTCTGACTGTCCAAACACTCGGATCGATCGGCGATATTCCGCCGGCGTACTTCTTTGCCCCCATCGGCGGCGTTGCCGCCCTGGTCATGGCCTACGTCTTCTATGGCTCGGTCATGAAGAAGTCCGAGGGCGATGACGAGATGATCCGCATCGCCCAGGCGGTGCGCGACGGCGCCATGGCGTACCTCACCCGCCAGTACAAGGTCGTCGCGGGCGTCTTCGTCCTGCTTGTCGCCTTCCTCGCGGTCATGTGGCAGCTCAAGCTCCAGGCGCCGCTGACCATGCTCGGCGTGCCCATCGCCGGCCTGCTCTCGGGCCTGTGCGGCTGGTTCGGTATGAAGATGGCGACCAACGCCTCCGCCCGGACCGCTTTCGCCGCGAAGGAAAGCCTCAACGCGGGCCTGACCGTGGCGTTCCGCTCGGGCGCCGTCATGGGCCTGGTCGTGGTCGGCTTCGCCATCCTCGACATCTCCGTCTGGTTCATGGTTTTTAACACGGTCCTCGACGGCATGTTCAACATCACCGTGGTGACCACGATCATGCTCAGCTACGGCATGGGCGCCTCGACGCAGGCGCTCTTCGCCCGCGTGGGCGGCGGCATCTACACCAAGGCCGCGGACGTCGGCGCCGACCTCGTCGGCAAGGTCGAGGCGGGCATCCCCGAGGACGACCCACGCAACCCCGCCACCATCGCCGATAACGTCGGTGACAACGTCGGCGACGTCGCGGGTATGGGCGCCGACCTCTACGAGTCGTACTACGGCTCGATCCTGGCGACGATGGCCCTGGGCGCCGCCGCGGCGTTCACCATCCCGGGTGTGACCGACGCCGATTCCACGACGCTCGCACTGACCCTGGCCGTCGCGCCCATGGCGCTGGCGGGCATCGGCATCTTCTGTTCGATCGCGGGCATCTTCACCGTCAAGGCCAAGGAGAACGCCACCTTCGCCCAGCTGCTCAAGGGCCTGCACAAGGGCGTGTACGTGGCCTCGGGCCTGATCATCCTGCTCGCGTTCGGCCTGCTCTACATGCTCTTCAACGGGCGGACCGAGCTGGCGGGCATCACCCAGTGGTGGGGCCTGGGCATGTCGATCGTCTCGGGCCTGATCGCGGGCCTCGTGATCGCACACGCGACCGAGTACTACACCAGCTACGAGCACCCGCCGACACGGCGCATCGCCGAGCAGGCGCTGACCGGCCCGGCCACCGTCATCATCGCCGGCATTGCCGAGGGCATGAAGTCCACCTGGGCCTCGATCCTCACCGTCGTGGTCGCCATCCTCGCGGCGTTCACCTTCGCCGGCGGCAACGAGAACTTCCTCATGGGCCTCTACGGCGTGGGCATCGCCGCCGTCGGCATGCTCTCGACCCTGGGCATCACGCTGGCGACCGACGCCTACGGCCCGATCGCCGACAACGCCGGCGGCAACGCCGAGATGACCAGCCAGCCCCCCCACGTCCGTGAGCGCACGGACATGCTCGACTCGCTGGGCAACACCACCGCCGCCACCGGCAAGGGCTTCGCCATCGGCTCGGCGGCCCTGACCGCCCTGGCCCTGTTCGCGGCCTACATCCAGGTCGTCCAGGTCCAGATCACCACCCAGTCCAAGACCTATGTCGAGCGGGCCAGCTACAACGTCCCCGAGGGCGACGCGCTCTACGCCGTCTACGAGGGCTACGGCAAGTTCGCGGTCGTCGAGACCGACGCCGAGGGCAATGTCGAGATCGACGGCGGCATGACCATCGACGCGATCACCGGGCACGGGCCCGTCCGCGTGGACAAGCTCCTGAACAAGGGCGATGTCATCGCGTCCGTCACCAACGACGTCGTGGGGCGGTACACCATTGCGGGTGTGACCAGTCACGCCGACCACGACGAGGAATACACCATCCAGCTCGCGTCGTCCCGTGACGGCTCGGTCAAGGACGTTCTCGCCTTCTACGACGTCACCCTCGCCAACCCCCGCCTGCTGGGCGGCATCTTCATCGGTGTTCTTCTCGCGTTCCTGTTCTGCGCCCTGACCATGAACGCCGTGGGTCGCGCGGCCTACGCGATGATGGGCGAGTGCCGCCGCCAGTTCGGCAAGATGCGCGAGGGCCTCCGCAAGCAGGGCATGTCCGAGGAGGACGTGGCCAACCCTGAGAACTGGCCCCGCCAGGGCCTCGATGTCGATGGGCACCATTACCCCGACTACGCCAACTGCGTCTCCATCTCGACCGCCGGCGCCCAGAAGGAGATGGTCGTCCCGGCCATCCTTGCCATCGTCGTTCCCATCGCGGTGGGCCTCGTGCTCAGCGTGCCGGGCGTCATGGGCCTGCTCGCGGGCGGGCTGACCTCGGGCTTCGCCGTGGCGGTCTTCATGGCCAACTCGGGCGGCGCCTGGGACAACGCCAAGAAGCTCCTTGAGTCCTACGGCAAGATCACCGCCACCGACATGGTCAACGGGACGGGCGACTCGCCCAAGGTCCCCGCCAGCGTCCGCGACGCGATCATGGCCCGGGCCGAAGAAGCCATCAAGGCCGGCAACGCCGACCTGATCGTCTACGGCAAGGGCTCCGAGGACCACAAGGCGACCGTCGTGGGCGATACCGTGGGTGACCCGTTCAAGGACACCTCGGGCCCCGCCCTGAACATCCTCATCAAGCTGATCTCGATTGTCTCGGTCGTGTTCGCGGGTCTGGTCGTCGCGTACGGCTCGATCCTGGGCTCGATCATCGGCATCAGCTGATCGGCGGTTCAGTCTGACAACAAGCAGGGCCCGGGCATCGATCGCCCGGGCCCTTTCTCTGCGCGGACCGACTCAGGTCAGTCGTCGAACGGGTTGTCCTTGCTGCTGTTGAGTGACGACCGGATGCCCTTGGCCCGGGAGACCTCGCCGATCTCCTCCCACAACTCCAGCAACCGGTTCCCAACCCGGTACCAGTTGCTGTAGGTGCGAAAGCTGCCGTCCATCTGCTTCGGGCGGTCGATGGCTCGCCACGCCCGCTCGTACATCGGGATGATGTCCCGCTTGATCGTGTCCTGGCTGGCGCCCTTCTCGTCGCGGACCATCCGCTCGGCGGACTGGAGCGCATCGACGATCGACGTTCCCTCGTTCGCGAACCGGTTCACGACCTCCATGTACGCGCCCCACGCGGCGCCCAGGTCGCCCGTCTGACGCATCAGATCGCCCTGATTCATCAGCACCCGCGCCGCCAGGTCCGGGCTGCGGCGCAGGCGGTCGTACAGCCAGCCCCACAGGCGTGACTGCTCGCCCGCGTCGGGCACGGTTCGGAACATGGGCGAGAGCACCCCGACGACAAACGCGGGATAGTCCTTGCCGCACATGCGGTCGAGCACCCGTGCCCACTCGTCCATCTGCTTGACGTCGAGCTCCTGACGCGTCGCCAGCTCGATCAGCACGCCCCAGCCATCGACGTACCCCGGGTTCAGGCGGAGCCCCTCCTCGAGCAGCGACAGCTGATCCCCCAGCTCGTGCGTGCGGGGCTTGTAGGCGCCGGGCTTGGTCACGCCGTCGGGCGGCGAATCGGGCGGGGTGTACCCACGGGCCAGGCGCTGGAGCCCGAGCCGCTGGGCCGCGGCGCAGATGCTCTCGCTCGATCGGCGTTGCGCCTCCTCGATTGACGCGAACTCGCCCAGCAGGGCCAGCTCCGCGTCGGGACGGACCTGGCGGGTCTGCGGGTCCATGAACTCGCCGCTGATGCCCTCGTACGAGTCGTACCGCCCGGAGTCGAAGTTCCACTTGGCGATCCGCCCGCGCGACTCCAGGTACGCCAGCCAGACGTGCTGAAACCGCGAGCCGCGGGCGCTGACGTACGCCGTGGGGATGCCCTTGGCCTTGCCCACACTCATCGCGAAGTAGACCTGGTCCGACGCGACGCCGCCGTACTTCTTGATCGCCTGGAGCGAGAACTCGCCCGAGGCGGTGAGCTTCTTGGGGTTCTTCACGGGGTCGTCGTAGTAGTCCTCGTCGTAGTCGATCTCGAAGAACCGGTTGGCGAGGTTCACGTCCCGCTTGTACTGCGACAGGGCCCACTCCATCTGCTCGCGAGTTTCCGTGGTGTCCACCACGTACACCAGCAGCTCCGTGGGCATGCCCGTCAGATCGTTGGCCATGTCGCGGATGTGATCCGTGAAGTACGCGAAGATGTCCGCCGGGTCCATCGAGGTCGCGGTGTTCTCGTCGATCTGGATCTCGTAGGGCGCGTCGTGGACGACGCAGATCGCCGCGGCCAGGTTGTCGAACACCGCCACCTTCTTCGCCCCGTGCGCCTCGACCAGCGCCGCCAGCGTCTTGTACGCGCCGGCGATGTTGTCGTGCTCGGGGTCCACGCCCAGCGCCAGCGTCCACGCCAGCTCCTCGTTCTCTCGCAGGACCGGGAACAGCTCGCCCTGGGTCGCCCGGTCCGCCTGCGCCAGCTGCGCGACCAGCAGCAGCGGCGCGTACGCCTGCACGATCGCGTCCAGCTCCTTGTCCGACGAGTAGCGGATCGTCCGGTCCAGCAGCTCGTTGAGAGCCCGCTGCGCCGCGCTGAAGTCGCCCGACTTCTCGAGCGCCTCCAGATGCCCCTGGACCAGCTCTCGCACGCGCTCGCTCATGGACGAGGGCTTGCTTGCCCGCCCACGCTGCGCCAGCGCGGTCGAGGCGAGGGCAAGGCCAGCGATCAGGGCGAGTGTCGTCGTTCTCATCGTCGTCTCCTGCGCGGATGCTCCGCGTTGAGGGTTCTACGCATGGCGCCGCCGGTTCGTTCCCGCCCGGCAAGCCCGCCCGCATTCGATCAGGTTGGCGACCCCGCCGCCAGCGTCCGCAGGGCCGGGATCATCGACAGGTCCAGGTTCCCGCCAGTCAGGATGACCCCGACGCGACGCCCCGCGCGTCCCCCCCCCGCCCGCCTGGCCAGCCCGGCCAGGCCCAACACGCCCGTGGGCTCGACCACGATCCGCAGGCGTTCCATGCAGAACAATGCCCAGCGGGCCAGCTCCGCGTCGCTCACGCTGAGCATCTCGTCCACGTGCGTGCGGACCATCGGGAACGTGTACCGCCCGAGCCGGGGCGTCCGGGCCCCGTCGGCGATCGTGTCCGGGTTGCTCACCTCGTGCAGGACTCCGGTCTGAAAGCTTTTGGTCGCGTCATCGCCCGCCTCGGGCTCGACCCCGATCACCCGGCAGCCCGGTTGGGTGGCCTTCGTCGCGATTGCGCTGCCCGAGAGCAGGCCCCCGCCGCCGCAGCAGACGTGCAGCTCGTCAAGATCCGGGATCTCCTCGTGCAGTTCCAGCGCCGCCGTGCCCTGGCCCGCGATCACGCCCGGGTGGTCGTACGGCGGGATGATCGTCAGCCCGCGCTTGTCAGCGATCTGCGCCCCGATCTCCTCGCGCACCTGGGTCTTCGGGTCGTACTCGACGACCTCACTGCCCGCCGGCGCCCGCTCAAGGTAGCCCTCGGTCGCCTGGCGTTTCACCCGCGGCGCGTTGGCGGGCATGACGATCACCGCGGGAACTCCGAGCTGCGCCGCGGCGCACGCGACGCCCTGGGCGTGGTTCCCGCTGGAGTACGCGATCACCCCCGTATGCCGGGCCTCGTCATCGAGCAGCGAGAGCGCGTTGTACGCCCCGCGGAACTTGAACGCCCCGACCCGCTGCAGGTTCTCACACTTGAGAAAGACGCTCGCCCCGATCAGCTCGTCGAGCCTGCGGCTTGTCAACACGGGCGTCCGCTTCGCGACGCCCTCAAGACGCGCGCTCGCCGCCCGGATGTCGTCGATCGTGACCGCCCCCGCGAGCGAGAGATCGGGGGTGATGTCCGTGGGCGTCGCCGTGGTCATAGGCAACTGTAGCGCGACGAAAAAACCGCCTTCCCGCTTGCGCGGGAGGCGGCCGTAGGAATGCCTTGTTGGAAGGCGATGTCCTGCGTGGGCTGCACTCAACGGCAGTCCGTCGAGCTGCCTGTTATTGGCGCAGCCCTCTCATACAGTCACACGGTTGCACTGGATCACCTCCTTTGAGAGAACGCCGTTCCGGCTGTCGCAAGGGCGTTGTGCCCCCTGCCCGCCGGACTCCATTCCCCCGAAGCCGTCGCCCGGGGCTCAGCGCCCGAGGGTTGTCTAGAACGCCCTCGGTCGTCGCGGCTGGCTCGGACGATCGCCGGTGGTTCCCACCGGGTCAGGCCCCGCCCGATCCGCGATTCCACTTGTATCGTCAACCCATACGCCCACGCAACAGCAAAGTTCCCGGTGGATAGCTGACAAATCGCCCTAGCCGTCGAACTCCTCGAACTCCCCCGCGGCGGCCTGCTCGTCCAGATAGGCCTGAAACTCGCCCATCTTGTACGAAATAAAGCAGAACGCGTGGTGCAGCGTCAGCCACTCGATGTCCGACTTGTCCTCGTCCAGATCCTTGCGCAGGCGGTTGAACTCCGCGAGCATCGTCTCCGCTTTCATCGTCGTCTCCGATCAACCGGCGGCACGCTCAGGCGCTCGCCGGGGACTGTCTGCGAATCAATCCAGCACAGGCCGACAGCGCGTACAGCGCGATCAGCACCAGCACGATCATGGGCCCGCCCTGACGGTTGAGCTCGAAGCTCAGCACCAGCCCACCCGCGACTCCAAGCACACCCGCCAGCACCGACATCGCCATCACGCTGGCAAGACGATCGCTCACCCGCAGCGCGATCGCCCCGGGCAGCACGAACAGCGCCGTCGCCAGCACGATGCCCGCGAGCTTGACCGTCACCACGACCGCCAACGCCAGCAGCAGCAGCAGGACCAGCTTCATGCGCGGCCCGGGCGTGCCGAACGCCTCGCAGGCCTCCTCGTCGAACGCCCAGAACAGCATCGGTCGGCGGAGCAGGAACATCAAAGCGCCGACGATCAGCAGCGCCACGCCCCCGATGAGCGCGTCGCTCCAGCCTACGTTGACGACGCTCCCGAACAGCACGGACTCGAGATCCGGGGGCGCGGCCCGCCCTGCTTCCGCGGCCCGCCTGCCCGCCTCGCGCAGCAGCACGAAGCCCAGCGCCATCGACAGCGCGAGCACGACGCCGATCGCCGTGTCCGTGCGCGTACCGCGCTTGCCGCTGAGCCACGCGATGCCCAGCGCCGCGGCCAAGGAGAACCCCAGCACGATCGCCAGCAGCGCCCCCGCCCCCGCCTGCGTCGCGCCCGTCACGCCCAGCAGGTACGCCAGCCCCACGCCCCCGAACGCGGCGTGGCTCACGCCCTGCCCGATGAACGCCAGGCGCTTGAGCACGACGAGCACGCTGAGCAGGCCACCCAAGACGCCGACGATCAGGCCCGTGAGCACGCCGGGCCAGTAGAGGCCCGCGAGTTCTGGGCTGGTGAGGTACTCGATCGTGCGCATCAGGGCGTCCCTCCCTGATCATGGTCGTGCCCGTCGCAGGCGTGCGGGTGGTGGCGCCCGGGGTCCGGGCAGTCCTCGGCCCGGTGCGCCTCGATGTGCACCTCGCCGAACACGCCCTCGATGTCGTGGCTGAAGACCTCCGCGAGCACCGCCGGCGTCAGCCCGCCCGGCGCGGCGTGGTAGTGCAGGCTCCGGTGCAGACACGCGACCCGGTCGCACCCCGTCGCGACGGTGCGCAGGTCGTGGCTCACGATCACGATCGTCAGGCCCATCTCTTCGGACAACCGCTCGATCAGCGACGCGAAGCGGCGCTGCCCCTCGACATCGATCCCGACCATCGGCTCGTCGAGCACCAGGATCTTCGGGTCCCGCGCCAGCGCCCGGGCGATCATCACCCGCTGGAGCTGCCCGCCCGAGAGACGACCGATCGCCCGATCGCGCAGCGACTCGGCCCCGACCAGTTCGATCGCACGATCAACCTGCGCCGCGCGTTCGCGGGGCATCCGCCTCCAGGGACTCAGCCCTGAGCTGGCGCCCATCGCCACGACCTGGCGCACGCTCAGCGGGAACTCCAGCTCGGCGCGGACGCGTTGGGGGACGTACCCGATGAGACCCAGGCGGCTGGCCTCCGCCGGCGATCTCCCGAGCACGCGGATCTGGCCCGAGGCGCCGTCGAGCAGACCCACGACGAGCTTGAGGAGGGTGGACTTGCCCCCGCCGTTGGGCCCGAGGATCCCCAGTCGCTCGCCCGGGTCCACGCTGAGGCTGACGTTCTCGATCGCCGGGCCCTGGGCGACGCCGCCCATGGGGGCGCTGGGGTAGGTGAACGAGACGCGCTGCATCTCGATCGCGGGCTGGACGGTGTTGGGGGCCACGGGCATCGAGGCCAAGTCTACGGCCCCTGGGGCGCCGGCTCGTGTGCTGGGATGCCGCCCACGAGGGCGTCCAGATTGGCGCGCATCATCGCGAACCAGTCGCCCCCGCCGATCGGGTCGAGGACGGCGACCTTCACCCCCGCGCTGGCCGCCAGGCGCCTGGCGAGGGCCGCGTCGAACTGGGGCTCGACGAAGATGGTCGTCACGCCCTCACGCTGGATCGCCTCGCGGGCCTTGGCCAGCTCGCCGGGCGTGGGCTCGCCCGAGGCGACCGGGCGGAGGACGGCCGCGACGCGAAGCCCGTAGCGGTCGGCCAGGCGTGACCACGCGTCGTGGTGGGTGACGATCGCCTGGCCGCGCCGATCCGCGAGTGTGGATCGGTAAGTGAAATCGAGCATCTGCGTGCGCTCGCGAAGGAAGGCCGCTCGCGCTGCCAGCGAGTCCCGGTCCACGTCATTGATCGCCGCCAAGCGAATCTCTAGCGCATCGATCAGGCGGAGCACCAGATCCGGGTCGAGCCAGAGGTGCGGGTCGATGGTGTGCGCATGATCGTGGTCGTGGTCGTGCCCGGTGTGATCGTCCTCGCCTTCGAGCCCGGCGACGTGGTCGAAGCGGATCAGGCGGTCGCCGGCCGATTCGAGCAGCGAGCTGGCCCGCCCCTCCAGCCCCAGCCCCACCATCAGCACCAGGTCGGCCCGGGCGACGCGGGCCCGGTCGTCGGGGCGGAGCTGGTACGAGTGCACCGACGAGCCGGGGGGAATGAGCGTCTCGACCTCGGCGCCCTCGGGGAGCAACGCCTCGACGAGCCCCGCCAGCGGCGGGATGCTCACCAGCACCCGGACCCGCCCGTCG
Source organism: Phycisphaerales bacterium (assembly GCA_029260375.1). Lineage (GTDB taxonomy): Bacteria > Planctomycetota > Phycisphaerae > Phycisphaerales > UBA1924 > JAJRXR01. Next base: position 34,157 of record JAJDDI010000026.1, on the reverse strand, counting down.
TCGCTCGGGCTGGGCGAGCGGGAGCACGAGGCCATGATGACGCCGACCACGCCCAGCAGCGTCAGGGCCATGGCAAGCCTCGGCGTCGATCTCGCGGCGTTCTGGCGGCTCATGGGCGTCCTCCTGCGGCGGGGAAGTCTTGGGGGGGCGGCGGGCGGAATCGAGGCGCGGGCCGGGCCCCCGGATGGGAGACTCTGCGCGGGCGGCGGACTACACTTGCCCCCGCATGGGGCGGTAGCTCAGTTGGTAGAGCGCATCGTTCGCAATGATGAGGTCAGGAGTTCGAATCTCCTTCGCTCCACTTCCATGCACGCCCAGGCCCCTTGGTCTGGGCGTTATCTATGAGTCGCGGTAGCGTTCACGCACGTATCTCAAGAACTCCGTTGAGGCTCCGCACTTCGGACAGCCCCCGGAAGTTTCTGCTTCGTCAGGAATCGCAAGGCCACACTTTGGGCAGTTTCCAGCTGCAACCGCCTCGCGGCGTGCGCGGCTGAGCGCGTACTGGACGCCGACAACGACCCCGAAGATCGTCGTGAATCCCACGACAAAGAGCAGGGCAGAGTCGGGCCAGAACGCATCCTTGACCGCATAGCCGAAATGCCCTCCGTTCTCTCGCCAGTCAATGAACGCGATCACTAAGAGCAACACGATCGCGAGCATCCAGCAGGCGCAAACAACGATGGCAACGCGACGGAACGCCAGATTGAGCGGTTTACGGGCCACAACTGACACATGCTAACAAGCAATGACACTGGCAGTCCAAGTTCGCTGTCTCAAATGGCTCCCATCTGTCCGAAGCCGGGTGGCGTGGAGACGCCGTCCTCGGCTTCTCCACGAGACCGCCCACCCTGTCGGCATCCGGCGTGCAGAAGCCGAAGCGGCGTCTGCACGGCGCCCCACGCGGCTCGACGCTGATACCCCGTCGCTTACGCTCCGGGCTCGTACACACCGCGTTGGGTCATCACTCCCCCCCCACAACCCCCGGCTCGTCCACGTACATGGGCAGGTAGCGGTAGTACACCTCGAGGCTGAGCGTGCAGATGGCGGTCTGGTAGATGCGCCCGCCGATGCGGGCGTAGCGGTCGGTCGGGTCCCAGCTGCCCGCGGCGGGGCCGTCGTCGCGCTGGGCGCGGACCAGCTCGCGGGAGACCTCCCGGTTCCAGCGGGTCCAGGCGCCGCCGCCGTGCTGGAAGAGGGCGAGCGTCGCGTAGTACCAGGCGTAGGTCGGGCTCTGGGCGTCCCAGCGGGGGAGGTCCTGGAGAATGAACCTTGCCGAGCCGCTCATGCGGGGGTCGGCGCGGTCGGTCCCGAGCAGCTGGTGGACGAACATGCCCTCGGCGGTCATGGAGTGCGTCGCGTCCATGCCGGGGCGGTAGGCGTAGCGACCGTCCCAGCGGTCGTCCATGACGAGGCCCAGCCAGTCGCTCGCGGCGGCCATGGCCTGGGGATCGACGTCGATACCGCAGCGCTGGGCGGACTTCATCGCCATGACCATCCAGCCGAGTACGGAGGTGTCGCCGGCCTGGCCCGGCTCGTAGCGCCAGCCGCCGACGCTGGAGTTGCGGGCGCCGGTGATGTAGGCGATGGCGCGCTCGATGGGCGGGATGAGGTTCTCGTCGCGCGTCATGGCGTAGCCCTCGCACAGGGCGATGGTGGCGATGCCCTGGGAGTACATCGACTCGCCCTGGCGGAAGTCGCCCGGCTCGCCTTCGCGCGCCACCAGCCACCGGAGCCCGCTGGCGACGGACTGCTGGTACGGCCCGGGCTTGTCGGGCGTGTGGTCGGCGCCGAAGAAGCAGAGCAGTGCCAGGCCCGTGGAGGCGACGTCGAAGTCGTAGCGGGCGGGGCCGCCGGAGCGTCCGCCGAACTCCTCGAAGCCGCGGGAGCTCCAGCGTCCGTCGCGGCTCTGGTTGCGCGCCAGCCAGGCGAGGGCGTCGGCGACGGCTTTCTCGGTTTCCTCCGAGCCGCCGCCGCGCTCGACGAGCCGCTGGCGGATCTCGGGGGCGCGCTGCGGATAGACGGGCTCGACGACGGGCGCGACGGTCGGCATGGGCGCGGAGGCGAGCTGGGGGACGGGGAGGGCGGGGCTGGAGATCGTCGGCTGTGGATCGAACGGGCGGGCGTCGGCGAGGGCCGCGTTGTTGGCGCTGGGGATCTGGGTGTTCCGCTTGGCATCGATCGTGACGAGCTGGTCTTCGGGGGCCGGGAGACCGAGATCCGGGCGCGCCTGGGTGAGCGCTGGCGCGACGTCGAGCAGCGGCACGGCCCGGGCCGGCTCGCGCTCGGTCGGTGAAGCTGTCTCGAGCCGGGCGAGGGGTTTGAACTCCGGCGCGTGGACCGGGCGGAGCGTTGGCGCCGCGACCGGGTCGGGCGCGCGGGCGTCGGCGAGCGGGCCCGCCGCGGCGCGTTCGAGTTCGAGGGGCGCCGGGTCAGCGGCGCTGATCACGAGTGGCGCTTGCTCGGACGGGGACTCGCCGGGGGCCACTCGCGCGCTGGCGCCGGCAACGAGCGTGGGCGGGGCATCCGATGAGCTTTCCGTCGCACCCGGAGCTGGCCCAGACTCGTTCGGGATCGGTGTGCTGAGTTCACTTGCCGCGATCGCGACCGCAGGCGCGGGGCTTGCTTCCGGCGCTCCCGCATCCGCCAGAGCCGGGGCAATGTGGGCGCGTTCGGCATCCAACGCCGCAGGCGCCGCGTCGGTGCGCACGATCGTGTCCGCCTCGCTCGGCGATTCCGTCAATCCCGCTCGCTCGACCGGGCCCGCGTCGGCGAACTCAAGACGGGACCGGGCCTCGTCGCGCAGGTCCGTGCGACCCGCAGCATCGCTGGGGAGCATCAAGTCACGCGTGATGGCCCCGGGCGCGGGGCTTGCCGGGTCCACGCGGCCCTCATTGGCAGCGTCGCTCGGGTTGGCCAAGGCCAACGGCGAGCTCTCGGTATCTTGCCGCCCGGGATCGACCTGGGTCAGCGATTCACCTCCGCCCGCGGGCGAACTGAGATCCGCGACTCGGGCGCTCGACGAACCGACGATGCGCGGCGGCGCGGCGATGGCCTCGCTCTGGGCGATGGGCGTCGAATCGATCGGCGCCCTCGTCGCCGATGGATCGGCTCCTGCGATCGCACCGGTCGATGAGACTGGCGGCGCGGTCTCCGCTTGGGCGTCCGTCGCGGCGATACCCGCCATGGCGCTGGGCGGAGGCGTTGAGGCCTGCGCGTCCACGCGGCTCGATGGCGATAGCGCGTCGGCGCCCGTCACACGCGCGGGTGTTGGGGTGGTCGCTGCCCTCCGGTCCGCGGCGCTGGCGAGGGCGCCCTCGCTCAATGGGGTCGCCCGCTCCGCCTCGGGCGCGGTTCGGAGGGCGCTGACTTCCGCCCATTGCGCCTCAGCAACGGGCGAACGCGTGGACTCAACGCGTGATGCGCTCGCGGCCGGACCAACCGCGATCGATTCGGGAGCGAGTTCACCGCTTGGCGCGGCGCTCTCAAGTGTCAGGGCGCCGGCGCCCGACGCCTCGGGCTCGGCGCGGGGTGAGGTTCCGCCCGCCCGCTCCAACGCGACGCTGGGCGCCTGCTCGCTGGCGCGGGCGCCCGTGGGCGGCGCGGGGGTTTGCGTTCGGGGTTGGGGCGTGGGCGTTGCGGGCGCGCGGTTCGCCCGGACCTGCTCGGTCGGTGACGCGGCGGCGGGGCTGGCGACCTGGGCGGGTTGGGCGACAGCGGCGCCCGAGGCGGGGTCGAGCGACGCGTTGGCCGGGCCCTCGCTGGTTGAGCTCGCCCCGGCCCGGGCGATCGAGGTCGGCCGGACGGGCTGGAGCTGGCTCGGTGTGCGTTCGAGGGTCGTGTCGCCCGGGGCGGCGCGTGGCGCCCGCACGGCCACGCTCTCGGGCGCGATGGGCGCCGTCTCGTCGCGCATCGGGACGCGCGTCGCATGGCTTGATTCATGCAGTTGGCTGGGGGTTTGCTCCTTCGCCAGGCTGGACGCGCCGGCGCCGGATTGCGCGAGCGTGGTTTCCGCCGGTGCGCTGCTGGTCTGCGCCCGGGTGCTGGTCGTGCTGGCGGGGGTGGTCGAGGTGATCTCGAACCCGCCGCGGAGCTGTGAGGTGACGGACCCGCCCGAGGTGGTCAGGCGTACTTTCGAGGCGCCGTCTTCGAGAAAGTCACCGATGGCTGTGGAGACGCGGAGCACGCCCAGCAGCGCCAGCAGCAGCGCGTGGATGAGCACGCTCAGCAGCAGGCAGCGGGCAAAGAGCCCGAGCTTGCGCCAGCGGTTGACCGCGCCCTGGCTGGACTTGACCTTGAGCAGCAAGAGCAGGAGCAGCAGGAGCAGCAGGAGCAGCAGGAGCCAGAGGAGCCACGGGCCGAAGAGGTTCCAGAGGTTGGACCAGTCCAGCGCCGAGCGGGAACGGTCCACGACGCTGTAGACCTCGCGCGACTCGGAGCGGAGCAGGTCGAAATCGGGGCGGTCGTCCTGGGCGCCCGCGGCGATCGGGGCGCTGAAGAGCAGTTCGAACCCGCCCATGCCCAGGGCGGGGTCGAGCTCGTCCACGGGCGAGTTGATCGGCGCGCCGAGCGGCAGGGGCGCGAACGGCGCGCCGTCGCTGACGCGGGCGCGGTAGAGGTCGAACCCCCCGGCGCCGCCCTCGCGGTTGGAGGCGAAGTAGACGAAGTCGCCCGCGGGCGACCAGGCGGGGGCGACGTCGTCGGCGTCGGAGCAGAGCGGTTCGACGCGGGTGGGCGGGGTGCTCGACGCGCCGGCGTAGCCCGAGCGGTACAGGTCATAATCACCCGCGCTGGGCGGGGGGACGAGGGGGTCTGCGGGCGCGTCGGCGCCCTCGACGGGGCGGGGGCGGTTGGAGGCGAACCAGAGCCAGAGGCCGTCGGGCGAGAGGCTCGGGGCGTAGTCGTTGTGCGGTGAGTTGATGCTGCCCGGCAGAGACACGGGGGCTCCCCATGCGTTGTTCTCAGAGCGGGAGAGCCACAGGTCGTACCCGCCGCGCCCCTCGGGTCGGTCGGTCGCGAAGATGAGCGAGGCGCCGTCGGGCGAGACCCAGGGCGTGATCTCGTCGGACGAATCGGTGTTGACCGCGTCGAGGGCGACGGGTTCGGACCAGCCGGCGGGCGTGCGCCGGGACCAGTACAGGTCGGCGCCGCCACCGAGCGGGCCGCGCGCAAAGAAGAGCGTGCTCCCGTCGGGCGAGAGCGCCGGGTGGTACTCCTCGTCGCCCGTGTTGGGCCCGCCGCGGAGCGGGAGCGGGCTGGTCCAGAGGATCGAGCGGACGGGCGCCTCTCCCTTTGGGACCTGGATCGTGCGTCCGTCGGTGTAGACCAGCGCGTTGCGGTCGGCCATGCGGCGCGCCTGCACGCCCAGCGCGTACACACCGCTGGCGACAAGCAGGGCCATCAGGATCCAGATCGCGACGCGACGCACGGGCAGCCTCCGCGTTACTGAATCGGGACGGTGTCGAGGAACGGCTCGGACACGCCCGACGCCTTGACCACGTCGAGCGCTTTGACGATCGCCTCGTACGACGCGGCGCGGTCGCCGCGGACGGTGACCTTCTGGTCCGGGTTTTGGCTCACGGCCTCGGTGACGATTGTCCGCAGGTCATCGGGCGAGACTTCGCGCCCGGCGACGATGATCTCGCCATCGCTCGTGATGTTGACGATGATCTCCTTGAGCGACACGCTGATCGGGCCGCCCGACTCGGTGTCGGGCAGGGCGATCTGCATCTCGCGTTCGGTCTGCTGGAAGGTGGTCGCGACGAGGAAGAAGATCAGCAGCAGGAAGACCATGTCGATGATCGGGGTCAGCTCGATCGCGGCGCCGCCGTCGGACTCGGGGGATGTGCCTTTGATCAGCATGCTCGCCCTACGCCTTCACCGCGGGCGTCTGATCGCCGTTGCGTGCCGGGACTGACGAGGGGACGGGGGTGACGGCGACGTACCCGGGCGCGGCCGGCTCGGCGTACGTCGCGGCGAAGTCCACCGCGGCGCGGTCGAGCTTCGACGCAAGGCCCTCGATTCGGGCGCTGAGCCAGTGGTAGCAGATCATCGCGGGGATCGCGACGAGCAGGCCCGCCGCGGTGGTCACCATCGCCTCGTAGATCCCCTCGGCCAGAAGCTCCGCCTTGCCCAGCGCCTCGCCCGACATCGCGACGGTCTGGAAGGCGCGGATCATGCCGAAGATCGTGCCCGTCAGGCCCATCAGCGGCGCGACCGAGGCGCACACGCTCAGCACTCGCAGGCGCTTGCGCAGTTGTAGTACCTCCCACTGCCCGGTATCGGCCAGGTCCTTCTCGACGAGTTCCAGCGGGTGGCCCAGGCGGTTGACGCCCGAGGCCATCACGCGAGACAGCGGGCTGTCGTTCTTCTCGCAGTACTGCGCGGCCTTGGCGCGGTTCTGGATCGGACCGGCGTCGAGGATCTTGCGCAGCCCGCTCATGAACCCGGTGGGGACCACGTTGCCCTTGGTGAGCACGACGCTGCGCTCGACGATGACGGTGAGTGCGACGAGCGACGTGATCCCGATGGGGATCATCATGAAGCCGCCCTTAAGAACGAACGCCCAGACCGAGATGGCCGACGCGCCGGCGTCTCCGCCTCCCGCGGGCGCCGCCAGTGTCAGGATGAGATCCACTGCTGCCTCCAATCGGCGCCCCCCTGCCAGGGGCGCCCGAGATGAAACCGGTTAGGGCGCCTGCGCGCCGGGTGGGAGCTGGGTCTGCACGGCGCTGAGGCGGGCCCTGGCCAGCTCCGCCCAGTTCTGATCCGGGAATCGCTCGACGACCTGCTCGTACTGCTGGCGCGCCTGGTGCGGGCGTTCGAGACGCTCGAGCACGCGACCCGCCTCGTACAGCGCCGCGGCGCTCCACTCGTCGTAGGCGTACAGGATGTCCACCCGCAGCAGCTCCGTCACGGCTTCCTCGAGTCGGACCATCGCGAACAAGCACTCGCCGATCTGGAACTGCGCCCGTGCGGCGGTCGGACCCTGGTGACGCTCGACGACCTGGCGGTAGTCCTCGATCGCGGCCACGTGTTCGCCCTTGTTCTCCTTGGCCCACGCGAGCCCGAACCTGGCCTGAAACCAGAGCTCGTTGTCCGAGTGCGCGTCGAGGAAACGCTCGTAGGCGTCCTGCGAGTCGTCCCAGCGCTGCAGGGCGGCGTGGGCCTCGCCCAGGCGGAGCAGCGCGATGGGCGCGGCGGGGTCGTCGGGATGGGCGGTCGCGACGCGGTCGAGGTGGACCGCGGCCCGCTCGTGCTTGCCTTGCGCCGCCAGGGACTCGGCGGCCATCAGCCCCGCCGAGGCTCGCAGGTCCGAATCCGGGTACCGTCCATGAAAGGTGTCCAGCAGCTCGACCACGCGCTCGTGCTGGCCGAGCTTCAGTGACGCGGCGCCCAGGCGGTACACGCCCTGCGCCCGCACATCGCCCGGCATCGCCTCCTGATCCGACTCGAGCATGCCCACCAGCTCGCCCAGCGCCTCGCTCGCCTCGCCCCAGCGCTGGGCGTCGAGCTCGATCCCGCCCAGGTCCAGCAGGGCGTAGGCGCGCAGCGCGCGATCGACGGGCTGGGCCAGGAGCTGGCGGTACGCGTCGGCGGCCTCGTCGGGCTTGTCCAGTTCGCGCAGCGACCAGGCCCGCTCGTACATCGCCGCGTGCCTGATCTCGGGCGCCAGGGCGGTCATCGCGCTCTGTGGGATCTCGACGATCTGGTCCAGCGCCCGCTGGTGCTCGCCGGCGCGGGAGTACGCGACACTGAGGCGCGCCATGGCGCGGGCCCGCATCGTGTGCTCCGGGTGGTCGCGGAGGAAGCTTGAGAACCTGTCGATCGCGCCCTGGCTGTCACCGGCGACGAGCAACGCCTCGCCCTGGTCGTAGAGCGCCCGGGCGGCCAGGTCGTCGCCGCCGATCGCGGCGGCCTTCTCGAACCACGCCGCCGCGCCCGCGTGATCGCCACGCGCCCTGGCGATCGCGCCCAGGTGGCTCAACGTGTGCGCCTCGAAGCGTTCGTTGTCGTCCGCCTCGAGCACGCTCAGCAGCCAGGGCTCACCCTCCTCCCACCGCTTGAGCGCGACCAGCGCCTGGCCCAGCTCGAAACGGGCGTGCGTCGCGCGCTCGGACTCGGGGAACTCGGTCAGCAACCGCTGGAACACCGGCAGGGCCCGCTCGTGCTCGCCCTGACGCTGCAGGGCCAGGCCCTGCTTGAGCAGGGCGTCGTCGATGGGCGTGGACTCCGCCTGGATCGCCACGACCCGTGCGAAGTAACGCTCGGCGTCGCTCCAGCGCTGCGCCTCGAACGTCCCGTCGCCCAGCGCGAGCAGGCCCCGGGCGTAGGCGGGGTCGGTGTCGTTGTCTCCGATGATTTTCTTGAGCAGCGGCTCAGCGTCGGTGAACCGACCCGCGCGGTACAGCGTCAGTCCGAGGCGGTACGTCGCGCGATCGCTCAGCTCCGCGGGGAGCTCGGACGCGAGCAGTCGGCGGTACGCCTGCTCGGCCTCCTCCAGCTCGCCCCGCATGTACCGGCTCTCGGCCCGGAGCATCGTCACCTCGGGCGCCATCGCGTGGTCCGCAAACGACGCCTCGTAGAGCGCGCACAGGGCCAGCGCCTCCTCGTAGCGGGCGCGGGCGTACTCGATCGATGCCGCGGCGTGCAGCGCGTCGGGCGTGAGGCGGTGCGCCGGATAGCGGTCCAGGAAGGCGGCGATGACTTCGCTTGCCTCGTCCGAGCGCTGGGCGCGGCTCAGCGCCACGCCCCGGTCGTACACGATCTCGGGGCGCAGCTCGCTCTTGGGGTACCGCGCCTCGGCCTCGGCGAGCCTCGACGCCGCCTCCGCGTAGTCCCCCTGTCGCATCGCGCACTTGGCCAGCCAGTAGTCCGCGTCGTCGTGCAGATCCGCGCTGTCGGACTCGGCGATCGCCTGCAGGATCGGGGTCGCGCGATCTTCCTCGCCCTGGTCGTACCAGACGCGCGCCCGCTCCAGGCGGGCGCGGGGGGCCATGGGCGAGTCGGGTTGCCGGCGGATCAGCTCGTCGAGCAGTTGCGCCGACTCGTCGAGCTTGCGCTGCTGGCGGAGCAGCTGGCCCAGGCCGACCGTCGCCTCCTGCGCGAGTTCGGCGGGCGCCGAGTCGATCACCTGGCGGTACGTGGTCCTCGCCGGCTCGATCGCCCCGGCGCGGTGCAGCGACTGGGCCAGCAGCAGCCTGGCGTTGGGCGCCAGCTCTCCCGATGGCGAGCGCTGCACGATCGACCGGAAGACCCCCACGGCGTCCGCGGGCTTGTCCTTGGAGAGCAGCGACAGCCCCTGGAACAGGTCCGACCGGTCACGCATGGTCGCGTCGGGCCAGCGCTGGGTGAGGTCCTTGGCGGCGTTGATCGCGTCGTCGAATCGCCCCGCTCGGTGGTAGGCCTCGACCAGCAGCGCCCCGGCGTCGGGCGCCGACGGGTGGTCCGCGTGGCGCTCGAGCACGCGCTGGAACGCGACCGCCGCCTCCGCGGGGTTGTTCAGCGCGAGATGGCAGTGTCCCCGGAGCAGCTCGGCCTCGGCCGCGAACTCGAACGAGCTATCCCCCGAGACCTGGTCGAGCTGCCCGAGCGCGCCCGCCCGGTCATTCGTGCGGAAGAGCGCGACGCCCAGCCCGTACCGGGCCAGCGGCGCCTTCTCGTGCTCGGGGTGGGACGCGAGGAAGGTTCGGTACTCCTCCGCGGCCAAGTCGTACAGCCCGCGGTTGAGCAGGCCGTTGGCGGTGAGGTACGCCCGCTGGTCCTGCGCGTCATCTATCGAGGCGATCGCGGGCGCGTGGGTGGCTCCGGCGAGGACAACGGCGACGAAGAGAGCTCGGCGTCGGTGCGCAACACGGATCGGCATGGTGGACTCCTGCTCGGAGGGTGTGTGCTTCGGGCGCCCGCATGCCCGGTCCCCTTGCAAGGGCGACGTTCGGGTGGTGGCGGCCTCTGGTGGCAGACGGCCCTGCGGGTGGCGGGACGGGGTCTGTACCCGCCAGCCCGCAGTATGGCCGCCGTCCGCCACCGATCAATCCCTGCGCCCCGGAAGGGGCGGGAAAGTGCCCTCAAAGGGGGCAGTTCGTGGACAGTCGAGGCCCAACGGGCTCAGTGCTCGTGGTCCTCGTGATCGTGATCGTCGTCGTGGTCATGGGCCTCCATCATCTCCGCGATCTGATCCTCGATCTCCTCAAGCCGGTCCTCGAACTCCTCGGCCCTCTCTTCGATCTCTTCAGCCTTGCGCTCGATGTCCTCGGCCTGGCGTTCGATGTCCTCGGCCTGACGCTCGATGTCTTCCGCCTGGCGTTCCAGGTCTTCGGCTTGACGCTCCAGCTCCTGGCTCTTGGACTCCATCGCCTCGGCCTCGGCGGCGTACCTGGCCGCCTTCTCGTAGTCGCCTTTCTCCTTGTAATGCGCTGCCTTCTCGTGGCGGGATTCGGCTTGTTCGAGCGTGCGCTCGGCCTGCGCGTACTGGTTCTTCGCGTCGCGGTACAGTCGCCTGGCGTCCCCCTGGACTGACCTGGCGTGACGCATCATCTCCTCGTACTGGCCTTGGATCGCTCGGCGCTGATGAAGCAGCTGGGCACGCTCGGCGTGCAGCTTGTCCTGCGCGATCGCTCGCTGCGCAACGCCGCGGTACTCCAGCGCCTGAGCGATGGCCTGGCGTTGCGAGGGCCCGTCGCCCGGCTGGGGCGCGAAAGCGAACATGCCCGGGGGCCTAGTCCCTTCGTCGGCGATGGGCTCGCCATCCCCGCTGGTGATCCTGACACCCTCGGGGCAGATCATGCGGGCGAAGGAGGCGAAGGTGTGGTGCTGGTCGCGGGTCGCGTGGACGACCAGGCGCGAGCCCTCGGGCGAGACGAGCACGGGCACGTCGGCGCGAACCATCAGCTCGGTCAGGGCACTCAGGCGGCCCTCGGGCATGTGGTACGCGCGGGAGACCTTGCCGTCGGTGATCGCGAGGCGGGGCGCGTCGGGGGCCACCCGGGCCAGGCCCGGGGAGACGCTCACGTGGGGCGGCTCCGGGGCGTCGGGCGCGACGCGGCCGATGCGGGTCAACCGATCGCGGACGGTCGCGGCCTCGGCCTCGAGCTCGCGGAGCTTGGCCTTCCGCTCGCGAGCCCCGCGGTCGGGCTCGACGCGCTGGCCCTGCTGGTCGCGCATGTGCCGCTCGAAGGTGCTGCCGGGCGCCGCGGGGTGAACCTCGATCTCGGGCGCCTTGGGCGCGCTCTTCTCTGCGGGCGGGCACGCGACGCCAGGCATGACGAGCAGCGCCAGCAGCGCGACGCCCGCGACAACGGACGATCCATGGACAGAGAGTTTCGGACGGACGGTATGTGTCATCACCATGGTGATTCTCCTGGCCAGCTTTCGCTTTGTGGGGGAGGCCATTGCCAGCCCGGCGGCGTGGGTCTGCACACCGGGCACATTCAGAAACGCGGTCGTTCGCAGCAGCGTCTCGGCGTACCCGCGCCGGCGCTCGGGGCGCAGCGAGGTCACCCAGGCGTCGCAGCACAGGTCGGCCTCGTCGCGCAGGCGGGCGCGGATCACCCAGACCAGCGGGTGCCACCAGTACAGCGCCCCCACCACCAGCGAGAGCCAGTGGACCCAGTGGTCCCGGCGGCGCAGGTGCGCCAGCTCGTGCAGGAGCACCGCCTGGCGGGCGTCGGGGTCGAGCACGCGCCAGAGCGAGCGGGGCATGACGAGGCGCTTACGCACGCCGCACGTGACCATGGGCGAGACGCGGTTGGGGACGAAGACCAGCTCGGGCGGTTGGCGCAGGCCGATCGTCGATGAGGCCTGGAGGAGCGCGGCGCGCTCAGGAAGCGTCGCGGGCAGGGCGAGGCGCGTCACCCGGCGGTCACGGACCAGCCGCAGGCACAGCAGGCCCATGAGCGCGGTGAATCCACCCATCCAGATCAGCGGCGGGAGCGGCGGCACATCCCGCAGGCCCCGGGCCGCCTCGCGGACCGCCGCGATCCAGGGCGCCGTCTGCCCGGCGAGGCGCTCGCGCAGCGACGGGGCCGGCCTCTCATTGGCGTCCGGCTTCTCCGCCTGGAACGGTTCGTCCCCCGGCATGCCCGCGACGGCGATCTGGCTCTGGGGGCGGACGGGCTCGGTCGCCTTGGGCTGCTGTCGCGGGCATGAGCTTGAGGGCGCCGCCTTCGTTGTGGTCAACGGCTCCGCATGCAGGCTTGGCGACTGCTGCGGGAGCGGCTGACTCGTGGATTGCTCTGCGGGCGAGTCGGGCGTGTTGCCAAGAGCGAGCTTCGGGGCGTCGGGCTCGGGGAAGGCCGCCGACGCCGGAGCGTCCGTGGGGATGAAACGCTCCGGCAATCGGGCGGCGATCCGTTCGCTCCAACCGCGGAGCGTGCTGGGCAGGGAAGTCATCGCGACGCCGGCGGGCGCGATGAACGCGAGCAGGGCGATCAGCCAGAGGGCGTGGCGCGTCGCGGGTGACCGGACTCCCATACGGCAGACCAGCACGACACCCAGGAAGACCGGGAGGGCGAGCAGGGCGCCGAGCCAGAGCGCGTCGAGGTGTGCGAGGAACCCGCCCATGCTCAGTCATCCCCCTCAACGTCTGAGGATGCGGCGTCCAGATCCTCCAGCATGCGGCGCAGCTCGCCGATCTCGTCCGGGCTGAGTTTGTTGGACTGAACGAGGTGGAGCACGAGCGGGGCGGAGGCGCCGTCGAAGAGCTGCTCGATGAGCGAGCTCAGGCGGGTGCCTGTGACCTTCTCACGCGAGACCCTGGCCTTGTAGATGTAGGCCTGGCCCGACTTCTTGCTGGTGACGTACTTCTTGGCCTTGAGGCGGGTGAGGAATGTCAGGACGGTGGTGTACGCCAGCTCACGCCCCTGGGCGTGGAGGTGGTTCATCACGTCGCGGACACTGGTCGGGCCCAGATCCCAGAGGGCCTTGAGCACCTCGAGCTCGGCGTCGGAGAGATCCGTCTGGCGGGGGGGCATGGGCCTGGCTCCTGATCCAACTACAACTGTCGTTGACAACCTACTACATCCGTCGTAGCTCGTCAAGCCCTTCTTCCGACGAAACCCGGGCAGGTTTCACGCCCGAATGGGGATAGGCGCCCGTTCGCACGAGCCGGAGCCGAACCGGGCGCATGGACACGCGGATCGGGAGGGTTGGTCGGTCTGCCCCGGTTGTGCGGGCGCGCCAAATGGGTGGCACGAGACCTGATTCGTGGTCCCGGGCGGTTTCTCGTGGTCTGTTGGGGTAGGTTTCCGATGAACTGGAGAGACGAGATGCGCCCAAAGAGCTTGTTGTTGACGCTCGCGATCGGTGTCTGTGTTCTGGGCGGTTCCGCCCGAGACGCGCAAGCCCAGGGCGCACCGAGCTTTAGCAAGAGCCAGCTCAACGGCGCGAACCTGAGCCTCCCCACCTCGCTGCAGTTCGGGCCCGACGGGCGCCTGTACGTCGGCTCGCAGCTGGGTGTCATCAAGGCCTTCGAGATCGAGCGGACGGGCACGAACACGTACGCCGTGGTCAGCTCCGAGACGATCGACCTGATCAACACCATCCCCAACCACAACGACGACGGCACGGTCAACAGCTCGATCACCAACCGGATGGTCACGGGCATCCTGGTCACGGGCACGCCCTCGGCGCCGGTGATCTACGCGACGTGCTCAGACCCGCGGATCGCGGTGGGTGAGGACTCGGGGCTCGACACGAACTCGAGCATGGTCGTGCGCCTGACGTGGACCGGCTCGTCGTGGGACATGCTCGAGCTCGTGCGCGGCCTGCCGCGCAGCGAGGAGAACCACGCCGCCAACGGCCTGGCGATCGACGAGGCGGGCGGGTATCTGTACCTGGCACAGGGTGGCAACACAAACATGGGCGCCCCCTCGAACAACTTCGGACAGCTCGTCGAGTACGCGCTGGCCGCGGCGATCCTCCGGATCGATCTCGACGCCATCGGAAACACCACCTACGACCTGCCCACGCTCGACGACCCGTCACGACCCAACACCGGGCCGGGCGGGAGCGATCAGTTTGACCCATTCGGCGGGAACAACGGGGCCAACATGGCGGTCATCGTCCCCGGCGGGCCAGTCGAGGTCTGGGCGCCGGGCTATCGCAACTCGTTTGACATCATCATCACCAGCCAGAACCGGATCTACACGATCGACAACGGCCCAAACCAGGGCTGGGGCGGTCCGTCGCAGTCGTGCTCGAACGCCTCGCAGGAGGTCGGCTCCCGCTCGTACGGCGACGGGCTGCACTACGTCGCGGACCTGGGCGACGCCTCGGGCAAGTACGGCGGGCACCCGTGCCCGTTCCGCGCGTCGTCGAGCAACACGATCAACGGGCAGAGCCCCATCCCGCCCGGCACGGGCGACCCGCAGCAGTGCGACTACCTGATCCCCGGCGTCGAGGACGGGGCGCTGTTCGTCTGGAACTCATCGACCAACGGCATCGCGGAGTACACGGCCAACAACTTCGGCGGCGCGATGCAGGGCAACCTGCTCGCCGCGTCATGGAACACGGACTCGATCGAGCGCGTCGTCCTCAGCCCCGACGGGAACTCGGCGACGGCCACGCGCCTGTTCTCGAATGTCGGCGGGCAGCAGCTCGACGTCACGACGCAGGGCGCGGGAGAGGCCTACCCGGGGACGATCTGGTCGGCCGACCTTCCCGCGAGCAAGATCTGGGTCTTCGAGCCGGTGGATCTGAACACGTGCTCGGGCGCCAACGACCCGGGCCTGGACGAGGACGGGGACGGGTACACCAACGCCGACGAGATCAGCGCCGGCTCGGACCCCTGCTCGGGCGCCGACATCCCCGCGGACTTTGACGACGACAAGATCAGCGACCTGAACGATCCCGACGACGACAACGACGGCGTCAGCGACCTGTCCGACGCGTTCCAGATCGACAGCCTCAACGGGCTGGGGACCGCGCCGCGCTTGAACTACGGGTGGGCCATTGGCCAGCCCGGCGTCGGGCTGCTCGGGCTCGGGTTCACGGGCCTGATGAACGGCGGGGGCGTGAACTACCTGGACCGGTTCAACCCGGACGACATGACGCCCGGCGGAGCCGCGGGCAAGTTCACAATCGACAACGTCACCGAGGGCGACGCCCAGGGGCCGCGCAACTCGCAGGACAACGCGTTCCAGCTCGGCGTGAACGTTTCCGAGTCTACCGGCGTGTGGACCCTGCGCTCGAGCGTCGAGGCGCCCTTCTTCAACGGGCGCGTCCCCGTCGGGCACGAGACGGTCGGCATCTTCATCGGCACGGGCGATCAGGACAACTACATCAAGCTCGTCATGGGCCGGTCGGGAGGCAACAACATCGGCGCCCGCGTGCTGAGCGAGTCCGGCGGCACGGTGATCTCCAACATCCTGACGCCCGTGGACTTCCTCTCGGCCCAGGGCGTGCAGGTCAGCCTGCGGGTGGACCCGGGCGCCGGGACCGTGCAGCCCATGATCTCGATCGACGGCGCGCCGGAGATCACCATCGGCAGCCCCGTGCCCCTGCAGGGGGCGTTGCTCGACGCGGCCCGGTCGCCCGGTGTGAGCGTGGCCTGCGGCATCATCTCGACCTCGCGCGGAGGCTCCCCCTTCGCGGGCACCTGGGACTACCTCACCGTCGAGAGCTCCGCCGCCTCAGACGCGGCGGCGGACATCGTCGTCGATGACCCGACGAGCGCCTCGATCGGTTCGAGCACCTGGAACCTCAACTCGTTCGTCGTGTCCAACGACTCGGGCTCGGGACAGACCATCACACGGGTGCTCTTCGACCTCGGCGACACGATGCTGCCCGACATCGTCTTCGACCCCTTCGCCACCGCCGGCGACCTGGGGGGGCGCGACTTCACCCCCGGCAACGGCGCGGGCGACGTCGGCATCACGGGGCACTCCTTCACCGGCGCCCGCGACGGTGGGTTCGACGTGCTGGAGGTTAACTTCAATGATTTCGGCGCGGGCGAGTCGTTCTCGTTTGCCGTGGACTGCGATCCCACGAGCATCCTGGGCGTCGCCTCCCCGGGACCCAACAACTCGGGCAGCGTGTCCGGGCTTGAGCTCAGCGGCGCCAGCGTCACGGTCGAGTTCTCCGACGGCTCGGTCTTCACCAATGACCTCTTCCGGATCCCCGGCTCGCTCGACGGCGCGATGACGCGCGTCGATGCGGCGCCGCTCAACGCCCCCAGCGTGGATGTGCTGGGCGTGAGCGAGCCCGGCTCCGTCCCCGGCCCGTCCCACACGCTGCGCGTCACGGGCGCTTCGGGCGAGGACGTCCGCGTGCTGGTGCTCGAGGGCGGGCTGTTCGTCGCCGGTGTTCCGGGCGGCGGGCACGACATCGACCCGTACGAGGCCAACACCACGCTGAGCGTGCAGGAGTACACCGCCACCATCGGCGGGGGCGGCTTTGTTGATGTCAATCTCAGCCTGTTGCAGACCGGCGCCTCGGGCGGGATCAGCCACATCAGCGCCGTCAGCACCGGCCCGGGCGGCGTCACCGGTCGGATCTCCAACACGAGCGTCGTCCAGCGCGACGACAACACGGGCGGCAATCTTGCGCCCGTCGCGGGCGACGACGCGGTCAGCGTGGCGCGGTCCCAGTCTCGGTCGATCCCGATTCTGAACAACGACTCGGACATCGACGGCTCGATCGACCCCACCAGCGTGCAACTGACGATGTCCCCCGCCAACGGCACGGTCCAGATCGACGCCCTCACCGGCGTGGCGTTGTACACCCACGACGGCTCCCCAACGCTCACGGACTCGTTCTCGTACACCGTGCTCGACGACCAGGGCGCCGAGTCCAACGAGGCCGTGGTCTCGATCGCGGTGGTCCAGGGCGGGGACGAGGCCGTGCTCTACCGCGTCAACGCGGGCGGACCGCTCGTGTCCGACGCCAGCGGGAACTGGGACCTGGACACCAAGAGCTCGCCCTCGCCATTCGTCAACGCCTCGGCCGCCGGCAACCAGGTCGCGTCCACGACTCACTCGATCGACACGCTCGGCGCGTCGATCCCCGCGGGCACGCCCGAGGCGATATTCATGTCCGAGCGTTGGGACCCGTCCACGGGCGACGAGATGCTGTGGTCGTTCCCCGTGCCCGCCGGGCAGGATGTGGAGGTCCGGCTGTACTTCGCCGAGACGTTCGCCAACGCCAGCGGCGTACGGGTGTTCGATGTCATGGTCGAGGGCCAGACGGTCCTGGACGACTACGACATCTTTGCCGCCGCGGGGGGCAAGTGGATCGGGATCGTCGAACGCGCAAACGTGACAAGCGACGGCTCGATCGATATCGAGATGCTCCACATGAGCGAGAACCCGGCGATTAAGGCGATCGAGATCGTGAACCTGAACGGGCCGATCATCACCGACCGGTACCTGCACCGCATAAACACGGGCGGGGCGCCGCTGCCCGCCGCCGACGGCTCGAGCCCGGGGTGGGCGGAGGATCAGGCGGCCGCCGCCGTCAACGCGAACGGGCCGGCCAACCCGGGCGTGCCCTCGCCGTTTGTCAACAGCAACCAAACCGACGTGACATTCGGCACCAACGCGAGCATCACGCTCAGCTCCAGCGTGCCCGCGTCGGTCCCTGCGGCGTTGTTCAAGACCGAGCGCTGGGACCAGTCGGGTGGGGCGGAGATGATGTGGTCGCTGCCGGTGACCGCGGGCGCCCAGCTCGAGGTTCGGATCTACATCGCCGAGATCTACACCGGCGCGTCCCAGCCGGGGCAGCGCGTGTTCGACGTCTTCATCGAGGACCAGCTCGCGATCCCGGGCGTGGACCGGGCCGCGCTCACGGGCGGGCTGAACATCGGGGCGATGCTCAGCTACTCATTGGTCGCGCCCGACAGTATGCTCGACCTGCGCTTCGGGCACATCACCGAGAACCCCGCGATCGCGGGCATCGAGGTCGTCGAGATCAACGCTGGCGGCTCGGGCGCCCCTCTGGCCGCGAACGATAGCGTCTCGGTCCCCTTCGCCCAGAGCGCCGTCATCGACGTGCTCGCCAACGACTCGGACAGCGACGGCTCGCTCGTTCCCTCGAGCGTCAGTGTCGTTCTGAGCCCTCAGCACGGCAGCGCCAGCGTCAACCCCGCGACCGGCGCCATCACCTACACCCACGACGGATCCTCGGAATCGCTGGATTCCCTGGCGTACACCGTAGACGATAACGACGGCAACACCTCCAACGTCGCGGGCGTGTCGGTCATGATCGGTTCCCCGGACAACGAGGCGCCCGTCGCGGGCGACGACAGCGCCGTGTTCAACCCGGGCGTGCCCGTGAGCGTCAGCGTCCTGTCCAACGACAGCGACAGCGACGGCCAGCTCAACCCCGCCAGCGTCACGATCATCGATCAGCCGCTGTTCGGCGTCGCCGCCGTCAGCCCCGCGACAGGCGCCATCACGTACACCAGCACGGACCTCAGCGCCACGAGCGACTCGCTGACGTACACCGTCAGCGACGACGCGGGTGACCCGTCGAACATCGCCAGCGTGACGCTCGTCGCCAACCCGGCGCCGGTGGCGCAGAACGACTCCGCCGTGGTGATCGAGTCCGATCAGGTCGTTATCGACGTTCTGGACAACGACTCGGACGACGGCTCGATCGATCCGACGAGCGTGCTCATCGCCTCGGCGCCCGCGTATGGCTCGACCTTCATCAACGGGTTCACGGGCGAGATCACCTACACCCACGACGGGACCACGGCCACCAGCGACACCTTCACCTACAGCGTGGCCGACACGCAGGGCGCCCGAAGCCAGGAGGCGACGGTCACGGTCGTGATCACCCCCGTGGGCAGCGCCGTGCTCGTCACCCAGGGCCTGGTGCTCCGCCTCGAGTCCGACGCCGGGCTGGAGGTCATCGGCTCGGACGTGCTCTCCTGGCAGGACCAGACCAGCGGCCTCACGTTCTTCCCCGAGGACGACACCGCCCAGGTGATCCCGGGCGCCCTCAACGGGCACGACGTGCTCGCGTTCGACGGCATGGACGACGCGCTGCGGGCGCCGAGCCCGGTCGGCGTCCTGCCCCTGGGCGCCAGCGACCGCTCCGTGTTCATGGTCGCCCGCTTCCACGCCTCCGGACCCGGCGGCTTCGCCTACGGCGTCCGGCCTGAGGTCTGCCCCAGCCAGGGGAACCAGGGCTTCGAGCTTGGCCTGAGCCCCGCCAGTGAACTCAGCGTTAGCGGCCTATGCCCGCCAAACCGGCTCAGCTCGGGCCTGCCCGGCGCCGACGGCCTCTGGATGAGCCAGGGCGTCATCCTTGACGACTCCCTGCTCGTGCACACCCGCGACGGCGCGGTCATTGACACCATCACCCACTCCTTCGCGACCAGCGACGGCCCGGCCGTGATCGGTCGCTCGCTCGAGGGCGTTTCCTTCGTCGAGA
Organism: Phycisphaerales bacterium; assembly: GCA_029260375.1. Classification (GTDB taxonomy): domain Bacteria; phylum Planctomycetota; class Phycisphaerae; order Phycisphaerales; family UBA1924; genus JAJRXR01. The sequence goes on along the minus strand of JAJDDI010000026.1, from coordinate 14,786 downwards.
TGGACGTCGCCGCGGTGCTGGTCTACGACCGGGCGCTGAGCGACTCTGAACGCCAGAGCGTCGAGCGGTACCTCCAGTTCAAGTACCTCAACGAGCCGCCCGCGCCGATCGACGACGTTGCCCTCGTGGAGCAGGGCGAGAGCGTCGAGATCGACGTGCTGGCCAACGACGTGGACCCCGACGGCGTGATCGATCCCTCGACCGTGACCATCGTCGTCCCGGCCACCAACGGCATGACCGATGTGGACGGGACATCCGGCGTGATCACCTACACCCACTCGGGCCTGGGCGACTCGGACCAGTTCCTGTACAGCGTCAGCGACGAGCTGGGCGGGCTCAGCCCCCCCGCGCTCGTGAGCGTCTCGGTCATCAACGCCTGCGCCCCGGATCTGGCGGCGCCCTTCGGCGTCCTGGACGTCTCCGATATCTCGATGTTCCTCGGGCTGTTCGCCGCGGGCGATCCGGCGGTGGACTACGCCGAGCCGTACGGGGTCTTCACGGTCGAGGACGTGATCTCATTCCTGACGCTGTACACGCAGGGGTGTCCGTGAGCAAAGGCGAGATCAGTAGACCTCTTCGACACCGCCGGTCATGTGCTCGTGCTTGTTCTTGACGAGCCCGAACCAGATGATGCAGAACAGCGGGTAGAGCATGAAGAAGAGAATCACGAGGACGCCCATGACCAGACCAATCATCTGGTCTGGACCGCCGCGGTTGATCCCCTCGGCGATCGGGTTGTCCGGGTTGTCCTGGGCCCACTGCGCCATTCCTTCTTGTTTGGCGAATCCGTTTAGGGCTGAGGCAATCGTTACAGGCACCACTACAAGCCCATAAACAAGGTGCAGAGCCCAGCCGAGCCTCTTGCGCAGAATGGTCTGAATCCCTGCGATGATGAGCAGGACTGCCATCAGACCGCCAATGGCAGTAACTATGTAATCCACGGTCCCGAGCTGCCATGCGGGTGGCAAGGGAGCGCCGTTGAGCATCGGGCCAAACATCATCCCAAGGATGGCAGGGCTACCTATGCCACACCCAGTACACGTCAGGCCCAACGTGCCCCAGATGATGCTGATGATCCCGACGACCTTGGGCCACTTGGGCGGGGGGTTGAGATCGAAGTCGTCCGTATCGCTCTGGTCGATCGGCGGCGTCAGGTCGTCGGTCATGTCGGTCCCCGTGTGTCGCCGCTCAGAACGAGCGGGCTCGGTCAGTGCGTTGTTCCCTGCAACCGTGAAACGGGCTCAGAGCTGCTCAAGGAACCGGACATCGTTCTCGAACAGCAGGCGGATGTCCGGGATATTGTACTTGCCCATGGCCAGGCGTTCGATGCCGAAGCCGAAGGCGAACCCCGACCATTGTTCGGGATCAACGCCGCAGGCTTGCAGGACGTTGGGATCGACCATGCCGCAGCCGCCCAGCTCGATCCACGCGGGCTCGGCGCCGGGCTTGAGGGCGATCTTCATGTCAAACTCGGCGCTGGGCTCGGTGAACGGGAAGAAGCTCGGGCGCAGGCGGATGTCAGCCCCCTCGCCGAAGTACGCCCGCGCGAACTGGAAGAGGGTTGTTTTCAGGTCCACCATCGACACGTCGCGGTCCAGATGCAGGCCCTCGATCTGGTGGAACATGAACGAGTGCGTCGCGTCCACCGTGTCCGGGCGGTAGACCCGCCCCGGGCTGATGACCTTGATCGGCGGCCCCCACCCCTTGGCGACCGCGTCCTCCATCGTGCGGATCTGCACCGTGCTCGTCTGCGAGCGGAGCATCCGCGGCAGGCTGCTCTTGAGCGGGTCGTCCACGTAGAAGTTATCAATCGGCTCGCGGGCCGGGTGCCCCTGGGGGATGTTGAGCTTGATGAAGTTGTGCTCGTCGTCCTCGAGCTCGGGGCCCTCGGCGACGCTAAAGCCCATCTGCGCGAAGACCTCGACCAGCTCGTCGCGCACGCGGGTGATGATGTGCCTCCGCCCGACGCCCGCCGAATCGATCAGGCCCGGCTCGGTCATGTCGATCATCGAACCGGCGCTGGCGGGCACAGCGTCCCCGCCGCTGGACTTGGCCTTGAAGGCGCCCTCCAGGTTGGACTTGACCTCGTTGAGGCGCTTGCCGACCGCGGCCTTGTCCTCCTTTGGCACGTCCTTGAGCCGGGGCATGAGCGCCTTGAGGCGCCCCTTGGAGCCCAGGTACGCGATCCGCCACGCCTCGATCGCGCCCGCGTCAGCCGCGGCGTCGAGCTCGGACAGGCCCTTGGTTTCGAGTTCGGCGAGCTGGTCGAGCATGGGAGGCGATCATAGGGTGGCTAGACGAGAAATTTCGCCGTTTTGGTTTTCGGGATGACGCGGACTTCACACTGCTTGGAGGGCAGATCGATGGGGACGATCTTGGCGCAGAAAACGCTAGTCTGGTGCCCGATCAGGACGAATCAACATGCATCTCCCCTATACTTAGAATGATCTTGAACTCGACCCGGGGGATGCGATGACCCGAGTCCGTGCCATCTGCGGATGCGTTATTGGTGGGCTGATTGCCGGCGTGCTACTCGCCTTGGCGCCTCCGTTCGGCAACGTAGTGATCTGGCTCTTCCTGCTCGTGCTCTTGCCAGTCCTCGCAGCGACGCTGTTCCCAACGTACGGACTGATCGCAGCGATTGTAATCAACATCACGATGACCGGCACCATGTACGGTGTCAGCATGCTGTCGTTCTATCAGGACTTCGGCTCGTTGCCCAGAAGCTTCTTCGACGTCAAGAATCACGTCTTCAGCTTTGGTGTCGCCGCTCTTGCGGCCCTCATTGTGGGCGGCCTGGTCAAACTCAACGAAGTCTTGGACTGACCTGTTTAGATTCACCGTGGCAGAGCATTGATCAATGGGGCGGTCAGTGTCTCGTCTTGGTGGAGCCGGTAACTTGCCGGTCCTGGGCTGCCTGAACCGTAACGAGCGCCGGCTGGAAGCCGGCGCCACCAAGAGAAGTCACCGCCCAATGAAACAGGCCCGCCAGTTGGGCGGGCCTGCGGGGTTCAATATGTTGTACGGACTCAGTCCTCGGAGGACTCGCCCGACTCCTCGGTCGCGGCCGCGGCCTTCGGGGCCTCCTTGCGGAGCTTGGCGGCGAACGCGGTCCGCTTGTCGGCCTGACGACGACGACCACTCGGGCGACCGCCGATCTCCGGGCCTTCCTCGGCGCCGACGAACTGGATCACACACACCTCGGCCGCGTCACCGAGGCGCCGACGCCCGAGCTTGACGATGCGGGTGTACCCGCCGGCCCGGTCCTCGAAGCGAGGGGCGACATTCTCGAAGATGTGACGCACGAGCTTGGGCGCCTTGCGCAGCTCGCCGTAGCGGTTGCGCTCGATCGCCTCGACCGGCGGCAGATCAAAGAAGGCCTCGGCCCGCTCGCGCTGCTGCTCGATGCGGTCGCGCACCTGCTCGGAAGCGTTGGAGGGGAGGTGGCTCCAGGCGAAGGCGTTGCGGTCGCCGCCGAACATCGAGATCACCTGGCGGCGTGCGTGAAGGTCGCCCTTCTTGGCCTTGGTGATGATCTTCTCGACGATGGGCTGCACGGCCTTGGCCTTGGTGATCGTCGTAACGATCTGCCCGTGCTCGAAGAGGCTCGCCGCCATGTTGCGCAGCATCGCGGTGCGGTGAGCGCTGGTGCGGTTGAGCTTGTAGCCAGATTTGCGGTGACGCATGACGATGCTCCAAACACGCGGGCGAACTGCCCGCCTGACCATTCCCCCTATCAGGAGGACTGGATGATGTATCCCTCGGGAAGTTCCGTGCCCAGGTCGAGGTTGATGTCAAGCAGCTTCCGCTTGACCTCGCGGAGGCTGGTGCGACCGAACGAGCGGAGCTTGAGCAGCTCGGGCTCGGACTGGCTGACCAGCTCGGCAACAGTCTCTATCCTGGCCGACTCCAGGCAGTTGCTCGCGCGGACCGACAGGTCCAGCTCCGAGATCGGCATGTTGAGCTTGCGGATGAGCTCCTCGTCCACGCCGGCGGCCGCGGCGGCCTCCTCGCTGACGCGCTCCTCACCGAGCTCGAAGTACTGCACGAACGGGTTGAGGTGCTTGCGGAGGATCTTGCCGGCCTCGACCAGCGCCATCTCCGGGTTGACCGTGCCGTCCGTCCAGATCTCCATCTGCAGCTTGTCGTAGTTCGTCCGCTGCCCGACGCGCGTGTCCTCGATCTTGTACCGCACCCGCTGGACGGGGCTGAAGATCGAGTCGATCGGGATGATCCCGGCCTCCTGCTCGTCCTGGTTGGCGATGTGCTCCGACGCGGGGACGTAGCCGCGACCCTTGGCGACGCGGAACTCCATCTCGAACGGGACCTCCTCGGTCAGCGTGGCGATGACCAGGTCCTTGTTGATGATGGTGATGTTCGTGTCGGCCTCGATCAGGTCCGCCGTCACCTCGCCCGGGCCCTGGGCCGCCAGACGCATGGTGCGGGGCTCGTCGCCCTCGAGCTTGACGACCAGGCTCTTGACGTTGAGGACGATGTCGGTAACGTCCTCGAGCACGCCGGGCAGCGAGGTGAACTCGTGCTCGGCGCCCGTGATCTTGACCTCGGTGACCGCCGCGCCCTCGAGCGAGCTGAGCAGCACGCGGCGCAGGCTGTTGCCCACGGTGGTGCCAAAGCCCCGCTCGAACGGTTCCACGGTAAAGCGACCGAATGTATCGGCGGTGAACTTCGGGTCGGAAACGACCCGGGTGGGGAGCTCAAGTCCTCGCCAGCGTACGCGCATGGTCAGTACCTCTTCAGCAGTCGTTCGAATCTCAACCCCCGACCGACTCACGGATCCCCGGGCCTGCTGGGCGCCCGGGCTCCTGCTGTCAGTTGGGGACGTCCCGCTTCTGTGCGGGCCTTTCGTTTCGGCGTGCTAGACGCGCCGCTTCTTCCGGGGACGGCACCCGTTGTGGGGCACCGGGGTGTGGTCTTCGATCGCCGTCACGCGGATCCCGGTCGAGACCAGGCCCTGGACGGCGCTCTCGCGACCGGCGCCCGTGCCCTTGATCTTGACCTCGACCTCGGACACGCCCATCTTGCGGACCTTGTGCCCGACCTGCTCGCCGGCGCGGGTCGCGGCGAAGGGCGTCGCCTTGCGGGCGCCCTTGAAGCCGATCGTCCCGGCCGAGTCCCAGGCGAGGGTCTCGCCGTTGACGTCGGTGATGGTCACCATCGTGTTGTTGTGCGTCGCCTTGACGTGGGCGATGCCTCGAACAACGTTCTTGCGAATCTTCTTCTGCTTCTTGGCCATGCGGTCCCGCTCCATTCGCTTCCACTTTGGATTCCCACCGGGGTGGGCTGGAAGCTTGCGAGGTTGATGTTCGTTCTGCTTCGCCCCGTGGCTTAGCCCTTCACGCCCTTCTTGCCCGCGACGGTCTTCTTGCGACCCTTGCGCGTGCGAGCGTTGCAGCGTGTGCGCTGCCCACGGGTGGGCAGCCCGTTGCGGTGACGCTCGCCCCGGTAGGAGCGGATGTCACGCAGACGCTGGATGTTCTGGTTGACCTGGCGGCGCAGGGCGCCCTCGACCAGGAAGCTCGAGTCGATGATGCCGTTGAGCTGCGCGACCTGCTGGTCGGTCAGCTCGTTGGCCTTGGTATCCGGGTTGATCTGCGCTTCACCCAGGAGGTCGGCCGCGAACTTCGGGCCGATGCCGTGGATGTACTGCAACGCGTAGTAGATCTTCTTCCGGTCGGGGATATCAACACCAGCAATACGCGGCACGGCGTGCTCCTTCGTTTACCCTTGGACCTGCTTGTGCTTCGGATCCGCCTTGCAGATCACCCGCACCTTGCCCTTGCGCCGGACGATCTGGCACTGGGCGCACACCCGCTTGACACTGGCTTTCACCTTCATGGCGAACACGCCTCCCGACAGGCCCGACAAAGCCCCCAAACGACGAACCGAGGGGCGACGCGAGCGATACCCACCCCGCAGACCCACGCGGATCCCGGAGCGAGGGGGATGGTAGCGCTGACCCCGACCAGAGTCACTCCCCGCCCGCGCCCGGACCACGAATTCTCATGCTCCAGCGCTCCCCACCATCCCAGGACCGGTCAGCACCCGGGGCCCTCCGGGCGTGATCGCGATCGTCCGCTCCTCGCAGGCCGTCCTGGAGCCGTCCCGTGTCCGGAGCGTCCACCCGTCGCCGAGGGTCTTCGTCTGGCCCGATCCGAGAGTCACGACGGGCTCGAGCGTCAGCACGATGCCCGGATGGAGCCTGAAGTCGGGCCCCGGCGGGTCGAGCCAGGCGAGCGGAGATTCATGGAGCGACCGCCCGATGCCGTGCCCCCCCAGCCCGGTGACGATCGTCAGCCCCAGGTCCCTCGCCGCCGCCAAGACCCCCGACGAGACCTCGGACCACATCCCCCCGGGGCGGCAGGCTCGGATTCCAGTTTCCAGGCACGCGATCGCGCCCTCGCACAATCGGGCTGATTCCTGGTCCGCCCCGCCCACGACCACCGACCGGCACGCGTCGGCACACCACCCGTCGAGCGACGCGCTCAGGTCCACGCTGACCAGATCGCCCGAGCGGATCGCCCGGTCGCTCGGGAACTGGTGGGCCGCGATCTCGTTGATGTTCACGCAGCAGACGCCGGCAAAGGGGACGGGCCCGTCGCCCACGAGCCCTCGTGTAAGCGCTTCGGCGCCCCGATCGCGCAGGAGCCGGGAGGCGATCTCGCAAAGTTCAAGGATCGTCACACCCGGCGCGCACGCGTCGAGCAGCTCGCCCAGCACACCCCACACGACGCGCCCGGCGCCGGCGATCGATTCGATCTCTTCTGGATTCCGCAGCGGGATCGACATGCGCCGCTCCCATCGGGCATGTCAGCGGGACTGCTTCTCGCCCTCGCCGCCCAGGAAGCCCGCGTAGTTCCGCATAAGCAAGGCCGCCTCGACGCGCTGCAGGAAGTCCAGGGCGACAGACACAACGATCAGCAGCCCCGTGCCCCCGAGGAACTGGGTCACCTGGAAGTCGATGTTCAGTTCGGTGTTCACGACCATGGGCATCACCGCGATGATCGAGAGGAAGGCGGCGCCCACGTAAGTGATGCGCTCCATGACCGTCTCGAGGTACTCGGCCGTGCGCGGGCCCGGGCGCAGGCCCGGGACGAACGAGCCGCTGTCGCGCAGCTGCTTGGACATCTCTTCAGGGTTGAACTGGACGGTGATCCAGAAGTAGCTGAAGAAGTAGACCATGACGATAAACAGCAGGACGTACGGGAACTGTCCCATCGAGAACGCGTCGTTGAGCCACTGGGTGGTGTTGGGCCACCAGCCGGTGGCGCCGGAGCTCTGGACCTGGTCGTTGAGTCCGCCGAAGACGACGGAGGGGAAGACCATGAGCGAGCTGGCGAAGATGATGGGCATGACGCCGCCGTGGTTGACACGCAGCGGCAGGTAGGAGCGTTGCCCGCCGACGGATTTGCGCCCGCGGGTGTGCTTGGCCTGCTGGATCGGGATGCGTCGCTGGGCGACGGTGATGAGCACCGAGCCGGCGATGACAAGGATGAAGCCGCCCAGCAGCAGGAGCAGGCCCATCCAGCCCATCTTGGTCTGGTCGCCCGGCTCGAAGTTGTTGATGACCCACATCACGGCGCCGGGCATGCCCGTCAGGATGCCCGCCATGATGATCAGCGAGACGCCGTTGCCGATGCCGAAGCGGTCGATCTGCTCGCCGAGCCACATCATGAAGACGGTGCCGGCGGTGAGCGCGGTGATCGCCATCACCCACCACAGCGGGTTCTGGGCCCACTGCTGATACACCAGCCCGGAACTGGTGATGTACGTCAGCCAGCCCGCGGCCTGCACGATGCAGAGCCCGACGGTGACGTAGCGGGTCCACTCCTGGATCTTCTGCTGGCCCGAGGCGCCCTCGTCCTTGAGCTTCTTGAGCGCGGGCAGGGCCGAGCCCAGGAGTTGGAAGATGATGGCCGCCGTGATGTACGGCATGATGCCCAGGCCGAAGATCGTGGACTGGCCGAACGAGCCGCCCGAGAAGATCGCGACGTACGAGGCCAGACGCCCGGCGGCGCTGCCCTCGGCGGCCTGCATCTCGAAGAACTTGATCAGCTGCTCCTGGTTCACACCGGGCAGCGGGATCCAGAACCCGATGCGGTAGACCGCGAGCATCGCCAGCGTGAACAGGATCTTGTTCCGCAGCTCTTTGATACGGAAGACGTTGGCGATCGTCTGAAACAGCATCGTTTCGAACCCTCAGCGTCGCATTCCGTCCGTGCCCAACAACGCGGGGCCCACACCCCGATCGGCGGTCATCACTTCTTCTTGATGACCTCGCCCTTGGCGGCGGCCTCGTACTTGATCTCCTGAATCTCGCGCCGGCGCCGCTTCTTGGTCTGGTTCTTGGGCGAGCGGTCGTCCGAGTTGCGGTCCACGCCGCGGACCCGGTCGCGACGGGTGCCCGTCTCCTTGACGCTGCCCCCGGCGCCCTCGATCAGGATACGCGCCGGGTCCGAGACCCGGTTGGCCTCGACCTCGAACTTGATCTTCAGCGAGTCCTCGCCATCGGGCAGGGCGCCAAGGATCTTGAGGTCCCGCGAGGTGTCACGCACCAGGCCGGCCTTGATCAGCGCGTCAATGTTGACCGTGCCGCCCTTCTTGAAGTCGTCGTGCGCGAGCAGGTCACGCAGGTTGACGATCCAGAAGTGGGTCATGAAGTTGGCGTTGGTGAAGCCCATCTTCGGCATGCGCCGGAAGAACGGCATCTGGCCACCCTCGAACGGGAAGAGACGCGAGTTGCCCGCGCGGGAGCCGGCGCCCTTACTACCACGACCCGCGGTCTTGCCGTGGCCAGAGCCCTGGCCGCGACCGACGCGCTTGCGCTTCTTGTTCTTTCCTGCGAGGGCGGTGATCTCGTGAATCATCATGATCCGGCACTCCGGTCCGAGGCGTTGTTTGTGTCACCGGCGGGTCGTTGTCCCGCCGGGTTGGTTCGGTCGTTTCGTTCAGGAATCCGCGGGCTTGGACTCGGGAGCCGCGGGGGTCGGGGCGCCGCCGGGTCCACCAGCACCGCCGGGTCCACCGGGACCGCCGGGACCGCCGGGACCACGTCCACCACCGCCACCACCGCCACCACGCGGGCCGCCGCGTCCGCCGCCGCCCCCACGCCCGCCGCGTCCGCCACCGCGTCCACCGCGACCGCCCTGGCGGTCCTGGCCGATGGTGTTGACGGGGGCTCGCATCTTCTCGCCCTCGCTGGCGCTGGGCATGAACCGCATGCCGCGCTCGATGCGCTGCTCGATGTGGGTCGTGGTGATCTCCACGCCGCGGAGTTCGGCGATCTGCTCGCGGGTCTGGATCTTGCTCAGCCCGTCGAAGACGGCCTTGACCGTGTTGAGCTTGGTCGTCGAGCCGTAGCACTTGGTCAGGCAGTCGGTGATGCCGGCCATCTCAAGAATGGTGCGGACCGTGCCGCCCGCCACAACGCCCGTTCCGGGGCTGGCGGGGATCAGTCGCACGCGGCTGGAGCCGAAGCGACCCTCGACCTCGTGGGGCAGCGTCGAGCCCGCCATGGAGACGCCCTTGAGCGTCTGCTTGGCGTACTTCTGCGCCTTCTCGATGGCGTTGGGGACCTCGTTGGACTTGCCGTAGCCGAAGCCGACGCGTCCGCGCCGGTCACCGACAACGACGAGCGCGCCGAAGCTGAAGCGCCGTCCGCCCTTGACCGTCGCCGCCGTGCGATAGATGTTGACGGTCTGGGACTCGAGATTGGTTGATTCGTCGAGAATCTCTGGCATGTCGCCGTTCCTTCAGAGTCGGGGGCGCCTGTGCGTCCCGTGGTGGGTCGTCAGAAGTCCAGACCGCCCTTGCGAGCCGCGTCCGCCAGCGCCTTGACGCGCCCGTGGTACTTGAATCCGCCTCGGTCGAACACGACCTTGGTCACGCCCGCGGCCTTGGCCTTCTCGGCGAGCTTGGCCCCCACCGCTTCCGCGGCGCCGGCGTTGCCCGTCGAATCGACGCCCATATCCTTGTCCCGCGTGGACGCGGAGGCGAGCGTGCGACCGGCCAGGTCGTCGATGACCTGGGCGTACATGTGGTTCAGCGAGCGGTACACACGCAGGCGCGGACGCTCGGGCGTGCCCTCGATGCGCTTGCGGATGCCGATCCGCCGGCGGCTGCGCTGCTTGGTCTTGAGCTTGTTCCTGTCCATCGATCCGTTCCTCTCCCGGACGCGCGAACGCCGGAGGCGGGCTTAGCTGCCGAACTGCTTGCCCTGCTTCTTCTTGATCACTTCCGTGGTGTACTTGATGCCCTTGCCGTTGTAGGGCTCGGGCTTGCGGACCGACCGGACCTCGGCGGCGAACTGGCCGACGGCCTGCTTGTCCGTGCCGTTGACCGTGATCGTCTGCTTCTCGGTGCTCACGTTCACGCCGGCGGGGATCGCGACCTCGACGGTGTTGGCGTAGCCGACCTTGAGCGCGAGCTTCTGGCCCGCGACGCTGGCCGTCCAGCCCACGCCCACGACCTCGAGCTTCTTCTCGTACCCGTCCACGACGCCCTTGATCATGTTGGCGATCAGCGCCCGGGTGGTGCCCCAGTAGGCGCGGACGGGCTTGATCTTCATGTTCTTCTCGTCGATCGAGACGGTCACGGATTTCTCGCCCTCGTCCCACGTTACGCTGACCTCGGGGCGGTGCGTAAAGCTGAGCGAGCCCTTGGGGCCCTCGATCGTGATCGTGTTGCCCGAGAGCGACACCTTCACGTTCGAGGGGACTTCAACGGGTTTCTTGCCGATACGAGACATTCGTTCACCTCCGGGCCTGTCATCGTCGTCCGGGCGCTGTTGCCCGGGGATTCCAGCCTGCCCTCGTTCTTAGTGCACCGTGCAGAGCAGCTCGCCGCCCACGCGTTCCTCGCGGCAGCGCCGATCGCTCAGCACCCCCCGGCTCGTCGAGACGATGGAGATCCCCAGCCCCTGGACGGGCGACGGGATGTGCTCCACGCCCCGGTACTCACGCCGACCGGGCTTGGACGCACGCTTGAGCTCGTGCAGGATCGTCTCACCGCGCGGTCCGTACTTCAGATCGATGTGGATCGTCCCCTGGCGGGAATCGTCGTGGACCTCGAAGCCCTTGACGTACCCCTCCTTGGTCAGGACGTCCGCGATGCCGCGGCACACCTTGCTGTTCATGCACACAACCGACTTCGCGCGGTTGCGCGATGCGTTGCGGATCCGTGTGAGCATGTCCGCGATGGGATCATTCAGCGACATAGTGCTTTCCCTTGCCTCTTCCGATGGGTCGCCTCTTGGCGCCCGCGGTTCGTTGCCCGTTCTTACCAGCTCGCCTTGCGCATCCCGGGGATCTTGCCCTCGAGTGCCAGCTTCCGCAGCATGATCCGGCTGATCCGAAACTTGCGGTACACGCTCCGCGAACGCCCCGTCAGCTCGCACCGACGCACCAGGCGCGACGAGTACTTCGGGGTTCTTTTGCTCTTGGCGACTTGCGCTTTCGTGGCCATGCTTCGGATCGCTCCCTGGGCCCGCCGGGCGGGCCCTGATAAACCTTGGTCAGTTGTCCTCGGGCTTCTTGAACGGCATCCCCAGCTCGTCGAGCACGAACCGGCTCAGCTCCGGGTTTGACCTGCCGAAGCCGAAGTTGATGTTCATCCCGTGTGTGAAGTTCACCTCGGCCATGTTGATCTCGGGGAACACACCCTGCTCCGTCAGACCCACCGAGTAGTTGCCCTGGCGGTCGAACGACTTGTCGTTCAGACCCCGGAAGTCCTTGATGCGCGGCGCCGTGAGGTTGATCAGGCGGTCGAGGAAGTGCCACATCCGGTCACGCCGGATGGTCACCATCGCCGCCGTCTCGTACCCGGCACGCACCTTGAAGTTCGACACGCTCTTCTTGGCGGTGAGCATGATCGGCTTCTGGCCCGAGATCTGGGTCAGCGTGTCAAGGACGGTCTCCTTGATGTTGCCCGGGATCTTGGTGCCGTCCAGGTGACGCCCCATGTTGACGTTGATGACGATCTTCTCAAGCACGGGCATCGCCATCGGGTTCTTCACGCCGAACTTCTCGGCGATCTTGGGGCGAACCTCGTCCTCGAACTTCGTCTTGAGGCGGGGCGTGCCGGTGACCTTCAGAGCCTCGAGCTCTTCGGGTGTCGGTTCGCCGCCTTTTTTCTTCTTGTCCTTGGCCATAACTGGTCACCCTCTTCCGGGGTTTCGGGGCGTCGCCCCGGCGGTCGATCTGTTTACTTCCGGGGTCCCCGGACCTCGCCCAGGACCTTGCCGCCGCGGGCCGCGACGCGCACCTTGGACCCGTCTTCCTTGGTCTCGAACCGGACCCGCGTCGCCCGACCGTCAACCACGGGGCTGACGTTGGAGATGTGGATCGGGGCTTCCTTCGTGATCACCCCGCCCTGCGGGTTGAGCTGCGTGGGCTTGAGTCGCTTCGTCTTGAGGTTGAGCCCCTTGACGATGACCTGGTCCTTGTCGGTCAGGATGCGCGCGACCTCTCCGGTCTTGCCCTTCTCGGCGCCGGCGGTCACGATCACCTGATCCCCACTGCGTACGTGCCTGGGCATCACACCACCTCCGAAGCGAGCGAGACAATCTTCATGTAGTTCCGCTCACGCAGCTCGCGGGCCACGGGCCCGAAAATGCGCGTGCCCTTGGGGTTCCCGTCGTCGCCGATGAGCACCACGGCGCTCGAATCGAACTTGACGTAGGACCCGTCCTTGCGCCGGGTGGACTTGGCCGTGCGGACGACAACCGCCTTGGACATGTCGCCCGACTTGATGTCGGACCCGGGCAGGGACTTCTTGACCGTCACCAGGACCCGGTCACCGACACCCGCGGTCTTGCGGGTGTACTGACCGCGCCCGGTCGATCCGCCGTAGACGCGGATGACCATGGCGACCTTGGCCCCTGAGTTGTCGGCGACTTCGCACCGTGATTCTTGCTGAAGCATCGCTCAACCTCCGCCCGGCTGGGGCGGCCTTTGCTCACATCGCGTCGGAACGCTTGTCCACGACTCTGCTGATGGTCCACGACTTGGTTTTGCTGACCGGGCGGCAGGGCATAACCTCGACCACGTCCCCGGTGTGTGACTCGTTGTTCTCGTCGTGCACGTGGAGGACCGTCCGCCGCTGGATGTACTTGCCGTACTTCGGGTGGCGGGCCTGGAACTCGATGACGACCTTGCGGGTCTTGTCGCGCGAGTCTGACTCGACGACACCCGTCCTGGCGCCCGTGCTGGTCTGGCCTTGCTGCTCGCTCATGCGTCCGTCCTTCTCAGGCCTGTGCCCGTCGTGTCCGCTCGCCCAACAGGCGGGCGATGTCGCGCCGGGTTTTGCCGAACATGCTCGTATCTTCGACCTTCTCGCTCACGGACTGGTTCCGCAGCGTCATCAGGCTCGCGCGGAGCCGCTTGATCTCGACAGCGATCTCCTCGTCCTTCAGGGACGAGAGCAGCTGCTCACTCTTCTTATCCGTCTCGAGCTTGGCGCCCATCGCTTCGTCCTTCCTCAGACCGTGACCCGCCGACCGACCATGCGGCAGCGGATCGGCATCTTCATCGCCACCCGGTGGAACGCGCCCTTGGCCCGTTCCTCGCTCACGCCCGCGAGCTCGAACAGGACCGTCCCGGGCTTGACCCGCGCCGCCCAGTAGTCCACGTCCGCCTTGCCCTTGCCCATCCGAGTCTCAAGCGGCTTCTTGCTCACCGGCTTGTCCGGGAACACCCGGATGAACAGCTTGCCCTCACGCTTGAGGTAGTGCTGCGCCGCGACTCGACCGGCCTCGATGCAGTTGCTCTTGAGCCAGCAGCCCTCGAGCGCCTGCAGACCGAAATCACCGAACGCGACGTAGTTGCCCTTGGTCGCCTTCCGGTCGCGGACGCGCCGGAACTCTTTGCGGTGCTTGACTCGCTTGGGGATTTTGTAGGGAGGCATTTCTTCGTTCCTCTAACTCTTGCTCGTCAACCCGCGATCAACGTCGCCCACGCGCCCGGGCCGTGCCGCCCGCCGCGTCCGTCTGACGCTCGTCTTCCTGACCCTCGGAGTACAGACCCTTGAAGATCCAGCACTTGACCCCGATGAGCCCGTACGTCGTCCGGCTCTCGGAAAACCCGTAATCGATCTCCGCCTGCAGCGTGCTCAGGGGCAACGCCCCCAGACGCACGTCCATCGCGCGGCTCATCTCGGCCCCGCCCAGACGACCCTTGACCTGGATGCGAACGCCCTTGGCGCCCTGCTGCATCACGTTCTCGCCTCGCATCTTCACAACACGCCGGAAACCCATGCGGCGCTTGAGCTGCTCGGCGACCCCGTCGGCCACCAGCTGCGCGTCCATGTCCGGGTTCTTGATCTCCAGGATCGAGATCGAGACCTTGCGACCCGTCATGTACCGCAGCTCCTCGGTCATCCGATCCACCTCCGCGCCCTTGGGCCCGATCACAAGGCCCGGACGCGCCGTCCGGACGATGATCTTGAGCTCCTCGCGGGTGCGCTCGATGTGGATGTCCGACACCGCCGCGTTCGGCGGCGTGCGGTTGAGGCGGGTATCAAGGTACCGACGGATCTTCTCGTCCTCGACCAGCAGCTCGCCGTAGAGCGCCTTGGGCGCGTACCAGCGGCTGCGGTGGGTCTCGGTGATCCCGAGTCGGAACCCGAATGGTTGTGATTTCTGTCCCATCAGGCTCGCTCCTGCACAGACAGGGTGATGTGGCTCGTACGCTTCAGAATCGGGTGGGCCCGACCCCTGTCCTTGGGCTGGAAGCGCTTGATGTGCTGACCGTTGTCGATGCGGCACTCGGTGA
>JAJDDI010000025.1 GCA_029260375.1 Phycisphaerales bacterium | reverse complement strand
GTAGATCTCGACCAGGGCCTGGAAGATCGCCGCGTGCCCCTCGAGGAAGAACGCGTCGCCCTTGGTCACGAACGGGAGCACGTCCGGGATGATCTGGGGGTCGAGCAGCATCGACCCGAGCAGGGACCGCTCGGCGTGGACCGAGGCCGGGGGCTCGCGGTCGAAGAGCCTGAGCCCCGCGTCGGCGCCCCCCGGGGGGCGGTTGGAGCGGTACGGCTTGCCCTCGAACGAGCCCGAGGCCTTGGAATCGGTTGGCATTGAGGTCACGGGCTCACCTTCGCATCCCTGCGCCAGAGAATCGCTCACCGACAGGATACTCGGGTCGGATCCACAACATCCCTCCGGCGCGAACTACCCTTTGCCATGAGCCAGAGCGACCTCTCCGACGTCTTCTCCGCGGGCGACGGCCTGCCCGAAACCCTCCCCGCCGACCCCATG
The DNA here is from genome assembly GCA_029260375.1 of Phycisphaerales bacterium. Lineage (GTDB taxonomy): Bacteria > Planctomycetota > Phycisphaerae > Phycisphaerales > UBA1924 > JAJRXR01. Next base: position 40,515 of record JAJDDI010000025.1, on the reverse strand, counting down.
CCCACGCTCGGCGCCTGGCTCGACGAGGCGACGCGGGCCAAAATCACGCCCAACCCCAACGCGATCACTCTGGCCACGGCGGACACACGCGGGCGACCCTCGGCCCGGATCGTGCTCTGCAAGGCGATCGTTCAGGACCCCGGGTACCTGGTCTTCTATACGAACTCCGCCAGCCGCAAGGGACGGGAGATCGCGGCCAACCCCCACGTCGCGGCGGTCTTCCACTGGGACGCCTCCGGGCGCCAGGCCCGGGTCGAGGGGCGGGTCGTCCGCTCGCCCGACAGCGAGTCCGACGCGTACTTCGCGTCGCGCCACTGGGCCAGCCGCCTGGGCGCGTGGGCCAGCGAGCAGTCGCAGCCGATCGCGTCCCGGGCGGCCCTGCTGGAGAAGGTCGCGGAGAAGGTCATTGAGCTGGATCTGGACCTGGGCGCGATGCTCGATGGGCGCCCCGTCGAGATCCCGCGCCCGGATTACTGGTTCGGGTACCGCCTCTGGATCGAGCGGGCCGAGCTGTGGTCGGGCGGGACGGGGCGGATCCACGACCGGGCGGTGTGGACGCGGACGCTTGGCGACGGGGACCGCCCCGAGGTCGGGACATGGAGCGCCACGCGCCTGCAGCCCTGACGGGGTCGTGACGGTTGTGCGGGCTGGTGGTTCTGCGCTTCCACGATCGGGGCGCCATCGACGGTGCGCGGGTGTCCGCCTCGGCCCGGGGCTGCGATGAGCCGACTGATCGAGAAGTCACCCATGATCCCACGAGGCCCGCCCGCCCCTATGAACGCGCGAAAGCTGCCCAAGGCCGACAAGCTCCAGGAACTGTACGACAAGATCAACCGCCAGCTTGACCTGGTGGGGATCGAGTCGCAGCCGGCGGTGGCGGCGCGTCTGGTGGAGCTGGTGCAGAACGCCAGCGCGGGGCCGATCGACTTTTCAAAGACGATCCGGAACGACCCGGCGTTGTGCGGGCGCCTGCTCAAGCTGGCGAACTCCGCGGCCTTCGCGCAGCTCAGGGAAGTGACCAGCGTGGACCGCGCCTGCATGCTGCTGGGCCAGGAGCGCCTTCGGTCGATCTCGCTGGGATTCTACCTGAGCCGGAGCGCGACCGACCCGGAGCACGAGGACCTGTCGCGACGCATCTGGGGCGAGAGCGTGCTGCGCGGGTGCATCGCGGCGGAGCTCGCCCGCGAGACCAACGGGGCCGGTGTGGCCGAGGCGTTCCTCGTGGGTCTGCTGCTCGACGCGGGCGTTCCGGTGATGAACAGGCTCTTGCGGCAGCGTTACGCCCTGATGACCGACGCGGACATCGACCCCTCGCAACGCTTCCGGCTGGAGCTCGAGTCGCTGCCGATGACGCACGTGGACGTGGGCGCCGCGCTGTGCAAGCGGTGGCAGCTGCCCGAGCTGCTGTCCAAGCCCATCGCCTGGCACCACACGCCCCCGCCGCCGACGCCCGCGGTCACGCCGGTCCAGCGGATGCAGCGGATCGCGTACTGCGTGGGGCTGATCGGCCTGAGCAAGGGTGTTGGCGTCGAAGCGTTCGAGCACGAGGCCCGGGCGCGGCTCGGGCTGAAGAAGCAGGAGCTGGACGACGCCTGCGCGCGCGCCAGGAGCGAGTACCAGGTCACGATCGACGTCTTCGACAGCGTCGCCCAGCGCAGCCCGCGTGTGAGCGAGCTGATGGACATGGTCCACCAGCGCCTCATCGATGCGCACGACGATGAACTCGTCCGCGACGTGACCCTCGGGCTCCGCACGCAGGAGCCCGCCCCCCGCTTCACGCTCGGCGGAACCAGCCTCGAGATCGAGCGTGTCGAGGCGGACATCGCGGTCGCATACCTCGTGGACGAGAACGGAGGCCGCCTCGCGGCTCACCACTTCGTGCCCGGATCCGAGACCGCGGCGTCGATCTCCGCCGCCCTCGCGATCGTCCCGGCCCCGGGGGATGACTCGTCGCGCCTCGACGAGCACCTGTCCGCCCTCGCGGCCTAGGGCCGTTTGATGGATCGGTGGGACGGGCTTCCAGCCCGTCGGGGCGCACACGTTTGACTGGAATGACGGGCAAGATGCCCGTCCCACCGGTTCTTGGTGGATCCATCAAACAGAACCTAATCGCTCCGGGCGCGCCACAACAGCCGAACCAGCTGGTGAAGCCGCAGCGGGGCCACGCCCTGCCTGCGGCGCTCGGCGCCGAGCTCGTAGAGCGCCTGCCACTGATCCCCCAGCACCCCCAGCGCCCACGAGCGGGACCGGTCCGGGTCGTAGATGTTGGTGGACTCGCCGGTGGAGCCGTTGAGCTCGATGATCGCTAGGCCCTGGGCGGCCCGCAGCGCGTCCTCGCTCGTACAGCGGATGTCGAAGCGCCCGATGTCGAGGGCGCCGCCCTCGGCGCCCCGGTAGTGCCTCGCCGCGTCGTCGATGGCCCGCTCCAGCTCCGGCGTGATCAGGTCCGCCCCGTCGCCGAACCGGGCGCCCAGAGCGTGGTTGCCCAACTGCCCCAGGTGGACGCGCTCGCCCCGGGCGGGCGAGCGCTGCTCGTCGTGCGCGGTCCTGAGCAGCGCCGGGCGCTGGTGACGCAGGCGGGGGTGACGCGAGACCAGGCGGGCGATCGACCGGCGCCCGTCGCCGACGATCTCGTTGTGCGCCTTGCGCGTGATCGAGAACACACGCCCGCACAGCTCGTGCTCGTCTGGCTCGCGGTCGAGGTGCGCCGCGGTTCGGACCCAGAAGACGCCGACCTCGACGGGCCCGGGGTGGAACCGCTGGGCGATCGCGAGCCCGCGGCAGGACTCGAAGAACCGCGCGATGTCCTCGGGGGTGCGTGCGAGCGTGACCCCGGCGCCGCGCTGCCCGACGTCGGGCTTGAGGATGATCGGCAGCCCGCCCAGCTCGGGCGATTCCTCCAGGGCGCGGGCGACGCACTGGGCGCGGGCCTCGGGGGCGCCGCCCCGCTCGATCGCGTGGAAGGGCAGGATCGGGGCGCCCGCGGCGCAGAGGGTGTTGAGGATGTCGCGCTTGGACTCGCCGATGATCCCGCCGCCGTTGGGGATGCCGGGGTTGACGCAGGTGAACGTCATCATCCCGTGCTTTCGGACCAGCGCGAGCAGGCGGGGCGCGATGGCCAGGTACAGCGCCCACGAGGGCCAGAACTCGTGGCGGCGGACCCGGTCGGGCAGCAGGCGCAGCGAGCGCCAGCCCGAGGGAGTGAGCAGCACCCGCGCCAGCGCGAGCGCGACGACACCGATGGCGACCGATGCGAACAGGCCCAGTCCCCGGGCGCGGAACGCGAGCCCGAGCAGCCCGTCGCCGGGTGTGAGCATTTTGGCGGGGGTTGGCAGTGCGCCGTGGGCCAGCAGCCACACGAGCGTGAGCGAGAGCAGGGGGATGATGACGACGCGCCCCAGCCAGCACGCCGGGGAGCGCCGGCGCTGGCGGTCGCGCATCAGGCTCAGACTCGCGCCGAGCCACAGCGCCGCGACGGCGACGCCGAAGTCCAGCGTCATCGCCGCGACGAGCAGGGCGAGCAGCACCGTCATCACCCGCGGCGCCGCCCAGCACAGCGGGGCGAGCACGACGATCCACACGAGCCAGTGCACGGCGCGGAGCGCGACGACCAGCCACTCCCAGATACGCCCGAGCCCGGCGTGATCCGGGCGCGGGCAGCGGTTGTCGTACCCCGTGAGCGGTTTCACGCCCGGCGTGTCGTGACGCGCGAAGTGCTCCAGGAACACCTCGCCCGCTTCCTTGGTCTGCATGAACGGGATGAAGTGGCTCGCGTCGAGCATCACGAGTCGGCTCGCGGGCATCAGCTCGTGGTGGCGCTCGGCGTTCCAGTCGGCGGTGAGGAAGTCGTGCCTGCCGTGCAGGATGAGGGTGGGGGTGGTCAGCCTCGCCATGATCTCGCGGGCTGGGCGTTGGTCGGTGTCCCAGAAGTTCCAGAGCCAGCCGAGGCGTTCGGCGCGGTTGGCCAGCAGGCCGAAGTGGGGGATCAGCTCGCCGGCGGCGCCGATGGCGCCCAGTCCCAGGGCGTACTTGGCGTGCTCGAACAAATAACTCCCCGAGCCCTCGGTTTCCTGGGCGCCGACGGAGGCCATCATGGTGATGCTCGCGACGCGCTGGGGGGCGATGTCCGCGGCGTGGATCGCGGCGTACCCGCCGTTGGACCAGCCGACGATGTGCGCCCGCTCGATGCCCAGCTCGTCCATCATCGCGAGGACGGCGTGGGCGTGGGCCTGGCTGGAGTAGCTCGGGACGAACCGGGCGCGCCACGGGCTGCGCGCCTCGCCCTCGGGCGGAAAGAGCAGGCTCTCGCCGAAGCCGGGGAGGTTGGGGGCGATGACGGGGCGCCCGTCGTTCGTGAAGATCTGTTCGAGCGTCGGATCGTCGGGCGAGCGTGCGAAGGCGAAGTCGGCGCCGTGCCCGGGCGAACCGTGGAGCATGATGACGGGCACGCGCGCCGTCGCCCTCGGGTCCGGGCCCCACTCGAAGACGTCGAGACCCATGCGCCGGTCGCCGTCGATCGGGCCCGAGCGGTCCATCGGGGGAATCTGGAGCTGGCGCCCCGCGGGCGGGGCGACGGGCATCGTGGCGTACCGCTGCGAAACGTGCGACGCGACAAGCAGAAGCACATACAGCGCGCCGCCCATGAGCATCAGACCGCGTCGGTGCTTTCGAAGAGCCTTTGCCATGCGTCAGCCGGCGGACTTGTTGGTCGTGATCGGCGTGTAGTTTCGCCCGCGGATCTCGGATGTGCCAAGCTGTCCGCACGCGGCCATCTGCGACCGCCCCTTGGTCCTGCGGCGTTTGACGTACACGCCCTGTCCGCTCATCGCCTCGATGAACCGCGTCACGCTCGCCTCGCTGGGCGCGGGCCAGGGCGAGTTGCGGCGCGGGTTGTACGGGATGACGTTGAGCAGCCCGATGTGCCCCTGGGTTTCGCTGCGGACGAACGGGCGGAGCCAATCGCCCAGCTGTTGTGCGTGCTCGTCCGAGTCGTTCACGCCCGGGATGAGCACGTACTCAAAGAGCAGCTTGCGGCTGGCGCGGACCTTCATCAGGTCGAGCATCACCTCGCGCAGCTCTTCCATGCCCCAGCGCTTGTTCAGGGGCATGATCTCGTTGCGGACCTCGTCACTGGGCGCGTTGACCGAGAGGGCGATGCCCAGGCGCTTCCAGCCCTCCTGCTGCACGACCTCGACGAGGCGGCGCAGCCCGTCCACACGCCCGACGGTGGACACCGTGATCGAGCTCATCGGCATGCCCGGGCCCGAGTGGTCCGCCAGGCACGCGATGGCCTTGAGCACCTCGTCGAGATTGTCCAGCGGCTCGCCCATGCCCATGAAGACGATGTTGTCGATCGGGACGCCTGCCCCACCCTCGTCAATGAGGATCTCCCGGGCCGCCCACCACTGCCCGACGATCTCCGCGGCCGTGAGCGAACGCACCAGCCCCATCTGCGCCGTCTCGCAAAACCCGCACCCCATGGCGCACCCGACCTGGCTCGAGACGCACAGCGTGTGCCCCTTGCGACCGGTCCGACCGATCATCGGGATGATCACGCTCTCGATGTCGAGATGGGGCACGCCCTGGTCCGCGAACCGCCCGGAATCGGGCGGGTCGAGGCGCTGGACGAACTTCGTCGTCACACCCTCGGCGCAGGGCTCGTCGAGTCGGTTGACGATCGGGGCGATGACGGTCCTGGGAAGATCGGGGATCGCGGCCCAGTCGCGCTCGCGGTAGAAGCGTGCATACGCCTTGCGGGCGTGCGGCAGCGGGACGCCGCGCATGGCGCCCGCGCGTGCGAAGTCGTCGCGGGTCAGGCCGAGCGGGGAGATGGGGGTGGCGGCGTCAATCATCGGCATCGGGCTCGGAGGCGTGGCGGGCAGATGGTATGCTGGCCCTTTCTCCGGGCGATTCGCCCATTGCTGGGGTCTGCTATGCATCATCGTTCTCGCCGTGCGTTCACGCTGATCGAGCTGCTGGTGGTCATCGCGATCATCGCGGTGCTGATCGGGATCCTGCTGCCCGCGCTTGGCAAGGCCCGGGAGACGGGCTGGACGACGATCTGCTCGAGCAATCTCAGGCAGCTTGGCGTCGCGACGATGATGTACGCCGACGACCACAAGGAGCAGATCTGGCCCGTGGTGTTCCAGGGCGCCGCCGTGGACCGGACCTGGGCCCAGACCTGGGACGCCTCCGCGGGCGTGTGGCGGACCGGGCCGGTCTACGAGTACCTGTCCAACACCCACGAGGTGCTCGCCTGTCCCAAGAACAAGCGGCGAGCCCACGACGGGCAGGACCACTCGAACACGGGGTTCACCTCGGGCGACGTGGACTTCGACTACACATTCATCACGGGGATGCAGGGCGCCCGGATCGATCTGGAGAAGCGGGTGTTCTACGTCGATCGCCAGGGCGGCGCCTGGCCCGGCGGGGAGGGGACCCGCTTCATCGGGCCCGGCACCGATTACGAGCTGGGCCTCACCGCGTTCCGACGCCCGCCCGTGTTCGTCGAGGAGCACACCGAGTGGTACAACTCGCGCGTGCCCGACGGGCTCTGGGGCAACCTGGACCAGGTCACCGCCCGCCACGGGGGCGCCGGCTGGGTGCTCCTGCTCGACACGACCGTCATGAAGCTCGACGCCGGAACGGGCGCCAGCGACGACGCCCAGGAAGAGGGCGAGGACTTCGTCGCCAAGGAGGTCTACGCCAAGGTGACCCGCAACGGGAACACCTTCTACCGCAGCCTCACCTGGTGGGACGAGCACCGAGCCCACCGGGCTCACGGCTGGATCAACTCCATCGAGTTCTGACCACCCCGCCCTCCCAAGCCAGAGCCCGCCGCGGCTACCATCGCTCCCCGAGCGAGGAGCCCGATCCATGGCGTGGAACACTGTCAAACAAGCCCTGAGCACCGAGCCCGGCGCCCAGATCACCCTCAAGGGATGGGTCCGCACCCGGCGCGACTCCAAGGCCGGCGGCGGCCTGAGCTTCATCCAACTCCACGACGGCACGTGCTTCGACGCCATCCAGGTCGTCGCCAAGAACGACCTGCCCAACTACGAGTCCGAGATCCAGCGCCTCACCACCGGCGCCAGCCTCGTGGCCACGGGAACGCTCGTCGAGTCCAAGGGCAAGGGCCAGAGCGTCGAGATGCAGGCCAGCGAGGTCACGGTCGTCGGCTGGGTCGAGGACCCGGACACCTACCCCGTCCCCCAGAAGCGCCACACGATGGAGTACCTGCGCGAGCAGGCGCACCTGCGCGTGCGGACCAACACCTTCGGCGCCGTGGCGCGCGTGCGCCACACGCTGGCCGCGGGGATACACCGGTTCTTCGACGAGCGCGGGTTCAACTGGATCCACACGCCGATCATCTCGACGTCCGACGCCGAGGGCGCCGGGCAGATGTTCCGCGTCTCCACGCTGGACCTGGAGAATCTGCCCCGCACGCCCGAGGGCAGGGTGGACTACGACCAGGACTTCTTCGGCCGTGAGGCGTTCCTGACCGTCTCGGGCCAGCTCAACGTCGAGACGTACTGCGAGGCGCTCAGCCGCGTGTACACCTTCGGCCCGACGTTCCGGGCCGAGAACAGCAACACGAGCCGTCACCTGGCCGAGTTCTGGATGATCGAGCCCGAGATCGCGTTCGCGGATCTGGCGGACAACGCGAGGCTGGCCGAGGACATGCTCAAGTACCTCTTCGCGGACCTGCTCGAGCGCCGCGCCGACGACATGGCCTTCTTCGACCAGCACATCGAGCCGGGCGTGGTGGACAGGCTCAAGGGCATCATCGAGTCGCCGTTCAAGACCGTGACGTACACCGAGGCGATCGACATCCTGGAGAAGTCGGGCAAGAAGTGGGAGTTTCGCGTGCAGTGGGGCTCGGACATGCAGTCCGAGCACGAGCGGTACCTGACCGAGGAGCACTTCAAGCAGCCGATCCACGTGATCAACTACCCCAAGGCGATCAAGGCGTTCTACATGCGCCTCAACGACGCGGGCACGGACAACGCCCCGGGCGAGACGGTCGCCGCGATGGACACGCTCGTGCCCGGCATCGGCGAGATGATCGGCGGCTCGCAGCGCGAGGAACGCCTCGATGTCCTCGATCAGCGCATCCGCGAGATGGGCCTGGACCCGCAGGAGTACTGGTGGTACCGCGACCTCCGGCGCTACGGGACTGTTCCTCATGCGGGCTTCGGGCTCGGCTTTGAGCGGCTGATTCAGTTCTGCACGGGCATGAAGAACATCCGCGACGTGATCCCGTTCCCGAGGGCGCCGCGGCAGGCGGAGTTCTGAGCATGGAGCAGCGCAAGCGACGCTGGACACTTCGTCGGGCGATGCTGTTGGCGATCAAGTACATCGGGATCGCGGCGCTGTTCTTCTCGCTCGGGACGGCGTTTGGTATGTACTCGCTGCTCAAGAATTCTCCGAACCTGTGGCTCAGGACGCAGGTGCTCGCGATGTTTGAACAACGCCAGCAAGACCCCGGGGGGCAGAACGCGGCCCTCCGCTACTGGTACGCCTGGCAGTGGGCAGGAACTGACGATGTCATCGAAGCAGATCTCGTCCAGGCGGATGTTCAGCACGGCGGCGCGGGGCTGACCCCCGCCCAGCGGCGAACTCTCGAAGACGAGACGGTGCAGACGTATATCGCGGAGATTCTGCGAGCCACACGCCATCACGAGTGTGACTTCGGCGTTGACTATCAGGACGGCGCCGGCGCCGCCCTTGCGCATCTGGGGAAGCTCCGCGGCTCCGCGAGAACCCTTGCGTGCGATGCGTATCTCAAAGCGATCGACGGCGATCCAGCGGCTGCGGTCGAGCGGATCGGCGCCATTCTGGCCATCGCCAGACACGCGAGCAGCGATCGCCAGATTCTCAGCAGCCTCGTCGCGGGAGCTGTTTGCGAGTTTGCGATCGGGTGGGCCGATCGGTTGCTCGACGAAGGGCTGGTGACACGTACGGAAATGGCTGGCCTTGTGCCAGAACTGAATCGGTTGGCAACATGGGATCTGGGCATGCGTGAGGCGCTTGAGATGCAGCGGTCGCAGGCGGCAATCACCATCGCCTCCGTTCCGTTCTTAGTTCAGAGTCAGGCGTCGGACGGAATGCCCGACCTCCGGGCGGAGCTGGGTCTTCATCTCACGGACACACTCGTCGAGCAAACGGAATCGATTCAGGCGTTGTACGACGAAGTGCTAGGCGTTTGGGACCAGTCGGATTCGGTGGCAAACCTGCAACTGATCGAGCTGGAGACAGCATCAGGCGTATACGGTGAGATCGCTCGCCCGCTCGCGCCGATCTTCGTCAGCGCCTATCGGGTTGTAAGTCGAACCAGAGACCGAGCAACGGTGCTTTCGGAAAGGCTTGCTGATGGTGACTAAAACAAGCCGGTACCCGGCAATGCTGATGGCTGTGTTGCTCTGCGTCGCGTCGGCTCGCGCCAGCGATGACGCGCAGACCAGCGCCGCGCTGGGCTCGATCCGCGAGCTGCTCACCGACATGACCGCCGCCGTCGAGAGCGGCGACATCGGCGAGTACCTCTCCCACGTCTCCCCCCACGACCCGGTGTTTCTCTACGAGCAGCGCGCCTGGGCCGCGGACCTGCGCGAGCACCCCGTCGTCGGCTTCCAGCTGCGGCTCGTCCAGCCCGAAGAGCTGGAGCTTTCTGAGCACGGCTGGGCGACGGGCGAGCTTTCCATGCGATGGCGCCTGAGCGAGCGACGCCCCTGGCGCGAGGTGCGCTTCCCGGCCCGCTTCGAGCCGATGAACGATGTCGATGGCCCCTGGTTCTACGCGGGCGAGCACTGGAACATCGTCCACGACGAGCGCCACGGCGCCCCCAACCGCGCCATGGCCCTGGACGACCAGCTCCCCGCGGCCCTGCAGATCGTCGAGCTGATGCCCGGCGTCCGCGCGTCGGTCGATGCCATGTTCGACGTCGAGAACCCGCGCGAGCAGCAGCTCAAAATCTACCCCTCGATGGAGCACCTGCAGGCCTCGATCTATCTGTCGTACACCGAGCCCCTGGGCGGGTGGAACGAGCCAGGCGAGGCGATCAAGCTGCTCGCCGGCGACGCGCTGCGCCCGCGCGGGCTCAAGCGGCTGCTGGCGCACGAGTACGCGCACGCCGTGACGTTCACGCTTGGTGACCGGGCGACGGACGTGGACTGGTGGGTGCTCGAGGGCGTGTCCGAGCACGCGTCGGACGCCGCGACGACGACCACGGATCGGACGAACCGCCTCATGAGCATGTGGACGCGCGGGGGCGAGTTGAAGGAATGGACCCAGCTGGCCGACTTCCGCGGCGAGGCCGAGGCGTACGCCATCTGGGTCTACGTCCAGGGCCGGCACATGATCGGCTACCTCACCGATCGCTTCGGCGACGATGCCCGCAACGAGTGGATCACCATGATGGCCCGCGGCGCCTCGCTCGAAGAGGCTTCAACGTCGGTCTTCGGCGTCTCGTTCGCGCAGATCGACCGGGACTGGCGCGAGAGCCTCAAGGCCCTGGCGCCCGCGGACGGGCCATCGCCCAGCCCGAACTGAGATCTCTCGTGCCACTGACCCGTCTTCGGGTCAGTGCTGACATCGCACAAAAAGCACTGACCCGAAGACGGGTCAGTGGCACTGGTGTCGGGTTGACCTACGGCACCGGCGCACTTGGCACATCGGGGTTGATCACACGCACGCCCGAGTCGCCGACCTCTTTCGGATCGGGCGAGCGGAACCCCAGCGCGAACACCCAGAGGCACATCGCCAGGAACGCGGTGTACAGCGCGATCCAGCCGACGGTGTCACGGATGGACTTGGGCTTCTCCCGCAGTGGCTTGCTCACCGCCAGCGCCGCTTCGGCCAGCGCCGGCCCGGCGTGCGTTGCCGCGGCGCGGGCGACGGGGGTGAGCGTGCGCCGCGTCGCCCGCCAGGCGATGATCAGCGGCGCCAGGCGCCCGGTGGGGGGCGACGGCTCGGGCCTGGCCACGATGAGCTCTTCGACCGTGGTCTGCGTCGGTTCGGCAGCGGGGCTCGGTTCGGCGCTCTCCACCCCGGGCGTTGCCTCGCCCTCGGGCGCGCTGGCGCTGGGCGCGGCGGGGGCGTCCGGGATCTCGACCATGCCCGCGATCGCTTCCGCCGGGTCGCCCATCTCGCTCGAGTCGCCCATCTCGCTCGGATCACCGAGATCTGCGGACTCGCCGAGCTGCGCGGCCGCGTCCATCAGCTCTGCGCCGACCTCCTGGTTCGCGTCGTGCTCCTCGGCTTCCGCGGGCGCGATCGCCTCGGGCTCGGGTGTGTCCAGCGACGCGGGATTCGTCGCCTCGTCGGCCAGCAGCTCCTCGCTCGCCGCGGCGAGCAGGTCGTCCAGCGAATCGCCCGACGCTGCCGGCGCGCTCGCGGGCGGCGCCGCGTCGGCTGCCGGTGTGTTCTCGGCAGGCTCCGGCCGAACCATCTGCTCCACGCTCTGGCTGAGCTCGTCGAGGCTCACTCCCGTCGCGTCGCCCTCGGGCTCGCGTGACTCGGTCTGGGGGGCCTGGTCGTCGAGCGAGCCGACCTCACCCAACGTGCCGTCCGCGATCATGTCCTGAAGATCGCCCGATGATTCGGGGGGCGCGGCGTCGGCTTCGGCGACGACGTCACCGCCCGGCGCCGGTGTTACCGCTTCTGGGGCGGTCTCCGGCTCAGCCGCCCGGGACTCAATCGGCGGCTCGTACTCCAGCGAGGGATTGCCCAGCTCACTGATCGCCTCCATGAGATCATCAAGATCGGCCTCGACCTCGCTAAGCACATCGAGGGTCTGGTCCTGGGCTGACCGGGGCTCGACAGTTTGGGGCTCGTCGGCGCGATCGGCTGGCTCGGCAACGGGCTCGGACGTGGGCTGGTCGGTCTCGGGCGATCGCGCTTCCACCCCGTGCTGGGTAGATTCAATCTCGCCGAGCAGCGTCTCGAGGTGTGACTCGAGATCAAACTCGCCCTCAGGTTGTCCCGCGGCGTCTGGCATCCGTGCGCAAACCTTCTTCCATCGCATGATCGGACCAACCCCGAGTGAACTCAAGGCAGCCTGAGCGTATTGTCCCTCGTCGTCCCCCGAGAGGCATGAATGCACCGATTCCTGCTTGAACAGGCCGAATTGTCCACGCCCGGGGTCATCAGGATCCAGGGCGAGGAGGCGCGCCACGCCGTTCGGGTCAGGCGCCTGCGCGAGGGCGAGGCGGTCCAGGTCCTCAACGGGCGCGGGACGGCCGCCGACGCCAGCGTCCTTGCGATGGACCCCAAGGGGCGCTGGGTGGACATCCAGGGCGATCAGGGCGTTCGAATCGAGCCCGCCCGCCCCCGCCTCGAGGTCTGTTGTCCCCCGCCCAAGGGCGACCGCCTCGGGCAGCTCATCGACACACTCAGCCAGGTCGGCGCCGCGTCCTGGAGACCCCTGCGCTGCGATCGGGGGAGCAAGACGCCCCCACCCAACAAGATCGAACGCCTGGCGCGCGTCGCGGGCGAGGCCGCCAAGCAGTGCGGGCGGGCCTGGGTCCTGCGCATCGAGCCCGAGACCGACTTCGACGCGGCGCTCTTGCCCGAGCAGGGCGGGCGTGTCATCGTGGGGGACAGCAGCGGGTCGGACGCGGGCGCAACCGGGGGCGCCCCCGTCCGCCTGCTCATCGGGCCCGAGGGCGGGTGGACGCCGGGCGAGCTGGAGCGAGCGCGAGCCGCGGGCGCGACGATCGCGCGCTTCGGCGTGCACACCATGCGGATCGAGACCGCCGCGCTCGGCGCCGCGGCGATCCTGCTCAGCAACGCAACCATCCCGGGCGATCCCCGGAACACCCAGGCGGAGGCTCACCCATGATGTTCAAGGCCATTGCCGCGACGCTCGCCCTCACCGCGCCGCACGCGCTGGCGATCGATGACGCGACCCGACAGCTCGGGCGCGAGACCGCCGCCAGGGCCATCGACTACCTGCGCGCGCATCAAGACGAGACAACAGGCGCCTGGGCCCACAACCCCGAGGGACCGAACCTGCCCGCGATCACGGGCCTGGTCGTCAGCGGGATGCTCAAGGACCCTCGCATCGACGCCCGCGATGAGGACGTCGCCCGGGCGCTGTCGTACATCCTCTCCATGCAGCAGCCCGACGGCGGGATCTACGACGTCATCCTCCCCAACTACAACACGTCCATCTGCCTCTCGGCCCTCGCCGCGGCGCAGACGCCCGAGGCGACCAACGCCATGTCGCGCGGGCGCAGCTTCCTGCTGGGATTGCAGTACCACGAGGGGGGCGAGTGGGACGCCGAGGCGCCCGATTTCAACGAGCCCGTGGATCAGGCCCACCCGTACTACGGCGGCGTTGGCTACGGCAGGCACGGGCGCCCGGACCTGTCCAACCTGAGCTTCTTCCTCCAGGCCATGCACGACACGGGCGTCAGCGCCGACGACCCCGCCGTCCAGCGGGCGATGGTCTTCCTCTCGCGCACGCAGATGCTCGATGAGACCAACGACATGCCCTACGCCGACGGCTCGACCCAGGGCGGGTTCATCTACGCGACCGTGCCCAACCGCGAGTCGATCGACGGGCGCGTCGGGCAGAGCCAGGCGGGCGAGTTGGAGGAGACGCTCGACGACGGGACGAATGTCAGCCGCCTGCGCGCGTACGGGTCGATGACGTACGCCGGGTTCAAGAGCCTGATCTTCGCCGACCTGGAACGGGATGATCCGCGCGTGGTCGGGGCGGCGCGCTGGATCCGCGAGCACTACACCGTCGACGAGAACCCGGGGCTGGGCGACGACGGGCTGTACTACTACTACCTGACAATGGCGCGGGCGCTGAGCGCGTGGGGCGAGGACGAGCTGGCGCCCGCGAGCGCGTCACAGCCCATCAACTGGCGGGCCGACCTGATCGCCACCCTCGCCTCGCTCCAGAACGAGGACGGCGGCTTCACCATCCGCTCCAGCCGCTGGATGGAGGACAACGAGGTCCTCGTCACCGCCTACGCCCTGCTCGCCCTGCAGGAGGCCCTGGGGCGGTAACTGACTTCGGACGGGCAGTTCTTCCCGAGGCCGGTGGCACGGGCACTTTGCCCGTTCTCACGGGAACGCCAGCGCCTCCGTACGGGCTGGAAGCCCGTACCACCGATCCCTCAAACAGCACCTAGTGTTGGAGCCCGAGCCAAGGAGCCAGTATGCCCAGCACGACCGCCGCATCGACCGTCTATGACCAGCTCCGCACGCTCAAGCGGGAGGCCGCGACGATCGGGTCGATCGAGGGGCTGATCTCCTGGGACCAGGAGACGTACATGCCCGCCGGCGCCGCCCAGGCCCGCAGCGAGCAGATGGGCCTGCTCGCCCGCCTCGGGCACGAGCGGAACACCGACCCGCGTCTGGGCGAGCTGATCGGCGCGTGCGAGTCGGACAGCGAGCTGATGGGCGACGACCGCCTCGCCGCCAACATCCGCGAGATGCGCCGCGACTACGACCTCAAGACCAAGCTCCCCTCCGAGCTCGTCGAGGAGCTGGCCCGCGTCGGCTCGCAGGCGCAGGAAGCGTGGAAGGGCGCCCGCAAGGCGGACGATTTCAAGGCCTTCCAGCCCTGGCTCGAGCGGATGGTCACGCTCACGCGCCGCAAGGCCCAGTGCCTCAGCGACGGGGTCGAGCTGTACGACGCGCTGCTCGACGAGTACGAGCCCGGCGCGACCGCGCAGCAGATCGAGGGCGTCTTCACCCCGCTGCGCGAGCGACTCAGCGCGTTCATCCAGGACATCCGCCAGAACGGCACGCCCCCGGACACGGCGCCGCTGGACACCCAGATCCCCGCGACCCAGCAGCACGCCTTCGGGCTGCGCGTGCTCGAGGCCCTGGGCTTTGACCTGGAGACCGGGCGCCTCGACGTCACGACCCACCCGTTCTGCTCCGGGCTCGCCCCGGGCGATACCCGCCTGACAACGCGATACCGCGACGAACGCTTCACCGACGCGCTCTACGGCACCATGCACGAGTGCGGGCACGGGCTCTACGAACAAGGCCTGCCCAAGACCCCCGAGTTCTTCGGGACTCCACTCTCCGACAGCATCTCGCTGGGCATCCACGAGAGCCAGTCGCGGATGTGGGAGAACCTGGTCGGGCGAAGCCGCAGCTTCTGGGTCTGGGCGCTGCCCATCGCCAACGCGTGCTTCGACAACGCGCTGGGCGCGTACACACCCGACGACATGACCCGGGCCGTCAACACCTCGACGCCGTCGCTGATCCGGGTCGAGGCCGACGAGGGGACGTACAACCTGCACGTCATGCTCCGCTTCGAGCTCGAGCGGGCGCTGATCTCGGGTGATCTGGGCGTCGAGGATGTGCCGGGCGCCTGGAACGAGCGGATGAAGTTGATGCTCGGGCTCGACGTGCCCAGCAACGCCAAGGGCTGCCTGCAGGACGTCCACTGGTCGTTCGGGCTGATGGGCTACTTCCCGACGTACACGCTTGGGAACCTGTACGCCTCGCAGTTCTGGGAGGCGATCAAGCGTGACATCCCCGACCTGGAGGCCGGCTTCGAGCAGGGCGAGTTCGCGCCGCTGCTCGATTGGCTGCGGACCAACATCCACGCCCATGGGCGCCGGTACCGGGCCGCGGACCTGTGCGAGAAGGTCACCGGCCGGCCCCTGAGCGCCGATCCGCTGATGCGCCACCTCGAGAGTCGGATCCGACCGGCGTACGGGTTACACTGACCGGTCTCCAGAGTCTCTCCTCCACCGGATTCGGCGAAAGGCACATCATGGCAACCGACGGGCAGAAACGTTCGGACCCGAAGCGTCTGCTGGCGTGGGGGCTGGTCCTCGTGCTCGCGGTCGTCACCGCCTGGCAGGCGGGGGTTTTCGAGCGGACGCCGCACATCGCGCTCGTCACGGCGGGGGGAGACCCGTTCTGGGAGATCACCATCAGCGGGGCCCAGGCCGCGGCCAAGAAGTACGACGTCCGCCTCTCGGTCCACAAGCCCACAACCGCGGGCGAGCAATCGGCGATCATGCGTGAGCTGCTCGGCGAGGGCGTGGACGGGATCGCCGTCAGCCCGCTCAACGTCAAGATCCAGGGCAACGAGTTCCAGCGCGCCGCCGCCGCGACCAGCCTCCTGACGCTCGACTCGGACATCCCCGTCGCGGGGCGCCTGTGCTTCGTCGGGACCGACAACTATGCCGCGGGACGGCGCTGCGGCGAGATGGTCCGGCGCGCGATGCCCGACGGCGGGCGCGTGCTGATCTCCATCGGCAGCATCGACAAGGCGAACGGCAGACAACGCCGCCAGGGTCTGATCGACGAGCTGCTCGACCGCACGTACGAGCCCGACCGCGAGGCCGACCCGGTTGATCGCCCGCTCTCTGGCCCTCGGTACGAGATTGTCGCGACACTGCTCGACGACAACGACGAGCAGCGGGCGCAGGAGATGGTCGGCGCGGCGCTGGCGGACTCGGCGCCGATCGACTGTGTCGTCGGCATGTTCGGCTACAGCACGCCCGCGATTCTCAGGGCGCTTGGCGACGCCGACATGCTCGGCAAGGTCCACACCGTCGGGTTCGACTACGCCGAGGAAACCCTCGCGGGCATCGAGAGCGGACACGTGTTCGGCACCATGGCCCAGGACCCGTACAGCTACGGGTACCACGCGGTGCGCATCCTCGCCGAGGTCGCCCACGGGCGCCAGGAGATCGGGCTCCCGCTGTTCGATCAGCACAGCTTCCCGTGCTTCCCCGTTGACGCCGAGAACGTCGCCATCTTCCGCGAGAGCATGCTCCACTAACTCACCCGTGCCAGCCTCACACCCCGATCCCCGACTCACGCGCTCGCGGCCGGCGGCACGCTCTGCTCGCTCAGCGTCTGCCCCGACGCGTGCACGCCCGCGATGGCGCGCCCCGAGATATCGCCCGCCAGCCGCTCCCACGACGGGTCCCAGGCGACCGCCTCGGGCGTTGAGCACGCGATCGAACGACCCGAGCCGATGGTCGAGACCGCCGAGCGACCCGACGCGCGCCCGGTGACGAACCGCGCCTCGAAGAGTTCTCGCATCCACATCATCTCGGCGTTGCACGGGGCGTCCTCCGGGAACCGGCGGGGCGCGGTCATGAGCAGTTCGGGGGCGAACATCGCGCCCGCCCGATCGCGGATCGCGTCAACCCACCCGTAGCCCACGCCGTCGGAGAACTGCTCCTTCTGGCGCCAGAGCACGTCGTGGGGCAGCCACGGGTCGCCCGGGTCGTCGAACGCCTCGCGCAGCAGGGCTTTCTCGATCGCGGGGCCTTCACCGCCCGGGCGTGGCGCCCGGTGGCGCGGGTCCGTGCCCATCGCCAGGTCCACGAAGGCCCGGTCCAGGAACGGCACGCGCACCTCCAGCCCGTGGGCCATCGGCGCCTTGTTCGCCCTCATGACGTCGTACTGGTGCAGGCGGGAGACTTTGCGGACCGTCTCCTCGTGCAGCGCCTCGGGCGACGGGGCGCGGTGGAAGTACAGGTACCCGCCGAAGATCTCGTCGGCGCCCTCGCCAGACATCACCATCTTGAACCCCAGCTCGCGCACGCGCCGGGCCAGCAGCATCGTGGGCACGCCCGTGCGTACCTGCTGGTAACTCTCGAGGTGCTCAAGGGTCTTGGGGATCGCGTCCAGCGCTTCGTCGATCGTGAACGCGAACTCGTGGTGCCGGGTCCCGAGGAACTCGGCGACTCGGCGCGCCGGCGCCAGGTCGGGCCCGCCCTCGAGCCCGATGCTAAAGGAATGCGGCGGCGGGGCGCCCCGCTCGCGGGCCAGGCGCGTCGCGATGGACGCGATCAGCGACGAGTCCACCCCGCCCGAGATCAGCACGCCCCAGGGCACGTCCGCCATCGTGCGTTTGCGAACACTCTCGATCAGCGCCGACCGCAGAGCGCCAAGGTCCGCGGGCGCGTCCGGGACCGTGCTCGCCCACTCGGGCGTGTGCCATCGCGCGCACCGGGTTGGCCGGTCCGGCCCGCCGGTCCACAGGTGACCCGGCTCGACGAGCTCGACAGACACGCAGTCATCGATCAGGGCCTTCATCTCCGAGGCGAACCAGATCGTCCCGTCGGCGTGCCGACCGAGGTACAGCGGGTTGATCCCGATCTCGTCCCGGGCGGCGATCCACCGCCCCGTCTTCTCACAGACACAGACAAAGGCGAACGGGCCGTCGAGCACGCCGGGGGTCCGATCGCCGAGCCGGCCCCAGACGGGCCCGATGACGGCGCAGTCCGAGTCGCTGGGCGCCGCGCCGAAGCGGGGGCGGAGATCGGCGTGGTTGTAGATCTCCCCGTTGGCGACCCACGCGAGGCCCTGATGGCGGAACGGCTGGGCGCCGCCCCGGGGGTCCACGATCGCCAGGCGCCGGTGCCCGAGCCAGGCGCCCGGGACGCGGGCGACGCCCCGCCCGTCCGGGCCTCGGTGGGACAGGCGGTCGAGCAGGACCTCGGCGCGCTGGGCGTGCATGTGGGCCATGGGGCCCGAGGCGTGTGTATCGAGGATGCTGAGGATGCCGCACATATCTGAACTCCCGGGGCGGTGGCGCCGGTCGGGGCTCGGGCGTGCGAGGCGCACACAAGAAAGCCCCGTCCGGCTGGACAGGGCTTCGTGGCACGTACTCGAGTGAATCGGGTCCGGTCAGCCACGTTGCCCGTCGCAGCGCGACGGATTGGCGTTGGCATTGACCGAGTTGTCCGCAACGATCGGACGCATGGGAGAACTATGGCACACAGTGCCGCCCCGGGTCCAGCGCCCTGCCCGAGTTTTGCTGGAAACTGCGACTTCTCGGTCCCAGCGACGCGTCCCGGGTCGCTCATGGGCGGCATCGCCGGGTCTTAGGCCGAGCGCTTGCTCGCCAGCGCCCGCTCGCGGTCCAACTCCTCGCCCAGCGCCTCGGCGAGCCTCTCGTAGTCCGCCAGCGTGTTGTACAGGTGGGCGCTGACCCGCAGGATCCGGCTCGCCACGCCCGCCAGCGCCCAGACGGGGACCTGGATGCCGTGGCGTTCGTACAGCGCGTCCCAGATCGGGTCCTCGTACCGGCACGGGCGCCCCGGGGCGGGGTCGTCGGGGAGGATCATCGCGGCCATCGACCCGACCATGGACTCGGGCGCCGGGAGGGCCGCGCCCGTGCGCTCGCTGATGAGCGATGCGCCCTCGTGGACGAGGTCGTGGTTGCGGCGCATGAGCTCGGTCATCCCGCCGGGTGTCTGGGCGCCCAGGTGCTCGATCGCCTCGGGCAGCACGAGGTTGCCCGTGTAGTCATTGGTTCCGACGTAATCAAAGTCGCACAGGAACGCGGCCCGGTCGTCGCGCAGGTCGTGCACGCGGCACGACAGCGCCAGCGGCTTGATCGACGCGTGCTTCTCGGGCTCGGCGTAGAAGAACCCGGTTCCCTTGGGCGTGCAGAGCCACTTGTGGCAGCTCGCGGCGTAGAACGTCGGACGCAGCGCGCCCAGATCGACCGGGACCTGCCCGGGCGCGTGGGCGCCGTCCACGAGGATGTCGATCCCCCGCTCGCGCACCCGACGCACGATCTCGTGCACCGGGAAGATCAGCGCCGAGGCGCTGGCGATGTGGCTCACGACGACCAGCTTTGTGCGCTCGGTGAGCTTCTCAATCACCCGCTCGACGACCAGCTCGGGCGTGACGCCCACCATCGGGACCTCGACCGTCACGATCCGCGCTCCCGAGCGGGCGCACAGACGCCCCAGCTCGTTGAGCGTCGCGTTGTACTCGTGGTTGGTGACCAGCACCTCGTCACCGGGCCGCAGATCGACCGAGTGCAGGACCGTCGCGACGGCGAATGTGGCGTTGGGCACGAGCGCGAGGCTGGTGGCGGGCGCGTTGACCAGGCGGCTGACACGGTCGCGGGCCCGGTCGGCGAAGGCCTCCATGTCGCCCTTGAAGAAGCGGACCGGGTCCGCGTCCACGCGCTCGCGCAGGCGTCGCTGGGCCTCGCGGACCCCGACGGGGCAGATGCCGTACGAGCCGTGGTTGAGCATCGTCAGCCCGGGCTGGATGGGCCAGCTCGCGGGCGCCCGGATCTCGTCAGGGGTGAGCAGGGGGGCGCCGCTCGCGCCCAGGGAGGCGGGCGCCTGAGGGGCGGGCAGGGTCATCGACGTCCGTGTCGGTGTGGTACGCATTATGCACAAACTCTACCGCGGTCAGTTGGGTTTCGCCTCGCTCGGGGCTCGTGTGGAGCGGGCGTGGGCGAACGGCTTAGAGCCCGAGCTCTTCGATCAGGGCGTTGGCCAGGTGCTCGTACTGGGCGATGCTGTTGTAGAGCTGGGCGCTCAGGCGGACCATGGGGGCGCCCGCGGGCGAGGTCCAGACCGGGACCTGGATCGCGTGGCGCTCGAGCAGACGCGTCTGCAGCGGGCTGTTATAGATCGACGGCGTCGTATCGAGGCGCTTGCGAGCCTCGGGCGAGGGGTCGGGGAGGGTGACGACGGCCATCGAGGCGGTCATCGAGTCGGGCGCGGCGGTCCCGGCGCCCAGGCGCTCGCAGAGCAGGTCCCGGGCCCGGCGCGCCAGGTCGTTGTTGCGCTGGCGCAGCTCGGGCAGCCCGCCCGGGAGGACAGATTGCATGAACCGGGTCGCCTCGGGCAGGGCCAGCCGGGAGGTGTAGTCGTCCGTGCCCACGTAGTCGAAGTCGGTCTGGAACCGGGTCCGCCCGTGCTCGCCTTGCCAGGGCTCGGCGCCCAGCGACTTGGCGTACACCGAGTGCACCACGGGGCGGATGGATGACTGCTTGTCCTCCCGGACCCACAGGTAGGCGCACCCCTTGGGGGCGCACATCCACTTGTGGCAGTTGCCCGTCGCGTAGGCGGGGGCGAGGGTGTTCAGGTCCAGGTCGAGCATGCCCGGGGCGTGGGCGCCGTCGAGCAGGGTCTCGACGCCCCGCTCGCGCAGTGCGGTGATGATCCTGCCCGCGGGCAGGACGATCGCCGTGGCGCTGGTGATGTGCGAGAGCAGGCAGAGCCTGGTCTTGTCGGTCACGTGCGACAGCACCGCCTCGAGCATCTGATCGTCGGATTCGGCGGGCCAGGGCAGGTCGAACTCGACCGGGACGCCCCCCGTCCGCTGGCACGCGTCGCGGATGATCGCCCGGCAGGCGGGGTACTCGATCGACGCGAAGAGGATCTCGTCGCCCGGGCTCAGGTCCAGCGAGTTGATGACGTTGGCTACGCCCGTGGTCGCGTTGGGCACGAAGGCGATGTCCTGAGCGCGGGCGCCGATGACGGGGGCGAGCGAGGTGCGGGCCTTGTCGGTCAGCTCGAAGAGGTCGCGCACAAAGAAGGTGACCGCCTCGCGTTCCATTTTCGCGCGGATGTCGTGCTGGGCGTCGAGGACGACCTTGGGGCAGGCGCCGAACGACCCGTGGTTGAGGTAGACCACGTCCGGGTCGATCACCCAGAGGTGGGCGAGTTCGCTCGGTTCGGGGATGGGGATCGGGTGGGTCACCCGGAGATATCGAGCGAGCGTCCCAGGTCCACGCCCGTGGCCGCGGCGTTGCGGTCCGCCGGGTGGTGGTAGAACGCCATCGCGTCAGCTTTGGCCTGCGCAGGGGCGGCGACGCCCTCGAACGCGGGCTGTTCAACCCTGGCGGCCAGCAGACGACCGACGGTCGGCGCCACCCGCGAGAGATCGGCCTTGTCGGCGCGATCGATCCGGGCGAGGGGCTGGGTTTGCGACGCCGCCTGAGTCTGGGCCGCGGCTGGGGCCTTGGCCAGCGGGCGAACGGACAACGGAGCACGCACGCCGTAGGTCTGGGCGACATCAAACGGGAGCGTGGGGGGGATGGAACTCATGGATTGCCTCCGTGCGAATGGGAGGGGCTCCGCCCCGTAGACGCCGTATCGGTCAGTCGTCCTGACTTTCGATAATGTTGGCGATCTGCTGCCCGATCTCGTCGTCGCGAGCGCGGGCCCAGTCCGCCGCGGATCGCCCCTCAGTATCGCGGATCTCGGCGTCCGCGCCAACCTCGAGCAGGGCGCGAACTTTCTCGGCGTCGCCCAGCTCCGCGGCCTTCATCAGCACCGTCACCCCGTCGTTATCGGACGCGTCCGGGCCGGCCCCGCTGGCGAGCAGCAGGCGCACGGTCTCGGCGTTGGCGGCGGTCGCCGCGGCGAGCACGGAGAGGGCCGTCAGCCCGTTGTTGTCGCGGATGTCGTGCCTGGCGCCCGCGTCGAGCAGCACGCGCAGCTTCTCGGGCGAGCCGGTGTAGCACGCGAGCATGAGCGCGGTCTGCCCGTGCTTGTTCCGCGCGTCGATGTTGGCGCCCGCGTTGACCAGCTCCTCGAGCGTCTCGAGCTTGCCCCGACCCGCGGCCATGATCGTCGCCGTCCACCCGTCGCTGTTGCGCGCGTCCAGGCGCGCCCCCGCGTTGACGAGCGCCCGGACCGACTCGGGCCCGGCCCAGCCAGCGGCGAGGATCAGCGGCGTCTGCCCGACCGTCGAGCGCGCGTTGACGTCCGCGCCCGCCTCGATGAGTGCCTCGACGCACGCCAGCGAGTCGCGCTCGAGCGCCAGCATGATGGGCGTTCGCCCGTCGAGGTAGCGGTTGGTCGAGCCGGTGGGTGTGTCGGGGTCGGCGCCCGCGCCCAGCTCGGAGCGCAGCGCGGCGACGTCGCCGGCCGACGCGGCGTCGTGGATCGCCGTGATCGAGGCCAGCCCCGATCCGGGCGCCAGGTCCGCCGAGAGGCGTTGCACGGAGACGAACAGCACGCCCCCCGCGATCAGGAGCATGATCACGATGACCACGAACGGGAACGGTCGTCTGTCGGCCATGGGCCAGTCTCCCCGGCGGCGCCAACGCGGGCGGCGCCTTGCGATTCGCCTGATTCAACCACACCGGGCCCGATCCCGCAAGCGGGGGGCTCCTAGTCGTCGTGCTTGTGCCCCTCGAAGGCCGCGATGACCTCCTGCTGGATGTGCGGCGGGGTGTTCTCGTCGTGCGAGTACTCCATCGTGTACGAGCCGGCGCCCTGCGTCATGCTCTTGAGCTCGTTGGAGTAGTTCTGCAGCTCCGAAAGCGGCGCCTGGGCGATGACGGTGCACATGTCCCCGGCGAGTATCTTCGTGTCCTGCACGCGACCGCGTTTGGTCGAGAGATCCCCCGCGATGTCGCCCATAGAACTCTGCGGCACCGTCACCTCCAGGATGACGAACGGCTCGCGCAGCACGGGGCGGGCCTTCTCGATCGCCTCGATAAACGCCCGCTTGCCCGCGGTGATGAACGCGATCTCTTTCGAGTCCACCGCGTGGAACTTCCCGTCGTAGACCTCGACCTTGACGCCGGTCATGGGGTACCCCGCGACGGCGCCATCGGACAGGATCGAGCGGATGCCCTTCTCGATGGCGGGCATGAACTGGCGGGGGATGGAGCCGCCAACGGTGGCGTTGACGAACTCGAAGCCGGACTCGTGGTCGTCGGGCAGGGGCTCGACGCGGAGGTAGACCTCGCCGAACTGCCCGGCGCCGCCGGTCTGCTTCTTGTGCCGGTGGTGCCCGTCGCCCTTGCCCGAGATGGTCTCCTTGTAGGCGACCTTGGGCGGCTCGGTGAGCAGGTCCATCTTGTAGTGCTCGTGGAGCTTCTCGAGTATGACGCGAAGGTGCAGCTCGCCGAGCCCGCGCATCACGGTCTGCTTGGTCGCGGCGATGCGCTCGACGACGAAGCACGGGTCCTCGTCCTGGAGCTTGCCGATGACGGCGCCGAACTTCGCCTCGTCGGCGTGGTTCTTGAGCTCGATCGCCAGCCCGTACATGGGCTTGGGCAGGGGGAGGGGGCGCAGGTGGATGCCCTCTCCGGTCTTGCCGTCGTGCAGGACGCCGTCGAAGTGGATCTCGTCAACCTTGGCGATGGAGCCGATGTCGCCGGGCCCGAGCTCGGGGACGTCCTCCTGGCCCTTGCCCTGGGTGCGGATGAGCGAGCCCACGCGAACGCCCTTCTTGTGGTCCGCGATGCGGACCTCGGTCTTGGCCTTGATCGTGCCCTGGTGGACGCGGAAGACGCCCAGCTTGCCCACGAACGGGTCGGTGGAGACCTTAAAGCAATGCGCGATGAGCGGCTTGGACGTGTCGGGCTCGGGGTGGAACTCGGACTCGTGGACCTCGCTGTCGTCCTCGCCCGAGGGGTCACGCTTGAGGAACGTCCGCGGGTTGCCCTCGAGCGGGCTGGGCAGCAGGGACGCGAAGACGTGCAGCAGCGCCTCGCTTCCCGCGCCCGTCAGGGCGCTGGCGAAACAGATCGGGACGAGGTGCCCCTCGCGCAGGGCCTGCTCGAAGGCCTCGTGCACGGCGTGCTTGTTGAGCGCCGCGGCGTCGCCCTTCTCGAGGTACTCGCTCATCAGCTCCTCGTTGACCTCGACAACCTGTTCGATGATCTTCGTGTGCGCCTCGTCGGGCGAGCTGAACAGGGTCTGGCCCGAGTGGTCCTCGCCGAAGACGTCCACCACGCCCGAGCGGTCGCTCGTGGGGATGTTGATGGGCAGGCAGACGGAGCCGAACTCGGTCTGCACGGCCTTCACGACGGCCTCCAGGTCCGCTTGTGTGTCGTCGATCTTGTTGATCACGATCGCGCGGGGCAGGTTGCGCTCTTTGGCGACCTTCATCATCCGGCGGGTCATCGGCTCGACGCCCTTGTGCGCATCGATGACGACGACCGCCGTCTCCACGGCGGGGAGACAGGCGATGGAGTGCCCGGCGAAGTCCGAGAGGCCCGGTGTGTCGATGCAGTTGACGAAGTGACCCTCGTGCTCGAAGTGCAGGACCTCGGGCTTGAGCGAGTGGTTGTGGTGCTTCTCTTCGTCGGACCAGTCGGAGATCGTCGTGCCGTCGCTGACGCTGCCCATGCGCTGGATCGTGCCCGTGGTAAGCAGCAGGCGCTCGGTGAGGGTCGTCTTTCCCGAGCCGGTCTGCCCGAGCAGGGCCACGTTCCTGATGTCGGCGGGGTCGCGTACAGCCATAGGTTTGTCTCCTTCCGGATGCCGCCGGGCGTGAGGACGCGGACGACCGCCCCGAGAGGGCGGGCATGGCGTCGGGTCCGTCCGGCGATGGGATGTGTTCAGGCGGCGCCCGAACCTCCCTGTCGAGCGGACCGCCGATCTGGACTCGCCGGCAGTCTAACGCGCCCGGCGCCCCGCGAACGAGCCCGGAGTTGGGTCCGAGAGGCGCCAAACGCGCCCCGGGCTCCCATAAAGACCCGCCCAGGCGTGGATGGGGGAGGGGGTCTGCCCGCAGAATCGGCACAAACGGCACTTTCGTTGCCGCAAACAGGGGCGCGTCGTATCGTCGGGGTATGACATCAGATCCGTCGCCCACGCGCCAGGCGGGAGGGGTCCCTGCCGCGCCAGCCAACGTCGCCACCGTGCGCCCGGTCGAGGTGCTCGCGCCCGAACGGACGCCGACCCGTGAGATGACGCCTGATCTGGCGGAACTCATCCGCCCGCGCCGCCCGCACGACGACCTGAGCTTCGACGAGCTGGAGCGCCGGTACAACTTCAACAAGACCACCGACCGGCGGCGCGTCTTTGCGCGCCTTGTCATCAAGGAGATCGAGCGCGTCCGCGCCGAGACCGGCGGGCCTGTGCGTGTGCTCGACATCGGCTGCGGGCGCGGCATCGGGCGGGAGCTGGGCTACACCGAGGCGATGGGCGCCCACGCCGACGAGTTCTGGGGGCTCGAGCCCGACGACGAGATCACCACCCGTCAGGGGCTGTTCGACAACTTCCAGCACGCCCTGATGGAGACGGCCAAGCTGCCCGAGAACTCCGTCGATATCGCCTACAGCTTCATGGTCATGGAACACGTGGGCGACCCGGACGCGTTCCTCAAGGCCGCGAGCCGGTGCCTCAAGCCGGGCGGGGTGTACCTCTTTATGACGCCCAACGCCGGGCACTACTTCACGATTACCGCCTCGACGCTGCACAAGCTCAAGATCGACGAGCTGGCCCTGCACCTGCTCAAGCGGGGCGGCGAGGAGTCGTACCACTACCCGGTGCAGTACAAGTGCAACTCCGCCAGGCAGCTCCGCGCCCAGGGCAGGCGGGCCGGGTTCAGCGAGGTCGGCGTGGCGTACCTGGAGGCCGAGGGGCCTCACGGGTACATGCGCGGCCCGCTCAAGCTCGCCTACCACGCCCTGCGGGCCAAACGGCGCATGCTCAAGCACAAGTCCGCCCTGCTCACGCTCACCGGACGCATGGTCAAGGGCGCCTGAAGCCTCAAGATCCCGCCCGCCCGCGGCATACGCTTGACGCCTATGCCCAGCGACCCCGCCAATCCCAGCGTCATCACCCGCTTCGCCCCCTCGCCCACGGGCTTTCTGCACGTTGGAGGCGCCCGCACCGCGCTGTTCTGCTGGGCCTACGCCCGCAGGCACGGGGGCACGTTCATCCTTCGCGTCGAGGACACCGACCAGGCCCGCTCCAGCGAGTCCGCGACCACGGGCATCCTCGAGGACCTGGCCTGGATGGGCATCGACTGGGACGAGGGGCCGGAGCTGGCTTTGGAGGGTGGGGCTTCCAGCCCCACCGCGAACGCCGGCATTCTCACGGGGGGGCAAGATGCCCCCCCCTCCAAGAGGTCCATCGGCGGCGACCCGCGATCCATCGGTCCTTTCTTCCAGGCCCAGCGGATTGAGCTGTACAACGAGCACATCCAGCGGCTGATCGACCAGGACAAGGCCTACCCCGCCTTCGACACACTCGAGGAGCTGACCGCCAAGCGCGACGCGGCGCGCGCGCGCAAGGAGACGTTCCGCTACATCCGCGACCCGGGGTTCGATCGTGACGCGGCGTTGGCGCGCGCCAAGAGCGAGGCGCACGTCATTCGCTTCCGGATGCCCGATGAGGCGATCCACGTCCGCGACGAGGTGCTCGGGGACGTGAACTTCGCTGCCGAGCACGTGGACGACTTTGTCATCCGCAAGGTGGACGGGTTCCCGACGTACCACCTGGCCGTCGTTGTCGATGACGAGCTGATGGGCGTGACGCATGTGTTGAGAGGCCAGGAGCACCTGAACAACACGCCCAGACACGTGGCGCTGCAGAAGGCGATGGGGTTCCGCACGCCCGTGTACGCGCACCTGCCGCTGATCTTCAACCCGGACGGGTCGAAGATGTCCAAGCGGGACAAGGACAAGGCGGCCCGGGCGCACTTCATGGCGGAGATCGACCGCGACCGGGACCGCGTCTACCGCCAGGCCGCGCCCGCGATCGACAAGGGCAAGTTCGAGGCGTGGCTGGGCGACAAGAAATCCCAGCTCGAGACCCAGGACCTGGGCGAGCTGCAGCGGCTGTTCGCGATGAGCCTGCCCGAGATCGACACGGCGGACTTCCGGGGCGCGGGGTATCTGCCCCAGGTGCTGGTCAACTTCCTGGCCCTGCTGGGCTGGAACCCGGGCGTCAAGAACGACGACGGGACCGATCTTGAGCGCTTCGACGCGGCGTACATCGCGCAGCACTTCGATCTTGGGCGTTTGGGCAAGAGCGCCAGCAAGTTCGACCGGGCCAAGCTGCTCGCGTTCAACGCGGACACCATCCAGGCGATGGACGACGCGGCGTTCGCGTCGTGCTGGGCGTCGTGGGCCAAGGACCACGACGCGGCGATGCTCGGGGCGCTGCCCGGAGAGAAGCTCGCCTGGGGATGCGCGGCCGCGCGTCAGCGCTGCAAGACACTGCGTGATGTGCGCACGGTTTTGGACTTTGTGCTGGTGGATGACGGCGCGATCGAGTACGACGAGAAGGCGGTCAAGAAGAACCTGACCAAACAGGTCGAGGGCGAGCCCACGGGGCTGGAGCTGCTCGCGGGTGTGAAGGACGTCCTCGCGGGGTTGGACCCGTTCGATCCCGAGGCGATCGACGCGGCGATCGAGGGGTTTGCCGAGAAGAAGCAGGTCAAGATCGGGAGGGTGGCCCAGCCGATCCGCGTGGCCTTGACCGGGGCGGCGGTGAGCCCGCCGCTGGGGTTGAGCTTGGCGCTGGTGGGCAAGGACGGGCTGGTTCGGCGGATCGAGCGGTGTGTCCGTGCGGTTCAGGGCATCGTGGCTGGAGGTTCTTGAGCGATGAAGAATCCCTTTGAGCCAAGTCCCGCAATGCGGGCGGTATTCGGGCGAAGACAGCGCCGGCGTCAGCATACGGCGATTGAGACAGGGTTCTTCGAGTTGCGTAGTCCGAGTCGGGTTTGGGGCGATTACGGTTCCGTACTCTACGACGGAATGGCGGCGCACCTCCCACATCATGATGGGATGCTCTCGCTTGAGCGGACGGCGCAGGGGATGAACCCGATCACGTTCCCTTACCCGGCGCCAGTGTTTACGCAGCAAGGTCGTCAGGTCCTGGAGCGCATCGGAGTCTCGAACGTTGCGTTTCACCCCGTCCACCCGGCCCGGATCGTGGATTACGATTGGACGGGTTGGGATCTGACAGCGAAGTACCCCTCCGAACTCCCGGAGGAGGGCGAGCCGGAGAACTACATTCTGACTCGGCCCCATCGGCAGGACCTTGCGGACGCGCTTGGCTCTCTTTGGCAGATGATGCCGACTGGTTGCAAGGATGGAGATATCAGCTCGGGTTCATCCATGTGTCCGAGTGAGCTCACAAGACTCGATTCGGTGAAGACCGGCATCGAGTCGGTACGCTCGCAACTGGAGAGTGGGCTAGACGTCTGGATGAGTCGCGCCGATGTGGGTGAAGGCAAGGTCATTGTCTCGGAGAGGATCCGCGATCAGCTTGTTGAAGAATTCGGGGAGGCTATTGTCGTTACCCCCTTTACTGCTTACGTCTTCTTGGAATAAACTCCGATGAATGAGACTGAGGGCTCCAACCGCCACTTCATCCAGCAGATGGTCGAGCAGGACATCGCCAGCGGGCGGTGGGGGCCCAAGGGGGACGGGTCGGTCATCAAGACCCGCTTCCCGCCAGAGCCCAACGGGTATTTGCATATCGGGCACGCCAAGGCGATCTGGCTGAGCTTCAGCATCGCCGAGGAGTTCGGGGGCTCGTGCAACCTCCGCTTTGACGACACCAACCCCGCGGCCGAGGAGGACGAGTACGTCCGCTCCATCGTCGAGGACGTCCGCTGGCTGGGCTACCGCTGGGCGGGCGCCCGCGACGACGATCCGCTCGCGGGCGTGAAGTTCGCGTCGGACTACTTCCAGAAGATGTACGACCACGCGTGCGAGCTGGTCCGCAAGGGCCTGGCGTACGTCGATGACCAGACGCCCGAGCAGATCCGCGCCACCCGCGGCACGGCGACCGAGCCGGGTGTCGAGAGTCCGTTCCGCGATCGCCCGGTCGATGAAAGTCTGGACCTGTTCGAGCGGATGCGCGTGGGCGAGTTCCCGGATGGGAGCAAGGTCTTGCGCGCCAAGATCGACATGGCGTCGCCGAACTTCAATCTGCGTGACCCGGTGCTGTACCGCGTGCTGCACAAGCCGCACCACCGCACGGGCGAGGCGTGGAAGGTCTACCCGATGTACGACTGGGCCCACGGGCTCGAGGACTCGTACGAGGGGATCACGAACTCGCTGTGCACGCTCGAGTTCGAGAACCACAGGCCGTTGTATGACTGGTTCCTGGCGCAGCTCGAGGGCGTGCACCACCCGCAGCAGACCGAGTTCGCC
The DNA here is from genome assembly GCA_029260375.1 of Phycisphaerales bacterium. Classification (GTDB taxonomy): domain Bacteria; phylum Planctomycetota; class Phycisphaerae; order Phycisphaerales; family UBA1924; genus JAJRXR01. The sequence continues at coordinate 10,904 of JAJDDI010000025.1, read as the reverse complement.
CGTTTCGCCCCGACGTACGTGGTGATGTCCAAGCGGCAGCTCAAGCAGCTCGTGGAGGAGAAGCGTGTCGGCGGCTGGGACGACCCGCGGATGCCCACGGTCTCGGGCTTCCGGCGGCGCGGGTACACGCCCGAGGCGCTGCGGGCGATGTGCGCCATCGGGGGCGTGACGAAGTTCAACGCGAAGGTGGACTACGTGCGGATCGAGAACGCCGCGCGGGATCACCTCAACAAGATCGCCCAGCGCCGCATGGCGGTGCTCGACCCGGTCAGGCTCACGATCACCAACTGGGACGAGCACGGCGAGCCCGGACGCATCGAGGAGCTCGACGCGGTGAACAACCCCGAGGACGTGTCCGCGGGCTCGCGCCACGTCCCGTTCGGCAAGAACTTGTTTATTGAGCGTGAGGACTTCATCGAGCAGGCGCCCAACAAGAAGTGGTTCCGCCTGGCGATCGGCAAGGAGGTCCGCCTCCGCTACGGGTACTGGGTCCGGTGCCACGACGTGGTCAAGAACGACGCGGGCGAGGTGGTCGAGATTCTGTGCACCTACGACCCGGCGACCCGCGGCGGGGACTCGCCCCCGCCCGACGACGAGGGCAAGGTCCGCAAGGTCAAGGGCACGCTGCACTGGGTCTGCGCCGATGACTGCATCGGGGGCGAGGTCCGTCTGTTCGATCGTCTCTACAGCACAGAGCAGCCCGGCAAGGCGAGCGGCAACCACCTGGACGACCTGAACCCGGACTCGCTGAGTGTGATCACCGGCGCGAAGCTCGAGCGGGAGCTGGCTGGCGGCGTCATGGGAGACCGTTTCCAGTTCGAGCGTGTGGGGTACTTCTGTGTGGACGGGGACTCGTCGCCCGAGACGCTGGTGTTCAACCGGACGGTGACGCTCAAGGACTCGTGGGCGAAGGAAGCGGGCAGGGGGGAATAGGCCATGGCGCTTTGGTTAAATCGTGCGGGATCGCGCGGACAGTATGAAGATCGGTTCCTCGAACAGAATCGGATCTATCTAACCTGGAACGGTCTGAATACGGACCTTTCGAAAGCGAAGAATAAGGGCGATATCGCCAGTGTGTTGCGTGTTCAATATCCCGAGGCGCCCAAAGGGCGAATCTCTCAGAACACGGGGCAGCTTTGGTCATTCGTCGGCAGGATGTCTCCCGGTGACTGGGTTGCACTGCCCAGCAAGCAGGGTCCGGTGATTCATATCGGCGAGATCGTGGGCGATTATGAGTACGACCCCAACGCCGAAGACCCGTACTACCACAGCAGGCGGGTTCAGTGGTTGCAGCTCGAGATCCCGAGGTCACACTTCGACGGTGATATTCTCGCTTCACTCGGTGCGTTCTCGACGATCTGCCAAATCAAGAGGAATGAAGCCGAGCGCCGCGTCAAGGAGATGGCCGAGCACAACTGGCGGGCGACAGCAGCGCCGCACCCACGGGTATCGGATCTTTCTGACGAAACAGAAACCGGAGACTCGGACGAGGACGAGGCGATTGATCTTGGGGCGATGGGGCGTGAACAGATCGCCGCTCACATTCTCGCGAAGTACAAGGGGCACCCGCTCGCAAGGCTCGTGCAGGTTTTGCTTGAGGCACAGGGTTACACCGTGTATCGATCTCCAGACGGACCCGATCAAGGGATTGATCTGCTGGCGTCGCCCAGTACGCTCGGGTTCGGATCGCCACGGATCTGTGTGCAGGTGAAGAGCCAGGAATCACCGCTCGACCGTCCGACCCTGGATCAACTGATCGGCACAATGGCGAATGTTGGTGCGGATCGCGGGCTGCTGGTGTGCTGGGGCGGGTTCAAGAGTTCGATCATCAAGGAAAAGGCGCGGATGTTCTTCAAGGTCAGGCTCTGGGACCGCGACGACCTGCTCGATCAGATCTTTGAGAACTACGATCGGCTGCCAGAGTCCATGCATACCGAGTTGCCCCTCCAACGCGTCTGGGCAATGGCGCTGCCGACCGATGAAGAGGCATAGAGAGGCCGAGGTATCCGACTCGGGCCTAGAGTCGGGTATGAGCTTGATCGTTACCGGCACCATCGGCATCGACACGATTTTCACCCCCGACGGGCAGCACCGCGAGGGCGTTCTGGGCGGGTCCTGCGCCTATTTCGCGGCCGCCGCGAGCCACTACGGGCCCGTCCGCCTCGTCGCCGCGGTGGGCGAAGACTTCCCCGACGAGCACCGACAGGTGCTCGCGTCGTTTGCGAACATCGACGCGAGAGGGCTGGAGACGCGGGCCGGGTCCAAGACCTTCCGCTGGTCGGGCAAGTACCTGGACAACATGGACCACCGCGAGACGCTCTCGACGGACCTGAATGTGCTCGAAGAAGCCCCGCCCAGGGTGCCAGAGGCGTTCAAGGACTCGCAGTACATTTTCCTGGCCAACAGCCACCCGCAGGTGCAGATGGACATGCTGGCGCAGGTCCCGGACGCGAAGCTGAGCGTCGCGGACACGATGGACCTGTGGATCAACATCGCCAAGGACGACCTGACGCGGCTGCTGCGCAAGGTTGACGGGCTGGTGCTCAACTACGACGAGGCGGAGCTGTACACGGGCGCCAAGAACCCGGTCACCGCGGGGCGCAAGCTGCTCGGGCACGGGCCGCGGTTCGTGGTGATTAAGAAGGGCGAGCACGGGTGCATCCTGGTGCACCGCGACGGGATCGCGGCGCTTCCCGCGTACCCGGCCGAGCAGGTCATCGACCCGACGGGCGCGGGCGACACGTTCGCCGGCGGCATGATGGGGCACATCGCCTCCACCGCGCAGGGCGAGGACCCGGGCTCGTTTGACGTCATCCGTCGCGCCCTGGCGCACGGGACGATCATCGCCAGCTTCACGATCGAGACGTTCAGCCTCGAACGCCTCGCCGAGATCACCGACGCCCAGATCGGCGAGCGCTACGACGAGTTCGCCGCGATGATGCGCCTGCACTGAGGATCCCATGAGCGATCGCCCGGCGTACCTGCGCCCCTATCAGGAAGCGGTTGACGCCCACGGCCCGCGGTTCGAGGCGTTGCTCTGGAACCGACCCGAGACACAGCTGGTCCGCTTCGAGGCGCTGGTCTCGATGCTGGATCTTGACGCCAAGACGCTCGCGGACATGGGCTGCGGGCGGGCGGACCTGGCGATCTTCTTGCGGGACCGGCGCGTCGGGTACGGGCGGTACGTCGGCGTTGAGGGCGTGAAGGAACTCTGTGAGGCGAGCCGGGCGCGCGCGGCCAGCGAGGGGCTGGAGCGGTGCGTCTTCCGCCAGATCGACTTCGTCGCCGACACGGAGGCGTTTGCGACGCTCGTACGCGACGACGGCGTCCAGGCGTTTGCTTTCAGTGGCTCGCTCAACACGCTCGAGCAGCCCGGCGCGCTGGCGGTGCTGGAGCGCGCGTGGGACACGCTGGGCCAGACCCCGGGCGGGGCGCTCGCGTTCAACTTCCTCTCGGACCGGCACGGGGATCCCGCGCGCACCGACGAGAACACGGGACCCGCCAGGCGCTTCGACACGCTGGCGATGCTCGACTGGGCGATGACGCGCACGCCGCTCGTACGATTCCGCCAGGACTACCTGGGCGGGCACGACGCGGCGATCGCGATGGTCAGGGCCTGAGGCCTACTCCTCCCAGATATCCATGAACCGGCGCGAGCCCTGTCTGCGGATCGAGTTCTCGTCGAGGATCTCCTCGGTCGCCTCCATCAGTTCCTCGCGGTCGAAGACGAAGGTCTCCTGTGCCTTGTCGTAAAAATCAAAGACGAGGTAGTCGTCCTCGGACTCGCGGATGGTCTTGACCATCTGCTCGAGGGAGGTGATCTTGACGCCGTTGATGGTCTTGACGGCCGGGCGGTAGGTGATCTCGTAGCCCTTGGTGATCGGGTGGGGCAGGAAGTCGGAGCAGATGAGGACGATCTCCTCACCCTCGGTCTTGCGCAGCTCCTCGGCGCGGAGGACGCTGGGGTTGCCCTGGAGGGCGAGGAAGCCGGTGTACAGCTCGTAGAGCAGCTCGGCGCGGACGGGGGTGAAGATCATGGGGCCGAGGATGAAGTACTCCGGGTAGTCGTCGCCGATGAAGGGGACGAGACTGTCGCGCTTGGACGAGACGGGCAGGGTGAGGTCCACGCTCTCACCCTTGCGGATGACGCCGACGTTGATCGTGCCCTCGGAGGCGAGCTTGGGGATGAGGTAGCCCCAGCTCAGGCGGAGGTCGCCCCCGAGGGTGACCAGGCCGGCGTTATCGATGTCGTGCCCGCCGATGGTGTCGAGCAGGTCCCACTCCAGGAACTTCTGGTCGTCCTCGCCGCCGCGGTAGACGAGCCCGGTCTGCGAGACGTCGAGCCCGAGGTAGTCGCGTAGCGCCGGGTTCTCGCAGGTCTGGAGGTTGCGGACCCAGAGTCGCGGTCGCCCGTCGTAGTTCCCGTCCTCGATGTCGTCGAGGAACGCGCGGACCTCCTCGACGGGGATGACGTAGCCGATGTTCTCGGCGGCGTCCATCCCGGAGAAGACCACGCCGATGACCTGGCCGTCCATGACGACCGGCCCGCCCGAGTTGCCCGGGTTGAGCGCCGCGTCCACTTGGATGCGCAGGCCCGCGGTGTTCTGGTAGTAGCCGGTGTACTCGATGCGGGAGACGACGCCCTCAGTGATCGAGAGCTGCTCGCCGCCCATCGGGTACCCCACGGCCTGGACGGTGCCGCCGATCTCGGGCAGCGCTTCACGCAGGGCCAGCGGCTGGTGCTTGGCGTGGAAGGTCTCGCGATCGGACTCACGCCGGAGCTGGATGACCGCCAGGTCGATGCCCTGAGAGATGGCGATGACCTCGGCGCGGATCTTGTCGGCGCTGTTGGGCGGCTGAACGAAGATCTGGCTCGCCTGCTCGACGACGTGGGCGTTGGTCAGGATCCGGTCGCCGTCGATGACGAACCCGGTGCCCGAGACCTCGGTGGGGGGCGACTTGGTCCAGGGCGACTCGAAGTCGGGCGCCCGGAAGGTCGTGAAGATTTTGACGACCGAGTCGCGGGTCGAGCCCAGGCGGGCGGACCCGCTGTCCTGGGCCTGGGCGGCAACACTCAGCACGCCCAGCAGGCACGCACACACAAATCGGCTCGGTCGCATGGATCGGTCTCCCATCGGGTTCGGGTCGTTTCGTCCCCGATCGTACACCCCCAGGACCCGGGGGCTGCGGGGTATCATCCGCCCATGGCACGAATCGTCGTTCTCCAGCACGGCGCCGACAACGCCCCCGGGCGCCTCGGCATGACCCTCCGCGACCACGCCTTCAAGCTCGACGTGCGCCGCGTGGACATCCCCCCGAGCGAGGGCGGCCACGGCGTCCCGCAGGACCTTGACGACCTGCACGGGCTGCTCGTGCTGGGAGGCGCCCAGAACGTCGATCAGAACCTCCCCTGGATGCGTCAGGAGCACGAGCTGCTCCGCAAGGCGCACGGCGCGGGCCTGCCCGTCGTGGGCCTGTGCCTGGGCGCCCAGATCATTGCCCAGGCCCTGGGCGGCAAGGTCGAGAAGATGGAGGCTCCCGAGGTGGGCTTCAAGAAGGTCCGCATCCTCCAGCCCGGGCAGACCGAGACGATGCTCGCGGGCGTGCCGTGGGAGTGCATGCAGTACCTCTCGCACCAGTTGAAGGTGAAAGTCCAGCACGCGCGCGACCAGCTGCTGGCCAGCAACGACGCGTGCAAGACGCAGTGCTCCAAGGCCGGGCATCGCACGTTCGCGTTCCAGTTCCATTTCGAGCTGGACCGCCCGGGCCTCGAGCGGCTCGTCCGCAGTGAGGCGAAGCTGCTCGCGGAGGCGGGCGTCACGCCCGGCGAGATCGCGGCGCAGGGCGACGAGCACTACGCCCGGTTCGCCGTGATCGCCGACCGTCTGAGCCTCAACCTCGCGTCGTTCGCGTTCCCGTTCTCCGAGCTGCTGTCGGTCTAGTGGGCTCGCGCCTGACCATCGCGCCGCCCGAGGACTACGTGCTCGCGCGCGACGTCTGCTCGTACGGCTACTTCGTCCTCGCCCCAAACTACTGGGACGTCGCCAACCAGCGCCTCCAGCGCGCCTTGGCGCTCAAGACGGGCGGCGCCTCGTGCGTGATCGACCAACCCGGGGGCAAGAGCGGGGCGCTGCGGGCCAGGTTTGATCGCACACTGACCCGGGACGAGCAGCGCGAGGCGCGCGCACAGATCACGCGGATGCTGCGTCTGGACGAGGACCGGGCGTCGGTCCGCGCGTTCCACCGCGTGGACCCGCGGTGGAAGCGGTCCGGGCGGGCGCGTCTGTTCCGCTCGCCGACGCTGTTCGAGGACGTGATCAAGACCGTCACCAGCTGCAACGTCGCCTGGCCCAGCACTGTGAACATGAACAAGCGCCTCTGCCAGACGCTGGGCGCCAAATGCGAGAACGCCCACGCCTTCCCGACGGCGGCAAAGATGGCGCGGACCAGGCCCGGAACCCTGCGCGGACGCTGCCGCGTGGGCTACCGCGACGTGCGGATGGTCGAGCTGGCCAGGCTGTTTGTGAAGGGCGAGATCGACGAGGCGTGGCTGGGCGACCCGGCGACGGACGACGAGCAGGTGTTCAGGTTCCTGGTCACGCTCCCCGGGATCGGTCCCTACGCGGCGAGCAACATCATGCAGCTGCTCGGGCGGTACTCGCGGGTCGCGCTCGACACGGAATCTGTGCGCCACGGCAGGACCGTCCTGGGCATGACCGGCACCGATGCGCAGATCATGAAGAAGGTCGCCGCCCACTTCGAGCCCTTCGGCGAGCACAAGTTCCGCAGCTACTGGTTCGAGCTCTGGCGGTTCTACGAGCAGAAGGCCGGCGCCTCGCACACGTGGGAGCGGGAAGAGACCGCGTCGGCCTTCACGGCGTCGAACTTTTAGCCCGTTGTGTCACGCGAGTGTCACCGGCGCGCAACCCGCGCGTCACGGGGCGTGATTCCGCGGGAGCCGGCGGCCGATCCGCATGGTAAGTCTGTGGTGCACCCACACGGAGACTTCGCCATGCGCACCCGAATCCTGTTCGCCTGTCTGTCCGCCGCCTCGCTCGTCCTGCTCGCGGGGGGCGCGGCGCCGTCCATCTGCCGCTGTCCGCGCCCCTCGCCCAGCCCGGCGCCTGACCAGGCGACGGCGCCAACCTTTGGTGTCCATGAGTGGGAGGGGCTCCACAGCCAGCTCAACAACGTCTCGGCGAGCGTGAACTACTCGACCACCAGCTGGGGCAGCTCGGGGACGCGGGTGAGCCGGAGCCTGACCATCGCGGGGATGGTCGCGGACTTCACGGGAAAGCGGATCTTCCGCATCGCCGCCCCGCCTCGCCTGCTGGCGTTCACTGACGATCACGGGTACGACCTGCGCAACGCGGCGCAGATGAGCTTCTACCCGCAGGCGGCCAGCACGCATAAGTTCACGGCGCCGCAGGGCTCGAACCTGTACCAGAACTTCAACCTCAGCTTCTCCGGTTTCGAGGACGGGATGCCGAACATCGGTCGCGTGGCGGTGGAGGTGGACGTGGAACTTGCGGCGGACCTGGAGCGACACGATCTGGCGCCCAAGCGCAGCGCGGAGCTGCGCGAGCTGGCGCCGAACTTCTTCGCGGGCGTGACGCGCTACAGCGTGACCGATCGTGGCCAGCTCAGTCTCACCCTCGAGTACCGCATCCCCCACAACGACGGCCCCCGCCCGGCGTTGTACATCGCGGAGGTTCTCGACACCGAGGGCGGTCGGCTGTACAACAACAGCGCCCGCAAGGAGATCGTTACCAAGGACGCCACGCTGGGCACGGTGGAGATCAACAACCTGTCCATCGGCGCCAAGGAGGTGGCCTCGGTCCGCCTCAACGTCCTGACCGATCTCGTACGCCACACGTTCGCGCTCGATGAGCGCAACCTGCCGGTTCTTTCGCGGTAGCGTTGCCCGTGTCCGGGGCGTCGCCGGCGTCTGTCACGCCGTCACGACGCTGGCGTCCAGATCCTGCAGCGCCGACACGCCCCAGTCACCCGAGCGCAGCGCCTGGATCGCCCGCGTCGCGGCGTTGATCGCGCCCACGGTCGTCAACATCGGGATGCCCAGGCGGACGGCGGTCGCGCGGATGCGCCCCTCGTCGGTCTGCCAGCCGGTGGTGGTGGGGGTGTTGATGATGAGCTGGATCTTGCCGTCGGCCATCAGGTCCAGCACGTTGGGCCTGGCGCCCGCCTGGATCTTCTGGAGGATCTTGGGGCGCATGCCGTGGCGCTCAAGCAGGGCGGCGGTCCCGCCCGTTGAATAACACGTAAAGCCCATCGCGACGAGCGAGCGGACGGGCTCGATGACCTCGCCCTTGTCGGCGTCGCGTACCGAGACGAACAGCCCGCCCCCCTTGGGCAGCTCAACGCCCGCGGCCAGAACCGCCTTCAGATACGCCACGGGCATCGACATGTCGATGCCCATCACCTCGCCCGTCGAACGCATCTCCGGCCCCAGCACGAAATCCACGCCCGGGAACTTCTTGAAGGGGAAGACGCTCTCCTTGACGGCAAACCGCCCGGTGTCGCGGACTTCCTTGGCGCCCAGCTCGTCGAGGGTGGCGCCCATCATGACCTTGGCTGCGGTGGACGCCCAGCTCACGCCCTTGGCCTTGCCCACGAAGGGGACGGTCCGGCTGGCGCGCGGGTTGACCTCCAGGATGTACGGGATGTCGTCCTTGACCGCGATTTGCAGGTTCATCAGCCCGTTGACCTTGAGCTCCCGGGCGAGCGTGCGGGCGATCTCGCGGATTTCTGTTTCGGTGCGCCGGTTCATGGAGAACGCGGGGATGCAGCAGGCCGAGTCGCCCGAGTGGACGCCCGCGTGCTCGATGTGCTCCATGACGCCGCAGATCAGGCCCTTGCCGTTCCCATCGCTGTCGTAGTCCGCGACGACATCGACATCGACCTCGGTAGCGCCGTCGAGGAACTTGTCGATGAGGATGGGCGCGTCGTCCAAACCAGAAACATCCACGGCCGTCGCCATGTAGTGCTTGAGGGCTGATTCTTCGGGGCAGATCTCCATGCCCCGCCCGCCCAGGACGTAGCTCGGGCGCACCAGCACGGGGTACCCGATGCGTCGCGCGATGGTGACCGCGTCGTCGAACGAGCGGGCGATGCCCGACTCGGGCTTCTTGAGCTTGAGACGATCGAGCAGCGCGTCGAACCGGTCCCGGTCCTCGGCCAGATCGATCGAGTCCAGGCTTGTCCCGATGAGCGGCGTGCCCGCGAGGGCCAGGCCGTGGGCGAGGTTGAGGGGGGTCTGCCCGCCGAACTGGACGATGACGCCGTGGAGCCCATTCTTGGAGGGGAGGGCTTCCAGCCCTCCCGTGGCGTTGGGCAGGCGGGAGGGCTGGAAGCCCTCCCCTCCAAGAGACGTGTTGTTCAGCCGCTCCACGACGTTGAGCACATCCTCCAGCGTCAGCGGCTCAAAGAACAGCAGGTCGCTCGTGTCGTAGTCCGTGCTGACCGTCTCCGGGTTGGAGTTGATCATCACCGACTCGAAGCCCATGTCCCGCGCCGCGTACGCGGCGTGGACGCAGCAGTAGTCGAACTCGATGCCCTGCCCGATGCGGTTCGGACCGCCGCCGAGGATGACGACCTTCTGCTTGTCGCTCGATGCAAGGCGCTCCGTCAGCTCGCACTCGGGGGGGATCGTCTCGGTCTTGCCCTGCTCGTTGATCCGCTCGTGCCCGGTCTCGTACGTCGAGTAGAAGTACGGCGTGACGGCCTCGAACTCCGCGGCGCACGTGTCCACGAGCTTGTACACCGCCCGGATGCCCAGGCCCTCGCGGTGGCGGCGGACCCTGATGATGCTCTGGCTCTTGATGTCGCCCAGGTACAGGTTCGCCAGCTGCGCGTCGGAGTAGCCCAGGATCTTCGCCCGCTCGAGCACCTCGCGCGGCACGTTCTCGAGCGATGTGTACGCACACAGCTCGTCCTCGAACTCGACGAGCTGGGCCATCTGGTCCAGGAAGAACGGATCGATCTTCGTCAGCTCGTAGATCCGCTCGATGCTCCAGCCCATCTTCAGCGCGTACCGCACGTAGTACAGGCGCCCCTGGCTGGGGACGCTGAGCTTGCGCGTGAGCTTCGTCTCGGCGATGGGCCACTCGATCGGCTGCCCGTCGGCGGTCCGCTTCGCGGGCCCGTCCTCGCTCGGGTTTAGGTCGAGCACGACCTGCCCGGTCTCGACGGCCCGCATCGCCGTGAGCCACTTGTCGTTGCGGTCGAGCCCGAGCCCGAAGCGTTTGACCTCCATCGAGCGGATGACCTTCTGGAAGGATTCCTTGAACGTCCGCCCGATCGCCATCGCCTCGCCGACGGACTTCATCTGCGTCGTGAGCGTCTCGTCGGCCTCGGGGAACTTCTCGAAGGTCCAGCGGGGCATCTTGGTGACGATGTAATCGATGCTCGGCTCGAAGCAGGCGCTGGTGGTGCCCGTGATGTCGTTGCGAAGCTCGTCGAGCGTGTAGCCGACGGCGAGCTTGGCCGCGATCTTGGCGATCGGGAAGCCCGTCGCCTTAGACGCCAGTGCCGAACTCCGGCTCACGCGCGGGTTCATCTCGACGACGACGAAGTCGAACTTGGACTTACCGTCAGGTCCCGGCTCCGGATTCGGGTTCACCGCGAACTGCACGTTCGAGCCGCCCGTTTCGACGCCAACCTCGCGCATGATCGCCAGCGACGCGTCGCGCAGGACCTGGTATTCCTTATCGGTGAGCGTGAGGATCGGGGCGACGGTGACCGAGTCGCCCGTGTGCACGCCCATGGCGTCGATGTTCTCGATGCCGCAGACGATCACGCAGTTGTCGTTCTTGTCGCGGACGACCTCGAGCTCGTACTCCTTCCAGCCCAGCAGGGAGCGGTCCACCTGGACCTGGTTGATCATG
>JAJDDI010000024.1 GCA_029260375.1 Phycisphaerales bacterium | reverse complement strand
CCGTTCAAGATCGACCTGAACCTCGTCGCGGCGATGCTGACCATCATCGGCTACTCGCTCAACGACACGATCATCATCATGGACCGCATCCGCGAGAACCGGGGCAAGCTGCCCTACGCCACCCGGGACGTGATCAACACGTCGATCAACCAGACGATCAGCCGGACGGTGGTCACGTCGGGCACGACCCTCATCGCCGTGCTGATCCTGTACATGTACGGCGGCCCGGGCGTGCACGGCTTCGCCTTCGCGCTGCTCATGGGCGTGATGATCGGAACGTACTCGTCGATCGCCGTTGCGTCGCCACTGGTCTGGTCGCGGAAGAACTCGGGCGGGGAGCGGATCGACCCCGACGGGGCGTCCGATATCGTGTGATCGCCGGTTTGATAGACTGATCCGCGGCGGGGTCAAGGCGCCCCGCGACCCGGTCGATCCCAGTGGTGGATCGATTGGAGCCGCACGTCATGGATGAACGCGCCTCGAGAGTCTTCGTCGGGCTGAGCGTGCTGGTGCTGCTCTGGATCGCCGTGTACTGGCTGTGGGTCCCCAGCACCCCCCGCGTGTCCTACGGCGGGGCGGATCCCACCCCCGAGTCCACGTCTGATCCCGATTCGGCGCCTGAACCGATCGCGGACGACCCAAGCGATCAGGTCTGGATGGGCGAGCAGCCCGAGCGGGCGAGCGTGATCCCCCCGGGGTTCCGGCGCTACACGATCCGGTCCGGCGATACCTTCGAGACGATCGCCCGAGCGCAGTGGGGCGACGCGTCACTCTGGACCATCGTCGCGCGGGCCAACCCGCTCAAGGATCCCAACCGCCTCAAGGCGGGCCAGGTCATCCGCCTGCCCAACGAGATCGGGAACATCCAGGGCGTCGCGCTCACCCCCGAGGGCGGCCCCGACGCGCCGCCCGCCGAGCGGACGTACGTCGTGCGATCGGGCGACACGCTCTCAAGCATCGCCGCGGAGCATCTCGGGACCAGCACCCTCGCCGGGCGGGTGTTCGAGCTCAACCGGGACCGCCTGCGGGACATGCACTCGCTCCAGGTGGGGCAGGAGCTGCGCCTGCCCGCCGTGGACTCGGGCGGCTGAAGCCCGGGCGCTCCCGACCTACGATTCGGGCATGCCCAGCTCTCCGGTCTACATCGTCACCGGGGGCGCCGGATTCATCGGCGCCAACCTCCTCGCGGCCCTCGTCAAGCGCGAGCCCACCGCTCACGTCGTCGTCATCGACGACTTCCGCAAGGGCTCGTACGCCAACATCGTCGAGGCCTTCGCCCGCGCCGGGCTGCCCGCCTTCACCGGGTCGGTCACGCCCCAGAGCGTCGCAGACCTGGACTGGGATCAGGCGATCGAGGCGCTCGAGCCCAAGGCCGTCTTCCACCTGGGCGCGATCACGGACACGCTCGAGTTCGACGAGCAGGTCATGCTGCGGGCCAACACGGAGCCCTGGGTCGAGATCCTCTCGGCCTGCATCGGGAGCGAGACGCCCCTGGTGTACGCCTCCAGCGGCGCGACGTACGGCTCGCCCCCGCAGGGCGACGAGCGCGTGCCCTTCCCGGTCGAGGCCGCGGGCTCGCCCAACAACGTCTACGGCTTCAGCAAGTGGCTGATGGACGCGGAGGTGTTTCGCCTCTTCCGCGAGCGCGAGGAGGCTGGAACAGCCCTGCCCCACGTCGTGGGCCTGCGCTACTTCAACGTCTTCGGCCCGGGCGAGGCCCGCAAGGGCAAGATGGCCTCCATGGCCTACCACCTCACCCAGCAGATGCTCCGCGGCGACCGCCCCCGCATCTTCAAGCACGGCGAGCACGCCCGCGACCAGGTCTTCGTCAAAGACGTCGTCGCCTGCACCCTCGCCGCGGCGGGGCTCGGCAGCAAGCCCGAGCCGACCCCGGGCGTGTACAACACGGGCTCGGGCCAGACCACGACCTTCAATCAGATCGTTGAGTCGATCAACGAGGCCTTGGGGACGTCGCTGGAGCCCGACTACATCGACATGCCCGAGGCGATGGTCCCCACGTACCAGCACTACACCTGCGCCGACATCAGCGCGACGACCCGGGCCCTGGGCTGGACGCCCGAGCACGACCCGTGCGAAGCAACCCGGGCCTACGCCGCCCTGCTGCGGGACGAGGCGTCAAAATCCGCCCCGCTGCGGGCCTGATCGGTCGCCCAACCGGTCTGGAGTGAGGCCCAAATCCGCCCGATATCCGGGGCAGACCCCGGGCGGAGCTAGGATCGCCCGAACCCACCGGTCCCAAGGACGGACCCCGACCCGGAGTGAGCACGCCGTGAGCATCAAGCGCATCCTTGTGACCGGCGGCGCCGGCTTCGTCGGCTCCCACCTCTGCGAGCGCCTCGTCGCCCAGGGGCACGACGTCATCTGCCTGGACAACTTCTTCACGAGCCAGAAGTTCAACGTCGAGCACCTGCTCGACCACCGAAACTTCGAGCTGATCCGTCACGACGTGACGCACCCGTTCTGGCTCGAGGTGGACGAGATCTACAACCTCGCCTGCCCCGCGGCGCCCGGGCACTACCAGTACAACCCCATCAAGACCATGAAGACGTCCGTCATGGGCGCGATCAATGTTCTGGGCATGGCCAAGCGCTGCAACGCGAAGGTCCTGCAGGCCTCCACCAGCGAGGTCTACGGCGACCCCGACGTCCACCCCCAGCCCGAGAGCTACCGCGGCAACGTCATCCCCATCGGCACCCGCGCGTGCTACGACGAGGGCAAGCGGGCCGCCGAGACGCTGTTCTTTGACTACCACCGCTCCAACGGCGTGAACATCCGCGTCATCCGCATCTTCAACACCTACGGCCCGCGCATGCACCCGTTCGACGGGCGCGTCGTCTCCAACTTCATCCGCCAGGCGATCCAGGGCGAGGAGATCACCATCTTCGGCGACGGCTCCCAGACCCGCTCGTTCTGCTACGTGGACGACCTGGTCGAGGGCATCATCCGCATGATGAACGGGCCCGACTCGTTCGTCGGCCCGGTGAACCTGGGCAACCCCAACGAGTTCACGATCAAGCAGTTGGCCGAGCACGTGGTCGAGCTGGCCGGGGGCGGGGCGGGGTTCGTGCACAAGCCGCTGCCCGCCGACGACCCGACGCAGCGCCAGCCCGACATCTCGCTGGCCAAGGCGAACCTGGACGGGTGGGAGCCCAAGATCCAGCTCAAGGAAGGCCTGGGCAAGACGATCGAGTACTTCCGGTCGATCAACATGGATGACTTCCGCGCGCCGACGCCGAACTATTGAGTCATGTTGACGGTCAAGATCAGCCCTTACACACCAAGTCAGAAGCGAGAGTGGCTGTCCATGCGCGCCGCCCTCTACGAGGGTGAGGACCTCGGGTTCCTCGAAGAGGAGATCCGCCAGATAGAGATGAGCGGGCGCCTGAAGGACCAGCCGTTCGTGTGCCTCATCGCGACTGAGAGCGACTCCACGATCGGGTTCGCTGAGGCGACGATCCGCTCGTCGGCCGAGGACTGCGCCACGAGTCCTGTCGTGTACCTCGAGGGCTGGTACGTGAACCCTGACGCGAGAGGCAGAGGAGTGGGGCGAGCGCTCGCAGACGCCGTTGCACAGTGGGGGCGTGACCACGCCTGCTGCGAGATGGCGTCCGACACCCGTGTCAACAACACGAGTTCTCTCAAGGCTCACTTGGCGCTCGGGTTCGAGGATAGCGGCGTGATCCGGTGCTTCCGTAAGTCCATCGCCTGAGGCGCCCTACCCTCACCTATGAACATCGCACTCACCGGCGCGTCCGGCTTCATCGGCTCAGTCGTCGCGCGCCAGCTCCACGAAAAGGGGCACACGGTAACGGCCCTTGTCCGCGAGACGAGCCGGCGTGACCACATCGAGCCGTTCGTGGACCGCTTCGTGGTTGGGGGGCAGGCCGACGAGGAGGTCTGGCCCGAGCTGCTCGAAGGCGCGGACTGCGTGATCCACAACTCGGTGGACTGGAAGGCGCTCAAGCCGCTCGATCTTGGCGCGCACCTTCGCACGAACCTGAACGGGTCGATCAAGCTCCTGCACGCCGCGGCGCCCCGCCGGTTTGTCTTCGTCTCGACCATCGCCGTCCACCACGACATGCGACCCAACGCCCGCGACGGCGAGGGACGGGGCCTGATCGACGAGGACCACCCGCTCCGCCCGGCGATGCTCTACGGCGCGTACAAGGCCGCGGTCGAGGTTCACCTCTGGTCGGCGCACTACTCGACCGGACAGCACACCTGCGCCGTCCGCCCGTGCGGCGTGTACGGCATCGATCCGAACCTCTCACGCTCGCACGGGTACAAGCTGCTCAAGGCGATCGCCGAGGGGAAGCCCTGGGCACAGGAGGCGGGGGGCAAGTTCGTGCACGTCGAGGACACCGCCGCGGCGATCGTCGCGTGCGTCGGGAACGACAACGCCGCCGGGCGCCCGTTCAACCTCGTGGACTGCTACGCCCGCTGGGCGGACTGGGCACGCATGGCGGGGGAGGTCCTCGGCGTTGACGCGAAGACCGACACGTCGAGCCCGGCGTCGCCCAAGAACGTGTTCCTCAAGGACGAGGCTAAGAGCCTGGGCGTGGGGGGCGAGTTCCTCGAACGCGGGCACGAGGGGATCAGGGCGCACCTCGAGCAGCTCGTCGGTGTCATGCGCGAGCGCGGCGAGCTCTGAGACGCCGCACGGGCTGCGTTGAAAGCCACGTTTCGCGAATCCGAATCGGAGGGGAGGGCTTCCAGCCCTCCCGTGCGACGACCGGATACGTGCGCATTGTCGTGAGAGCGGGTGGGCTGGGAGCCCACCCCTCCGTGAGGTGATGCGTCGCGCCTGTCAGTCGAATGCCCGTTCAACAAGAAGGGGGAGGATGCCCGCCGACGGTCCGCGCAACGCCCATGTCACGATCGGCGTCATGGGCGTGTCCTTGGGGTTGACCTCGATCGTGCGCGCGCCGTTGGCGACCGCAACCTCGATGAAGCCCGCGGCCGGGTAGACGACGGCGCTTGTCCCGACCGACACGAGCAGGTCGCACGACGAGAGCGCGTCGAACGAACGCTCCAACGCCTCCTCGGGCAGCGCCTCGCCGAACCAGACCACGTCGGGGCGGACGGGCGCGCCCGAGGGCGACTTCGGCGGGAACCCGGGCCAGGGCGCCGGCGGCGGTGGGGGAGTGACCGCCTCGCCCGTCTCCGAGCACCGCCAGGTCATGACCGAGCCGTGCAGTTCGACGGGGTCCGCGCTGCCCGCCCGGCGGTGGAGCCCGTCCACGTTCTGGGTCAGGAGGGTGAACTCGCCGCCCAGGGCGCAGATCTCGCGCTCCATGCGGGCCAGGGCCAGGTGCCCGGGGTTGGGCTCGCAGGCGGCGCAGCCGAGGCGGCGGTGGTCGTACCAGCGGGTGACCAGCCCGGGGTCGCGGGCGAACGCCTCGGGCGTGGCGAGCTGCTGCGGATCGAACGAGGCCCAGAGGCCCTCCATGGTGTCGCGGAAGGTGGGGATGCCGCTCTCGGCGCTGACGCCGGCGCCGGTGAGGATGACGACGCTCCGGGCATCTCGCAACGCCGCGGCGGGCTGGGCAAACGTCTGGTCATCCACGCGTGGGTCCCTCCGGCGGGCGAGCGACGGGCCCGCCCGGTACACTGTGAGCCTATGGGCGCGAAGGACCGGTCCCTCATTGTCAGTGACGGCGGGCTCACGAGCCTGCTTGCCGTCGCCATCGCGGGCGAGGAGGACGCGCTGCGTCCGCACGATGCCACGCTGCAGCAGGCGGACTCGAGCCTCGTCTGGCCCGTCTCCACGGCGCTGGGGCTGGACCCGATCTGTGCGCACGCGGCCTCGCGCCACGCCGAGATCTTCTCGCTTGAGTACGTCCCGCCCGGCGACGAGCGGGCGGGGGGGCTGCTGGGCGCGACGCTGGGCATGCGGGGTGAGGTCGAGACGCTGGTCCTGCTGCGGGCGTGCTACCTGGCGGCGGCGAGGCGGTGCACCCGGGTCGTCTGGCCCGTGCATCACAAGCCGGGCGAGGGCGAGGTGGCGGACCTGGACCGGATCGCACGGTCGATCGATCGGGCGCTACTGGTGGGGCGTTTGATCTCGCTGGACGACGACGAGCTGGGCGGGGCTGAAGTTGTGATCGAGACGCCCTTCGTGGATCTGGAGGACGACCAGATCGCGGACCTGGCGCTGGACATGGAACTGCCCGTGGACGCGTGCTGGTGGTCCGGGGCGTTCGGGCAGGCGCCCGGCGCCGCGACAGAGCGGAACCGCTGGCTGGCGCTGCTGGGCGGGCCGACGATCTCGCCCGAGCGGGAGCGGGCGGCCGAGGCGGCCCTGTAGCGCACCGATCGACTCATGCAGGACCCGGTTTCTCCGTGCCACTGACCCGTCTTCGGGTCAGTGCTCTTCTTTTGGAACCCTCACACTGACCCGAAGACGGGTCAGTGGCACGGGGTCGGCCGGCCAATCAAGAACCTAGACTCCGCCCCATGAGCCAGCAAAGCACCCAGCACAGCCCCATCACGAACACCCGGCGCGGCGATGTCCAGGGCTGGTCGCAGACCCTGATCCCGACCGCCCGCGAGGCGCCGTCGGACGCGGAGCTGCCCAGCCACAAGCTGCTGGTCCGGGGCGGGTTTATCCGGCGTGTGACCGCCGGCGTGTACGACTACCTGCCCCTGGGCTGGCGGGTGCTGCGGAAGATCAGCCAGATCGTCCGCGAGGAGATGAACGCGGCGGGGGGGTCGGAGCTGCTACTGCCGGCGCTGTGCCCGACGGAACTGCTCAAGGAGACCGGGCGGGCCGAGATGTACGGCGATTTGCTCTTTCGCTTCGAGGACCGGCACGGGCGGGACTCGTACCTGGGCCCGACGCACGAGGAGGTCATCGTGGAGATGGCCCGAGGCTCGATTACCAGTTATAAGCAGCTGCCGCTGAACCTGTACCAGATCCAGACCAAGTACCGCGACGAGTTCCGTCCGCGGGCGGGGCTGCTGCGCGGGCGCGAGTTCATCATGAAGGACGCGTACTCGTTCCACCTGAGCATGGACGGGGCGGCGGGGCTCGACGCCGGGTACGACGCGATGTACCAGGCGTACACCAGGATCTTTACGCGCTGCGGCCTGGACTTCAGCGCGGTCGAGGCCGAGGCTGGGCCCATCGGCGGGTCGGCGTCGCACGAGTTCATGGTCAACTGCGAGTCGGGCGAGGACACGATCCTGGTCTGCCCGGAGACCGGCTACGCCGCGAACGTGGAGAAGTGCGAGATCGGCGAGCGCCCGGCGCCGGCGGGGGGGTGGTTCGCTGGCGAGCCCTCGGGCGACCTGGACAGGGTCCACACGCCGGATTGCCCGGGCATCGCGGACGTGTGCAAGCTGCTCAAGGTCAAGACGCCGCACATGCTCAAGACGGTGGTGTTCCAGACCAGCGGCGAGAACGCGCCCGCGAAGTGGGTGGTCGCGGTCGTGCGCGGGGATCAGGACGTGAACGAGGGCAAGGTCCGCGACGAGGTCGGCTGCGCGATCGCGCTGGCTGATGCTGAGCAAGCCAAGGCCGCCGGCTTCGCGATCGGGTACGTCTCGCCCGCGGTGGTGTCCAAGGTTGAATCGGTCCTGATGCTCGTCGATCCCGACGCGGCGACCGGCATGGACGTGGCCAAGGGCAAGCCCAGGTTCTGGGTCACGGGCAGCGACGAGATGGACCACCACGTCAAGCACTTCAACTGGCTGCGCGATCTGGGCACGGACCCCCTCTCGAGCGACAAGATTCGGGTCGCGAGCGTGCGCAACGCGGCCGAGGGTGATCCGTCACCCCGGGCGCCGGGGGCCACGCTCCAGGCCAGGCGCGGCATCGAGGTCGGGCACATCTTCAAGCTCGGTTGCAAGTATTCTGACGCGATGGGCTTTGCGATCATGGATGCGGAGCAGCAGCGCCAGAGCGTGATCATGGGGTGCTACGGCATCGGCGTGTCGCGGACGCTGGCCGCGTGCGTGGAGATGAGCCACGACGAGGACGGGATCATCTGGCCCGCGGCCCTGGCGCCGTACCACGTGCTGATCACGGTCATGAAGGCCGGCGACCAGCGCCAGGCGGAGGTGGCCCGCCAGCTCGCCGACGAGCTGAGCGAGCGGGGGGTGGACGTGCTGATCGACGACCGGGACGAGCGCCCGGGGGTCAAGTTCAAGGACGCGGACCTGATCGGGCTCCCGGTCCGGGTGACCCTGGGGGACAAGGCGCTGGACCAGGACTCGGTCGAGCTCAAGGGACGGCGAGACCCGGGGAAGGGATCGCTTGTGCCCAGGGGCGAGGCGATCTCGCGCTGTCTGGAACTTCTGGGCGTGTAACCGGGTCGGAGCGGGGATATCCTCGCTCCCGGCTGGCCCCGGCGCGATGGAGCGAGTGGGGGGAGGCAATGCCTCGCGCGGCACGCGTCCGGACACCTGGGCCCCGTATGGACACCGACACGCTCGCGCCGCCCGACCTGCTCCCCATCACCATCGACGACAAGGCCAGGTTCGACCGGGCCCTGGGCCTGCTCGACGACCCGGTGTCGGACGCGACGTTCGCCAACATCTTCATGTGGTCGGGGGCGCTGCGCCTGTCGTGGCGCGAGATCCTCGGGCGCCTGTGCGTCTTTGCCAACAGCACGGGCGACCTGACGATGCTCCTGCCCCCGATCGACGAGCCCGGGGCGGACCCGGTCGAGCTGGGCGCGTGCCTGGGCGCGTGCTTCGAGATCATGGACGCGTACAACGACCGCGTCAGCGACCGGTCACGCTCGCGCATCGAGTACGTCTCCGACGAGATGCTCGAGCGGATCAGCGCCGTGCGGGGCGTCTCGCTCTCGGCCACGCCGCTGTGGAGTGATTACGTCTACCGGTGCGACCGGATGATCGATCTGGCGGGGGGGGACCTCAAGTCCAAGCGTCACGCGCGGTCGAAGTTCGTCAACACCTACCCGGACCACCAGACCCGGGCGCTGGGCGATGAGGACACGCCCGCGTGCGTCGAGCTGCTGGGGCGTTGGAGCACGCACGGCGACCGCTCGCACGAGGGCGAGCTGACCGACAGCGCCGCCGAGTCCGCCGTGCTGCGCGAGCGTGACCGCCTCGCGACCGAGCGGGCCCTCGGGTTCCGGCGTGAGCTGGGGCTCACGGGCATGACGCTGTGGGTGGGCGACCGCCTGGCCGGGTTCACGCTGGGCGAGCCGCTGGGGCGGGAGCAGGCGACGGTGCTGATCGAGAAGACGGACCCGGAGTTTCACGGGGCGCCGCAGTACATCTTCTCGGAGTTCTGCCGGACGTGCTGGAGCGACCGGGCGCTGATCAACGCGGGCGACGACTGGGGCATCCCCGGGCTGCGGTACACCAAGCAGTCGTACCGCCCGGTGCGCCTGATGAGCAAGCACGTGCTGACGATGGCGCCCGAGCGGGTGCGTCACGAGCGGGCGATGGTGTCGATGCCGACGGTCGCGCCCGCGCACCGCATCACCCCCCTGCCCGAGCCGGCGCCAACGCCGACGTTCACGATCCGGGCGGGTGTTGCGTCGGACGCGGACGCGATCCTGAACCTAGAGCGTGACGCGTTCGGCGCCGAGGCGCAGGCGTTCACACCGCGCCAGGTGCGGGCGCTGCTGGCCAATCCACGGGCGGTCGTGCTCGTGGCGACCGAGCCCGACGGCTCGATCGTCGGCTGGGCGGTCGGCCTGCTCCGCACCCACACGCACCCGCGCTCGGGCACGCGCCGCCGATCGGGGCGGGTGTACTCGGTCGCGGTCGCGTCGGGCGCGCGCGGTCGCGGGATCGGGCGGGCCCTGACGCAGAACCTGCTCGGGTCGTTCCGGGAGCAGGGGGTCCGGCGCGCGTTCCTGGAGGTCCGGGTGACCAACGCGACGGCGATCGCCCTCTACGAGTCGCTGGGCTTCACCCGGCGAGGCCCGGCAGTCCCGGACTACTACGCGCCGGGGGTGGACGCGATCCGGATGGGGATGCGGCTGGGGGAGGAGGCGGAGCGGGGCGAAACGGGGCCGTGAGCGGGTATGCTCGGGGCAGACTCGAGTGACGCGGGGGGACAAGGCGTTGGATCAGGACTCGGTGGAGTTCAAGGTCACCGGGTGCAAGGGGTTGGAGTGTTAGATGGCTGTATCAGGCACTGCGAAGTGATGCTTATAATTGTCTCCTTCTTGATCGGACTTATTAGCAAATAGGTTTGGCTTACTGAATGAGTAGCAAGAGAGAATGAAGCCTATTTCGGGAAACCAGCCAGCACCGCCAATTCCGAAGGTATCGCGTATTGCGTCGACTTTGGGCTGGGTGCTCTTCTTGCTACATACACTGATGATTCTGGTTGTCGTAGCACCCCTTGCACAATCTGGTACGAGCGCATCGCAGCAATTTGAAACCACAGGACATGCCCATCACCAAACTTCGCCAGTAATTACAATCTTACTCGTAGCATCGACATCGCTCTCTCTTCTCTACTCCTCCTGCCTTACGGTACGATCTGCTACCGGGTACAACCGACGCTACAAGACACTTCGACTGCAGCTAGACCACATCATGGAGAAAGCCAGCAAAAAAGGCGGCACCATTGGTAGCGACGGCGAGTTGAGCGTCATGAACAGAAGCAGCTACGCCACATCACATGGCGCACCATTCAGTACCACTGTGGACAAGTTTCTTATCGTCGCCAAAAAGTCCGCACTGCCCGATCCGTTCTATAACGATGAGTACATGGAACTCTGGCTTGAAGTCCCCGAGTACATCAAACTGCTAGCCGCTGAGAGATCTCGTGCGCGTCAGGATCTTGCCAAGCTCGCAGGTGCGCTCGGTGCAGGTGCGCTCGCCGGAATGTTGGCTCTCGCCCGGTTCGTTGTGTGACCCTGCTCACGCCTCGCTGTTTTACAGAACATGCATTATCGGACATTGGATCAGGATTCCAGATGACCCCTCCACCCGTGCAGATTGATGGTTCTCCGCTCACCAGCGAGCAGGTCGCGGACGTGGCCCGGCGTGGCCGCGGCGTCGAGCTGACGCCCGAGGGCGAGTCGGCGATGCTCGCGGCCCGGGCGGCGCTCGACAGCGTCATGAGCGACGGCGAGGCCCACTACGGGATCAACACCGGCTTCGGCTCGCTCTCGCGGCAGCGGATCGACGACGCGGACCTGCGCGACCTGCAGCGGAACCTCGTCCGCTCGCACGCGGCCGGGGTTGGGGAGGCGCTGGGCGAGGACGTGGTCCGGGGGATGATGCTGCTGCTCGTCGCGTCTTTGGCCCGGGGGCGGTCGGCGATCCGGGTCGAGACGGCGCGGCTGATCGCGGGGCTGCTCAACGCGGGCGTGACGCCGGTGGTGCCGTCGATCGGGTCGGTCGGGGCGTCGGGGGATCTGGCGCCGCTGGCGCACGCGGCGCTCGTGCTGCTGGGCGAGGGCGAGGCGACGCACAAGGGCGAGGTTCTCTCAGGCGGCGAGGCGCTCAGGCGGGCGGGCCTGAAGCCGGTCACGCTCGAGGCGAAGGAAGGGCTGGCGCTGATCAACGGGACGCACCTGATGGCGGCGAGGCTGGCGCTGCTGTGGGAGGACCTGGATCACCTGTTCGACGCCGCGCTGGTGGCGACGGCGATGTCGATCGACGCCTGCCGTGGGACGGACTCGTTCCTGGACCCGCGGGTGTACATGGCCCGCAACCAGGCGGGGGCGACGCGGGCGGCGGACCGGATCCGGGGGTTGCTCGATGGCAGCGAGATCCTGCCCAGCCACGCGGAGAACGACCCGCGCGTGCAGGACCCCTACTCGATCCGGTGCGCGCCGATGGTGCTGGGCGCGGCGTGGGACGCGCTGCGGTACGCCAAGGGGCGCTTGGACGACGAGCTGGGCAGCGTGACGGACAACCCGCTGATCTTCACCGACGACGACGGATCAAACCCGATCGCGATCAGCGCCGGCGCCTTCCACGGCATGGCGATGGCCATCCCGCTGGATACGTGCGGGATCGCGATCTCGCACATCGCGGGCATCAGCGAGCGGCGCGTGTACCACATGCTCTCGGCGTTCGACGAGCAGTCGCACCTGCCCCCCTACCTGAGCCCGAGGCCCGGGCTGCACTCGGGGCTGATGATCGCGCAGTACACCAGCGCGGCGCTGTGCAACGAGATCATCACGCTGGCGACGCCCGCGAGCGTGTCGAACATCTCCACGAGCGCGGGGATGGAGGACTACAACTCGTTTGGGCCCACGAGCGCGTACCAGGCGGACCGGGCGATGAAGCTGGCGCGGCAGGTCGTCGCGATCGAGCTGCTGTGCGCGGCGCAGGGGATCGAGAGCCACCGCCCGCTCCAGTCAGGCACAGGCGTGGAGCGGGCGCACGCGCAGGTGCGCACCGTTGTGCCCATCCTGACCGAGGACCGCCCCCCCGCTCCCGATATCCGGGCGATCGAGGCGTTGATCGCCCGCGGCGCGTTCACGCAGAGCTAGCCCGGAACGTCAGTGACGGGCCTCCGTATCCTTCGCCCCCCCTACTCTAACTCCACCTTTCGGAACGAACGCGCGGAACCCGGGCGCCGAGGCGGTTGCGATGCGCCCCGTGCTTGGCTCACGCCTTCTCTCTCGGGCCCGTCACTGACGTTCCGGGCTCGTTTGCTTTAAAGCTCGGGGATGCCCAGGGCCTCGCGGGCGCCCTCGTTCTGGGGCATGGCGAGGTACTCCTCGAGCTCCCACGTGCTGAGCTTCTGGACGTGGTTGTCAGCGAACCCGACGTTGGTCTGCCAGCCGGTCGAGAGCAGCATCGCCCGGTCGATGGCGATGATCTGGTTGGCGTCGAACGAGAATGCGCGCTCGTTGGGCAGGTCGAACCACATGGCGATGTCGGGCTCCCCGTCGCCGACGGGACCGAAGGGGGACTCCAACATCTCCGGAGACATGAACCCATCTGCAATCAGGGCTTCGTACGACTCAGGCATTTCATCGCCGTTGGCGCCCATGAACGTTATTGCAGCCTGAACGGAGATGCGGACCAAGGTCATGCTCTTGAGTTCGCGGGCGGACTGTCGCGCCTTGCCCAGCGCCGGGAGCATGACCCCCCCACCGATAGCCGCGATGGCGACGCCCTGGACGTCCGCGATCGACGCGGCGCCCGCGGCGAAGTTGACGAGCATGGAGCGGTCGGCCTTGGCGTCGATCATGTAGTCGTCGCCGTCCCAGTAGGCGATCATGCCGAAAGGGCGAACGTCGGCGTTGAAGTCGTGGAAGGCGGGCATGAGGGGGCTGGCGACGCGGTCGGGGGCGTCGGGCGAGCGGAGGGCGTTGGCCAGGCCCGAGAGCATGAGGTTGACCATGCCGTAGCCGCGCCGGGCCAGGCGGGGCGTGTCGGCGAAGGTGACGCTGCTGGCGCCCTGCTCGGGGATGCGGGAGAGAACGGCGCTCTGGAAGCTCTCGCTCTCAAGGACGCTGTTGCGGCCCGACTTGAGCTGGGCGATGGCCGCGTCGAGCGAGCCGGGCGAGAGGGCGACAACGAATCGCCCCTCGGCGATCGCCCAGGAGAGTTCCAGCGGGACGGGCAGGCCCGGGGTCATGAGGGTGAAGACCTCGCCAGCGTGGCGCGTGGAGCTGTGGATGCGGAGGTAGCCGCGGGCCTGGTCCCTCATCTCCTGGTTGAACCGGGTGACGAGCTGGTTGTGAGCCCGGGCGAGGCGGGCGGTGTCGCGGACATCGAGCAGCAGGACGCTTGAGAGTAGGCCCCCGCCGCCGGTGGTGTCGGACATGTACAGGGTCTGGCGCGGGCCCATGTTCTCCAGGACATCGGCGCGGACGTCAAAGCCGAGTTCTTCCTGGAGCTTGGCGAAGATGTCCTCACCGGTCTCCTGCTCGACGGCCTCGGCCATCTCCACCAGGACCCGAAATGACGCGGGCTTGGCGTAGATGCGCACGGCGTCGCGCGGGATGGCGCGGAAGGCGTCGCGATCGAAGACGACGTCGGGCCCGGCGCCGGCGTCGGTCATCAGACGCGCCACGTCGTGGAGCTTGGCCCGCATGATCGTCGCGTCGTCGCTGGAGCCCATCGCGTACTCGATGGTCGGGGCGCCCTCGCCCAGCCAGCCGCTGTCGGTCAGCATCTGGGCCACCTCGGGCGCGTCGCGCTCGAGCATGGGCAGGAGGAACATGGAGAGGCCCTCCAGGTCCACTCGCATCTGCATCATGGTGCTGGCGCCAGCGGGCATCAGGGGCGAGTCGAGGGTGAGCGAGGCGGGCTCTGCGGCGCCGACGCGGAGGGCGGCGTCCTGACCTTCGGCGGTGTCCACCAGGCTCAGCAAGCCGGGGCCGGCGGGCGAGTCGAACATCATGCCCCCGCTATCGTCCTGCTCCATCGGCAGGCCGCCCATCTGGGCGAAGCGGGCGAGGCGTTCGACGACGGAGGCCGCGGTCGCGTCGCCCGAGGGTCGGGAGCTGAGGGCCATGGCAATCCCGAGCTGTTCCTCGGTGAGGCGAACCTCGAGGGCCATGGCGCCGCTGAGGACATCCCAGCCCAGGCCGATGGCCTGCCCGGCCTCTGGCTCGAGCTCCAGCTCGTGCTCGAGTTCCAGCAGGCGCTGGCCCAGGAGCTTAAAAGCGTTGTGGGCCGCGGCGTCCTTGCCCGTCGCCGCGCAGGCGTCGAGGCCCGCGAAGCGGTACTCGAGGATCGAGTCCTGGGCGACGGTCGGCGCCGAAAGGCTCGCCAGAGCGATGGCGGAAATCGTGAGTGTTCTTCGCATGGTTTGGTTCTCCCCTGGCCCCCTGGGCCTTCTTCCAGTGTAGGCAAACTCGGGATGAGCCCGCGTTTTGGGGTGATAAACTCGGGTCAGGAGACCGCCCATGACCTCGATCACACCCCGCGCCGGCTCGCTGATTCCGGAGCCTCAGGACCGCACCATCCACGCCCCCCACGGCTCGATGCTCAGCTGCAAGACGTGGCAGGCCGAGGCCGCGATGAGGATGCTGATGAACAACCTCGACCCGGAGGTGGCCGAGCACCCGGAGTCGCTGATTGTCTACGGCGGGCGTGGGCAGGCGGCGCGATCGTGGGCGGCGTACGACGCGATCATCGAGACGCTCCAACGCCTGGAGCCCGACGAGACGCTGCTGGTGCAGTCGGGCAAGCCCGTCGGCGTGGTGCGCACGACGACGGACTCGCCTCGGGTGATGATCGCCAACTCGAACCTGGTCCCCCACTGGGCGACGCAGCAACACTTCGACGAGCTGGCGCGCAAGGGCCTGATGATGTACGGTCAGATGACCGCGGGATCGTGGATCTACATCGGGACGCAGGGAATTCTGCAGGGGACGTACGAGACATTCGCCGAGTGCGCAAAGCTGGAGTTCGGGGGGACGCTCAAGGGGCGCCTGTGCGTCACGGCGGGGTGCGGCGGGATGGGCGGGGCGCAGCCGCTGTCCGTCACGCTCAACGGCGGGACGTGCCTGATCGCGGATGTGGACCTCACCCGCCTGCAGCGACGCCTGGATGACCGGTACCTTGACGAGCTGGTGGACGGCGTGGACGCGGCGATCGACCGGGCGGTTCAGGCGGCCAAGGGCGGCGTGGCGGTCTCGATCGGGGTGTGCGCCAACGCGGTCGCGCTGCTCGAGCGGATGATCGAGCGGGACATCACGCCCGATGCGCTGACCGACCAGACCAGCGCCCACGACCCGCTGCACGGGTACGTGCCGGTCGAGTACTCGTTCGACGAGGCCCAGGCCAAGCGGGACGACGACGAGGAGGGTTACACCCGCCTCTCGCTGGTGTCGATGGAGCGGCACGTCCGCGCGATGGTGACGCTCCAGCAGCGCGGGAGCGTCACGTTCGACTACGGCAACAACATCCGCCAGCGGGCGTTCGATCAGGGGTTCAAGGGCGCCTTCGCGTTCCCGGGCTTCGTGCCCGCGTACATCCGACCGCAGTTCTGCCTGGGTCGCGGGCCGTTCCGCTGGGTGGCGCTCTCGGGCGAACCGGCGGACATCTACAAGACCGACCACGCCCTGCTCAAGGCCTTTCCCCGTGACGCCGGCGGGTACAACGAGCGCCTGCACAGCTGGCTGCTGGGGTGCCACAAGAACCCGGAGGCGCTCATGGCGGGCGACTACGCGGCATGCGAGCCCCGCTTCTCGTTCCAGGGCCTGCCCGCGCGGATCTGCTGGTTCGGGCTGGGCGAGCGCGACAAGGCCGGCCTGCTGTTCAACGAGATGGTGGCGTCGGGCGAGCTGAGCGCGCCGGTCGTGATCGGGCGCGATCATCTCGATTGCGGATCGGTCGCGAGCCCGAACCGAGAGACGGAGTCGATGAAGGACGGGTCAGACGCCGTGAGCGACTGGGCGATCCTTAACGCGCTCGTGAACACGGCATCGGGCGCGAGCTGGGTGAGCTTCCACCACGGCGGGGGCGTGGGCATCGGCTTCAGCCAGCACGCGGGGCAGGTCATTGTCGCCGACGGCACGCCCGAGGCAAAGGACCGGCTCGAGCGGGTGCTGCGCAACGACCCGATGATGGGCATCTTCCGGCACGCCGACGCGGGGTACGACGAGGCCGTTCAGTGTGGGCTCAAGCAGGGTGTGGACATCCCGATGGCATGATCAGATAGGGTGAGCTATGACCCGATCGCCTTCGGGAAGACCTCGACCTCGGAGCCTTCGGCGAGAACGACCGAGACCGGCTCGGCGTCTTGCAGCATTGCCCACTCGGGGCCGTAGACCTGGGTCCATTCCAGATCGAGATGCAGCTGCGCGTCGGGGTAGACGCGCCACTTCGGGTGGCGGACCTCGTAGGCGAGGGCGTAGCCCTTGCGATCGACGCCAAAGCCCCACTGGTGTTCTTTGAACCAGTGCTCGGTTGAGTCTTCCGCGGGGAGGACGGGCGGCGAGTGGGCGTTGACACCGATGAGGTGCAGGCCCCGGTCGTGGAGCGTGTACGCCGCCTCGACGCGCGAATCGTGCTCGCGGACATTCGCGTATAGGCGGCGGGTGATGTACGGCTCGTTGTAGACGGAGCGGGCGACGGCCGAGATCGCCCGCCGCCCGACGATCTCGCGGATGAACATCACGCCCCGGCGCTCGCCCGAGCGGACGTAGAAGCGAAGGTTGATCTCGGGGAAGGTGACGTGCCCCGGGATGCGAATGCCGCGGAGGCGGGTGTCGCGGAACATGAACGCGACAAGGCTCACGCACGCTCGCCCCTCGAAGCGGTCGAGCTCGAGCCCGCGGGGCAGCCGGGGGAGCAGGAGGGACTCGTCCACGCGGTAACTGACCAGGGCGAGGTGCTCCCAGCGCGCGGTGAGGAAAGGCGAGGCCATGCCCAGAGGGTACCGGCGGCGGGTGATACACTCGCGATCCGATGGCCCTGCCCCACTGCCAGCCCGGTGTTTGGCCCGACGAGATCCCCAGCGGGCGGTTCGCGTCCGCGATCCGGCGCGACTCGCCCGAGGGCTGCCGCGTCGGGCTGCTGGGCATGCCCGACGAGCTTGGCGTGCGCCTCAACGGCGGGCGACCGGGCGCATCGGGCGGGCCAACGGCCTTCCGGGACGCGCTGGCGCGGTACGCCTCGGCCCACGCCAGCGGGATCGACTGGCCATTGGTCTTCGACGCGGGCGATATCCAGCCCGCGGCGGACCTAGACGAGACGCACGACCGGGTGAGCGCCGCCGTGGAGGCGATGCTCGCGGCGGACCTGTTCCCGATCGGGATCGGGGGCGGGCACGACCTGACGTACGCGTTCGTCCGCCCGATCGCGACACGCCTGACCGGGATGGTCGGGCTGTACTTCGACGCCCACCTGGACGTGCGGGCGGAGAAGGGCTCGGGGATGCCGTTCCGCCGGCTGGTCGAGGACTGCTCGGTGCGGGGTCTGCACGTGCAGGGACTGGACCGGTTTGCAAACAGCGACGAGCATATGACCTGGTTCCAGGGGCACGGCGGGCACATCGACGCGCTGGGTCCGTCCGACCCGCTGCCCGAGGGCGACCTGTTCGTCTCGCTGGATCTGGACGTGATCGATCAGGCCCACGCGCCGGGCGTGAGCGCTATGAACCCGAACGGGTGGACGCCCGCGCAGGTCGAGGCGTGGGTGCGGGCCGCAGGAAGGTGTGCGCGGGTGCGCTGCTTTGACATCATGGAGCTGAGCCCGCCCAACGACGCCCAGGGGCGGACCGCCCGGCTCGCGGCGCGTCTGTTCCTGTCGTTCCTCGAGTCGTTCTCGGAGCGAGCGTGATGACACCCCCACCGAAGAGCACCCTCATCCGGGGCGGGCGCGTGCTGACGATGGGCCAGACGCCGGGCGCGCGGCGCGGGGCGGATCTGGGTGGGCTTCACGCAACAGATGGCGGGGACGTCCTCATCCGCGGCGGCGAGATCGAGGCCGTCGGCGCCGGGCTGAAGGCGCCCGATGGCTGCGACATCGTCGAGGCCCGCGGGCGTGTGGTGATGCCCGCGTTTGTGGACTGCCACACGCACGCGTGCTGGGCGGGCGACCGGCTCGACGAGTGGGAACTCAAGCAGAAGGGCGCCACATACCTGGAGCTTCTCGGGGCCGGCGGCGGGATCATGTCCACCGTCCGGGCGGTGAGAGCGGCCAGCGAGGGCACTCTCTCACGCGATCTGCGCGCAAGACTCGGGGTGATGCTCAGCGAGGGGACGGCCCACGCCGAGGTCAAGAGCGGGTACGGGCTGAGCACCCGCGACGAGCTGAAGATGCTCCGCGCCATCGCCAGCGCCGCCGGCACGTTTCCCGGGAGCATCCGTCCGACGGCGTGCATCGGGCACGCGATCGATCCCCACCGCGACGGGTTCATCGATCGGACGATCGGGGAAACGCTCGACGCGGTGCACGCGGAGTTCCCGGGTGTCACGATCGACGCGTACTGCGAGCAGGGCGCCTGGTCGCTGGCCGACTGCCTGCGCCTGTTCGATCGGGCGATGGGTCTGGGGCATCCGGTGCGGGTGCATGCGGACCAGTTCAACGATCTGGGCATGATCCCCGAGGCGATCCGGCGCGGGTTTGTTTCGGTTGATCACCTCGAGGCGACGATACCGAGCGAGCTGGCAAGCCTTGCCAGGAGCGACACCTTTGGTGTCATGCTGCCCTGCTCAGGGTTCCATGTTGACGGGCGGTACGCCAACGGGCGCGCCTTTGTCGATGCTGGCGGGATGCTGGCGATCGCGAGCAACGCGAACCCCGGGTCGGCGCCCTGCCTGAGCGTGCCGATGGCCATCGTGCTGGCGACTCGAAATCTCGGGATCAGCGCCGCGGAGGCGATCGGGGCGTGTACGGTCAACGGCGCGGGGCTGCTCGGGCTCGCCGACCGGGGTCGCCTCGCGCCGGGCATGGCCGCGGATCTGGTCATCCTGCGCCACACCGACGAGCGACAGCTTGGGTACGAGTTCGGCGGGCGGCACGTGGACGCGGTCTACGTCGGCGGCAACCTCGTCAGCGGCTCGGTCTAGACCTGCCCCGGGGGTACAAGCACGGGCAGCACGCCCTGACTGACCTCGCAGGTGAGCGCCGGAGCGCCGTCGGCGGGCGAGTTCCGGCGGGGAGCCTCGCCGTCGAGCTGGCAGATCGGATCCGCGCCCTCGATCTGGATGCGTATCGACTCACCGGCGCCAACCGCGATCGCGCCGGACCTGGCCTGCGCCCGGGCTCGACACTGGATCAACCGGCGGACCGCGCCGAGCGAGGTGGCGCAGGGAAGGAAAACCACGTCGAGCCGGTTGTCGAACATCGAGGCGCTTTGGCACGGGTCCACGCGCATCGCGTACTGCCGGCAGTTGGCCACGACCACCAGCCCTCGGCGCGCCTCCACGAGCGGCTCGCCATCGACATGCACGCTCAGACGTGGGATGTACGGGCGGAAGGCTTCCGCGATGACCGGGAGCGTGTAGGCGAGATGGCCTGTCGGTCGGCGGCGGGCCCGGGTCATGCGGCGGATGACGCTGGCGTCCGGGCCGACCGAGCACATGAGCAGGAAGCTCACACCGTTGCACCGGGCGAGGTCTGCAAGGCGGCCCCGGCCCTGCTCGAGGGCGTTGACGACGGATTCGGGATCGGGCCTCATCGCGAACTCACGGGCGAACAGGTTCTCGTTCCCGCTCGCGGCGTGGTACAGCGGCACGCCCGAGTCGATCGCGAGCTGGGCGGCGTGGTGCACCGTGCCGTCCCCCCCCACCACGATCAGCGCGTCCGCCCCGGCCAGGTCCCCCGCCCCGAGCGTGGGGTCGAGCGAGATTGTGCGGAGCGTGCGCTCGTGCCCGGCGCTCCGAAGCGCGTGGTCGATGGCGCCCCCGATCCGGACGGCACGCCCGGTCCCGGCGTTTGGATTTACGAGGATCACGGCTCTCATGGGGCGTGACGATACACGCAGCGCCGGGACGGAGCCCGAGCCCCTACCATGGCGGCTCATGGCACGAGTCCCTCTCCTCAGCACGAGCGACGCCGAGCACGCGGCGGTCTCCGCCCAGAAGGTGGTCACCGTTCACCAGCGGCTGGCCGAGCACCTCCGCGTCGGTCAGACGCTGGCCCAGATCGACGCGTTCGTCGCCCAGACCCTCGACGCGATCGGGGCGAAATCCTGCTTCAAGGGGTACCGGGCGGGGCGCCTGCCCCCCTTTCCCTCCCACGCGTGCCTGAGCGTGAACGACTGCGTCGTCCACGGCACGGCGGGCTACCACGAGAAGCCGATGGCGCCCGGCGACCTGCTGAGCATCGATATCGGCGTCGCGTACCGGGGCTGGATGGGCGACGCGGCCTGGACGTACTCGTTCGGGAAACCGTCCGAGGACGCCAAGCGCCTGATGGACGCGGGCAAGGACTCGCTCCGTCTGGGCATCGAGCAGCTGCACCCGGACAACACCTATATGGCTTGGGCCATGGCGGTGCAGGGGTGCGTGGAGGGCGAGCGCGGGCTGCACCTGGTCCGGGGGCTGGGCGGGCACGGGTACGGGCGGAAGCTGCACGCGCCGCCGTTCATCTCCAACGTGGTGCCGCGGTCGCCGATGGAGTGGCCCGAGGGGACCAAGCGATGCGAGCCGGGCACGCTGCTGGCCGTCGAGCCCATGCTGGCGCTGACGACCAGCTCGACCGAGCAGGGCGTTGGGAAGTGGCCGATCTTCACAAGCGACGGGTCGCTGTCTGTGCACTACGAGCACGACGTGCTGATCACCGCGAACGGCCCGAGGGTGCTGACCGAGGGGCTTGACGATCTGTTGGACGTCATCGAACGGTAGAGGAGCGGCTGTGGGACGGATCGACGACATCTTCGCCCTGGCGCGAGACGAGAACCGGAAGCTGCTGATGCCCTTTGTGTGCGCGGGCTCCCCGATACCGGGGTCGCTGGGCGCCCTGCTCGGGGCGATGGAGCGCGCCGGCGCGGGGATCGTCGAGGTCGGAATCCCGTTCTCCGACCCGATCGCCGACGGGCCCGCGATCGCGTCGGCGATGCACGCCGCGCTCGAGTCGGGCTGCTCGCCCGCGGGGGTGTTCGACGAGGTCGCCGCGGCGCGCCAGGGCCTGTCGATCGGGATCGTCGCGATGGTCTCGGTGAGCATCGTCAGCGCGATGGGAGGGCCCCAGGCGTTCTGCCAGCGGGCGCACGAGGCCGGCTTCGACGGACTGATCATCCCCGACTGCCCGTTGGAGGAGTCCGCGGCCCTCATCGACGCGGCGAGGGCGCACGGGCTGTCGCTGAGCCTGCTGGTGTCGCCCTCGACGCCGCCCGAGCGAGCCCGCGAGATCGCGTCGGCCTCCACGGGGTTCGTGTACATGCTCGCGCGGAGCGGGATCACGGGCGAGCGTGACCAGGCGCCCGAGATCGGACCGCGCGTGCGGGAGCTTCGTGAATCGACGGACCGCCCGATCGCGTGCGGGTTCGGCATCGCGACGGCGGAGCATGTCCGGGCGGTCGTCGAGCACGCCGACGCGGCGATCGTGGGCAGCGCCCTGGTGCGCCGCTGGCGCGACGCGCACGAGCAGGGCGCCGACGCGGTTGAGGTGGGTGAGCGGTTCGTCCGCGAGCTCGCGTCCGGGCTACACGCCGGCGCAGGCGCATGAGAAAGGGGACCCGGGCGAGCCCGGGTCCCCTTGAAGACTTCAAGTCTGACCGGTGCAGACTGGATCAGACTGGATCAGGCGCGACGGCGACGGGCCGCGGCCAGACCGCCCAGGCCCAGCAGCGCGAACGAGCTCGGCGCCGGGACCAGGGTATAACTGAGGAAATCACCGGCGACCGACTGCACGCCCCAGTCGTCGGTGGCGAAGTCGGAACGGGAGAGGTGGTCCACGCCCGGGTCGGGAGCGTTTCCACCGGTTGAGAACACGTCGAACTCGACCGTGTCGCCGATGCTCAGGCCGATCGCGGCAAAGTCAACCGCGACGCTCTGGACGCCCGAGGCGTGCCCGGCGTCGCTGCCCGTGATTAGGCCGCCGCCGAGGTAGGTCGCGTCGGTGAGGTTCCAGTTGGAGCCATCGAACGAGCGGAGCTCGCCGCCCATGCCCGAGCCGCCGTCGTTGGCCCACGTGCCGAGGAAGTGGGTGATGCCGCGCCCCCAGTCCACATTGCGGTTCCAGGAGCCGGGGTCGGTGGAGTTGTCACCCGCGTTGGCGCCGGTGTCGAGACCGACGACGTAGTTGCCCCAGTTGGTGGCGTCGAGGTCCGCGTTGACCGTGATGTCGAAGTACAGGAACTGGCTATCGTTGGTGACCTCGACCTGGACGATATCCAGATGGTCGAAGCCCTGGCTCTGGAAGAAATCGTGCAGGTCACCGCCGGCCAGGTGGTTGCCGACGTTGTCCCCGTACACATCGGCTCCGGCGATGGACGCCCCGGCCGCAACGACGATCCCTGCAAGAACTGCTCGTTTCATCTCTCTCTCCTTTGACGTACGCATATCAATCCGCCGCCCGAGCGGGCGGCGAACTCTCTTTCTCAATGGGGAGCATACCGGAAGCCCCGCCCCGGGTAAACCTTTACATGGGTCCCCTATGAAACCGCACAGCGGCCTTACGCGTCCGAAAATCGCCCTCATTTGGGCGGGAACAGGAACCGCAGCGCCGCAGGCAATCGCTCGGCCCAGGCCTGCTCATTGTGACGCGCCCCAGGGGAGACCACGAAGTTCAGGCGGGCGCCCCGGACCCCACCGCGGCTCATCCGGTCCCGCAGGGACTGGTTCCAACGGACGTACCCCGCGTTGCGCTCCGCGTTGTCGGGCAATGCCCCGAACTCCTGATCGCCCACGCCCAGATGAACCTTCTCGGGCCAGGCGCTGATCGCGTCAAAGTACTCGCCCGGCTCGCTGGCCTGCAGATCGACGGGCGGGTAGCTCTCGAGCAGGACGCCGCCGAACTTCTCGGGGTACCGGGTCGCGATGTGGAGGCTGATCACGCTGCCGTAAGACGAGCCGCCGATGGCGGTGTCTTCGGGGCGGGTTGAGACCCGGAAGGCCCGCTCCACGCGAGGCACGACCTCGCCCATGAACCACCGCGCGAAGGCGTCGCCGTGGGGCTCGATACCACGCCCAACGTCGTACGGGAGGTACTCCTGCGCTCGGTTGGCGCCCGCGTGCGGAACGCCGACGATGATGAGCTCGCGGATCGAGCCCTCTTCGATCAGGCGGGTCGCCGTCTCGTCGGCGTGCCAGTCGCCCCACTGCGTCGCGCCTTCCTCGAACAGGTTCTGCCCGTCGAACATGTACAGGACCGGGTATGCGCGCTCTGAGTGGTCGTCGTAGCTGGGCGGGAGCCAGACGTGCAGGTCGCGCATCGATCCCGAGGCGTCGCCAGCGCCGCCGGTGACCTGCAGGCGGCGGACCGTTCCCGTCACGTCCAGATCACGGTACTGCGTGGACTGACGTTCGTTGGCCACGTCCGCGGGCGAGCGGAACTTGGGAACGCGAAACTCAAACACGGGCTTCTCGCCTGCTTTGAGCGTGGACGGATCGATCTTGGGCAGGGTGCGGTTGTCGATGTCGGCGCCGTCGGGGTCGGTCTCGACGTAGTCCCACGAGCCGAGCGTGAACTTGAACTGGAGGGTGCCCGTGCGGTCGGGCTTGCCGAAGACGATCTGC
The DNA here is from genome assembly GCA_029260375.1 of Phycisphaerales bacterium. Taxonomy (GTDB): domain Bacteria; phylum Planctomycetota; class Phycisphaerae; order Phycisphaerales; family UBA1924; genus JAJRXR01. The sequence goes on along the minus strand of JAJDDI010000024.1, from coordinate 481 downwards.
CACCGCCCGTCGGAGCGGGGCGTGAGCTCGAACTCGGGCTTGGCCGGGTCCCAGCCGCCGAAGTTGGAGGCCAGGAACATGGGGCGGTCTTTGGTCGCCATGCGTGGGACGTCATCGACAACGATCACGAAGCCCTGCTCGAGCGACTCCGGATGAACCTCCTGCGCTCTGACGAACGGCGAGGCGAGCACGAGCGCGAGCGCCCCGATGACCGGGCCGATGAGTCGGTGATTGGTGAGCATGGGGCGAGTCTAGCGTTCGAAACCGCGTCGGTTGGCCCAAAAAGAAAGCCGCCCGCGCGAAGAGCGCGGGCGGCGGAGGAAGGCTCAAAGCTGAAGCGTCGGGTTACGGGCAGCCGGCGCCGAAGGCGCCGAGGAAGGCGATGACGTCGGAGAAGTCGAAGGTGCCGAAGGGGGCGGCCAGGTCGGCGGCCGGGTCCATCGTGCCGAAGGCGGTCAGGAAGGCGATGACGTCGGAGAAG
>JAJDDI010000023.1 GCA_029260375.1 Phycisphaerales bacterium | reverse complement strand
GTAGCGGAGGAAGCCGCCGTAGATGACGCCGTCGCTGGGGATGAATCCCCAGAGCGTGTCGCCCGAGCCGAGCCAGGTGGCGGCGGTGTCAGGGTCGGAGTTGAGCACGACGTACAGCCAGGGCACGCCCACGGCGAAGATCACGAGGTGGCCCAGGAGTGTGCCCACGATCAGCGCGCCCCAGCCTCGGATCGAGCCGTCCTTGCGCCGGATGAAGGCGGTGACGACGGGCTGGCAGAGGAGGAAGCCGAGGATGTAGCCGCCGGTGAGGCCGAGGATGACCTGGGGCCCGGCCTCGCCGCCCGAGAAGACGGGGGCGCCGATGGCGCCGGCGAGGATGTAGACGAGCACCCCGAGCATGCCGAAGCGCGGACCGAGGCACAGCGCGGTGAGGACGACGGCCAGCGTCTGCAGCGTGATGGGCACGCCGTAGGGATCGACGGGGATCGCGATGTGCGCGCCCAGTGCGATGAGCAGAGCGGAGGTGGGCACGCCCAGGAGGCGCAGCCAGAGCGTGCTGATGTGCGCGCCGGCGCGGTCGAGGGCGGTGTCTGTCGCGTTGGCCTGGCCCATGGCGCCAAGGGTAGCGGGGCGGACTCAGGGTTGGGCGGCGTCGGGCTCGCCGGTGAGCACGTTCTCGCCCTGGTCGGGGTCGCGCGAGGTCTCGGCCTGGCGGTTCAGGTCGTCGGTCTCGCTCGAGAGATCCCCCTCGGCCTCCACGGCGACGTCGTCGGCGTCCGCGGGCTCTGGGGTCGCGGGGGAGGGGGCCGGGCGGGGGGCTTCCCCGGCGGCGTTGAGGAGCGGGACGCCCTGGGGGAAGATGACCTCGCGGGCCTCATCGGGCATGGACACGCCCGCGCTGGTCAGGGCGCGTAGGGTGAGGCGGATCGCCGAGGACTTGATCTTGAGCATGCTGTGCGTCTTGCTGTCGATCCAGAAGTAGGTGCGCAGGAGCACGGTGCTGGCGCCGAGCTTCTCGATGAGCACGAGCGGCTCGGGGTCGTTGAGCACCGCAGGGTGCTCCTCGAGCACGCGGTGGATGATCTGCTGGGCGGCGGAGATCTGGTCGTCGTAGCCGATGCCCACGTCAAACGTGATCCGGACGCGCGGGTTGGCGGTGAAGTTCTTGATGGTGTTCTTGTAGACGGTGGCGTTGGAGATCTGGATGTGGTTGCCGTCGAAGTCGATCAGCAGCGTGCCGCGGGAGGTGACCTTGCGGACGACGCCGGTGTGCCCGTCAACCTCGACGACATCGCCGAGGCGGAACGGGCGCTGGATGCTCAGGAGCAGGCTGGCGAGGAAGTTCTCGGCGATGTCGCGGAAGGCGAAGCCCAGCGCGAGGCCCAGCAGGCCGGTGCCGCTGACGACGGCCAGGGCGACGCGCGTCAGCCCGGTGACGCGCAGCGCCAGGTAGACGCCCAGGACGAGGACGATCAGGAAGATCGCTTTCTGGAGGACGTTGCGGAGCAGCTCGCTGTCGGTGGTGCGCCCGAGGACGCGCGTGGCCGTGCGCGAGATCACGCCGGCGAAGAGCATGGCGCCGATGAAGATCAGCAGCCCGACGACCAGCAGCGGCAGGGCGCGGACGGCGTCGCGCATGAGCGCGTCCACCTCGCGCCGCGCCGGAGCCAGGGTGAAGACGGGCTCTGGCCTGAGACTGATGTTGTTGACGACGGCGACGACGCCATCGGTCCGCTGGGCGAGGTCGCCCGCGAGCTTGCGCATGGGCTCGGTGTTGGCCACGCCGTGGAGCGAGACGACGCCGTTGCGGACCGAGACGCTCAGGTCGGTGAACCGCTCGGTTGCTTCGAGCACCTCCGCGAGGCGCGCGCCGATCTGGGCGTCGGTGGGGCCCTGCCCGATCGAGACGGGGGCGTCGGTGGCGACGATCTCATCGGGCGCGTCCGGGTTTTTGGTCGGCGGCGTGTCCGTTGCGGGTGGGGCCGCGTGGGCCAGGCCCAGCAGCAGGGCGCCCGCGAGCGTCCAGAAGAGGGTCCAGGTCCGGGCGCTGGCGGGCGAGGGGTGACGCATGGCCAACCATACTCGCGCGCCGGGCGCCCGGGGTCAGGCGACGGCCTGTTTCTCGGCGCGGCTCCCGGGGGCGACCTCGATCTCGACCCCGATCTCGGGCTCGCTCCCGGTCAGGGCGGCGTGGGCGTTGCCGGGGATCTCAAGGCGGGCGTCGTCGATGACGGCGCCCGGGTCGATCAGGAGGAAGGGGGCGCGGATGGAGCCGCGGACCAGGGCGTGGTCGCCCAGGTGGACGGTTCCGCCCGAGACGATGGAGCCCTCGAAGATGCCGAGGACGCAGACGCCCTCACCGGCGATGGCGGCGCCAACATGGGCGCGGGCCTTGCGTTGGATGATGACTGATCCGCAGGTCTCGAGGCGTCCGCCCCAGTGCCCCTGCCTGATGACGATGTCGGAGACGACGATGCGCCGGTGACAGTGGGGGCAGGAAGCGCTCATGGCCTTGGGCGCGACCTCGAAGCGGTTCGCGCAGCGGTAGCAGCGGACGGTTCGCGTCGGGAGGTTGGGCATCCATGAGGGCTTCTCGCTGGCGTGGGTCATCGCGGGTCATGATCGATGGGCGAGCAAGGAACGCGCTCAAACACGTTCGGGGCGTTTCGTCGTTGGGGAGAAGGACAGGCGAGACGCCTGCCCCACCGAAACGTTGTCAGGCGGCGGTGGTGGCGGTCTCGTGCTTCCACGGGGGCTTGAAGTCGATCTCGCCTGAGGGCATCGTCGATCCGGACTTTTTGGACAGATCGGAGGCCTGCGGCCCAACCTGGCACTGGCCCACGAAGCTGGCGCCCTCGGCGACGATGAGCGTCCCGGCGGTGATATCGCCCGTCACGCGGGCGTTGGGACTGAGGGTGAGGCGTTCGCGGGCGTGGATCGGGCCGGTGACGGCGCCGTCCACGATGACCCGCTGGGCGTCGATCGCGGCGCGGCAATCGGCGGTGGGGCCGATCTGGACCTCGCCCTGGGCGATGATCTTGCCCTCGAAGGCGCCCAGGATGAGGGCGGACTTGTCGAAGGTCATCTCGCCGTTGATGCGGGTGTCGGGCCCGATGACGGTCATCTCGTTGTGGTTGGTGGGCGTGTTCTGCTCTGGCACGGTCGGCCTCCCTGGGGCGCCGCGTGGGCGCGATGCGTGGGCGACTCGTGTCGCCATCCCTTGGTGATCGCGGGCTCCGCCGCTGGTTCGCCTTCCTTGGCCGGGCGTTTGGATCGACCAGACCCGCGCGATCGCTGGAGTTTCGCCCCGGCGCGCCGGGGGGCGGCGCCCGGGGCGCAAGGATCGCCCGCGGTGTGGCGGCATGGCGCAGAATCAGCGCGTTGGGTACGATGCCCGCCCGATACCCGAGATGGAGCGACCATGCTTGCGATGCTGGACATGACGATGACGCTGGGCGCGATGGACGCGGCGGCGGGCGGCGGGGCGGTTGAGTTCTTCAGCGTGGCGGGGCTGATGGCCCTGCTCACGCTGGCGATGCTCGAGATCGTGCTGGGGATCGACAACGTCGTGTTCATCGCCATCCTCAGCGAGCGGCTGCCCGAGGAGAAGCAGGCGCGGACGCGGACGATCGGGCTGCTCATCGCCGCGGCGATGCGGCTGGTGCTGCTGGCGCTGGCGTGGACAATCATGAAGCTGCAGGCGCCGTTGTTCGATCTGCCCTTGCTGACCGAGGCGTATGTTGATGCGGAGACGGGCGAGGCGGCGCGACGGGCGATCGGGATCTCGGGCAAGGACCTGGTGCTGCTGCTGGGGGGGCTGTTCCTGATCGCGAAGGCGACGTGGGAGATCCACCACCTGATCGAGGACGGGGGGAAGAACGTTCACGACGCCGAGGCGCGACCGGGGATGGGCGCCAAGACCGCGACCGTGGGCATGGTGCTGGCGCAGATCCTGATGCTGGACCTGGTGTTCAGCCTCGACAGCGTGATCACGGCGGTGGGGATGACGACCAACTACTGGATCATGTCCACGGCGGTGGTGATCTCGGTGGGGGTGATGATCACGCTGGCCGGGCCGGTGAGCGCGTTTGTCAAGAAGCACCCGACGATGAAGACGCTGGCGCTGGCGTTCCTGATCCTGATCGGCGTGCTGCTGATGGCCGACGGGCTGCACCAGCACCTGGACCGCGGGTATATCTACTTCGCGATGGTGTTCGCGCTGGGCGTGGAGATCGTGAACATGAAGGCGGGGGCTCGCCGGCGGCGCAAGCGCGAGGCGGCGGGGGTGTGAGATCGTGCCACTGACCCGTCTTCGGGTCAGTGCGGGGACCCGTGGCGCAAGAGCACTGACCCGGAGACGGGTCAGTGGCACGGGCGTTGGGGGGAGGATGGGCTGGGAGCCCGTGGCACCGGCTCTTTGTTTCAGGGAACTCAGGCGGCGGGGGCGTGGGGCAGGAAGCTCGACGGTCCGTCGCTGGGTTGCGAGAACGCGGGGTCCTGGGCCAGCATCTGGGCCCGCTCCTGCTGGCGGTCGTGGATGACGCGGACGACGCCCATGGCGCAGAACGCGGCGACCATCGAGATGGTTTGCCCGACGATGGTCATCCACGCGGACGTGACCAGCGTGTCCATCGACTGATCCGAGCCGAGCGTGAACGAGGCGTTGTTGATCAGCAGGCTCATGACCCACAGCGCCCACCACGCGACGAGCAGGCCGGGGAGGGGGACGCCCATCCAGCCCTCGGGGTTGGGGGGCTTGACGCCCGGCTCGCTGGCCTTGTAGATCTCGCTCACGCCCTTGAAGGGCATGAACAGGTTGGCGATGGGGACGAAGAACCACCCGGCGCACCAGCCGGGGGAGACCGTCATGCCCTGGGCGCCGAGCGCCCGGGCGTTCTTGGCGGCCCGCACGACCCAGACGCAGAACACGATCGCCGTCACAATGGACAGCAGCGCCGTGGCGCCAAAGACCAGCAGCGCGCGCACGCCGGCGGTGATCAGCTCGGCGTCGCTGATCTGATCGAAGCTGGAGTGCTTGCCCAGCAGCTCGACATCGAGCCACCCGGAGCCGGCGCCGACCAGGCGGAGCATGGCGCTGGCGCCCAGCAGGAAGCACAGCAACTTGACGAGCCCGGTCGATGGGCGGTACGAGTCGAGATTCATCGGTCCGATCCCCCCTCGGCGAGCGTCGGTGCTCGCCGCGACGGGTGGATCGACCGGCCCGGTGAACGTCCCCTCACGAACGCCCCGTTCCGGGCGGGGCGCGCGTGATCGGACCTGCGGGACCGTTCGAACCGGCGCCGATTGACTCGGGCTCAGGCGTCGGTGTTGGAGTGGAGGGCGAAGTGGTTGCCCTCGGAGTCGGTGATGAAGGCGCGGAAGCCGTGGGGGCCGATAGGGTGGATGTCCTGGGTGACCTCGCCGCCGAGTTCCTTGGTCTTGGCGCAGGCGTCGTGGAGTCGCCCGTCCACGTTGAGGTAGACGGTGGGTCCGGGCTTGGCGCCGGCCTGGTCGGGCATGGGGATGAGGCAGGCGCCGTTGCCCTCGTCGTGCGCGAGGACGGCGAACTCGAAGCCCCCGGCGTCCTCCTTGCTCACCTTGACGGCGAGGACGCCCTCGTAGAACTTCATGGCGCGGCTGAGACTGGAGACGGGGATGTCGAGCCAGACGACGCGGTTGTGTTTGGCGTTGAGGTCGGACATGGTGGGGCTCCAAGGCAAGGTGGCCAAGGGGGAGTTGGCTTTGCCGGCTTCAACTTCGGCACGGGGATTCACCACGGGGTCTGCGATCGTCCGTTCGAGCCGTTGCGCGATGAACGCGGATAGCAGAGCAAGGGCAATCATGGTACCCGTCGCGCGAGGCCATGTTCCCATCATGTTTATTGTGGATTTCTCAAGCCAGTGCCCCTTGGGGAATTTTTCACCCCCTCGTTTACGATCCCTCCAAGTCCGAGCGACCGCGTGAATATGGCAGACTCCCAGGATGAGAAAGGCAGCAAGTGGGATCAGAAACGCCCATCGGGGGCCATTGATTCGTTGAGGGCCGTCCAGTAGCGCAGGGGAGGCGAGTATAACGATAACTACGAAGTAGCTTATATAAACGAAGATGTGTTTAAACGGTAGGTACGTTGCAAAATAAGATTCGATGGCGGCTGTTTCAGTGTCTCGTTCGCCTCTGTGGGCTTTGGGTTCGATAGCTTTGATCGCGACCATGATATCGTTGAACTTGCGGAAGTATGCGAGTTCCAGCAGGCACAGCAGCGAAATTAGCAGTGCGCCGATGTCGCGTACAACTGGGCGTGAAACTGGTTCTCTGTCGGTTATGACACCTTCTGCGATTCCCACAATAATGGCGGAAAGTGTGAGAATTGATACTCGAGATCTGAACAACAGCTTCGAGTAGTGTATATACAGCTTGCAATGTTCCTGATATATGGTTGTATTTACGCACATGGATGAATTATACCAAGATAGGATTAGCATCGACAGCGCGGTGTCGTGACGGCCTTCGCCAGCTGCTTCGGCTCGTTAGGCTATTCATGGATCAGGGTCTACGGGATACCGCCTTTGTTGAAGTTCTGGATCTCGATGGGCGGACCCATTCGGACGACGCGGTTGTGTACAGCGCTGAGGTCCGACATGGGGGGTGTCTGGGGTCAGTGGAAAGGTCCGGTGTCGATCGTGACGTGGCGCAGGGCCGCCCAGACCCGGGCCTCGGGGTCGCCCGGGGGGAGGGCGCTGACGGGGAAGAAGCCCCGGATGAACTTGCCGGCGAGCAGGACGACGCGGTCGTTGGCGATGGCGACCTCGGTGATCTCCGCCGAGGGGCATCGGGTGGGGTGCCCGCGGTCGAGCCATTCGAACTGGATCGTGCCGCTGCCGATCGCGCAGGTCCAGCGCCCGGCGGTGGACTCGATGGCGTCGCTTTTGCGGGTCATTTTGATGACGCGCGCCTGGAAGGTCGCGGGGTTGAGCAGGCGCAGCAGGCTGAGCAGGGCGAGGGCGCAGACGACGAGCACGAACAGGCCCAGTCCCCAGAGCGTCGGCTTGCCTGCGATCAGCCCGCCCAGCACGGAGAGCAGCGCGACCAGCGAGATGATGAGGTAGAACGCGAGCAGCCCGACGGCCCGCGCCTTGCCGATGGGCGCCTTGAGCTTCTGGCGGGCGCTCAGCCACGCGAGCATATCGATGCTCTCGTAGCCCTCGCTCACCCACTTGATGCGGAGGGGTCGCGGTGTCGGTGGGCGCCTGGCGTGGCTCGGGCTTGTCGGCGGGGTGTGTGTCATGGCGGATGCGGGCGAGTGTACCGCGCCGGCGCCTCGGGCCCGATGCAAAGCCGGCGCCCGGGACCTCGGTTACGCGCCGCCCGAGAGCACGGCGGTGAGCACGTTGATAAGCGTGTGGGCCAGGATGCAGGCGGAAAGGCGGCGTGTGGTGACGAAGAGGATGCCGAGCAGGACCCCGATGACAAACACGTGGGCGACGCCGTAGACGCCCTGGTAGATGTGATACGAGGTGAAGACCGCGCTGCTGATCAGGATCGCTTTGGTTGGTGAGGCGAGGAGGCGTTCGAGGCGCTGGAGGAGGAACGCGCGCATCGCGAACTCCTCGGCCACGCTGTTGGCGGTGAGGCCGATGAGAAACAGGAGCCAGGCGAGCAGCGGCGTACCCGCGTCGTTGGTTCCCGTCCAGTCGTACCCCTCGGGCAGACGCCCGACGAGGATCCAGTCGGGGATGTCGAGGGCGATGGCCGCGGTGTAGAGGCCCGCGGAGAGCACGAAGTACGCGATGCCCGCGACGACGATGACCAGCACCGACTGGGCGGTGTCGGCGACGGGGCGGGGCGGTCGGATCCCGAAGGCGGCGAGTCCCTCGCCCGAGCGGTGCATGAGGTAGAGCAACGGGACACAAACCTGGAGCATCATCAGCAGATAGATGACCGCCTGAGCGCCGGCGCCGGGCTCGGCGGGCGGGTAGAGCGGGGCGCCCGCGAACTCACCCGCGGCGGTCACGAGCGGGTACGCCCAGGCAAGCGCGAGGACGACCCAGACCTCGAGCTTCAAACGCCCGCGTTCCTGCTCGGTGAGGCGCGGCGGATCGATCGGCGGTGGGGGTGTGAGGGCGTCGCTCTCGTGCATGGGCTGTTCACTCGCCGTTGCCGGGTTTATCCTCGACGGTTTGTTGGATGAAGAGTTGCTGCTGGCGCGCGGTGAGTCGGTAGACGACCGCGATGCAGAGCAGTGCCGCAAGCGATTCCAGGATCGATCCGCCAAGGTGCAGCATGGAGCCGAACGCCTCGAGGGTCCCGCCTTCCCTGGCGAACGGTCTGCCGATGGCGTTGAGAGCTCGGCCGAGGACCCATGCGGACCACCAGGATCCGAGCAGCAGACCCGCGCCGGTATCTTGCCACAATCCGGGAACTCGTTCGGGAAGGTCCGCCCGGCTCGCCCGCCAGAACTCAGAGAACGCTTTGAATGGCATCCACAGGTTGGCGATTGGGATGAAGTGCCAGCCGACAGCCCAGCCGGGGGTGATCTCGAAGCCGCCGGCGCCGAGCGCGCGGGCGTTGGCTGCGGATCGGTAGGTCCAGACGCAGAAGAAGATCGTCAGCGGGACGTACACGAGAAGCGTGGCGAGCGCGAGGAAGCCGCGAACGAGCATGCCGGTTTCGATGAGCTCATCGTTCGGGATGCCATCGCTCACGATCCCGGTTCCGTAGAGACGGATCGCATCGCCGAGGGCTGTGCCGGCGCTGAGGAAGAACATGACCCCCAGCCCCGCGATCGACAGGACCGCGAGCGTCCAGGTCGGGCGGAAGCGGTACCCATGCCCCAGGGTTGGTTTCTCACTCATACGCGGGCGAGTGTAACAAACGGGTTACGCCGGCTGCTTCGCCTCGTTGAGCTTCTTGCGGATGACGGTCTGCAGGATGCCGCCGTTGTTGAAGTACTGGATCTCGACGGGGGTGTCCACGCGGCAGACGCAGGTGAACTCGGTGGTCTTGCCCGCGGGCGAGGTGGCCTTGACCGTCACGTCGCAGAGCGGGGTGAGCGGGGTGGGGGTGAGGACGTCGAAGGTCTCGTCGCCCTTGAGGCCGAGGCTCGCGGCGGACTGGGCGTCCTTGAACACCAGCGGGAGCACGCCCATGAAGACGAGGTTGGAGCGGTGGATGCGCTCGAAACTCTCGGCGATGACGGTGCGCACGCCCAGGAGCATCGTGCCCTTGGCGGCCCAGTCGCGGGACGAGCCCATGCCGTAGTCCTTGCCCGCGACGACGACCAGCGGCGTGCCGGCCTTCTTGTAGTCCATGGCGGCGTCGTAGATGTACTCGACGGGGGCGGTGGCGAGGTCGGCGCCCTTGGTGAAGTTGCGGGTCCAGCCGCCCTCGGGCTGGGTTGATCCGTCCTTGGCGATGCGGTTCTTGACGCGGACGTTGGCGAAGGTGCCGCGGGTCATGACGCGGTCGTTGCCGCGGCGTGAGCCGAAGGAGTTGAAGGCGGACTGCGCCACGCCGGCGCTGAGCAGGTACTGACCGGCGGGGGTCTCGGGCTCGATGCGTCCGGCGGGGGAGATGTGGTCGGTGGTGACCGAGTCGCCCAGCAGGCAGAGGCAGCGGGCGCCGGTGATGGCGGCAGCGCCGGGGGCGTCCTCGGTCATGCCCTCGAAGAAGGGCGGGTTCTGGATGTAGGTGGAGCTGTCCTGCCACGGGAAGAGCTCGCTCTTGGAGACTGGGACGCTGTTCCAGGTCTCGTTCTCGGCGTAGACCTTGGCGTACTTCTCGTCGAACTGCTCGCGGGTGACGCAGGAGTTGCGGATCTGCTCGATCTCGGCATTGGTGGGCCAGATGTCCTTGAGTCGGACATCGTTTCCGTCTTTATCCTTGGCGATGACGCCGCGGGCTACATCGAGATCGACGGTGCCGGCGATCGCGTACGCGACAACCAGCGGCGGGCTGGCCAGGTAGTTGGCTTTGACCGCCGGGTGCACGCGTCCCTCAAAGTTTCGGTTTCCCGACAGCACGGAAGCCGCGACGAGGTCGGCGTCCTCGATGGCCTTGTCGATTTCGGGCGGGAGCGGTCCAGAGTTCCCGATGCAGGTCGTGCAGCCGTAGCCGACGGTGTGGAAGCCCAGGGCCTCGAGGTCCTCGGTGAGGTTGGCTTTGTCGAAGTATTCGGTGACGACCTTGGAGCCGGGGGCGAGCGAGGTCTTGACCCAGGGCTTGCGAGTGAGGCCCAGGGCGCGTGCCTTGCGGGCCACGAGTCCGGCCGCGATCATCACATCGGGGTTGGAGGTGTTGGTGCAACTGGTGATGGCCGCGATCACGACCGAGCCGTGCCCGAGAGTGATCCTCTGTCCGGCGTGCTCGGGATGGCTCGCCTCGGTGAGGATGACATTGGCATAGCCCGAATCCTTGCAGCAGCCCTCCGAGCAGCTGTCAGACGAGGAGTTGACCGGGCTCTCCGCCGAGCGCCCGCCTTCAGAAGCAAACCGGGACAGGTCGATGGTCTGGGTCGGGGACTTCTTGCCGAAGGTGTCGGTCAGGTCCTTGTGGAACTGCGCCCGCATCGAATCGAGTGCGATGCGGTCCTGCGGGCGCTTGGGCCCGGCCATCGACGGGACGACGGTGGAGAGGTCCAACTGGAGTACATCGGTGAACTCGGGGTCGGGCGCGCCCGGCTCCCAGAAGAAGCCCGACGCCTTGGCCCAGGCCTCGGTGAGCTCGACTTCCTGCTCGGTCTTTGCGGTCAAACGGAAATACTCGATGGTCTTCTTGTCGATGGGGAAGAATCCGCAGGTCGCGCCGTACTCGGGCGCCATGTTGGCGATGGTCGCGCGGTCGGGGACAGACAGCTCACCCATGCCATCGCCGAAGAACTCGACAAACTTCTCAACGACGCCGTGGGCACGGAGTTTCTCGGTGACGGTCAGCACGAGGTCGGTCGCGGTGGCGCCCTCGGGCAGCTTGCCGATGAGTTTGAAGCCCACGACCTCGGGGGCGAGCATGTAGACGGGCTGGCCGAGCATGACGGCCTCGGCCTCGATGCCGCCCACGCCCCAGCCGAGCACGCCCACGGCGTTGATCATGGTCGTGTGGCTGTCGGTACCGACGAGCGAGTCCGGGTAGACCCACTCGGTTCCGTCCTGGGGCTTGGTGAGGCAGCCCCGGGCGAGGTACTCGAGGTTGACCTGGTGGACGATGCCGGTGGCGGGGGGAACGGTACGGAAGTTGTCCAGGCTTTCCTGGCCCCACTTCAGGAACGTGTACCGCTCGTTGTTGCGCTCGAACTCCTTCTGGGCGTTGATGGTCAGCGCCACGCGGGTGGCGAAGTCATCGACCTGGACGGAGTGGTCGATGACAAGGTCGCACTGGACCGCCGGGTTGATCTGCTCGGGGTCGCCGCCGAGGTTCTTCATGGCGTCGCGCATGGCGGCCAGGTCCACGACGCAGGGCACGCCGGTGAAGTCTTGCAGCACCACCCGTCCGGGCATGAAGGGCATCTCGACGCGGTTGACCTTCTTGGCGTTGTACGCCGCGAGGCCCGAGACGTCGTCGGCGGTGACGATGAACCCGTCCAGGTTGCGGACCATGGCCTCGAGGAGGACCCGGATGGAATAGGGCAGGCGGGAGATCTTGCCCAGGCCCGCCTGCTCGAGGGCGGCCAGGCGGACGTAGCTGTAGGTCTTGCCCGCGGATTCGAGGGTGTCACGGGCGTTGAAGGGGTCGGTGGTCATGGTCGGGCTCCTCGGTGGGCGGTGGGGCAGGGTTCACGAGAAGGATCGGGGGGATGGGGGCATGAATCAAATCAATGAGGATTGTGTGTTGGATAACAGATGATAATGAATGAAAGGCGCGCCGCGTGGCAGCTGAACGCACGAAATGCTGCTTACGCGTCTGCGAACAGGGATTCAGCCGGCGACCGAAGCCGGCGCCGTCGCGCCCCGAGCGGGAGGGGCACGCGTTCCAGCCGAAATTGCCTGCGGGCTCGGCGGCATCTTTCACTAGAATGCCAGCGTTCTTCGGAAGAGCGCGTTGAGCATGGAGCACGCTATGACCCCCGGTCGCGGTCGTTTGTTTATGTCGATCCTCATGACTGGCGCCCAGCCGGCTGGCGCCCAGACCCTCTTCCCTGGGGAGTTCGAGTTTCAGTGGCCGACAGTTGCCAGTGAGATCGTGGCCCAGGACTTCAACGGTGACGGGCATATCGATGTGGCCCTGATCACGTTCGAGGTCGTTCAGATCATGCTGGGGCAGGGAGACGGCGAGTTCCTTGTCGGCGAAGAGTTCCGGTACGAATCGCCATCGCTCGACGACGTGGTTGTTGCGGACTTTGATGGGGATGGTCATGCGGACCTCGCGCTGGTTGGCGACAGGCCCCAGGACCAGACGCCGAGCCAGATCACGGTGATGCTCGGCAATGGCAACGCCACGTTCCAGGCCCCGTCAAGCTTCGAGTTCGAGAGCGGCGCTCGCGAGATGGTGGGAGCCGATATCAACGGTGACGGCGCTACGGATCTCATCGTTCTCGGGCGCGGGTCGAGTTTCGTCGCGACCTTCCTCGGTTCAGGCGACGGGTCGTTCAGCCCGGGACAGAAGATGCCGTTCCTCGACGCACCAATGGGCCTCGATGCCGCCGATCTTGACGAAGACGGCTCGATCGATCTCGTGATCACGATCGTTGACTCATTCGCTGACGTCCAGGGCGTCGTTGTTCTGCTCAACTCCGGGGATGGCACGTTTGCCCAACTGCCTCCGGTCGATTCAGGCCCGAGAGGGTGGTGGGTGGTCAAGGCGATCGACTTTGACCGAGACGGGCATCAGGATCTTCTTGCCGGGGGCGGCAGGGTCGCCTTTCTGCGGGGAAACGGGGATGGATCGTTCGAGGAGGCTGTCGAACTTGAGACACTCGCGTCTGGCTACACGATCTGGCTCCATGATCTGAACGGTGACGGCGCTGAAGATCTTGTGACTCGGGGGAGCCTCAGTGGCGGGTTCGGTGTCCCCCTCAGTGCCGGCGACGGTACGCTCATGAGTGCGAGCGATATCTGCGCCGCTCTGGGGATGTTCTCCTTTGCGTTCGCCGATTTCGACGAAGACGGCGGCGTGGACATCATCGTGAGCGTCACCCAAGAGCGTTTCATGCTGATCCGCGGCGACGGCGACGGGGGATTCCAGACCCGCCAGCGCCTGCAGACCCAGACTCCGACAAGTGACGTGCTCATCGCCGACCTGAACGAGGACGGTGCGCTCGATCTCATCGGAGCAAACTTCGGCTTCTACGGGCTCGGAGTCGATGATCCGGGTTACACGCTCTCTGTCTATCTCGGTGACGGCTTCGGCGGGTACACCGAAGCCCCGGGACATCCGATTGTGTGGGCGCCGCGGCACCTGATCCCCGCCGACTTCAATGCCGATGGGCATCTCGACATCGCGGTCACCTCTTCAAGAGTATCGGGCCCGGTCGTCCTGCTCGGTCGGGGTGACGGGACCTTTGAGCCGCGTATCGAGGCGAACGCGAACCACAGGCACGACATCAAAGGGGTTGGGGGAGACTTCAACGGGGACGGGTTCGCAGATCTTGCGCTTGCGCCGAGAGGGGAGGAGGGAATCCACCTCCTCGCGGGTCACGGGGACGGTACATTTGCCGAACCGATCCTGCTCGCCCTCGACATGATTCCCACCACAGCGGGCTGCGCCGACTTCAACGCCGATGGACGCCCGGACATTGTCCTGGGCCGAGTGAACAGCGAGACCCTGTTGCTGCTCTCAAACGGAGACCTGACGTTCCAGATGAGCACCGTGCCCGGCGCGTTCGGCCTATCAACCGTGATCGGAGCCGACTTCAACGTCGACGGTGCGACGGACATCGTCGGCGCCCGCTCGGCCCTGCAGGACGACTCGGGCAAACTGGTCGCGTTCGCAGGCGACAACTCGGGAGGGTTCAAGCTCTCCGCCGTTTCGGCGCTTGATGAAGCCAGCCCGCGTTCTCTGACACTCGCCGATTTCAACGGTGACGGCGATCCGGATATCGCGGTGACCTACTTTTTCGCGAACTCGATCCACGTTCTGTTCGGAGAGGGTACCGGAGCGTTCACGGATCCACAGTGGTTCATGGGGAGCGGATCGCTGGGCACCTCAACGACGAGCGCTGCGGATCTCGATCGCGACGGCGACATCGACCTCGTCGGTGGCCAGGATTGCTTCATGATCTCGCCAGCCAGCGACTGCGACCATGAGATGGTGGTGCTGCTCAACGCCACGCCCAAGCCCCTCGCCTGCAACCCGTCGGACCTCGCCCCGACCTACGGCGTCCTCGACTTCGACGACGTCCTCGCCTTCCTCACCGCCTTCGGAAAGATGGACCCCCTGGCCGACCTCGCCCCCGCCTACGGCGTCTGGGACTTCAACGATGTGCTGATCTTCCTCGTGGTTTTCGTCGAGGGCTGCCGCTGACCGATCCCGGCGCCAACACGGCCCTGGCCACCATTGCCCCGAGACCGGTCTGCTCTCGGCGCCCGTGATCGACACCTTCCACCGGTTCCGCTACCTCGACGACGTGGGCACGCCCGATACCGGCTTCGGCTTCAACTATGACCCTGCTCGCCCGAACCTGCCCATCATCGACATCGGCGCTCTCGAGTTCCAGGGCCAGACCCCCGACCCCTGCCCCGCGGACCTCGTGGACGACGATGTCCTGAACTTCGACGACGTGCTCAAGTTCCTGACGGACTTCACGATGGGCTGCCCGATCTGACCGCCGGGCCGGCGTGCGACACCGATTCGGGAGATCTGCTGAGAGATCCCACGGTTCAACGCGGATACCCGGTGGTTGCCCGTTGCCTCTTGCTGCGTGGGCGCCGCCACGGGTACGCTGCGCCCGGGAGGGATCGACCATGCGCCGAATCTTTACGCTCGCGTGCCTCGCCCTGCTCTCAGGGCCCGCCCCGGCGACCGATCGGCACGTGCCGTCCGTGTACCCGACGATCCAGTCCGCGCTCAACGCCGCGTTCAACGGCGACGCGGTCATCGTCCAGCCCGGGACCTACAGCGAGAACCTCAACACCCTGGGCAAGGACATCCGCATCATCGGCGTCGGCGCCGGCGCGACCGTCTCCGGCTCGCCCGGGAGCCCGGTCCTGACCGTCGGCTCGGCCAGCACGAACTCGTACTACAACAACCTGACGATCCGCAACGGCGACGGGCTGCTGGGCGGCGGCGTCGCCGTCGGCGCCAACGCGCGCCCGACCTTCGAGGACTGCCGATTCTGGCAGAACTCCGCCTCGGGCGGGGGCGCGATGTTCGTCTTCGCCAACGCCAGCGTGACCATCCTCTCATGCGACATCTGGGCCAACCACGCCGACGCGGAGGGCGGGGCGATCTCCCTGCTCGCCGGCGCCTCGCTCACACTCGCCGACACCCTGCTCGAGGCCAACACCGCCGACCTGTCGGGCGGCGCCATCCGGGCGTTCGACGCCACCTTGGACATCTCGGGCACGACGCACTTTCTCAACAACAGTGCCGTCCAGGACGGGGGCGCGATCGAGGCGCTCGACGGCGCCAGCATCACGATGACCAGCACCCGCTTCACGGGCAACCAGTCCGGGTTCAGCGGGGGCGCGATCTACGCGGAAGCCGCGGGCATCAGCTCGCATCTGTGCACGTTCACCTCCAACTCCGCCGTCGCGCCCGGCGGCGCGATCCTCCTCCTCGACGCCGCCGTCGGCTTCTCGTCGTACGACACCTTCGTCGGCAACACCGCCCTCAACGGCGGCGCCATCCGGGTGCTCGAGTCGGGGCTCCTGGCCAACGTGGCGTACTTTCGCGACAACACAGCCGCGGACTTCGGCGGCGCGGTCGCGGTCACCGGGAACGCGAACCCCGCGGCCGCGCTGATCTTCAACTCGGGGATCGACGCCAACACCGCCCGCTTCGGGGGCGCCTCGTTCATCAACGTCGGGCCAGCCAGCGCCGGCGCCACCTCGGTCCTGTTCGCCAACTGCGAGATCACCAACAACACCGCCAGCATCCCGACCGGCCAGGGCGGCATCGGCGTGGGCCAGAACGGCACGCCTCACGCCGACACCCTCGTGAGCGTCGTCAACTCAACCATCACGCGCAACGCCGGGGGCAATCGCAACGGGTTCGACGTCGATTCCAGCAGCCGCGTCGCCCTGCTCAACTCCATCGTCTGGAACAACGCGGGCCCGGGCCTGAGCGGGAGCTGGCACGGTCAGCAGATCAGCCACTCGATCTTCCCCGAGACCGGGACGTTCGCCGGGACCGCCAACATCAACGCGGACCCACGCCTCCGCAACCCCGCCGCCGGTGACTTCGCGCTGCTGATGACCTCCCCGGCCATCGACGCGGGCAACAGCACCCTCGTTCCCAGCGACACCATAGACGACGACGGAGACGGCAACACCACCGAGCAACTCCCCCTGGACCTTCGCGGCTACGCCCGCTTCGTCAACGACCCGCTCACGCCCGACACCGGTATCGACGCGGGCATGGGCGTCGTGGACATCGGCGCCCACGAGTTCCGGCGCACCTGCGTCGCGGACTTCGCCGAGCCCATCACCGTCATCAACTTCGACGACGTGCTCGCCTTCCTCTCCGCCTTCAGCGCTATGCAGCCGATCGCCGACATCGCGCCCGCGTTCGGCGTCCACGACTTCGACGACGTCCTGGCCTTCCTGTCCGCCTTCGGCTCGGGCTGCCCCGGCTAGCGGCGGACCGGGCGGGTTTCACGGAACCAGATCGCCCAGGATCTCGATCGCCGGGTCCAGGTGGCGCTCGTAGTGCTTCCACCGTTCGACCGAGGACCGGTACATCGGGCGCCGGACCTGATCGAACGAGAGCGTGATCACAGCCCGGTCCGCCTCGTGAAACGACAGGCACGCGTCGTCCCAATCGAGGCCCAAGAACTCGATGAGCGCCCGGGTTTCCCGCTCGGGCTCGCCGGTAAACCGCTCGTAGTAGGCGTCGTGCGTCGGCAGGCGGCACACCCGCCGCCAGTGCTCCAGCAGACGCCGGGTAAGCGTGTACTCGTGCGCAATGTGCTCGACGTCGTAGACGTAGCCGAGGTTGGCCGGGTCGCCGAAGTCGTTGAAGTAGCAGGAGACGAGCGTGTCCAGCGGGTGGCGCCGGCACTCGATGATGCGTGCTCCCGGGAACATCAGGCGGATCAGGCCCAGGTATCTGGCGTTGCGCATCTGCTTGTCGGCGATGCGCGAGACAGACCTCCCCGGCGTGGACTCGAGCAGGCTGGTCATGTACGCTGACGCGAGCTTGCGCAGGGGCCCCTGCGAGAGGGCGCGCATCATCGAGTCGCGCGTCGGTTTCTCGTTCGTGGGCTCGATCAGCTCACCCCAGGCGAGGGGGATGTCCTGGCGTTCTCCGGCGCCGGCGCCCCTCGGGTGCGCCGCGATAATCTGTTCGATCAGCGTCGTGCCCGAGCGGGGCATCCCGACGATGAACGTCTGCATCGGCGCCTCAAGACCCGAGGTCGGGAGCGAACCCATGCGTTCGGGCGTCCAGAGGCGGATCACCTCGTCGGTCCACGCGGCGTTCGCCTCGGGGTCGTACACACCGGTGTGCAGGGCGTTGGCCCGCTCGGCGGCCGACCACGCGTCCTCGTACTCGCCCAGTGCATCGAGCGCGCTGGCCAGGTCGAACCCCGCCGTCACGCGATCGCGCTCTGAGATCGAGTCGAGCGCGAGCAGTTCGCGGCAGATCTGGGCGGCGCGTTCGTGCTGCTTGAGAGCGCGCAGCGTCTTGACATACGCACAGAGCAGCCTCGGCGTCCGGGCGTGGTCGAGCGCCCGCTCGAGATGTTCGCGAGCCTCCTCGAAACGCCCCAGCGTGCGCAGGAGACTGCCCTTGAGCTCGATCGATCGGGGATCGTGGGGGTTGGTATCGAGGGCGAGGTCGGCCTCGCGGAGGCCCTCAGCAGTCTTGCCCGCGCGGACCAGCGCGGTCGCGAGGCCAGCTCGGAATGGCGCGTTGCCCGGAGACATCCGAACAGCCCGGCGCAGGTGCTTGATCGAGGCGATGGGGCTCCCCATCGACTGGTACACGCTCCCGAGCGTGAACTGAGCGTCCGCCGAGCGTGGCGATTGGGCGGCCGCCTGCTTGGCGAGCGCGAGCGCTTGTTCGGGTCTGCCCTGGGCGCACAGCCTCGTCGCCTGCCTGAGCGTCGCGGTGAGACTGGCGGTGTCGAGCGGGCCCGGGGGCATGCCGGGTTTATAGGCGTCAACGCCCAGCGCGGGCCGGACCGCGACGCCACACGCCCCCGTGGCTTCGTTCGTCTAATCCATCTCCCGACATGACCGGCTCATCGTTTCTTCCCCGGCCTCTCGCGGAGCGTGGCCAGCAGCGCCCGCTCGAACGCCGCCGCCGCGTGCGAGGGGATCCGATCCCGCCGCCGGACCACCGCCAGCTCGCGCGTGAGCTTCGCGTCGGCGCACCGCAGCCCCGCGCCCATCTTCGGGTTGGCCTCCAGCGCGAACCGCGACACGAAGCCCACGCCGATCTCGGCGCGGACCATCTGGACGATCGACTCGATCGACCGCAGCTCCATCACCACGTCCAGCGCCACCCCGTGCGAGCCCGCGACGCTGTCGATGAGCGTGCGCACGGCGCTGCCCGCCTCGAACGCCACGACCGGCTCGCCGTCAAGGTCCCTCCAGCGGAAGCTCCGCCGCCCCTCGAGCGCGTGCCCCCTGGGCACGATCAGTCGCAGCTCATCGCCGATCGTCGCGACGCGCATCAGGTCCGACGAGCCGGGCAGCGTCACCGGCTCGGTCACGATGCCCAGATCGTGCTCCCCGGCGAGCACGCCCTGGGCCACGCTCCCCGAGCCGCCCTCCTTGATCAGGAACCGCAGCCCGGGCAGGTCCTTGTGCACCCGCGAGATGACCCGCGGCAGCACGTAGCCCACCGCCGTCGCGCCCCCGCCCACCCGGATCGACCCGTGCTCGAGCCCGACGAGCTCGCGCACGGCCGTCACCGCGTCCTCCGCCTGACGCACCGCCCCCCGCGCGTGCTCCAGGAAGGCCCGACCCGCGTCCGTGGGCTCCACGCCCCGCCCCGTCCGGTGCAGCAGCTCGGCGTCCACCTCGCCCTCGAGCTTCTTGAGCATCGCGCTCAGCGCCGGCTGCGTCACGCCCAGAGCCTCCGCCGCCCGGGTGATGTGCCCGTGCTCACAGATGGCGATGAACTGGCGGAGGGGGGTGAGTTCCATAGGGGCAGGCAGCCTACACGCGGGCGGAGCAGAAAACTCTGGCTGGGGGTGGAACAATGGCCGCTCGGCCCGTATTGTTGTATATACAATGAAGAGGCCGCCAGACCAACCCCACCCGATCGACTGCGCCCAGGACTGCGTCGCGACCAGCGTCCGCCTGCTGGACCGGGCGATCACCGGTCTCTACGACGAGGCGCTCAGGCCCCTGGGTCTCCGCGTCACGCAGATGTCGATCATGGTCGTGCTCGCCAGGGTCGGCCCCAAGACCGCGGCGGATGTCTCCAGGATCCTCTGGCTCGACCGCTCCACGCTCTCCCGCTCGATCGACCGCCTCATCGAGCGCGGCTGGATCGAGGATGCCGAGGCGACCGACGCCCGGGCCCAGCCGCTCCAGATCACGCGGGAAGGGCGCAAGCTCATCGACAAGGCGGCGCCCGCGTGGGCAAGCGCCCAGGAGCAGGCCGTCGAACTGCTCGGCCAGAAGGCCGCCGGACGGATCGTCAGCGCCGGGTTCTCCCTCATGGGGCAGGCTCCGCCGTAACAAAGGCCTCACCGTCGCCCCCCGGCCCGGGCGCTGTGCCCGGAGCCCCGGGCGTTTCATCACGCCAACAGTTGCATATACACCAGTAAGACCAGCCAAGGAGAACGCCATGACACGCAGAACCACGATCGCCGCACTGCTCGCACTCGCCGTCGGCTCCGTTGCCCCGGCCCTTGCGCAGGGACCCGCCCACACCCACAACCCGCTCGCCGACGCCCCCGAGGGCTTCTTCCCGCCGCCGCTGCACCCCGGGGGCGTGACGCTGCACACGCATCGGCTCGGCGAGGGCGTGTACGCGCTGCTCTCGGACAAGCCGCCGACGGACAACGCGGGCTTCATCGTGGGCGACGAGTCGGTCCTCGTCGTGGATGCCCACATCAACCCGCAGATGGCGCAGCAGATCATCGACAGCGTCCGGCGCGTGACCGACAAGCCGATCGCCTTCCTCGTCAACACCAACTACCACGGCGACCACACCTTCGGCAACATCGCCTTCCCCACCTCGACGACAATCATCGCCCACGAGGCGACCGCCGCGGGCATGGCCAACCACGAGGTCGAGCGTCAGCTCATGCTCCAGACCGTCTCGGGCGACACCGAGGCGCTCCTGGGCGTTGAGCTCCGTCTGCCCGATATCACCTTTGAAGATCACCTGACGATCAATCTGGGGGGGCGAGTCGTCGAGGTGTACCACTTCGGGCCTGGCAACACGCCGGGCGACACCGTGGTCTACGAGCCGGCGACGCGCACCGCCTGGACCGGCAACCTCGTCATCTCAGGCAGCGTGCCGCCGATGTTTGAGACGGACGCCGCAACCTACCTGAAGACGATCACCGCCTTCGCGAGCGAGCTGGACGTCAAGACCATCATCCCCGGGCACGGCGTCCCCGCGGACGGCGCCGAGCAGCTCGCGATCTACCAGGCCTACCTGGGCGACCTCCTGACCAAGGTGCGCGAGCAGGTCCGCGAGGGTCACACGCTCGAGCAGACGCTCGCACGCGTGCCCCTGGACGACCGCTGGCTGCCCGAGTTGGGCTCGCCTCTGAGCGGGATCGTTCCGATCCTCCGGGGCTTCCACCGCCTGAACGTCAAGCGGACCTACGACGCCCTCGTCGCGAAGAACAACGGCTAGCCGCTCGTTTCATCAGCCTCGCACGCGTCGATCGCCCGCCAGGACGGTCGGCGCCTTCCCGACACCACCGGCGCGGCCGCCCGCCCGCTATTCTCTCCATCGATGACCCACCACACCACACACCGACTCGGCGTGACCGCGCTCGCGCTCCTGGCGATCACCGCCCCCGCTCACGCCCAGTCCAACGAGTTCCAGCTCGACGACGACACCGGCTGGGTCCAGACCCAGGCCCCCGAGCCCGGGACCGACGCCTGGACCATGGCCCAGGCCCGCCGACACCTGGCCGCGGAGAAGCCGGGCAAGGCGCTCAAGATCCTGAGCCCCTGGCTCGAGGCCAACAAGCGGTCGCAGAACCCGTACCTGGCCGAGGCGTACCTGCTCCGCGGCGACGCCCGCGTCGCCAACGACGACGAGTACAAGGCCCTGTTCGACTACGAGACGGTCATCCGCGACTTCTCCGCCAGCGACTCGTTCCCCAAGGCCGTGCAGCGCGAGTACGAAATCGGCGTCCGCTACATCAACGGGCTCCGGCGCAAGTTTCTGGGCATGCGCATCGAGGGCGCCCGCCCGACCGGAGAGGAGCTGCTCATCCGCGTGCAGGAGCGTTCGCCCGGCTCGCTGCTGAGCGAGAAGGCCGCCCTGGACCTGGCGGACCACTACTACCGGCGGCGCGAGATGAAGCTCGCCAGCGAGATGTACGAGATCTTCGTCGCCAACTACCCCGACTCGGAGCACCGCGAGTACGCCGAGCTCCGCCAGATCAAGGCCAACGTCAGCCGCTTCAAGGGGCCCAAGTACGACTCGGCCGGCCTGGTCGAGGCGCGCCTGCTCATCGAGGACTTCATCCGCCGCCGCCCCGGCACGGCCCAGCGCGAGGGCATCACCGCCGGCATGCTCGTCCGCATCGACGAGTCCGCCGCCCAGCAGCTGCTCACCACCGCCAACTGGTACCTCTCGCAGGGCGACGAGGCCAGCGCCAAGTTCACGCTCAGGCGCCTGCTCAAGCGTCACCCCACCAGCGCCGCCGCCCGCGACGCGATCGACCTGATGATCGACCAGGGCTGGATGGACCCCCCCGAGGACGAGCTGGCGCCGCCCCCCCGCGCCGACACCAGCCCGGCCCCCCGCGCCGAGCCCGTCGCCGCGTCCGTCCCAACGCCCGATCCCCTCCCCGAGCCAACCCCCGAGCCAACCCCCGAGCCAACCCCCGAGCCGGAGGACGCGCCCACCGACACCGGCTCACCCGACGTCATCCCGATCGAGGAACTGCCGTGATCGCAGCGCTGCGGAGCATCGGGACGGCGCTGCTCGCCCTGGTGGGCGTGCTGGCGATCGGCTGCGCGTCCAACCCGGGCGAGGGCTACGCGTTCAGCTGGACCCACTCGGACGACGTCCGCTCCATCGCGGTGCCCATGTTCGACAACACCACCTTCGCCACCGGCGTCGAGTTCGACCTGACCGAGGCCATCATCTCCGAGATCCAGCGCTCCACCCCCTGGGTCGTCGTCGCGCCCGACCGGGCGGACACCACGCTCGACGGCGTGCTCGCCTCCGAGTCCGTCACCAACCTCTCCACGACGCCCGGCGTCGGGCTCGTCCAGGAAAACGCGCTGACGCTCAGTGTGGACTTCACCTGGCGGGACAACCGCTCGGGCGAGGTGCTCGTCTCGCGCCGCTCGTTCAGCGCGACAGGCGCCTACGCCCCCGCACGGGGCACGGGCGAGCGTCGCGAGATCGCCCAGCGCCAGGCCATCCGCGAGCTGGCCCGGGACATCGTCGCCGAGCTGCGGGCCGACTGGTAGCGTCCGGAGCCCATCAAAGGCGTTGATCGACCCCCTTGGTTGCGGGTACCGTGGGCGTGAATCGGCGCACATTCCTTGAAGGTCGGGGATCCGTCGCATCTCCCGAGAGAGGTCATCATGCCCAGGACCGGTGTCTTTGTTGTCGCGCTCATGCTGGGCGGTCCTGCGCTGGGCGGTCCCGTGGGGCCGGATGTCATTGTTGGGGGCCTGCCCGACATGATGCATTATGGCTCGCTCGACGGGGTCCATGCGTACGCCGTGGGCACGGACTCTTGCAACATCGGCGATGAGCCGCTGCTGTGGATTCAGTTCTCCAACGAGCACCCGGTCATCGCCCAGAACATGTACCGCCTCAAGGGCGGGCGCATCGAGCAGATCGGGCAGAGCTGGCTCAAGCACGGGTTCCAGGCGCTCGCCGGGAGTCTGTGCGGAACGTGCCAGAACCCCGGCACGGGCTCGCTGCTGGGGGTGGGGTGCTCGGACCCGTACTCCGCGGGGCTCAACGGGAGTCAGTTCAATCTTGGACCGCGTTCGGATGTGAACGCGTGGACGGGCGAGTTCGGCTGGCCGTTCGATTCGGCCGGGAACGCGACGACGCTCACGGGGCGTCTCCAGGTTCGGGAAGAGGATCTCGCCGAGCCGTTCACCCGCTACATCGTCGAGGCGCAATACGTTACGCCCGACGACGCCGCCGCGGGGAACCAGAACAACAACGCGTCGTGGCGGGAGGCGGCGATCGACCAGGCGACGTTCGACGCCACGCCGATCGGAGCGACGAGGCGCGAGCAGGCCGCGATCCACGCATGGGCGGAGTTTGATCCGGCGGTGCTGCTCGTTGCGGTCGATGTTCCCGGCGAGGGACGCTTCAACCTGGGCGCTCGGGTTTTCCAGATCGGGGTCTCCACCTGGAGGTACGAGTACGCGCTGCACAACCAGACCTCACACCGAAGCGCCGCGGGGTTCAGCGTGCCGATCCCCGGAGCGGTCGTCTCCGACGTGTTGTTCCACGATGTCGATTCCCACTCGGGCGAGCCGTACTCGACGGCGGATTGGGGCGTCGATCTCGGCGCCGCCAGCGTCGCGTGGCGGACCGAGCCGTTCGCGATCAACGAGAACGCCAACGCGCTGCGCTGGGGCACGCTCTACAACTTCGGCTTTGTCTCCGATCAGCCGCCGACGACCGGCGCCGTCACGATCGAGCTCTTCCGCCCGGGCTCTCCGGGGACGCTCTCGGTCTTGACGACCGTTCCAAGTTCACCCGGGTGCGGAGTCGCCGATCTCGCGCCGCCCTTCGGCCAGCTGGATTTCTCCGATGTGGGCGCGTTCCTGATCGCGTTCGGCTCGCAGGACCCGTCCGCCGATCTGGCGCCACCGATCGGCTCGTTCGACTTCTCGGATGTCGTCGCGTATCTCGCGGCCTTCGGCGCGGGCTGCCCCTGATCTGGCTGGAGCGAGCGGTGTGTGCGGCCTCGATCGAGAGCCCGGGGGCCATCGGCGATCTCGTGGACCCATTCCGCGCCGAGCTTTCTCGGTCCTGAGCCCAGATCGCCTGTTCCGTATCCGCTGCGGGGGGAAGCCTCGAAGTTCAGCTGTCGGACCCCTAGCGTTTCAGGGCCACAGCGCCCCGGATCGATGGAACCGACAGGAATGAACTCCACCCTCGGGTGAACCGTACGGACACGGAACCCCACGCGAGGCGCGCAACGCATGACGCCATCTGAAGCCCGTCAGGGCCACAACAACCACGACACCGCCCAGATCGACCCGATCCGCGCGGCCGCCGACGAGCCCCCCCCCGCCAAGGGCGGCAAGACCCCCCCCGAGGGCAAGAAACCCGGCGACAAGAGCGCCCCGGGCGCGGGCCCCAGCCGCGGCCTGTTCGGCTTCGTCCTGATCCTCATCCTGGGCGTCATGCTCGTGATGTTCTTCTCCAGCGCCTCCGGCGGCGAGAAAATCACCATCGCCGAGTTCGCCACGCACTACCAGAACGACGACATCGTCAAAGACAGCGTCGAGCTGCGCGACACCGTGCTGACCGCCAAGCTCAGCCAGCCCGATGTCTCGCCCAATCCCGAGACCGTCCGTATCCCCTTCAACTCGGCCGACCGGGAGATCATCGCCGCGAAGGTCGATGAGCTCACGGGTGGCAACTATCGCTCCGTGCCGCCGTCGGGCCTGACCCAGTTCCTCCTCTTCTTCGGCCCCGTCATCCTCATCATCTTCGTCTTCTGGTTCTTCATCTCCCGGGGCCTGCGCAACGCCGGCGGCGGCGCCGGCATGCTCGGCAACTTCGGCAAGTCCAAGCACCGCACCATGAGCAAGGAGATGACCGGCGTCACCTTCAAGGACGTCGCCGGCATCGAAGAGGCCAAGGACGAGGTCACCGAGATCATCGAGTTCCTCAAGAACCCCAAGAAGTTCACGAGGCTCGGCGGGCGCATCCCGCGCGGCGTGCTGCTCACCGGGCCCCCCGGCTGCGGCAAGACGCTGCTCGCCAAGGCCATCGCCGGCGAGGCCGACGTCCCGTTCTTTAGCATCTCCGGCTCCGACTTCGTCGAGATGTTTGTCGGCGTCGGCGCCTCACGCGTCCGCGACCTCTTCAAGCAGGCCAAGGACTCGGCGCCCTGCATCATCTTCCTCGACGAGGTTGACGCCGTCGGGCGCCGGCGCGGCGGGGGCTTCTCCTCCGGCGGGCACGACGAGCGCGAGCAGACCCTCAACGCCATCCTCGTCGAGATGGACGGCTTCGCCGCCGCCGACGGCGTCATCGTCGTCGCCGCCACCAACCGCCCCGACGTCCTCGACCCCGCCCTCATCCGTCCGGGCCGATTCGACCGCCAGATCGGCGTCACCCTCCCCGACGTCAAGGGGCGCCTGGAGATCCTCAAGGTCCACGCCGCCAAGGTGAAGCTCGGCCCCAACGTCAACCTGGAAACGGTCGCCCGCGGCACGCCCATGTTCTCCGGCGCCGACCTGGCCGCCATCATCAACGAGGCCGCCATCGCCGCGACCATGCACAACAAGGACTTCATCGAGCACGAGGACTTCGAAGAGGCCCGCGACAAGGTCAAGTTCGGACGCGCCCGACGGAGCCGCGTGCGCGAGAAGGACGAGAACAAGCTCGTCGCCTACCACGAGGCCGGGCACGCCGTCCTCCAGTCCCTGCTCAAGGACTCAGACCCTCTCCACAAGGTCACGATCATCCCCCGCGGCGACGCCGGCGGCGCCACCTTCTCCCTCCCCGAGAAGGACCGCATGGGCTTCAGCCTCAAGTGGCTCAACGCCACCATGCGCGTCCTCTGCGGCGGGCGCATCGCCGAGCAGAAGGCCATGGAGGACGTCTCCTCGGGCGCCTCGCAGGACATCGCCCAGGTCACCAACCTGGCGCGCACCATGATCCTTGAGTGGGGCATGAGCGAGAAGCTCGGCTTCATCCGCTACGCCGGCGCCGACTCGCGCGACATGTACGTGCCCGAGCGCGAGTACTCCGACCAGACCGCCGAGCTCATCGACCAGGAGGTCCGCCGCCTGGTGGACGAGGCGTACACCGACGCCGTCAGCATGCTCACCGAGCACTGGGACCGCGTCGTCGCCGTCGCCGACGCCCTGCTCAAGCACGAGACGCTCAGCGCCGACGACGTGCACGCCCTCATCCGCGGCGAGATGCTCAGCAAGCCCAGCGTCGCTGACCTGCTTGCCGCCGACCGCCCCGCGCCCCCGCCCCCCGCCATCAAGGGCAACGACGAGGAGCCCGAGCTGCCGCCGGGAACGCTGCCAAGCCCGGCGTAGTTGTTCGGCGGTCGCATGGCTCCTGATACACTCGCCTGGTGAACCGCGCTCGCCTGCTCGCACTGCTGACGATTCTGCTTTGCGTGATGGCCGCGTCGCTGGGCCTGATCATCTTTGCGTCCCGTGACCCGTCGCCTCCACCGTACCCAATCACCATCGATGCTCAACGCGCCGTCGTGCGGATCGAGACCTTCGGCGACACTGGGCTCCCGATAGGCGAGGGCTGTGGCGTTGCTTTCGAGAACAACCGTGTCATGACGGCGTTGCATGTGCTCGAGGGCGTACAGCGAGCGAGCGTGCAGCTCGCTGATGGATCACGCCGTGAAGTGATCGGCGTCGTAGGATGGTCGGAACGAGCGGATCTGGCCGTGCTGCACCTCGACGGCGCGATCAATTACATCCTGCCATTCTCGGATTTCCTTCCCGCCCCAGGTGATCGGCTGACCATTGTCCCCTCGCGTTACCTCTTCCAGCCACCGCCTCCGTCCTTGGTAACCTGGACGGGTGTGAGTCCCGAGTATGGTCTGATGATCCACGTGAAGCAGGGGCTCAGCCTGGGCATGAGCGGCAGCCCACTCGTGGACATCGAATCGGGTGTGTTTCGGGGCATCGCCGTTGCGAGCGATTTTCATTCAATCGGGGTCATCAGCGCAGATCTCGATTCGGCCCTGCCGGACGACCCTGTCCGTGAGCCGATCCCGCTCGACGAGTTCGCGGGTGCGTCCAGCCCGAGAACGGTCGCCCGTTCTCTGGTGTATCGAGCCACACAACTGCTTGAGACCAACCCGGACACCGCACTCGAACTGATCGAGGAGGCGCTTCGGACGGAGCCGGACTCCTACGCCGTCCAGACAACGGCCGCAGAAATCCTGATTCATCATGAGCAACTCGACCGTGCAGAAGAGCTGCTCAGGCGGACCCGAATACAGCAATTCGGTCTTCGCGAGCTGTATCTAGAGACACTGATCTGGGCCAAACGTGACCGACCAGAGATGTTCGAGGACTTAGACCTCCACGCAAGGCTCATCGCGGCAAGCCCTGATCGGCAGCGATCCTGGATCTCCATGCTCATCCTCGCTGGGCGTGAGCGAATGGCTCATGATCTGGTCGAGAACTCGATCAAGACGCTTGAGTCGATGGGAGAACCAGTCCCGGAGTGGATGGACGACATCCGCTCAACGGACCCTGAGCGTGTGCTCGGATCGATTCTCCGCTTCGCCAAAGAACAGGCGGCGTCACCCTGATCGAGCTTGCGAGGCGCGCATCAGTTATCGCGTCCGTGCTACCCGATGCCCTGTGCCCGATCCTGACGCCAACATCCCCGCAATGGAAGGCCATCCAAGGCTCGACGCTCTCACGCCACGGTGCCCGCGTGGACCACCTCGACCAAGCCCTCGCCGCCGACGCTTCGCCAGCGTCGTACGATCGCTAGGCGCCTACGGACACCCCGCCCCGAACGCGCTCAGGAACGCCACGACATCCGAGAAGTCAAAGCTCCCAGCAGGCTCGGCCAGGTCCGCGACCGGCTCGCCCGCGCTGAACGCGGTCAGGAACGCGACGACATCCGAGAAATCCAGCGTGTCGTACGGCAGCGCCAGGTCCGCCGTGCACCACAGCAGCCCTTGCAGCCGGTGGTCACGCGCCCCGATGCGGGTGGCGCGGAACTGGTTGCCTCCCGCGACATAGTCCCACTCAACCGAGCAGTCCGCGGCGACCTCGATGAACTCGCCCGAGGCGCCGACGCAGATGAGGGTGTTCCCGTTGGGCAGGCGCTGGGCGCCCGAGATGAACGAAGAGTAAAAACTCGAGCCCCCCGCGTTGTCGCAGATCCAGCTCGGCGCCGCCGGGGCGTACGCCTCGCCCGCCGCCAGCGCGTACGTCCCGTCCATGTTGAGCGGCGGGACGAACTCCTCGACGCTGGAGAACGCGCCCTCGGGGCGCCCGTTGCCGTTGTTGTAGACCAGGATGTTGCCCGCCCCGGGCAGGCCCTCGTCGATCCACTGCGCGTTGTGCTGGTTGAAGAACCGCTGGTCGCTGACCGTCCCACGCCCGTACGCCCGCGGGTTGCCCCAGCGGTAGAGCAGGTCGCCCGTGGCGCCCTCATCGCGTGAGAAAATCCACAGCTCATCGAACGCGTGACAGCTCACGATGATCTGGTCCAGCTCGGGGTTGTAGTCCAGCCCGTTGAAGTGCAGCCAGTCCGGGTTGGAGCCGTTGGGGATGAAGTTGATGTCGATCTTCTCCGGGTGGTCCGCGGGGGCGCCGAAGTTTGGCAGCGCGGCGTTGAAGTCCTGCACGAGGTGGTCCCACACGTGCCACTCCCACACCACGTCGCCCGTGGTCGGGCCCGTCCGCTGGATCTCGTAGATCCCCTCGGAGTAGACCTCGCTGCCCACCGTCGCGGGGTTGCGCCCCATCGCGATGGCCTCGCTGGCGGCCATGCTCTCCCACACGATGGCCAGGATGTTGCCGTTGGGCAGCACGCGGAAGTCGTGGTGCCCCCGGTGGCTGGCGCCCGCCAGCACATAGTCCCACTCGAGCGTGCCGTCCCAGGCGATGATCTGGATCCGCCCGCCCACGCCGCCCGAGGTCGGCCCCGGGAGCGAGAAGTCGTTGGCCGCGCGGATGATCGACCCATCGTCGTGCAGGTACACCGAGATGCCCGGCGGGTACGCGCTGGTCCACGTCTTGACCGTGGCGCCCTCAAGATCGACCAGGTGCGTCTGGTTCGAGCCCAGCCCCGTGTGCAGCGTCCACTCCGGGTGCGGCTCGCCGACCGCGGTCGCGCTCAGGATCAGCGGCAGCATGGCGATCCAGGACATCTTCATCATCTCGCTCCGTGGGGGATTTCTGGTGTACGGCGTGGTCGCCCGCCGCCGGCCCCACCGTACCAACCCCCCGCCCCGATACCTACACGCGGACGCCAAAGAGGGCGTCCAGACACGCCCACACCGGTTCACATGCCGCGATCGTCTAGACTCGGCGTGTGA
Source organism: Phycisphaerales bacterium (assembly GCA_029260375.1). GTDB lineage: Bacteria > Planctomycetota > Phycisphaerae > Phycisphaerales > UBA1924 > JAJRXR01. Next base: position 13,797 of record JAJDDI010000023.1, on the reverse strand, counting down.
GCCCGACACCCGTCAACCAGGCGCCCGTCAGCCAGGCGCCCGACATCCCCCCGATGGACGAGATCGGCGCCAGCCCCCTCTCCCGCGCCGGCGCCCGCGTGGACCACCTCTACCACGCCCTCGTCCGCCGGCGCTTCGCCCGCGTCGTCCGCGCCCTGGGCGCCTATACCCAGCCCGGCTGCGTCATCCTCGATGTCGGCGCCAACCACGGGCGATTCGCCAAGCACCTGGCCGCGCTGCACGCCGGCGACTGCACGGTCTTCGCCTTCGAGCCCCTCGAGTACAACCGAAGCGTGCTCCGCCTGGCCGTGGGGCGCCGCCACAACGTGACCATCGTCCCCCTGGCCCTCTCCAACGAGGCCGGCCAGACCGAGCTGTTCATCCCCTACAAGAAGGCCAGCAAGCGCTTCACCCACGGCAGCGCCCACCTGGGGGACCGCGACTCGGGCGTCCCCTTCGGCACCCAGACCGCCCCCGACGTCTGCCGCGCCGTCATCGACACCGTCCGCCTCGACGACTGGGCCCAAGAGAACCAGCTCCAACGCCTCGACCTGATGAAGATCGACGTCGAGGGCGCCGAGCCGCTTGTGATCGAGGGCGCCCTGGGGAGCATCGCCCGCTTCAAGCCCGTGATCTATGCCGAGCTGATCCCCGGCATGCCCGAGCGCGTCGGGCGGCGCGTCGAGGACGTCATCGAGCCCCTGCTGGGCCTGGGCTACGAGATGCACGCCAGCAACGAGCACGGCGCCGTCAGCGCCAAGCTCGACGCCTGGACCCAGGGTGTCCGGGACTACCTGTTCGTCCACCCCGGCGGGGGGAAGAGCGGCCAAGCCCCGCCCGCCTGACGCTCGCTCGGTTTCGTATTACGCTGGCCCGATGGACACCCCGCCACCGCCGCCCCCCATCGCCAACGCCAACGTCCAGCCCTGCCGCCAGTGCGGGTACGACATCAAGGGGCTCTCGCCCGAGAGCGTCTGCCCCGAGTGCGGCTTCCCGATCGAGCGATCGCTCGCCTCCGACGAACTCAAGAACAGTTCTCCCGAGTACATCGCGTCCCTGCACAAGGGCGTGGTGATCATCCTCTCAGCGATCATTGTGATGATCCTCGTCGTGCTCGGCAGCCTCGCGGCGGCGGTCGCGATCTCGTTCTCAGGCACGGGCCCGTCCCCGCTCTGGCTCGACTACGTGACCCAGGGTGTCGGCGTGATCATCGGGCTCGCCATGATCTACGGCTGGTGGCTCTTCTCGGCTCCCGACCCGGCCTACACGGGGCGAGCCGATGGATCGACCGCCCGCAAGGTCGTCCGCGTCGCCCTGATCGTCGGCGCGTGCGTCAACATGCTTGGGCTCGTGATCCTGTTTCTGCCAATAAATCAGGGCGCCATGATCGCGGCCATCGTGGTGACGGTGCTCTCGCTCATTGTCTTCGGCGTTCGTTATTTCGCGGAGATGCTCTACCTCAAGTGGCTTACGCCGCGCATCCCGGACTGGGATGCATACAACCGCGCCAAGCTGCTGATCTGGCTCGGGCCGGTGCTCTAAATCGTCGGCGCGGCCTGCGTCGGGATCGGCCCCCTCGTCGCCCTGGTCCTCTACTGGAACCTGCTCGACAACATCCGCAAGGACCTCAAGGCGATCCGACAGGCCGTGCCCGACATGCGCGGCTGAGCCTTACTTGTTCTTCTTCTGCTGACGCGCCGGGACGTGCGCCTTGCTCGATCCGTTGCCGGGCGTGCCGCCGCCCGGCTTGCCCTCGGGCTTCGTCGGTGGGGGCGTGGTCGATCCCGCCCCCAGCGCCGCCGGCGCCGTGCCCGCCGTCACGACCGGCCCGAGCTTCTCGCCCGCCACCATCGTCCGCGTCACCCCGTCCAGCGGCTTGAGCTCCGTCAGCGTCTTGCCCGACTTGGCGCCCGTCTCCTCGAACTTCTTGAGCGTCGGCACCAGCCTCGAGTCGATCGATCCCACCAGGTTGTTGTACCGGTCCACGCTCATGCGGATCGAATCGCCCAGCTTGCTCGCGTGCTCGAACGCGGCGCCGGCGCGCTCGTGCAGCTCCACGCCCAGACGCACCAGCTCCTTGGTCTCCTCACCAAGCTTCTGCTCGTGCCACCCGACCGCCACGGCCCGCAGCAGCCCGATGAGCGTGCTCGGGCTGGCCATGATCACGTTCCGCTGCGCCGCGATCTCCAGCAGGTCCGGGCGACGCTGCAGCGCCGCGTCGATGAAGTGGTCCCCCGGGATGAACATCACCACGAACTCCGGCGAGCCGTCCCACGCGGACCAGTACTTCTTGTCGCTGAGCTTCTTGGCCTGCTCCGAGACGTTCTTGGCGAAGCGGTCCAGGTGCTCGTTGCGCTTGGTCTCGTCGGGCTCGTTGACCGCCTCCATGTACGCGTTGATGTTCGTCTTGGCGTCCACCACGATCACGCGGTCGTTGGGCAGCTTGACGATCATGTCCGGGCGGACCAGGTTGCCCGCGTGGTCGCGCTGGCTGGACTGCTCGGTGAAGTCGCAGTAGCTCGTCATCCCCGCGAGCTCGGCGACCCGCTTGAGCTGGATCTCGCCGTACTGCCCGCGGATCTCGGGCTTGGAGAGCGCCCGTGTGAGCTTGGCCGTCTCGTCGCGCAGCGCCGCGCTGGCGCCGGTGACCGACTCGACGTGCGTCATCAGCTTCGTGAAGCTCTCAATACGGGACTTCTCGATCTGCTCAAGCTTCTCCCGGGTCGCCGTGAGGGTGTCGCCGATGGGCTTGACCAGGTCGGTGTGCTCCTTGCGGGCCGCCTCGAACACGGGGCGGGCCTGCTCCAGGAACTCGGCGCGGGAACTCTTGAGCGCCTCGGCGCTGAGCGCCTTGAACGCGTCGCTGAACCGGGCCTCGATCACCGACCGCTCTTCCAGGCGCTCGCTCAGGGAGATCAGCTTCTGCTCCCCCTCCGCGATCTGGCGGTTGAGCCTGATCCCCTCGGTCCGCAGCTCGTCGTTGATCGCCCGCTCGCGGACGAGCGACTCCCGCGTCTCGGCCAGCTCCCCCTCCAGGGCGCCCCCGACGCCGTCGCGCCGGGCCATGTCGGCCAGCAGCCTGGCCCGCGAGACCATCGCCCAGATCAGGCCCGCCGCAAATCCGGCGCAGAGGACACCCAATACGATTTGTGCAACATCCATGTCGCCGAGTGTAGCGCAGATGCCCCGAAACTCGGGGCAACCGATCACTTGTCCCCACCCCGCCCCGCCCCCTGTCGGTTGCGACCCCGGCCCGCCGACCGGTCCCGCCGTCGCGGGCCGGGGCGTTCGCCTGCCAGATTGACACCCCCCCCGCCCCGCCCGCCGACCCGCGGGCAGAGCCGACGCCGCCCGGAGTCCCCCCAGACCGCTTCCCGGCGGTCCCGACCCGCCCTCCACGCGGGCGAGCGGTCGCCACTCAGGCACGCGGCTTGCCAGTTGTTGGGGACTGTGAGAGCCGCGAACTTCCATCCCGACGCCCAGGAACCCGCCCACCCGGGTCCGGTCGGGGGTCGCCTGAACCTCCTGCTCTCCTACGCCGGCTGGCGCCCCGAGCCCTGGGTGGACCGCCTGCCCCGCCTGCTCGAGCCCATGGGCATCCGCTCGCTCACCGCCGGCTGCGGACGCGAGGCCTCGCAGGTCATCAGCCAGAACCCCATCCACATCGCCGTCGTCGATCTGGGCATGCCGCTCGAACAAACCCGTCCCGAGACCGCCAACGCCGGCTGCCGCCTGCTCGAGGTGCTCCGCCGCCTGGACAGCCCCCCGCCCACCGTCGTCGTCAAACGCCCCCAGTCCAGCCGCGACGAGCAGCGCGAGCTGACCGCCGCCCTCCGCGCCGGCGCCTTCGCCGTCATCGACCGCCCCCACGAATCCGGCGACCTGGAGCTCCTGCTCGAGGTCCTCCGCCGCGTCCTGGCCCGCCACTACGCCGGCTCCTGGCCCGGCGGGCGATCCGCGTAACACCCAGCCAACACCGCGCCCAGACGGGCGAGACCACACCAAGCCGCCGGGGCGAGTCCCGGCTTCGAATCGAAGAGGAGTTTCAAGACATGGCCACCGCGACCAAGACCCGCACCAAGACCAACATCCGCCCCCTCCACGACAAGATCCTCGTGCGCCGCGACGAGGCCCAGGGCGTCACCGACTCGGGCATCTTCCTGCCCGAGGGCGCCAAGGACAAGCCCAAGACCGGCATCGTCGAGGCCGTCGGCGACGGCGCCCTCAACACCGACACCGGCGAGCGCGTCCCCCTCACCATCCAGGCCGGCGACCGCATCATCTTCAGCTCCTACTCCGGCACCGAAGTGAAGTTCAACGACGAAGAGATGCTCATCATGAGCGAGGACGAGGTCCTGGCCATCATCGACTGACCGTGTCTTTGGAGGGGAGGGCTTCCAGCCCTCCCAAGCCTCGGCGCCCGCGTCACTCACGGAGCCTCCCATGAACGCGACCACCATCAAGAACGTGCTCGAGCTGACCCGGGCCAACAGCGACCGCGTCGCCGTCGGCTTTGCCCAGCGCTCGTTCTTCGTCGAGGACATCCAGTCCATCGACCACGGACCCACCGACGCCGACGACACGCTCTTCACCGTCACGGCCCTCGTCTACGACACCGGGCACTCCCGCCAGGCGACCCCCGAGGTCATCTACTTCCAGGCGTCCGAGGTCGTCTCGCTCGCCAGACCGGCGCAGGTCGAGGGGCAGGCATGAACGCCGACCAACTCCGCAAGGCTCTAACAGAGCTCAAGGGTGAGCGCAGCGCCACCTTCATCATCGACGGCCACGAGCTGACCGTCAACACCGCCATGCTCGTCCCCGACGAGCCCGACCACCTCGTCAAAGTTACCGACGGACAGAGCATTTTCATCATCGAAGCCGAGCGCGTCGCCTGGGTCCGAATCGGGCTCAACCGCGCCGTCAGCAAACACTAAACCGCAATCACACAACGCGGGACGCAACGCCCCGCAGCAGGAGAAGTTACTCATGGCCGCCAAACAAATCGCATTCGACACCGACGCCCGCGAGCGCATCCTCCGCGGCGTCCAAAAACTCGCCGCCGCCGTCAAGGTCACCCTCGGCCCCTCAGGTCGCGTCGTCGTCCTCGAGAAGTCCTTCGGCTCGCCCACCGTCACCAAGGACGGCGTCACCGTCGCCAAGGAAATCACCCTCGAAGACCCCTACGAGAACATGGGCGCCCAGATGGTCAAGGAGGTCGCCTCCAAGTCCTCCAAGCAGGCCGGCGACGGCACCACCACCGCCACCATCTACGCCGAATCCATCTACACCGAAGGCCTCAAGAACATCACCTCCGGCGCCAACCCCAACCAGATCAAGCGCGGCATCGACAAGGCCATCACCGCACTCGTCGCCGAGCTCGCCAAAATGTCCAACCCCGTCAAGGGCTCCAACGAGATCGCCCAGGTCGGCGCCTGCTCCGCAAACCAGGACCAGCAGATCGGCGACATCATCGCCCAGGCCATGGACAAGGTCGGCAAGGACGGCGTCATCACCGTCGAAGAGGGCAAGTCCCTCGAAACCGAGATCGAGCTCGTCGAGGGCATGCAGTTCGACAAGGGCTACCTCAGCCCCCACTTCGTCACCGACACCGCCGCCATGGAGTGCGTCCTCGACAAGCCCTACGTCCTCATCCACGAGAAGAAGCTCTCCTCCGCCAAGGACCTCCTCCCCATCCTCGGCAAGATCGCCGAGTCCGGCGAGCAACTCCTCATCATCGCCGAAGACATCGACTCCGAGGCCCTCGCCACCCTCGTCGTCAACCGCCTCCGCGGCGTCCTCAAGGTCGCCGCCGTCAAGGCCCCCGGCTTCGGCGACCGCCGCAAGGAGATGCTCCAGGACATCGCCACCCTCACCGGCGCCACCGCCATCATGGACGAGCTCGGCATCGACCTCGAAAAGCTCGAGATCAAGGACCTCGGGCGCGCCAAGAAGGTCACCATCACCAAGGACGACTGCACCATCGTCGAGGGCGCCGGGACCGGCTCCGACATCAAGTCCCGCATCGACATGATCCGCCACCAGATCGACGCGGCCTCCTCCGACTACGACAAGGAGAAGCTCGAAGAGCGCCTCGCCAAGCTCGCCGGCGGCGTCGCCCAGGTCAACGTCGGCGCCGCCACCGAGGTCGAGATGAAGGAGAAGAAGGCACGCGTCGAGGACGCCCTCCACGCCTGCCGCGCCGCCGTCGAAGAGGGCATCCTCCCCGGCGGCGGTGTCGCCGTCCTCCGCGCCCGCCGCGCCCTGGCCGCCGTCAAGAAGAACTGCGTCGGCGACGAACGCGTCGGTGTGGACATCGTCTTCCGCGCCGTCACCGCCCCCGTCAAGCAGATCGCCGCCAACTGCGGCCTCGACGGCTCCGTCATCGCCTCCAAGGTCGAAGAGAACGAAGCCGTCAACTTCGGCTTCAACGCCCTCACCCAGGAGTACGGCGACATGGTCAAGATGGGCGTCATCGTCCCCACCAAGGTCGAACGCGTCGCCCTCCAGAACGCCGCCAGCATCGCCGGCCTCCTCCTCACCACCGAGGCCGCGATCGTCGAGATCAAGGACAAGAAGGCCCCCGCCATGAGCGGTGGGGGGGATGATTTCGACTACTGATTGAGACAGGGTAAGATAAGATGACAGCCGGCCACAGTACTGTGGCCGGCTGTTTCTTTGTTGGAGGTCGGAGTCATGAAGCGAGTTCGTCGGCTACTTAGACTGTATCTTGACATTCCAGCGCTGCTGGTTCTTGCGGTATTACTTTGGGGTGGCTGGCAGTTCGTCACGCAGGTATATAGTCATTATTCAAGCGATGCCGACCAATTTGGTCAGACACTCTTGGGCCAGTTGGTATTTGGGATAGTCACCAGTGCCATAACCGCCCTCGTACTTGCTGCAGTTGGGTTTGTAGTGTTCAAATGGGTCAAGAAGTCGGATGTCGCTGGTACGTTTGACGCATTCGATGTCGGCGAGAACGGCGACGTCCCCTGGGGGAAGATCACGCTCCGATATAATCCGTTCTCCAACAGCATGCGAGGCACAGTAACCCATGGCGACACGGAGTTGCAAGTCGATGCCAAGCTGTTTCGAGAGCAGTACCTGCGTGGGCACTACGTCGAGATCAGCAACTTAGCGCGCCGCAGGTTTGGTGCGTTTATGATGTCACTAGATGGCGATGGCAAATCGTTCGAGGGGAAGTACGTCTTCGTTAGTCCGTCTGACGGCTACCACGTGCCGTCGTGTGGGGATGTCAGATGGGATCGCGTCGAGGAATAAAATACTGCATCGTAGAAGTGCCAAATGTGGCGCGTGTAGCAATCTGTACGCCGCAGAGGGGGCAATTGGTATGGCTCTCCCTGTGGATTCAGAAGGCGATGCGAGGTAACGGATTGGTAGTGCCGCTCACGAAATCTGTTGTCATGCGATTTGAAGGTGTTCACCATATTCATATCTACAAGACACTCACTAGGCTTCGAGAGTACGCGATGTCATCGCGCGACTTTGAGTATGGCGGAAGATCAGACTGGTTTCGTGACTGCGAGGCATTCACTGCTAACAGAATCAGAAAGCAATGCCAAATGTCACGAGTGTTGCATGCTTCGCATAGGGTGCGGACCTTGTCCAGGCGCCCCGTGGTCTTTGACTCGATACCTGAGCCGCTCGAAGCGCGTCTTGCAATTCAAAACATAAAGATGTCATTTGAATATGGGAGCTACACTTGAGTTGCCGGGTGCCGTGGAGACGCCGTCCTCGGCTTCTCCACGCGATGGGGCCGCATGAACCAACGTGGGGAAGGCTTCGCCGTCTCCACGCCACCCGCCAAAGTCGCAGATATAATCCGCCACGATGGGGGAATCGCGTCATCAGGTTGAGTGGTCGATCGTCGTCGCGGATATCCCGCGGGCCGTGAGCCTTGAAGACGCAGAGCGAATCCGGATCAACTGCCAATCCGTGATCAACAAGGCCATCCTCGCCGAACTCCGTCTCGCCCGGGCGCGCTTGGCGGACTACCTCGTCAAGTATCGCGCCTGGATCAATGCAAACCCTGACGCCGCCGCCGCACACAACGGCGTCCAGTCCGTGCTGATCCGAGGCGAACTGATCCACCAGCAGATCGGACAACTCGAGTCGGGCGCCGCACGTCGCCTCGGGATCCCACGCACGTCGTGTCGCGAAAGGATCGTCGAAAGTCTCACCGGACTCCGCAAGGACTGAAGTTCAACAACTTGATCCGGCAGGTGGCCCCAACCCGTGCCACTGACCGGTCTTCCGGTCAGTGCCCGCGCCCGCACTGACCCGAGGACGGGTCAGTGGCACGAGAATCTGACCCCGCCGCTGCCCCGCGCCGGGCGCCACGACTCGCCGTCTTCGGCGCCGCTGTGTTGCACGACTGCGCCGAAGACGGCGAGCAGTGCCACCCAGAATCTGATCCCGCGCGCCGGGCGCCGTGGTCTGAAGCCAACGGCTGAAGGCCACGCCCCTGACCGTGGCCTTCGCTCTCCGGGCTCAGACCACGCCACCCGCCTGGCCTGGGGACGTATTGCGGCCGGCCCGAAGCTTGCCGATGCGGCACAGCCCGCACAGCTTCGCGCGATTCACTCGGCTGGGGACGCTGCGGCTGGACGGCGCCCTGCCCGCGAGGCATGGTGCTGAGACAGAATCCAATGGAGGCGAAAATGGAATCCATCGCGCGAATACAGGCGACGTACGAATCACATCGCGACGTGAAGCACCGCTGGCGAGCCGAGATCGACGGCGTGCGCATATGGTTCTACGCGAACGAGTCGTTGTTTGGAGGTGTGCCGAAACAGATCGACATCGAGGTGTATAAAGCCGACGGGTCGGTGCTTGAGTCGCATTCGAAGGGATTGAACGTGGTTGCACTTACCTATATGCGGGATCACACTGAGACCGCAAAGTACACACCGCACGATCGGTGGCAGGGTGTCGTTGGTGATGTCTATGTACCGCTCTCGATACTGCCATTCCCGCGACCGGACGAGCTGTATCTCAAGGTCAGACCGGCGAGTTTACGCTGACCTGTCTTCCGGTCAGTGCCGCGCCGGGTGCCGTGGTCTGAAGCCACAGGCTGAACGCCCCGCCCCTGACCGCGGCCTTCCCCCTCCGGGCTCAGACCACGCCACACGCTCCTCACCCCGCCCACTCCAGGTCCACGCGCTCCTCCCGCGCCCCCGGTCCGCCGTACCGCTTGATCGCGTGCGACCCCGCCGCGAACCGCTCGGTCTCGAGCACCGGCGCGATCGCCTCCCACAGCCCCTCGGCGTCGGGCCCGTACATCAAGATCACGCACCCGCTCTCCCCGAACTCGTCACCGTCCAGCTCGCCGGCGCCCCGCGCCTCGATCGCCACGATCAGCCGGTCCTCCAGCGCATACACCCGCTCGCCGAACCCCTCCTCCGCCGCGATCCCATCCGCCCCCGCGGCGATCACGAGCTTCACGGCGTGCTCGCCCCCGCCAGACGACCCCGCCGCCCCACGCCCCCGCGCCCCGCCGCCAAAGAGTCTGCTGATGAGTCCCATACGTTCAGAATACACGCTGCCCGGGGTGGACATCCAAGGAACCGGACCCGCCGCCCGGTCGCGCCAACCCTCAGCCCTCCGCCCCCGCGTCCGGCGGCTGCCAGAGCTCGACGCGGTTGCCCTCGGCGTCGCGGCACCAGCCGAAGGCGCCGTGCTCCGACCGCTCCACCTTGTCCTCCACCGCGACGCCGTCGGCCCGCAGCTGCGCCAGCAGCGCGTCGAGGTCGGCGACGCGGAAGTTGAGCATGTGGGGCTGGGCGCCGTCGCCGAAGTCGGTCGTGTCGGTCGGGAAGGCCGTCCAGATCTGGTAGCCGGGCTCGCGGGGGGCGAACTCGAAGATCGCGCCGAACGCGCCGCCGAAGTCGAGCACGTCAAAGCCGAGGCGCTGCCGGTACCACTCGGCCAGCGCCTTGGGATCGCGCGACCGCACGAACACGCCGCCCAGCCCGAGCACCCTCTGCCTGCCCGCGTCGTCGCTCCCGGTCATGATGATCGCTCCCCCGGTGTGTCGGCGTGATCCTGGTCAAACCATGGTACAGGATCGCGCGGGCGGGGCGGGCGCCCTCACCCGCGGCAGGCGCCCCCGCCCCGTGCCACTGACCGGTCCGCCGGTCAGTGCTCCCGTCGGTGCCGACCCGGGGACGGGTCCGTGCCACGATAATCTTTCTCCCACCTCCCCCCCGCGCGCGCCGAATCCCCGCCCTCCACCGTCCCAACCTGGACCCCGCCCGCCGCCCGCAAACAATTGGTCCATGAGCACGGACCACATCGACGCGATCGCCCTGGCCGATCCCTCCTTCTCCCCTCCGGGGGAGAAGGTGTCCGCGAAGCGGACGGATGAGGGGCGTCTTCCTCCCTCTCCCCACCGGGGAGAGGGCCGGGGTGAGGGGTCTCCGTCCTCTCCTCTTCCTCCCCCCAACTCCCCACTCCCCACCTCGCCACTCACCGCGGAGCACCGCTCCGCCCTCCTCCGCGACTACCTCGAAGGCGCCCCCGACCTCATCACCCTCGCCGAAATCCACGACCTCACCCTCGACACCCTCCTCACCTTCCTCGAACACCCCGACACCCAGTCCCAGCTCGCCCGCCTGAGCCGCTGCGCCCAGGCCCGCGCCGCGCACGCCGCAACCGCCGCCCGCGCCGAAGCCATCACGGCTCTCCGCGACCTGACCCGCCGCACGCCAACCGCCCCCACCGAAACCGCCGCCATCACCCGCGCCGCTGTCGAACTGCTCCGCCCCCTCTCCCCCACGGGGGAGAGGGCCGGGGCGCCGGGGTCTCCGTCGCCTCGTCGTTCCTCAAAATCCTCCCCCGCCCCGGCGGGGGAGGTGGCCGCGCAGCGGACGGCAAGGGTCCGTCGAGAACCCCCAAAGCCGCAGGATGCAAATCCCGCAGACTCCATCATCCAGACGTACACAGACGATCGCCGCGCGCCAGACCCGCGCGATCACTCAGGTCCTGGCGCCCATCAGCCCGACCGTGTACCCGTTGGCCCGCAGCAGGGCGGTCGCCTTCCCGTTCACGACCAGCAGGATGATCAGCCCCACCAGCGGGATGATCAGCCCGATCGCCGCGAGAACGCGCCAGAGGACCTGCGTGCGCATCGCGGTCATCAGCAGCACGATGAACACGATGCTGAGGACGAAAGTGACCAGCTGCACAAGGCGCATCGCAAGAACCATCGCGCCAAGCGAGGCCTGGCTCCCCTGCCCGCCACCGCCGAGCATCATCGCGACCGCCACGCCGCCAACAATCAGCAGGAGCCGGACCAAGATGATCCAGATCACGATCTTCTGGTTCTTGGCGACACCCTGGACATCGACGCCGCCGGGAGTCTCGTTGACGATGGGGGGGGCTTGCATGTTCATGGGTCGAGGATAACGGATCCGCCGGGCGCCCTGCCGGGCGCCTCCGAACCGCGCCGCCCCCCCCCAACGTACCATCCCCCATGCCCACCCCCCCCGAGTTCCCCGTCGGCCCGCCCCCGACCGACGCCGTCCGCTCCGAGGCCGAGCTGCGCGAGCACATCGACGCCCTGGCCAAGGCCCCCGCCCAGCTCCGCACACTCGTCGATGGACTCACCGACGACCGACTCGACACCAAGTACAAAGACTGGACCGTCCGCCAGATCGTCCAGCACCTGGCCGACAGCCACCTCAACGTTTACGCCCGCTTCAAGCTCGCGCTGACCGAGGACTGGCCGACCATCCGCCCCTACGACGAGGGCGCGTGGGCAACCCTGGGCGACGCCCGCACGGGCCAGATCGAGAACGCGCTCGCGCTGCTCGACGCGGTCCACACATCGTGGGTCGCGCTCATCGGCACGATGAGCTGGGACGACTTCGCCCGCGGCTACATCCACCCCGATGAAAGGCGACGCGTCGGGCTGCTGCTGGCGATGCCCCAGTACACCTGGCACGCCCGCCACCACACCGCCCAGATCGACTGGCTCGCACGCCAGCACCGCTGGCGGTGAGGCGGCTCACATCTTCGGCTTCTTGCCCTTGAGCACGCCCATGATGAGCGAGACCAGGAACAGGACGATGAAGATGATGAACAGGATCTTGGCGATCTGGGTGGCGCCGGCGGCGATCCCGCCGAAGCCGAAAACCGCGGCGATGATCGCGATGATGAAGAACACGACGGCGTAATAGAGCATGACAGTTCCCCTGAGCCTGGGTGTCGAGACCGGCGGACGACACGCCGAGGATACCATGGGGGGCGATCGGGCCGCTGGGCGCATACGATCCCCCCCATGCCAGAGAAGCCCACGACCCCCAAGGCCTACCTCGATTCCCTTCCCGAGGACCGCAAGCGGGCGATCAGCGCGATCCGGACGGTGATCCGCAAAAACCTGAACCCCGGGTTCAAGGAGGGGATGCAGTACGGGATGATCGGGTACTACGTGCCGCACTCGGTGTACCCCGACGGGTACCACTGCGACCCGAAGCAGCCGCTGCCGTTTGCGAGCCTGGCGTCGCAGAAGAACCACATCGGGATCTACCTGTTCTGCCTGTACAGCAGCCCGGGGGACATGGCGAAGTTTGTCGAGGAGTGGGAGGCGACGGGCAAGCGGCTGGACATGGGCAAGTCGTGCGTGCGGGTCAAGCGGCTCGAGGAGGTGCCCCTGGAGGTGCTCGGGCGGGCGATCAAGCGGGCGACGGTCAAGAAGTTCGTCGCGGCGTACGAGGCGGGGCGCGAGGGGCAGCGGTCGGGCGGGTCGGCGGCGAAGAAGAAGAGCGGCAAGTAAGACAGCACGAGAAGGAGCACGCGATGAAGGTGGCGAAGAAGGCGCAGCGGTGTATTCTTTGGGGTGTCACGTTGAGCGTGTGTTCGTTCTGTGCGGGGGGCGCTGGGTATCAGCCTGGTGCGCCCGACAGCGGCGCTCACTTGTACGAGGGGCTTGGCGCCTACGAGCGGATCATCACTACGGATTCGCACGAAGCGCAGCGGTGGTTCAGCCAGGGCATGCAGCAGATGTACGGGTTCAACCACGACGAGGCGATCCGTTCGTTCGAGCAGGCCGCGCGAGAGGACGAATCGGCGGCGATGGCGTGGTGGGGGATCGCGTACTGCCACGGGATCAACATCAACGATCCGGAGATGCGGGGGGACCGATCGCGGCTCGCTCGAGAGGCGGCGGACGAGGCGATCGCGCGGCTTGACACCGAATCGGCGGTCGAGCAGGCGCTGGTCATGGCGGTTTCGGCTCGTTATGTGTTCCCGGCGCCCGAGGATCGGTTCCCGCTCGATGAGGCGTACGCACGGGCGATGGGCGACGTGTACACGAGGTTCTCAGACGACGCGGATGTGGCGGCGTTGTACGGCGAGTCGCTGATGAACCTCCAGCCCTGGGACTACTGGACGCCCGGTGGGGCGCCCAAGGGGCGGATCGAGGAGGTCGTGGCGGTGCTCGAGGGCGCGATGGACGCGGACCCGGGCCATCCGGGCGCGAAGCACTTCTACATTCACGCGGTCGAGGCGTCGAAGAACCCGGCTCGCGCCCTGGCGGCCGCGGAGGCGCTCACGGATCTGGTACCCGGCGCCGGGCATCTGGTGCACATGCCGTCGCACATCTTCATCCGCGTCGGGCGGTACCAGGACGCGGCGGCATCCAACCGGGCGGCGATCGAGGCCGATCGCACGTACTTCAGCGTGGCGCCCGAGCCGCAGATGTACGCGATGTATTACGCGCACAACCTGCACTTTCTGTCGTTCGCGTCGATGATGTCGGGCGATTTCGAGACGGCGATG
>JAJDDI010000022.1 GCA_029260375.1 Phycisphaerales bacterium | reverse complement strand
GGGATGTCGGCGTAGAGGCGGTGCATGTCCTCGATGGTGTCGATGGCGACGCCGCACTTGCCGACCTCGCCCATGGAGAGCTCGTCGTCGGAGTCGCGGCCCATGAGGGTGGGCAGGTCGAAGGCGGTGGAGAGGCCGGTGTTGGCCTTGGTGTTGCCGGTCTTGGCGGCGGCGAGGAGGTACTTGAAGCGTTTGTTGGTGTCGTCGGCGCTGCCGAAGCCGGCGAACTGGCGCATGGTCCAGAGGCGGGTGCGGTAGCCCTGGGGGAAGAGCCCTCGGGTGTAGGGGAAGTGGCCTGGGGCAGAGATGTGGGCAGCGGGGTCTTGGAGTGAGGGGGTGGAGGTCTGCGCGGTGTAGAGGGGGTCAAGGACGACGCCGGAGATGGTGACGCTGTGGGGGTCAACATCGGTGTGTTTGGAGTTGATGCCGGGGCCAGAGATGGAGGTGGTGGTCATCGCGCGGGGTCTCCGTGTCGGGGATCGAGGCGGATCTGATTGTATGGGCGGCGGCGGGGAGGGGGCTGGAAAAGGTGAATCTGGCGTTGTATTGGCGGCGAAATCGGGCTGTGTGGTCCGTCGCCCCGGGTAGCCGTGGCGGGCGACGGATGCGGGGCCGGAGATCCGGCCGTGAGTTGGCCACGGCATGTTGACGAGGAGTTCACCGATGAATCGGATGATGATTGTTGGCGCCGCGGCTGTTGCGGCGATGGCGGGTTCGGCGCAGGCGCAGTGCGGGAGCAAGGCGGGCGGCGCGGGGTGGTCGGGCGATGAGAGCGCCGCGTGCGAGTCGCGGGCGACGCATCAGGTCACGCAGGCCGCGTGGGAGGGCCCGAAGAAGGACATCGTGGAGACCGCGGTTGGCGCGGGGCAGTTCACGATCCTGGCGAAGGCGCTGACCGAGGCGGGCCTGGTTGACGCGCTCAAGGGCAAGGGGCCGTTCACGGTGTTTGCGCCGACGGACGAGGCGTTCAAGAAGCTTCCCGCGGGGACGCTGGAGATGCTGCTCAAGCCGGAGAACAAGGAGCTGCTGACGTCGATCCTGACGTACCACGTGGTGGCCGGGACGGTGAAGGCGGAGCAGGTGGTGAAGCTCGAGAACGCGACGACGCTCGGCGGGCAGCGCGTGGACATCAAGGTCAGCAAGGGCAAGGTCCGGGTTGACGGGGCCAGCGTCATCGCGACGGACGTCGAGGCGAGCAACGGGGTGATCCATGTGATCGACACCGTGCTCATGCCCGAGACCAAGGACATCGTGGGTGTGGCGGCGGAGGGCGGGTCGTTCGGGACGCTGATCGCGGCGGCCAAGGCGGCGGGGCTGGTCGGGGCGCTCACGGGCGAGGGGCCGCTGACGGTGTTCGCGCCGACGGACGAGGCGTTCGCGGCGTTGCCGGCGGGCACGGTCGAGATGCTGCTCAAGCCGGAGAACAAGGACAAGCTCACGAGCATCCTGCTCTACCACGTGGTGGAGGGGCGCGTGTACAGCGATCAGGCGGCCAAGCTGAGCGGGGCCAAGACGCTGCAGGGCGGGCGTGTGTCCATCAAGCCCTGGGGCGGGACGCTGAAGATCGACGGCGCGAGCGTGATCGCGGCGGACGTCGAGGCGAGCAACGGGGTGATCCATGTGATCGACAAGGTGCTCATGCCCAACTGATGAGCGTGCTCCCGCGATGACGATGATCCTGGACATGGCGAGGGCGGGGGCGGGACCGGGAACGGTTTGCGGCTCCGCCCCGCCGCGGCTAGGATCGCCCCACCGCGTTCGGGGGCCACGAATCCGCTTGCAAGAAACTATTCTTCAACGAGTTGCGAAGGGGGACCCGGAGGGCGTGCGTGAGTGCACGGACCGGTACGGGGGGTTGGTGTGGTCGCTGGCGAGGCGATGGAACCGATCGCAGGCGGACGCTGAGGACGCGGTGCAGGACGTGTTTGTTTCGATCTGGCGGAACGCGGGTCGGTTCGATCCGCAGGTGGCGAAGGAGGCCACCTTCGTCGCGATGATCGCGCGTCGGCGGCTGATCGATCGGATGCGCAAGACCGGGCGGCGACCGACCGAGGCGTCGCTCGACGAGGGGAGCTGGGCCGCGGGCACGAGCGACGGGCTGGGCGAGGTTCCCCCGGAGCTTGGCGAGGACGCGGCGCGTGCCGAGCGGGCGATGGGCGAGCTGAGCGAGGTGCAGCAGAGGGTGCTCCGGTTGTCGATCATGCACGGGCTGAGTCACGAACGGATCGCGACGGCGACGGGGATCCCGCTGGGATCGGTCAAGACGCATATCCGTCGCGGGCTGATCCGGCTGCGCGAGATCCTGGGCGGCGAGGCCGTCGGCGCCGGGGGAGGGATGCGATGATGCGACCGCTGCCATCGGATGACCGCGTGCTCGAGCTGCTGACGGACATCGCCTCGGGCGAGGCGGGCGACGAGGCCCGGGCGGAGCTGCGCGAGCGGCTGGGACCCGAGGCGGAGGCGCTGATCGAGGAGTTCGAGCTGGGCGCGGCGAGCGCGGACCTGGCGTTTACCGGGGCGATGCGGGGTGAGACCGAGGCGATGCCCGCGTCGGCGCGGGCGAAGGTCGATGCGGCGGCGGTGGCGTTTTTGAACGAGGCCGCGGGCGGGAAGGCGGCGGCGCCGATCCCGATGGCGGCGCGTCCGCAGGTTGTTGTGCGCAAGTCGTCGCGGGTGCTGGCGCTCTCGGGCTGGCTGGCGGCCGCGGCGTGTCTGGCGTTGGCGGGCGCGCTCTGGTTCACGGCGGCGCAACCGCCCGAGGGCGCGCGCGGCATGCGGCTGTCGGTGGGCGAGCGGCTCGACGCGCTGCTGGCATCGGGCAGCGCGGTGATCACGGCGCCCTGGATCGGCGTGGGCGATCTGCCCGTCGAGGGCGTTGCGGACCACGAGCTGGACCGGGGCGTGGGCGGCGAGGTGATCTGGTCCGACGACGCCGACCAGGGCTTCATGCGCATCAGCGGCATCGCGCCCAACGACCCGCGCGAGTATCAGTATCAGCTGTGGATCTTTGACGCCGAGCGCCCGGTGGGCGAGCTGCCGGATATGGCGATCCCGGGGCTGCCGGACTTGCTGACGCAGCGCCCAGTCGATGGCGGGGTGTTCGACATCGCGCCCGGGGGCGAGGCGCTGATCCCGATCGACGCGAAGCTGCCGGTGGGCGCGGGGACGATCTTCGCGGTGACGAAGGAGCGCCCGGGGGGCGTGGTGGTGAGCGATCGGGAGATCGTGTTTCTGGCGGTGCGGGGGTAGGCGGGTTAATCGTCGGTCCAGGGGATGAAGACCGCGTCCGGGTCGTCACTCCAGAGTGAATCACCCCACTGCCCACCGTCGTCCTGCATGTCGCGACCGACGCTGTAGAGCGTGTATCCGCGTGACGAATGCTCGTCCGTGCGGTATCGCAGGCGTCCGTCTTCGGCGAAGGGATCATGCGGGAGTTCGCGCATGAACTCGGGCACGAGATCGGCCAGTGATTCTGGCAGGCGCGTATTGGCGATCCTGTACCGCTCGATGGCGACCACGACGCGGACGGCGGCGCGCTCGCAAACGACCTTGTCGTGCGGGGTGATCGCATTGAATACCGCGGGCGCCGCTAAATCGATGAGCGGATTCCAGAATGAGACGTCCGTAATGGGAGGATCACCCGAGCGTTGGTGTGGCGGCGTTTGGGCGCGATCGATCCAGCTGGCGTAAAGGCGGTCAACCGTCGCGACGGTCTCGGCCTTTGACGGGGCGAGCAGGCCGGGCACGTTGGCGATGCTGGGCCCGGCATTTGTGCCGGAGGGGACGGCCAAGGATGCGGGGAGGAAGAAGCCGTCGCCCTCGCCGTTGTCCGAATGCGTGCGATCGACCATGTCGAGGATGAATATCCTCTCGCCATCGAAGTAAACGCTGAGCGGGGTCGGGCCGGCGTGCTCTCGCAGCATGACGTCGATCGCGTCAAGCGTCTGCAACGGCAGCTGCCGCGAGGAGATGTCTGCGAGCAGGCGCTTGTAGAGCACATCCTCGATCGCGTACCCGACGAGGCCGCAGATGAGGATGGGCGTCCGGGCGGTCGCGTCGGACAGCGCGAGCAATCTCCGGGCAGCGATGTGGTAGTCGGCCCACTCGCCTTGCGCGGCGTCCTCGCCCATGCAGGCCGCTTCCCAACGCGCCAGTTCCCGCGCCGGGCCGAGCGAGGGCAGGAGCGTGTCGATCAGGATCCTGTCCTGCACGGGGATGACCGAGGGCGTTGATGGGCCGATCGTGTCGAGCAGCGTGCGGATCTCGGAAGACTCGTAAAGCCGGAGCATCTCCCACGTCGCCGAGCGGATGAGATCGTTGAACGGTTCGATCAGCTCCCACCCCGGGTCATCTTCGAGGTAGTTGTTGGGGTCGATCGCTGTGTCGTGGAGGAATTCCGGTCCGATACGGATGCGTTTGAACTCGTTGTCAAATGTTGTGTTTCGGGTCTGCTCAACGCGATCCTGGATCGGCGCCCGGAGTTCATCGAGTTTCCGCTTGGCCTCGGCGATGATGACGAAGCCGTCGCGCCCCTGCGGCTGGGGTGGTTGCTGGGTCTGGATGAGGTCGCGGAGTTTCTGCGGGTAGTCGCCCACGACGCCGGGGGTCGCGATCGAGATGCGGACGACCTGGATGGTGAGCATGACCACGGGCACAGCAACGAGTACCAACGCGACAGCAAGAAACCAGCGTTTCCTGATTCTGCGCCGCTGCGGGCGTGGTTGATCCTGGGTGTTGTCCGTCATGGTGTCGTCCGTGTGCGGGATGCGGATCGTCTAGGACGCGCTGTAATCAAACACGCCGTGGGCCGTCTTGTTTCCGAGGCGTCCCGCGACGACGAGCTGGCGCAGCAGCGGGCAGGGTCGGTAGCGTTCGTTGCACAGCCCCTCGGCGAGGACGTCCATGATGTGGGCGCAGGTGTCGAGGCCGATGAAATCGGCCAGGCGCAGGGGGCCCATCGGGAAGTTGCAGCCGAGCTTCATGATGGCGTCGATGTGCTCGGGCTGGGCGACGCCCTCCATCCAGGCGTAGAAGGCCTCGTTGATCATCGGCATGAGGACGCGGTTGCTCACGAAGCCGGCGCGGTCGTTGGCGGGGACGGCGGTCTTGCCCATCGCCTCGGCGAGGCTAATCACGCGGGCGGTGATGGCCTTGTCGGTGGCCAGGCCGTTGATGACCTCGACGAGCTTCATGACGGGGACGGGGTAGAAGAAGTGCATGCCGATGACGCGCTCGGGGCGTTTGGTCGCGGAGGCGATCTCGGTGATGCTGATCGAACTCGTGTTGGTCGCGAGGACCTGGTCGCCCTTGAGCATGTCGTCGAGCCCGCGGAAGACCTTGGCCTTGACGGCGGCGTCTTCCACGACGGCCTCGATGGCGATGTCGGAGCCGGCGAGCTGGTCGAGGTCGGTGACGTAGGTGAGGCGGGCCTTGGTCGCCTCGGCCTGATCGGTGGTCATGCGCTCCTTCTCGACGGCGCGGGCCAGGAGCTTGGCGTGGGTGGCCTGGCATCTGGCGATGGCGTCGGGGGAGGTGTCGAAGACGGTGGTGTTGAAGCCGGCGGTCGCGGCGACCTGGGCGATGCCGCCGCCCATCTGGCCCGAGCCGATGACGCCGACGTTGGTGATGTTGTGGGTGGTGTTGTGCATGGGGGTCCTCCTGAGGATCGTGGGGAGGAAGGATAGGGGATCGAGGGCGGGTGGTCGGGAAATCGGCAGGTCGGAAGGTCGGGAGGTCGGGGGCGGGTGGTGGTGGTAGGCTTGGGGATGCCCACGATGGAACAGCTCGAGAAGCTCCTGGCGGCGGAGCCCGACGACGCGTTCACGCTGTACGCGATGGCGATGGAGATGGCCAAGCGGGCGCGCCATGTCGAGGCGATCGCGTTCTTTGATCGGTGCATCGCCAGCGACGAGACGTACTGCTACGCGTACTACCACAAGGCCCGGTCGCAGGAGGTGGTCGAGGACGCGGACGGGGCGAGGGCGACGCTGGAGCGCGGGCTGGACGTGTCCAGACGCGCGGGCGACGCCCAGGCGGTCGGCGAGATCGGGGCGTACCTTCAGGTGCTCGGGGGATGAGCGCCGAGGGCGAGAAGGCCAGGCGGGCGGCGCTGAAGATGCTCGACCGGCGGGCGTACTCGGCGCGGGAGCTGGCCCAGCGGCTGGTCAAGCGCGGGCATGATCCGGACGTGAGCCAGGCGTGCGTCCAGGCTCTGGTCGGGTCGGGGGCCGTCGATGACCGGGCGCTGGGCGAGTCGGTGGTGCGGGCGGAGCTGGCGCGCGTGCCGGCGGGGCGGGCGCTGCTGGAGATGAAGCTCGTCAAGCGGGGGATCGATCGAGAGCTCGCGGGCGAGATCGTGCGCGAGGCGCTCTCGGCGCGGGCGGCGGACGAGGACGCGGAGGACGTGGCGCGGCGTCATCTGAGGGGCCTGGCGCCGACGCTGGGGCTGGACGCGGTCCGGCGGCGCCTGTACGCCAAGCTCGCGCGGCGGGGGTTCCCCCCCGACGTGGCCCGGGGCGCGGTGGAGCGGGTCGTCGAGGGGCTGAGCACCGATTGAGGCCCGCCCGTGTCCGCCCGTGTCTGCCCGTGTCTGCCCGTGTCTGCCCGTATCATCCGGGCATGAAGCGAAACTGCATGATCGTGCTGGGCGTTGGGGTGTGCGGGGCTTCGGGCGCGCTCCTGGGGTGTGTGTCGGACCGCAACGCACGCCCGGTGCTGGGGTCGAACGTGGTGATCGGCGGGGGCGTGTCTCGGGGTGTCACGGGCGACGCGGTGAGCGTGCGCGGGCTGGACCGGTCCAACTGGGGGGCGACGGACGTTCGCGTGCCGGTGGACGGGACGGTGCACCGCCCGACGTACGCCCGGGCCCGGTTGTACGACGAGACGCTGGCCCGCCAGAAGGGGCTGTACCCGACGAGCGAGACGGCGCTGGAGCTTGAGGGCTCGCGCTGGATGAGCGCGGCGGAGATCGCGGCGCAGCCGCTGCGCACGCTGGTGGACGCGGCGGCGCTGCCGCTGCTGGTGGCGATGGACCCGCCGTGGAACGCGAGGCAGAGCCCGGACGCCGTGTACAAGCGCCGGGCGCCCGGGGGGTGGCTCACCGGGGGCGGGGCGGTTCCGGCGGGCATGGATCACGAGCCAGCCGGCACTCCGCCGGTGACGGGCGGCGCCCCGGCGCTTGAGCCGGTTGTTGAGGAGGTGGCGCCCGATGCGTGAGCTTGACGAGCGCGGCGTGCCCGAGGGGTACCCGTTCCAGGACGGGCTGGAGATGACCGCCCGGGAGGCGAGCGAGGCGCTCAAGTCCCGGCGGGACGGGTTCATCCTGATCGATTGCCGTGAGCCGTTCGAGGTGGCGATGGCGAGCGTGGAGGGGGCGTTGCACATCCCCAAGGGGGACACCCCGGCGCGGCTCAACGAGATCGACGCGGACGAGGACACGCCCATCGGCGTGCTGTGCCACACGGGCGTGCGGTCGCTGCACGTGGCGCGGTTCCTGCAGGAGCAGGGGCTGAGCGGGGCGCGGTCGATCGTGGGCGGGATCGAGCTGTGGTCGATCGATGTCGATCCGGGCGTGCCGCGGTATACGAAGTAGCGATGGAAACGCCCCCGGGGCGCGATGACCCGGGGGCAGTGTTTGCAGATCTGCGTGAGGTGGCTGGCTTAGGGGCAGCCGGCGGCGTGAGCGGCGAGGAAGAGGTTCACGTCGCTGATGTCCCACTGGCCGAGGGGGACCTCCAGGTCCGCGCGGTCGTCGAGGTCCCCGTACCAGGTGAGGAAAGTCGAAACATCGGTGAAGTCGAGCGTGCCGAAGGGGACGGAGTTGTCGGCGATGTTGCAGCTCGGGTCGCAGGCGTCGAGGATGTCGTCGCGGTCGAGATTTTCAGCAAGCCTCGATAGGTAGCTGACGGTGACGCTGGAAGTCCCAGATCCAGATTGACACAACCCTGTACCGGTCGGCACAAGGTCGATGATCAGTTCCTGATCCGGACCGAGGTTTAGACTTGATTCATTGACAATAAAATCGTCGGTATTAATTGATGCGCCAGTGCATGAAACCCCGGTGGTCTCGAACAGGGTAGCTTCGAGGGAGCCGTTAATGTATACATCGAGGAATGCGCTCGGCGATTGGAAGGCGCCCTTGGCATTAACGGTGATCGTAAGATCGCCGCCAGGGTCAGGTATCCCATGAAAGGCGATCGTCTTCGAACCACCAAAGCGACCCAGTTCCGTTCTATCCAGTTCTACGTGCCAAGACACGAGTGATGAATCGGACAGGGCCATGTTTCCGCAATCGCCAGCCCACGCCGTGCGATCGCATGAATCTGGAACGCCGTTGGGACTTCCTGAATCACCACCTTGATCAAGCGACATTCCATAGAAAAATTCAATACTGTCCAAGAGGCCATTGGATTGACAATCCGTAAGGTCGGCGGATCCGGTCCGGTTCGATGCGACGGTTGGCCCATCCAGGATCATTGCTGCGGTCGCGTCCGCCTCGTCGGGGTTCCCGATCGGAACACCCAACGGAACGGACTCCCCGGGGAGTGTAATATTCGGATTGGAGTAATACTGGATCAACTCCGATCCACTTCCGCCACTGGATCCACACGCATTATTCAAACCCAATAGGGTCAGCTCGTTCTGAGGGTCTCCATCAACATTGTTCTTGTAGCCTCGACCATAGGACCGAAATCCAGTGGTCTCACATGCATGCGCCAATCCAAAGTTGTGCCCGGTCTCGTGGCCCGTCAGACTCCCGCTGGTACCTGACGACGTATCGCGTGTTCCTCCCACACTTACGCCGGATTCTGTTGTGGTCCCTGCAACACCTCCTTGTGCAACTCCACCCCCATTTCCACTATATAAGAAATGCACGAGATCCGCCTTGACTTGATCCTGTACCATCCGAAGCTCATCGACGATACCATCTGTCAGATTGAGAGCGCTGTTAAACTGGAGAGTGGAAGATTGGCCTGATCCACCGTCAGGCGCGGTTTCATATGCATACACAAGGTTCAACTCGATTCCTGTGAGCGAGTTCGAATGCGCCTGATTGACCCAGGCGACCTGGCTGAGTACTGCCGCCGTTGCCGCTGAGGAGCCACCTCGATCTATCCGCCATTGAGGCGAGTAGATGATCAGCAGATCAACAATGAGCGGACCCGTTCCGCGCTGCGGATTCGGCTGAACTGATCTTCCGATAAACTCCTGCGAGAGTTCGTCCATATCGCATGACCAGTTCTCCAACGACACACGCTCGTAGACGACTTGCATGCCAATAGCTGATGTGGCCGCGTCGCCAATAATCGCGAACTCCTGCCCCCACGCCCGAAGATACCCGCGGAGGGCGCCATCATAGATCGCGATGCCGAAAGTTCCGTGCTCGTGCCCGGGCAGATTGCCGTACGCGGCAACACCGCCATCCAACATCTCGGCCGAGTGATCCAGTTCACCGATGACCGGCGGGTACCCCGGTACAACAAACTCCAACTGCCGACTTCGCGCATCCTCTGGGCTGAGCGGATAGACGCGCTGCTCACTGGCAAAGTCGAGCAACTCCGACCGCAGATCTGTCAGGCTGACTACTCCCGACGCGACTCTCATCGGCCTTGAATCAATCCCAGCCTGCTCCTCACCTGCGATAGCAATACCACAGAACGTTGCCAGGAAGACCAAACTCGCACACGCGCTGGTTCTATTCATCGGCAGTCTCCAATATCCACGAGGTAGGTGACTCATGAATCATAACAGATAGGCCGGCATACGCGGATGTGCGCAAATCGCACCCAATCAAGATGCAAAAAGAGAAGCCCCCGGGACGGGTGTCCCGGGGGCTTTGGATTCGATTTCTGATTCAGCCGGGCTGAGTCAGATCACGATGTCGGCGGGGCTCATTACGGGCAGCCGGCGCCGAACAGGGTCAGGAACGCGATGACGTCGGAGAAGTCAAGCGTGCCGATCGGATCGGCCAGGTCGGCCGCTTCGCCACCGGGGATGCCGGTGCCGAAGGCGGTCAGGAACGCGATGACGTCGGAGAAGTCGAGCGTCCCGAAGGGCTCGGCCAGGTCGGCGCCGTTGCAGCCGGGGTCAACCGGGCCATTGGGGCCGTAGAGCTCGATCCACGCGGAAGCGTGGGGGGTTTCGGCGCCCACCGCACAGGTGAAGCCGCCGAAGAAGAAGGTGCCGATGTAGAGGGCGTTGGGAATGGCGGAGGCGGTGCACTGGGGACCGGTGGAGTAGATGTCAAGGGCGTCGAAGAGGCCGGTGGCGTCGGCGGGGTCGGCCGGGAGGTCACCGGGGTTGCCGAGCTTGGGGGCGGCGGCGAGGAAGCCGTTGACGCCCTTGGAGACGCCCGGGGCGCCGGTGGTGCCGAGGGTGGACTGATCGAAGCGGAAGGCGAAGGAGAAGTCGGCCAGCATGTTGCTGTCCCAGTCGATGCCCGAGGAGGGGTTGGGGTAGGGCAGCCCAGTGCCGGGGTCGATGTTGTTGGGGCCGTAGAGGGCGCCACCGGAGATGCCGGTGCCGGCATCGTCAACGCCGTCTGAATCGCCGAGCTCGAAGATGAGCGAGGGGGCGAGGGAGGCGAAGTCGAGGGTGAGGATGTAGACGGCAACGAAGCCGGGGGGGACGGCGCCGGTGGCGCCGGCGAGGGTCGGGATGGTGAGGTCAAGGATGCATGAGCGGCCCGAGACGCCCGGAAGGTCGGAGCCGAAACCGTCGTCGTTGTCGGAGAAGGTGAGGGCCATGTCGTAGCCGACGATGCCGTCGCCGATGGAGTCGAGGTCGGCGTCATTGTCGGGCGCCAGGATGCCGTAGGCAACGACGAGGCAGTCAACGACGGAGTCGTAGGCGACATCGCCCCAGAAGTTGTTCCAGGTGCCTTCGCAGGGGAAGGTGCCGCCGACGCAGGCGCCGCCGAAGAGGTCGCCGGCGCCGTCGCCGTCGAGGTCGGGGTCATCGATGACGCCGACGGTGCCGCCGGTGGCGCAGGGATCGGTGTTGTTGTTGATCCAGATCCCGGGAGACGCGGCACGGGGACGGTTCTCGAACGGGGTGACGACGCGCTCGCCGGTCGCCGGGTTGTAGTAGATGTGTCCGACGGGCATGGACTTCATGGACCGGAGGCCGGTCTGGGCCTGACGCTCATCGACTGCCGCGTTCGCCGCGCTGGTGGCCACAAAACCGGCCGCCATCGCGAGTGCAATACCACTCTTCGCCTTCATGGAAAGCTCCTCTCGTTTGAACCTGTACTCGAAGGACCCCAGTTGAGAGGCCCAGTTCTGAAACCCAATACACACATGACGACCGCGATAACGGACCGCGACCGTTCAAGAGTCAATAGAAACGACGCCGAGTTCGACGTGCAAAAACCCTCTCCTCGCGCAACCCGTCGTAGATCGTTGCGGGCGCCCAGTTGAGCGGGCGGTTGCAACGCGAGCGGGAAGGCGACTTCGCCCCTTCCAGGGCGAGTCCTATCAGAAGCCAAAGACCCGCCGCCCCACGGAGCGCGGACCCACAAACCGAATATACCGGAGGGGCGTGGTGATGCAAGAGGTCACCCCATGAAAACGGAAAGATTGATACAGGTGGATTCATACGAAAAATCGCTATCCGTTGCCGGGGCAGCCCAGTTTTACATCCGTGCCGAGTTTGACGGCTCTGCCATCCCCGCGAGTGCGGTTGAAAGCGATACGGGAGCGCCCGGGGCCTGGATCCATGCCCTATAAGAAAATGGGCAAGATGGGCGTCAGGATCGGACGTCGGCGTGGCGGGCGTCGGCCATCATGGTGACGAACCGGTCGAAGAGGGGGGCGGCGTCGTGCGGGCCTGGGGACGCCTCCGGGTGGTACTGCACGGCGAAGATGTGCCGTTCGGGCACGCTGAACCCGGCGACGGTGTCGTCGTTGAGGTGGCGGTGCGTGACCTGGCCCCCCCGCAGCTCAAGGCTTGCGGCGTCAACGGCGAAGCCGTGGTTCTGGCTGGTGATCTCGACGCGCTGCGACGCGATGTCCAGGACGGGGTGGTTGGCGCCGCGGTGCCCGAACTTGAGCTTGTAGGTGTCGGCGCCCAGGGCGAGGGCGAGGAGCTGGTGCCCGAGGCAGATGCCGAAGGTCGGGATCTGGCGGTCGCCCTGGAAGAGCAGGGTGCGGAGGGTGTCGATGGTGTTCTCCACGGCGGCGGGGTCGCCCGGGCCGTTGGAGATGAACAGGCCGTGGGCCTGGCCCGAGTCGAACAGGTCGGCGAGGGTCTGGGCGTCGGTATCGAGGGGCATGAGGCGGACGCGGCAGCCTCGCTGGGTGAGGTGGCGGAGGATGTTGCGTTTGGCGCCGCAGTCCAGGGCGATGACGGTCAGCGGCTCGTGGGATGACTCGTGATCCGCGGGGGCCCACTCGCCGAGTGACTCTTCCCAGGCGTGGTCGTCGTGGCTGCCGACCTGGCTGGCCAGATCGGCGCCCTGCATGGGGGGGCCGGAGCGGGCGAGTTGGACGAGGGCCTGGTCGGAGATGGAGGGGTCGTCGCAGAGGACGCCGGCCAGGGCGCCGTGGGTTCTGATCAGGCGGGTCAGGGCGCGGGTGTCGATTCCTTCGATGGCGAGGACGCCGGCGTCGCGGAGGTAGGCGTCGAGCGAGTCGGAGGCGCGGTAGTTGGAGTGGCGGCGGGCGAGTTCGTGGACGACGAAGCCCTTGACGCTGACGCGGTCGGACTCGGGGTCGTCGGGGTTGACGCCCGTGTTACCGATGAGGGGGGCGGTTTGCACGAGGATCTGGCCGGTGTAGGAGGGGTCGGTGAGCGACTCCTGGTAGCCGGCCATGGCGGTGTTGAAGACGACCTCGCCGACGGACCGGAGGCCCCGGTTGGTGGCGCCGAAGGCGCGGCCGCGGAACAACGACCCGTCGGCCAGGGCGAGGCGTCCTGTGCGGGTCGGGGCGGGCTCGGTCGGGCGTTGGGTGTTCACTGGGTAGAGTCTAGCGCACGGATGAGCGACACGTTCCTCTTTCAGGGTGATGAGCGCGACCCGACGCTGGCGGAGGGCGAGCGGTACGTGCGCGTCGCGGTCGAGCGGGGGATCGACTCGGGCGACGCGGGGCTGACGTACCGGGCGGGGGAGGATGTCGTTGTGGGGGATCGCGTGGACGTTCCGCTGGGGCGGGGGGACACGAGGACGGGCGGGTTCGTGATCGAGGTGGGCGGGGCGGACCTGCTGGGGGAGATGGACCCGAGGAAGATCAAGCGGATCCTGGGCGTGAGCGGGTCTCGCCTGCCCGAGGCGTTGATCGAGCTGGCGCGCTGGATGAGCGGGTACTACGTCTGCCCGCTGGGGATGGTGCTGGCGACGATGATGCCCGCGGCGGTCAAGGCGGGCACGGGGCGGCGGACGCGGGTGCTGGTCGAGCCCGCGGTCGAGCTGGCGGGGCTGGGCGAGCGTGTTCGCGCGGGCGAGATCGAGGGGCTCAGGGCGACCAAGAGCGTGGTCGCGGCGGGCGCGTCTCTGGAGGCCTTGGCGCCCGAGCGGTTCCCGATCGACGCGAAGGACCTGGCCCGCGAGCTGGGGGCGAGCAACGCGGGGCCGGTCAACAGGCTGTTGGCGGCGGGTGTGCTGCGCGAGGTGGAGGTCGCGGTGGTGCGCGCGCCCGAGGTGTTCTGGGACGAGCGGCGCGTGGAGGCGCCCAAGGCCAGACCCGAGCTGACCGAGGACCAGTCGCGCTGCGTCGAGGGGATCTCGGGCGCGCTGGGCGCGTTCGGGGTTCACCTGCTGCGGGGTGTGACGGGCTCGGGCAAGACGGAGGTATACCTGCGGGTGATCGAGCGGGTGCTGGAGGCGGGGAAGAGCGCGATCGTGCTGACGCCCGAGATCGCGCTGACGCCGCAGACCGCGGGGCGGTTTATCGAGCGGTTTCGTGCTGAAGGGGTCGCGGTGCTGCACTCGGGGCTGAGCGCGTCGTCGCGGCATAAGCAGTGGGCAGCGGCGGCCTCGGGCGAGGCGCGGGTGGTCGTCGGGGCGCGGTCGGCGGTCTACGCCCCGCTGGCGAGCCTCGGGCTGATCGTCGTGGATGAGGAGCACGACGGGTCGTACAAGCAGGACCAGCTGCCGAGGTATCACGCGCGCGACGCGGCGATCAAGCGGGCGCAGATTCAGGGCATCCCGGCGGTGCTGGGCAGCGCGACGCCGTCGCTCGAGAGCTGGCACAACGCGGTGCAGGGGCGCTTCACGCTGTGGGAGATGCCCCATCGCGTGGGCGGGGGGCGGATGCCCCGGGTCGAGATCGTGGACCTGGGGCGGGAGCGCCGGGTGCGTCAGAAGCTGGAGGGCCGGGCACCGCACGTTCTTGAGTCGATCGGGCCGACGCTGGAGCGGGCGATCGGGGAGACGGTGAGCGACGGGGGGCAGGTGATCCTGCTGCTGAACCGGCGCGGGTACGCCGGGTACATCGCGTGCCCGGACAGCCGGTGCGGGTACAGGCTTGAGTGCGAGCAGTGCGACGCGACGATGGTGGTGCACCGGTCCGGCTCGCGGCGCGGGTACGTGCGTTGCCACCACTGCCTGAGCGAGCAGCTGCGACCGGAGACCTGCCCGGCGTGCGGCAAGCGGCTGATCGACCTGAGCGTGGGGACGCAGCGCGTCGAGGAGGAGCTGGAGAGCCGGTTCGGCGCGACGCTGGGGCTGCGCCTGGGCGAGACGGTGCTGCGGGTGGACTCGGACTCGATGCGCTCGGCCAGGGACTACTTCGACACGCTCGGGCGGTTCAGCTCGGGCGAGATCCGGTTGCTGCTGGGCACGCAGATGATCGCCAAGGGGCTGGACTATCCGAACGTGCGCCTGGTGGGCGTGATCAACGCGGACACGGGGCTGCACATGCCCGACTTCCGCGCCAGCGAGCGGACCTTTCAGCTCGTCTCGCAGGTGAGCGGGCGGGCGGGGCGCGGGAGCGAGCCCGGGCGGGTGATCGTCCAGAGCTTCGCGCCCGAGGAGCCGGCGCTGACGCTCGCGGCGAGGCACGACTTCAAGGGCTTTGCACGCGAAGAGCTGGCCATCCGGCAGGCGGCGCATCTGCCGCCGTTCTGGCGGATGGCGCGGATCATCTCGCGTGACGAATCGCTTGACAAGGCGCAGGAACGGATCGACGCGATCGAGGCGGCGCTGAGCGGGTTGGGCGAGCCCGGGCTGGTGCTCGAGGGGCCGGCGCCCTGCCCGATTTCTCGGGTGGCGGGGCGGCACCGGATCGCGCTGGACCTGCTCAGCCCGGACCCGAGGGTCATCCAGCGGGCGATGAGCACCGTCCGCGGTACGGGGCTGCTCACGAGCGACACGCACCTCGGGGTGGACGTGGACCCGGTCTCGCTGCTGTAGCGGGCGCTGATACGATGCGTCCATGGGCGAGTTCGACGGGCAACGCGCGGTGGTCATGGGGCTCGGACGCTTCGGCGGCGGGCTGGGCGCGGCGCGCTGGCTGGCGGGCCAGGGCGCGGACGTGCTCGTGACCGATCTTGAACCCGAGGATCGCCTGCACGAGTCGGTGCGTCAGCTCGACGACCTGGTGCGCACGGGGCGGGTGAGCCTGCGGCTGGGCGGGCACAACGTGTCGGACTTTACGACGTGTGATCTGGTGGTGGTGAACCCGGCGGCGGCGACGCCGTGGGAGAACCGGTTTGTGCGGTCCGCCCGGGCGGGCGGGGCGCGGGTGACGAGCGAGATCGCGCTGGTGTGCGAGCGCCTGCCCGTGCGGGAGCGGGTGATCGGGATCACGGGCTCGGCGGGCAAGAGCACATGCGCGGGGATGATGGCCCACGCGCTGGGCGGGCTGGGCGAGCGGGCGGTGCTCGGGGGGAACATCGGGGGCTCGCTGCTGGGTGAGCTGGAGCGGATCGACGACTCGGCGTGGGTGGTGCTGGAGCTGTCGAGCGCGATGCTGTACTGGCTCGGGCAGGAGGAGCGGGCGTGGGCGCCGGGCATCGCGGTGGTGACGAACCTGCAGGCCAACCACCTGGACTGGCACGGGACCGAGGAGCACTACGAGCAGTCGAAGAAGCTGATTCTCAAGCATCAGCGCCCGGGCGATCGGTGCGTGCTGGGGCCCGGGCTGAATGCGGACCGATGGCGGGCGGCGGCGGGGTGCGTGTGCGTTGAGGTGGACGAGAGCGAGCGGATCGAGGGGCTCGTGCTGCCCGGGCGGCACAACATGATCAACGCGTGCGTGAGCGCGCGGGCGGTCGCGTGCGCGCTGGGAGAGGACCGGCTCGCGGACGCGCGGCGGGGCGTGGCGAGCTACCCGGGGCTCCCCCACCGCTTGCGATTGGTCTCGGAGACCGGGGGCGTGCTGGCGTACGACGACTCCAAGTCCACCACGCCTGGGGCGACGATGCTGGCGATCGAGGCGGTGGGCGAGACGCTCGAGCGCGGGCGGGGCGGGATCCACCTGATCGCGGGCGGGTACGACAAGGGCGCGGACCTGGCGCCGATCGCGGGCGCCGCGGCGTCGCTGGGCGGGCTGTATACGATCGGGGCGACGGGGCGGGCGCTGGCTGAGGCGAGCGGGGACGCGGCGCGGTATTGCGAGACACTCGAGCGCGCGGTGCGGCGGGCGATGTCGTCGGCGAGCCCCGGGGACGCGGTCCTGCTCAGCCCGGGGTGCGCGTCGTGGGATCAGTTCGACAACTTCGAGCAACGCGGTCGGCGGTTTGCCGATCACGTTCGGTCGTTCTTGGGATGCACGGCGTGAGGTGGGGCGCGGTCATCGCGGTTGGCGCGGCGGTTGTGCTTGGCGCGTGCGGTGGGCCGCGGGGGTCCGCGTCGCCCGCGCACGCCGAGAACCCACCCCCACCCGCCTGGGACCAGTCGCCGACGCCCGCCTCCGAAGCCCCCCCACTTGCCCGGGATGAGGGCGGCGCGGCGCCCGACGCGCCGGCGCTGCGCGAGGTGTTCGAGCATGTGCGGGCGGACGCGGCGAGCCGGGTCGTGGAGTTCGATGGGATCGTGCCCATCGACTGCCACCACGAGGACACGCCGGATGTGTACCTGGAGGTGATCGCGTGCACGAAGGGCAGCCGCGAGCACGAGGCGTTGGTGATGACCGAGGCGCGCCCGTCGCATGTGCATGCGGCGCTGCTGCTCATCGGGCTTGAGCCCGGGGCGCCCGGCGCGCCGGCGGGGCGCGGGGGGGCGGCGGTGGAGCCGACGGGCGACGCGGTGCGCGTGCAGATCGTGTACACGGATGAAGCCGGGCGGGAGATCGGGGCGGACGCGGACGCCTGGATCCGGCACGTGGAGACCGGGGCGGTGTTTGCGACAAAGGGGTGGGTGTTCAGTGGGTCGCGCATCGTCACGCATCGGGGGCGCGAGGTGTACGACGCGGACGGGACGGGGCTGCTGATCGGGCTGGCGCTGTTCGGCAACGCGCGGGTCGAAGCGCCCTCGACGGGCGGTGCGGCGGTGGCGCTGCGCGACGGGTTCAGCCCGGAGGCGGGGGTTGCCGAGCCGGTGTGGATCGCCAACGCCGAGCGCGTGCCGGCGTTTGGGACGCGTGTGATTGTGCGCCTGAGCGCGGCGGAGTGATCTAGGGCACGAGGCGGAAGGTCACATCCTGCGCGGCGTCGTCTTCCGTGGGGCCCGAGACGCCGAGGGTGACGCTGCGCCCGATGAGCGCGTCGTGGCGGATGAGCTCGACGAAGACGTCCTGGGCGGTCTCGACGGGGACGTTGTTGACGTGGGTGACTGTCTGGCCCGACTCGAGGCCCGCCTCGTCGGCGATGGAGTTGGGGGCGACGCCGGTGATGATCGGCGGGGTCTGGTCGGAGCGCTGGCGGCGGGCGCCGATGATCGCGCCCAGTTGGGCCATCATGGAGCCGGCGGAACGCTGGGCGAGGACCTCGTCGGGCATAGCGCCGAGGGTGACTGAGACATCGCGGATCGACTCGTCTCCGGAGGAGTAGACGGTGAGGGGGATGACGGCCCCGGCGGGCGACCCGCCGATAAGAGCGCTCAGGATCTCAGAGTCGGTGACGGGCTGGCCCAGGATCTGGGTGATGATGTCGCCCGCGCGGAGTCCCGCGGTCTGGGCGGGGCCGTCCTCGACGACGTCGCTTACGCGCAGGCCGCGGACGAACTGGGTGTCGGTCTGGAGGCGCTCAATACCAAACGGAGCGAAGGAAACGCCCAGGAAGCCGCGGGAGACTCGCCCTGTGGCGATGAGCTGGTTGACGATGGGCTCGACGGTGGCGACGGGGATGGCAAAGGAGATGCCCGCGGAGTCGCCGGAGCTTGCCTCGGAGCCGGCGGTGTCGGCGCCGGTGGCGATGGCGACGTTCATGCCCACGACCTCGGCGCGGACGTTGATGAGCGGTCCGCCGGAGTTGCCGGGGTTGACGGCGGCGTCGGTCTGGATGAAGTTGGTGTAGCCGCCGAAGGGGCTGGCGGTCTGGGGGGCGCGACCGAGGCCGGAGATGATGCCCTCGGACATGGAGAACTTGAAGCCGAAGGGGGAGCCGAAGGCGAAGACGCGCTCGCCCTGGCGGGGCGGTACATTGCCGGCGCGGGGCATGGGGATGAGCGGGGTAGAAATATCGACCTTGATGACGGCAACGTCGGTGTAGGGGTCGGCGCCGACGAGGGAGGCCGTGGCGACGCGACCGTCGGCGAACTCGACGCTGAAGCGTTCGGCGCCGCGGACGACGTGGGCGTTGGTGACGATGTGCCCGTCCTCGTCGAAGGCCCAGCCGGCGCCGCTGGCGCCGCCGAAGCTGAAGCCCCGGGCGCTGCGGGGCGGGGTGATGTGGACGACGGAGGGACGGACGCTGTCGGCGATGGAGGCGACGGCGCGGTCGATGCGTTCGAGCACGTCGTCGTCGCTGATGACCTGGCGCGCCAGGCGGACGTCGGCGGCGGTCTGGACGTGGGCGAATCGGGCGAAGATGGCGGGGGCCGCGAGGAGGGCGACGGCGCAGGTCATGAGGACCACGATCGCGGGGCCGTAGGCGACGAATCGACGCATGGGCGATCCCTTCCGGGAGGGTGTCGAGCGGGGGGCCGCTCAGGGCTTGGACTTGGGCGAGGGCTTGTTCGTTGGTTGAACGCCCTCGGAGTCTTGTTCGTTCAGAGGAATGCCCAGTTTCCGGGCTTCCCCCTCACGCATGGTGTACCGCTGGCCGCCGATTTCGCAGCGGGCCACCCGCTGGACCCACTCCCGCCCGGCCCGAACTATTTCCGTACCAAGGTCCGCAACGGGGTCGGCGAACCTCGGGGGATGATCGGTCAGTCCCAGCAGGTCCTGAATCACCAAGACCTGCCCGTGGCAGGATGTGCCCGCGCCGATCCCGATGATCGGAAACGAGGTCCGCTCGACCAGGGCCCGGGTGACCTCCGGAGGGACGGCCTCGACCAGGAGCATGACGGCGCCGGCCTTTTCCAGGGCGATCGCGTCGTCGATCACCTGCCGGGCCTGGTCGGCGGTGCGACCCGCGGCGCGGTAGCCGCCGGCGACGGCGACCTGCTGGGGGCGCAGCCCGATGTGGGCACAAACCGCGATGCCGGCGCGGGTCATCTGCATGATGCGGTCGCCCATGGAGGCGTCGGCCTCGACCTTGACGATGTCGGCCTTGCCCTGGGTGACGAAGCGGCCGGCGGTGCGGATGGCGTCCTCGTCGGAGGTGTGGGCGGTGAGGAAGGGCATGTCGGCCATGACGAGCGTGTTGGGGGCGCCGCGCTTGACGGCGGCGGTCAGCTCGTAGGCGACCTCCAGGGGCATGTCCGTGGTGCGCTCATAACCCAGGATGAGCTGGGCAGCGGAATCGCCCACGAGGAGGAGGTGGACGCCGGCGCGCTCCAGCCAGCGGGCGGTGGTCGCGTCGTAGGCCGTCAGGCAGGCGAAGGGCTCGTCGTTGGCGGCCATTCGCTGGATGGTGCGGAGGGTGACGGGCTTGACGCGGGGCTCGGCCTGAGCGTCGCTGTTGGGTCGGTCGTACACGGGGGGAGTATACGGAGGGTGACAGGCGGGACGCCTGTCCCGCCGATCCGGGGCCAGCGGGACGCGCCGGGCGGCTCGCGTTAGGATCTGGGCATGAGCAACCGATTCCTGAGCGTGGGCGTGATCGCCCTGGTGAGCAGCGCGGCGTCGATCTGCCCGGCCCAACGGGTCGAGGCGTGGGTCTCCGGGCTGAGCAAGCCCGTGGACTTCGCGCCCGATCCGGCCAGCGAGAACCGTTTCTACGTCGTCGAGCAGGGCGGGGCGATCCGCGTGATCGAGGACGACGCGGTGCTCGAGGCGCCCTTCTTCGAGCTGGACCCGTCGGCGTTCACGACGCAGAACTGGGAGCAGGGGCTGCTGGGGCTCGCGTTCGATCCTGGCTATGAGGACAACGGGCTGCTGTATGTCAACTACACCCGCACCGACGGGGCGACGCGCGTCAGCCGGTTCCACGCGCCCGACGGGCGCCGCGTGGACATGGACTCGGAGGAGATCCTGCTGGAGATCGAGCAGCCGTATGGGAACCACAACGGCGGGTGCATCCGGTTCGGGCCCGACGGGATGCTGTACATCGGGATGGGCGACGGGGGCGACGCGAACGACCCGCGGGGCGCCGGGCAGCGGACGAACACGCTGCTGGGCAAGCTGCTGCGCATCGACGTCACGGGCGAGCCCGACAATGGACTCAAGTACGCGATCCCGAGCGACAACCCGTTCGTGAAGGACGCTGGCGCGCGCGGCGAGATCTGGGCGTACGGCCTGCGCAACCCGTGGCGACTGGAGTTTGATAGCGACGGCAACCTCTGGATCGCGGACGTCGGGCAGAACCGCTTCGAGGAGGTCCACGTCCAGCGGGCCGACAGCGCGGGCGGGGAGAACTACGGCTGGAAGATCATGGAGGGCGACGGCAAGTTCAAGCCGGGACGCGCCAAGTTTCAGGACCCGCCCAAGCTGGCGCCGAGCGTGCACCGGGAAATGGGCCTTGAGCCACCCGTGTTCACGTACCGCCATCACCCGCTGGGGTCGGTCACGGGCGGGTACGTCTACGACGGGCAGACGATCCCGAGGCTGCAGGGGCGGTACATCGTCGCGGACTTCATGTCCGGGCGGGTGTGGACGTTCAAGCTGGGTTCGAACTGGCGGGCGGACGACGTGGTGGAGATCAGCGAGGCGTTCAGCGCCGGGTTCGGCCCGGGCGGCTCGGCCCAGGCGATCAGCAGCTTCGGGCGTGACCACGACGGGGAGCTGTACGTGCTTGATCTGAAGGGCGGGCGGGTGCTGAAGATTGTGGAGTGATGGGCGATAAATCGTCCGACCATTTCGACCGTGCGATTGAATGGCATGATCGGCGCCTGAGACGGCTCACCCTCTGGTGCGAGGTTTCGATCATTCTCATCATTACTTGCATGGTAGCCTTAATCCTCTGGCCTGTTCACATGCCGCATGACTCACCTCCACATCCACCCAGTGACGTTTGGGTCGCTGCGCCCATCGCCATTCTTGCACCAGCGTCGATCGTTCTGTTTGTCTTCATTCTCATTCAGGAGCGCCGGGTATCACGCCTCGGCAAGGGTCTGTGTCCCTGGTGCAAATATGACCGTTCGGGACTACCAGATCTCCCCTGCCCGGAGTGCGGTCGCCATCTCGCACCGATCGAGCCCGAGCCAGAATCAATCTAGACTCCGCCCATGCCAATCCTCGGCGGCGCACTATTCTCTCACGCTCTCGGATACCGCACCGCTCTGTGGACGGCTTGGTCATGAAGTTTGAGAAACCTTCGCCCCAGAACGCCTTTGAGGACGAGGTCCTCACGAGAGCGCGGCGTGCTCGTGACAGGGTGATCGTGGACTGGTCGATCCTGGTCTCACTCTCCGTGGTGCTCTATTTCGGGGTTATCCTTTCGGGAGGCGTCGCGTCGGGGTGGATGAGCACGATCGTCCAGATCGCGATTGTCGGCGCTGCGGTTTTCGTGGTCGTCCGTGCCGTGAAGCACGCCCAGACTGCCGCGGGCTGGCGCACCCGGGCGAAGCGGGCTCGGCGGGGGCTGTGCATCTGGTGCTGTTATCCGAGGGCGGGGTTGCTCTCCCCAGACGCCTGCCCCGAGTGCGGTACGGAGCCCAGGGTCGAAAACCTATAGGCGAGCGCGCTTAGACTCCGCCCATGCCAATCCTCGGCGGCGCCAACATCTCGCACGCGTACGGCAACGACGTTGTCCTGGAGAACTGCTCGATCGCGATCGAGCCGGGGGAGCGGATCGGGCTGGTCGGTCGCAACGGGGCCGGGAAGAGCACGCTGCTGAAAGCTTTAGGCGGGATCCTGACGCCCGATTCGGGGACGATCACGCTCCAGCGGGGCGCCCGGGCGTCGTACCTGAAGCAGGACCCGGAGCTGGACCCGGAGGAGACGCTCCGCGACTCGGCCGAGGGGGCGTTCGCGGATCTGCACGCGCTGCACCGCGAGCTGAACCAGGTCTATGAGCAGATGGGCATGGTCGAGGGGGCGGCCCTCGAGAAGCTCATGCGCGAGCAGGAGCGGCTGGAGAAGGCGATCGAGGCGGCCGGCGGGTACGCGATCGACCACAAGATCGAGAGCGTGCTGCACGGGCTGGGGTTCACGGACGCGCAGTTCGGGATTCTGGTGAAAGATCTCTCGGGCGGGCAGAAGGGGCGTCTGGCGCTGGCCAAGGCGTTGCTGGAGCAGCCGGACGTGCTGCTGCTCGACGAGCCGACGAACCACCTGGACCTGGCGGGGCGGGAGTGGCTGGAGGGGTTCCTGCGGGACGAGTACAAGGGCGCCGTGCTGATGGTGTCGCACGACCGGTACCTGCTGGACCGGGTGGCGCACCGGATCGCGGAGGTCGAGCAGGGCAGGGTCATCGATTACCCGGGGAGCTATACCGCGTTCCGCAAGCTCCGCGCCGAGCGGCGCGAGGCGCAGATGCGCGCGTACGAGAAGCAGCAGACCGAGTTCAAGCGCGAAGAGGCGTTCATCCGCAAATATAAAGCAGGGCAAAGGGCCAAGCAGGCCAAGGGGCGCGAGAGCAGGCTGGACCGGGCCAAGGCGGGCTCGACTTTGGAGCGCCCGATGGAGCTGGCGGAGCTGCGCCTGACGCTGGCCAAGGCAGAGCGGACCGGGGACATCGTGGTTACGGCCCGGGGTCTGAGCAAGAAGTACACCAACGAGGACGGCAGCGACAAGGTGCTGTTCGACGACCTGAACCTGAAGATCGGGCGCGGGGAGCGCTGGGGGATCATCGGGCCCAACGGCGCCGGGAAGACGACGCTGGTGCGCACGCTGCTGGGCGATCAGCGGGCGGACGCGGGCACGGTCAAGCTCGGGAGCAAGCTGGAGGTGGGCTACTTCCGCCAGACGGACGAGGGGCTCGACCCCGAGCGGGCGCTCTACCGCCAGATGCAGGAACTGATCAAGAAGGAGACGAACGAGAAGGTGATACTCAGCGAGCAGGAGGCGCGGAACCTGGCGGGGGCGTTCTTGTTCTCCGGGCGTGATCAGGAGAAGGAGGTCGGGATCCTGTCGGGCGGGGAGCGGGCGCGGGTTCGGCTCGCCGCGCTGCTGGCGTGCGCCAAGAACGTGCTGGTGCTCGACGAGCCGACGAACCACCTGGACATTCCCAGCGCCGAGCGGATCGAGGAGTCGCTGGCCAGCCCAGACCCGGACGACCCGAGGAAGGGGGGCGCGTTCGATGGGACGCTGCTGCTCATCAGCCACGACCGGGCGCTGATCGACGCGACGTGCGATCACCTGCTGATCCTCGACGGGCAGGGCGGGGCGGAGACGTTCGCGGGGACGTACACGGAGTGGCACGAGAAGAACACACGGCGAGACGGGGCCGCGGAGGCGCGGAGAGCGTCAAAGAAGGGTTCGAGCCCGAGGGCAGACGCGAAGGTCGATGTCCCGGCGCCCAGGCCCAAGGGCGAGGGCAAGAGCAGGTTCTCGTGGATGTCGCTCGAGAAGATCGAGGCGAACATCGCGCTGCTTGAGGAACGCGTCACACAGATCGATCGCGAGCTGGCGGACCCGGACGTGTGGGCGGATGTGGATCGGGCGAACACGCTGACCGACGAGCGGGACCGGATCAAGGGCGAGCTGGGGCCGCTGGAGGCCGAGTGGGTGCGGAAGGCGGAGTAGGGACCGGCTCAGACGGCGAAGAAGCGGCGGTGGTGGTCGAGGATCTCGCGGACGGTGTGCTCGGGGGGGGTCGGGTCTTCGACGTCGGCGTCGAAGCAGCCGCCGAGCACGAGGGCGTCGTGGCGGGGGAACATGTACTTGTACCCGTCGTGGACGATGTAGCCCAGGGGCTGGGGCTTCATGTGCACGAGGACGCCGCGGGCTGGGTACATGCTGTGGTCGTCGAAGAGCTCGCGCGAACCCAAGGCCAGGCAGTTGACGAGCACGGGCTCGTTGAGAGACGCGAGTTGCTCGCGCGCGGTGAACGTGCGCTCGATGAACGCGCCACCGCGGGCGGTGATGTCGGCCGCGAGCGCGGCGAGGAAGCGCGGGGTGTGGATGAAGCTGGTGTAGAAGACGCGCCCGGCGCGGGGCGGGCCGGCGACGGGGAGGCGTTCGAGCAGTTGCGGCGGTTCGAGGGTCCCGTTGTCGAAGAAGCGGTCCTCGTGCGGAGCGTAGGCGGGCTCGTACACGGGCAGGCGCTGGACGCCCCACTGCTGCAGGTCGAGCCGGCCGAACGCGGCGTGTGATCGGCGCAGGATGTCGTGGAAGCGGGCGACCTTGTCGGGGCGATCGCCGAACTCGACGCCGGTGGGGAGCCAGATGGCGCCGGCGATGTTGGAGGTGGTGTCGGTGGCGAACTTGGTGGCGTAGCAGGTGACGCGGTGGCCGCGGGAGAGGAGCTCGCGGGCGGTGGTGAGTGCGGTGACGCCGGCGCCGAGGATGGCGATAGGGGTAGTGGGCACGGCTGCCCCTTCGGGGTCAGCCGTGGCACCCAGGACAAGGTCGGCGGCGAGCTGGGCGCATCCGAGGGAGAGGGTGACGCCGCAGCCGCCCTGGCCGTAGTTGTGGATGACGGTCTTTGAGCGCGCGCCGAGCGTCATTTGCTCGGCTTCGAGTCGGATGCCGCCGCGCCGGCAGGGGCGGATGCCGGAGACGACGCGGAGGAGGGCGGCGTCGGAGAGGTCTGGGGGGGGGAGGGTGTTCATCAGCCGGATCAGGTTAGGCTGAACGGAGCATGTCGCGACACAAGCGTGAGATCTGGGGCTTTGGTGTTGTTGGGTGGATCGCCCTGAGTCTGTTGCTAGGACTCATCGCCGGAGTCGCCGTTGGCGTCGATTTCCGGTTCATGGTTCTGGAGTCAATAACTGAGACCCTCGGGATTGACGCCACGTTCACCGTCGTAGCGCGTTGGATGCCATGGGCGTGGTTCGCAATCCTGGGGCCGGAGTACTCACTCCTGACCGCCATCTATCTGACTCTGGCTCTCTTCCTTTCTAGGCAGAAGATCCCGATCTGGGTGTACGCGTGTGTCTGGGGCTTCGGGCTGTTCTGGCCTCAGTTGACATTTGAGGCTGCTCAATACGAGCTCAGCCTGACGGGCGATCGGCTGCTTGCATTGTCATTGATGCAACCACTCCCGTTCATAGCCTTTGCGATCATGGCTCGCCGGTGGCATGCTTGGCTCGCGGTTGGCGTTCTCGCATTGTGCAACCTCGGCTTGATTCACATTCGCGGTTTCACACTTTGGCAGCCACAGATCCCGAGCGTCCTCATCTGGTTCGACACATGGGCGGTCGCGTTCAACGTCATACTCATCGCCACGCTGATCTGGTGGGTTCGCGTGAGCAGCCGGGGATACGAGGCAGAGCGACCATGCCTTGAGTGTGGCTACGAACTCGCCAGCCTGCCGATCGCGACGATCTGCCCAGAGTGCGGCAAAAAGATTCCAAGCAAGACCTAGCCCTCGAACGCCTCGCCCGTCTCGTCGCGGATCCAGTCGATCATCGACGAGACGCGGACGGCGTAGTCGAGCGTGCCGTAGCGTCCGGGGCCTGCGCCGTTGGGGTGGTCGGCGCCGAAGCTGACGCCGGCGACGAGGTAGGCGCCGCCCCGCTTGATCATGATGGCGTTGCCCGAGTCGCCCGGGCCGGGGACGCCCTCGAGGGCTTCGACGCCTTCTTCATCTGGCGCGTCGAAGCGCATGATCAGGTGCAGGTCGTTGGCTTCGGTGATGCGGTTGGTGGCGGCGCGGTTCTTGGCGTCGAAGCCGGTGGGGCCGCGCTTGCCGTTGCCGAAGTCGCCCGTGCCGACGAAGTAGACGAGGTGTTCTGTCTCGTCGCGGTCGTGGTAGAGCCCGAGCGGCTCGACGCCCTCGACCGGTGTCTCGAGCTGCACGAGCGCGATGTCGTGCATCGACTGCGGGCCCTCGAACTCGGGGTGCGGGATGGTCCGAGCAACCGCGTAGTCCTCGCCGCCGATGGTGATGGCGTGCCCGGGCTTGATCTGGCGGGCGACGTGGGCGGCGGTGAGGACCCAGGACTCGTGGATGAGCGTGCCGCAGCCGTTGGTGGCGCCCTTGGGGGCACGCAGGTTCAGGTCGATGCGGGCGGCCTCGGGCATGGCCTGGGCCAGCTCGAGGTGCTTGGCCTCGGGCACGTCGTGGCGGGTGATGACGCTGGCGGAGGCGGCGAGGATGGCGGTACCGATCACGGT
The DNA here is from genome assembly GCA_029260375.1 of Phycisphaerales bacterium. Classification (GTDB taxonomy): domain Bacteria; phylum Planctomycetota; class Phycisphaerae; order Phycisphaerales; family UBA1924; genus JAJRXR01. The sequence continues at coordinate 13,462 of JAJDDI010000022.1, read as the reverse complement.
CAGGGCGGTGGCGGTGTGCATGATGTGAACCTCCAGCTAGTTCACACAGATACCACCCGACGGCAATCCTGTCAGCGGGAGAGAAAGTTCTTGGTTCGGCGAGCGCCGTAAGATCAGGTCGGGCCGAAGGCCTGAGCGTCAGGGGTCAATACACCGCTCAACCGCCCAGAGACTCTCCCTTGGTGACCTCGTCGGATTTGACAGGGCTGCTACCCGCGGCCTTCTGGACCCTCAGCCCGGAGTTCGCTGAGTTTCTCGCGGACGAACGTCGCATGGGATGCGGGATACCGTGCCGCGGCGAACGTCATTAGGTTGCAGTATCGGCGGATCACCGGCGGGTGTGTCGAGATGATCCGCGAGATGAACGCAAAGTACCCGTGAATATCATCGACTTGATACTGAATTCCCGCCGGATTCACCCTTGAGTACAGCGAGTTCCCGACCATGAGTCTTGACATCACATCAGCGCACGCCTGGAGGTCCTCCACAACCGCCAGGCCGATCTGATCACCCGTGTATTGAACAGCCCGCTCGAACGGGAGCAGAAGAAGATTGAATATTCGGAGCTTTTCGAGCCCGGTCACAAGCACCCGGAAGACGCCGAGCCTCATGTGTCGCGCCTTGAGAGCCCCGATGAATCGTGCAACAACAAACTCCATCTGCTTCCGCCCAGATGGGGAGTGGAGATTGTCCACCATCCCCGAGTTTAAGACGATGAACTTGGCGCCAAAGAACTTCGCCAAGAACGCGTTTACAGACCCTTCCTCAACTATGAAGATCTCGATGTCCGATCGATAGCTAAGCTGGCGCCTGATCCGTTCTTTCGCCGCGTAGATCTCAGGAAAGTTGTCACTGCTTACCCTGATATTGTTTGCGATAAAGGTCGCCTTCGCCACCTGCAAGCCGTACCAGACCGGAAGAACAACAAGGAGCGCAATCGCCAGCACGGCGCCAAGGAATACTATGGACATCACAAAGAGAATGAACCCCACCACGATGCACGTTGTGACCGCGAGATAGTAACGAGACGATTCGGATTGGTGGCGGAGATCAGACAGCATCTGGCGTGTAAAAATAACAGGCTGGACGACCTCTGAGCTTGCGCCGACAGAATCGCTGGCGGGCTCTTCCAAGTCTAGATCGATCTTCACCGGCCGAAGCTGAGCGGCCTTGCTCGGCTTGCCGTCCGTCGCGTCTGTCATGCCAGTCCCCCGTAATGCAATCTCAACCAAGATCCGACTCTGACAAACGCCTGATGCGCCTGCCGTGGTCGAACGCTGAGTTTTCGTTCAAGAGAATACGAGAACATGTTCAGTTTGCAACCCCGGCGATGCGATGTGTGTCTTGACTATAGTGTGCTCGAATCGCCTGACAAGAACATAACCCGGGACTGCGAAACAAGATAACCACCGATCATGAGGCAAGCGACTGTGCCGTGCCAACTTCGCGATTGGAAGTGCGCACCGGCGGACGTCAAATCATCTTCCCAGCGCAACAGCGGCCGCGAGCACCTCCTCGGCGTGCCCGGGGACCTTGACCTTGTCCCAGCGCTGCGCGACCTTGCCGTGCTCGTCGATGAGGTAGGTGGTGCGGTCGATGCCCATGTAGGTGTTGCCGTACATGGACTTCTCGACCCAGACGCCGTACTTCTGGGCAATCTCGGGGTCCGGTTTCTTGTTGTCGTTGACGCGGTCGTCGGCGAGGAGGGGGTAGGTCAGGCCCTCCTTGTCGGCGAACTTCTTCTTTGACTTGGGCGGGAGGATGCTGATGGCTAGGACCTGGGCTTTCGAGCGTTTGAACTTCGGGAGCAGCTCCTGGAACTGGCAGGCCTCGTCGGTGCAGCCGCTGGTCATGTCCTTGGGGTAGAAGAACAGGATGACGGGCGTGCCGGCGTAGTCGGAGAGCTTGTGCGTGTTTCCGTCCTGGTCCTTGAGTGAGAAGGCGGGGGCTTTTTTGCCGGGGTTGATGAGGGGCATGGGGGGGTCTCGGGTGGTGGTGAATGGCGAGGTGGCGAGTGGGGAGGTCGGGATAGGAGAATAGGGAGGAGACGGAGACCCCTCACCCCGGCCCTCTCCCCCGGGGGGAGAGGGGGGAGGGCCCCCTCCGTCTCGCTGCGCTCGACACCTCCCCCGCCGGGGCGGCATCGTTCCTACCCCCTCCGTCGGCTGCGCCGACACCTCCCCCGCGGGGCGGGGGAGGAGCGCGCGCGACACGGGCGCGCCGGCCCTGCGTACCGGCGCGCCCGAGCGCTGCGAGTGATGTCCCGTGCGAGCGGGCACGGGTGATGTCCCACGCGCGGGCGTGGGGCGCCCCGGCGAACCGGGGCGGCGCCCCCCTGACCGGGGGCGCGGGTGGCGCCCCCGAAGGGGCGCGGGTTGTCAGCCGCCCATGATCCAGGTCGCGGACCAGGCGACCAGAGCGGCTGAAGCAACGGCGGACACAAACGCCACGAGCAGGAGATTCGTGCGTGAGACGCCGGCGCGGTGCACGGCTCTCACCAGACCCAGACGCTCCTCGACCGAGCTGGACAGGGGCTCGCCCGAGCGGGCCGCGTCCTGCACGATCGCGATGATCAGGTTCGCGTCGAACGGACGCAGACCCAGCGCCTTGGCGATGCTCATCAGGCGGCGGCGGCGGTCCGGGGGCAGCGCGGGCTCCGGGCCGGGCTCGAGCGCCTTGGACACACGCACCGCGAAAACCCAGCGGGCGTCGGTCGCCTGGAGGTCGCTCGTGGGCGAGGTGCGGGGCGAGCGGGCGTCGGCCAGGGCGCGGAGCGGGTCGGCGCTGCCGATGCCCAGGGCGTCGGGCTGTCCGACGCCGGGCGAGGTCGCCCGTCGCTTGCGGACCCGGGCGGTGTTGCCCTGGGGCGACGTGTGGCGTGCGGAGGACGCGTCGGTGTTGACCAGACGCAACGGATGGGCATTTGAGGAGTGTTTGCTCATGTCATAGGCGGTACAGGCAGATCACGTGCCAAAGTCGTCGCGACCGGCACAGGCGTCATAGACGGACCGTCCGGGAACGCGCGTAGACTCGCCCCCACCCCCGATCCGATGCAGGGAGAGCCATGGGCGACGAGGCGACGACAGCGCGAGGCGAGGGAGCGGATGCGCGGTTGGCGCCGATCGCGTCCGAGAAGTCCGCGGGGCAGATCTGCGACGCGCTTGAGCGGCTCGCCAAGCAGGGGAAGCTGCCCGGGTTTGTGCGCGACGGCGACGGCGGGCTGTTCTCTGTCGATGCCCAGGGCACGCCCTTCGACCGGCGGCTCGTGGGCGAGGCGAGCGAAGACGGCGGGCGGACAATCGTCAGCTGGAGGCTGGTCACGCCCAGGAAGTGGCCCGTGGGGATCGCGCTGGTGCTGGCGGTGAGCGTGTGGCCGGGCCTTCCTATTACAGACAGCCTGCTGCAAACGTACTTCCCCGGGAGTTATGGTGCGTGGACCAGCGGGTGGTTCGCGACGTGGATGTGGTATCTGCCGCTGACGGTGGTCCCGATCCCGTGGTTCTGGAGGTCCACGTTCGCGAAGGTTCGGGCGACGACGATGGAGCACGCGGTCGAGACGCGGGCGAAGATCCGCGACGCAATCGGGGCGTCGGATGCGTAGCGCAGATCAACAACATTGATGCAAAGAAAACGCCCACGCGTAATGCGTGGGCGTTCTTGGTTGCGGGATGTCGCGAGGCTTACTCGACGTCCTTGCCCTCGACGACGTCGGTCATGGGCGGGGCGTCGTGCGGGGGATCATCGCCGGCGTCCATGTGCTTGAAGTAGGTGTGGTAGGCCTTCATTGCCTTGGACCCGAAGATGAGCATGATCGGGATGTTGGCCACGAGCATGACACCCAGGCCCAGGGTGGTCCACATGTCGAGCTGCTCATCCGTCCCGATGAGCGCCACCTTGCGCCCGGATTGCGGGTCGGTCATGATCGGCGCTGCGGCGACACAGGTCAACAGAATGAGAGCGCAATAGACGAGCTTATAGACAAGCACGATGGACTTGGTTACGCCATCGCTGAGCCAGCCACAGAGGTAGTAGACACCCTGCTCCGCGTAGTACGACCACGAGATCATGGTCGAGATCGCGAAGAGCCAGACCGCGAGGGTGATGAGCCACTTGCCGAGGCCCGGGATAGAACGGTCAAACGCCTTGCCCGTCAGAGAAGCGCCCTTGTAGTTGAAGAAGACCCCCTGCGTCTCGACCGTCGGTACCGACGCGAGGTTCACGGCGTCCCAGTGGATGTACGTTGGGCCGTCTGCCTCTTCCGATTCGACGATCGAGCCACGGAGTTTATTGAGCGTGTTGCCGGTCTCCTCGTTCTCGGCGCCTTGGTAGATGGTGAAGACGCCGTCGATACCGCCCTCGGTGCGGGACAGGGGCGTGTCCGTGATGGCCCAGGCGGGGACACCGTCGTCGTCAACGACCTGTTCCCCTGCGTCGTCGAGCTGCGCCACGAAGACCATTGGCGCCTCGGTCATCTCGACGTCGGGTCCGCGGTTCCAGATGCCGCTGGAAAGGATCACGAGCGACGTGATGGTGCACACGACGAGCGTGTCGATGAACGGCTCGAGGCCCGCGACGACGCCCTCGCGGACGGGCTCGTCGGTTTTCGCGGCGGAGTGGGCGATGGGACTCGAACCCTGCCCGGCCTCCGAGGAGAACAGGGCCCGCTTCACGCCCCACATCGCGGCGTAAGCAAAGGTGCCGCCCATGAACGCCCCGGTCGGGGCGGGCGAATCGATGCCGAGACCGGACTTGACGATGAGCGCGAGCATCGCGGGAATCTCGCCGACGTTCATCGCCAACACGACAAGCGCGGCAAGCACGTACGCGGTACACATCACCGGTACGATGCGTCCGGCGACAGCGCCGATGCGCTTGATACCGCCGATGATTACCAACGCAACGACGATCGAGAGCACGATGCCGGTGGCAATCTGCGGGACTTCAAAGTAGGTATTGGTGATGTCGGCAACGTTCCAGGCCTGGAACATATTGCCGCCGGTGATTGCGGAGATGAGGAGCGTCACAACAAAGACCGCCCCGATCAGGACGCCGATCGGCGCAAGACCCCATTCAGCGAAGCCTTTCTTGACAACGAACATGGGGCCGCCGTGCGGGTTGTCGGGGTCGTCGGTGTTGCGGTAGAGCATGGACTGGGTGACCTCGGTTATCTTGAGCGACATGCCCAGGATTCCGATGACCCACATCCAGAAGATGGCGCCCGGTCCGCCGAGCGCGACGGCGATGGCGACGCCCGCGATGTTGCCCAGGCCGACGGTGGCGGAGAGGGCGGCGGAGAGGGCCTGGAAGTGGTTGATGGCGCCCGGGTCGTCCTTGTCGTCGTACTTGCCCCTGACGACCGCGACGCCGTGGGTCAGGGCGCGGTACTGACCGAAGACGGACCAGACGGTGAAGAGCAGTCCGGTGAAGAGCAGGGCGTAGACGGTGTAGTTGGAGAAGAGGATGCCGTTGAGCGTCTCGACGAAATGATTGAGGGCTTCCATGAGGATCCGATCGTGCGGTGGCTGAGTGCGAATGGTGAGGGGGGATGATCGCCGAAACGGGGCGGGAATGCAACGCGCGGGGGCCGCGGCTGGGTCATGGCGGTAGTCTTGGGCATGCACGGGGCCTGGTCAGGGCGTGAGCTGGTGGAGATCGCGGCGCAGACCCTGCGCGATCGTGACCGGGCGCTGCGGGAGGAACAGGGCGTCTTCGGGCTCGATTCGCTCGACGAGGTGGGCCTGCACCCGGTGCTGGGCGAGGGCTTTCGACTCGCGGGGCTGGGCGTTTACAGCGAGCGGGTGTACGCGGGCGTGATTGAGGACCGATTGATCCGGCGGGACCGCGAGCGCTGCGACCTGGTGCTGGCCCGCGATCCCGACGCGCGGCTGATCGACCCGGTGGCCGAGCTGGTCGAGATCGACCGGGCGAGCGGGACGCTGTTCGAGCCGGTGGCCGAGTCGATGGCGCCCGAGGGGGCGGTCGTGGAGGCGGGCGAGGCGTACTGGCTGGAGGTCAAGGCGGTGTCGCAGGTGTCGTACGTGAGCGGGACGCCGCGACCCAACAGCGCGTACGCGTCGCAGCTCGTCGGCGGGCCGGCGGCGGACATCGTGAAGCTGGCTCGCGAGCCGACCATCGAGCACGGCGGGGCGATGATGATCCTCTTTGCCCAGGACATCGAGACGGGCGAGCACGACATCGGGGTGATGTTCCACCGCCTGCTCGACCAGGACCTGCCCGTGAGCGAGTCGGTGTGGGAGACGTTCGAGATCGAGGACCGCGCGGGCAACGGCGCGTGCGTGGTCGCGCTCGCCGGTGTCCGGCTCTAGCTGGCGATGCGTTCGCTGGGCGTTTCGACCGGCTCGGGGGCACGCTCGGGGAGGAACGTCTCGATGCGGTCGGCGGCGATCTCCGAGGCGCGCCGTCCCGCGAAGCGGTCGGTGACGCGCGCCAGGTCCGTGCGCTGCTCGTCGGCGGCGGCGGCGTCCTCGAGCAGGGTGATCGCCTCGTCGGCAATCGGCTCGGCGGTCCCGAAGTGCGGGATCAGCTCGGGGACGATCTTGCGCCCCGCGATCAGGTTGGGCAGGCTGAAAAGCCTCGTCTTGACGACGAAGCGCAGCGGCAGCGAGATCAGGCGGTTGAACTTGTAGACGATGACCATCGGGCGGCGCTGCTTGGCGATCTGCAGCGTGACCGTGCCCGAGACGACCAGCGCCAGCTCGCACCAGCGGATCACCTGGTCGGTCCTGCCCGTCTCGATGCGGAGGGTCTCGGGCCAGGGGGCGCCCATGCGCCGGAGATCGGCCTCGACCTCCGGGCGGGTCGCGGCGACGACGCCCGCGATGCCCTCGTGCTCGCGCTCCAGGCGGCGGTAGGCGCCGATGAGCAGCGGGAAGTTCTTCCGCATCTCCGCGGGGCGGGAGCCGGGCATCAGGGCGATGCGGGGCGAGCCCCCGGGCCAGTCGGCGATGGCTCGGTCGAGGGCGCCCTCGTCCACGGGCTCCTCGAACAGCGGGTGCCCGATGAAGGTCGCGTCCACGCCCCGGGCGCGGAACCATTCTTCCTCGAACGGGAGCAGGCACAGGACGTGGTCGGTGCGTTTGCGGAGCTTCTTGATGCGCCAGGTCGCCCAGGCCCAGACCTGGGGGGCGACCAAGTGCACAACGCGGCAGCCGCGGGCCTTGGCCAGGGCGCAGATCGGGAAGTTGGCGCCGGGCGAGTCCACGGGCACGTGCAGGACCGGCTTGTGCTCGTCCATCCACAGCGCGATGCGCTCATTGATGAGCTTGTGCTCGCGGATCTTGGCCAGGCCCGGCATGCCCATGACAGCGTCGTTGCCGGTGCGCTCGACGATCGTGGCGCCGGCGCGCTCCATCTTGGGTCCGCCCCAGGCGAAGATCTGGAGATCGGGTCGGCGGCGTTTGAGTTCGGCGATGACGGGCGCCGCGTGATCGTCGCCCGAGGGCTCAAACGCGGTGAAGAGCACCGGCGAGCCAGGCGGGTTTGGGGCGTCGGTCTCGGTCATCGGCGCAGTCAAGGTCGGCGAGGTCGGGTTGTCAACGTGAAAGCGTCGCTCGCGGCTTGGAAACCGGCCCGGCCGTTAGAAACCCGCGCCCTGGAGCCACGCGGACGGGGTCTTATGGAGCGCGCTGGCGATCGAGAGGAGTGATTCGAGGCTGGGCAGGTGGGCGCCGCGTTCGATGGAGCTGAGCTGGCTCACGGAGATATTCGAGGACTCGCTGAGCTCCTTGAGGGTCCAGCCGCGCTCGGTGCGGGCGAGGCGGATCTGGCGCCCGAGTTCCTGGCGGAGGCGGTCCTGCGGGCGTTTGCCCAGATCGAACGCCTCGGACGCCTGGTTGAGGATGCGGCGCAGCTCGTCGAGGGAGAAGGGCTTGGCGAGGTAGTCGAAAACGTCCTGCTTGAAGGTCTGGCGCATCGAGTCGAGGCTGGGGTAGCCCGTGACGACGATGACGCAGAGCGTGGGCCAGCGCTTGCGGAGGTCGCCCAGGACCAGCTCGCCGCTGGTCTTGCCCATTTTGATGTCGAGCAGGACCAGATCCGGGAGGGAGGCGTCGCAGGCGGCGAAGAACGCCTCGGGGGCGCCCACGACGCGGACCTCGTGCCCGTCGCCCTCGAGGGCCGAGCGGATGAACTCGCGGAAGTCCGCGTCGTCGTCGAGCGCGACGATCGAGAGCGGGGTCGGGGGCGGGGGGACCTGGTCTGGGGTCGGTGCTTGGCTCACGCGTCACGGTCCTCTCGTCCTGGGGTCGAGCCTCGCTGGGCCGGGTCGATCGGGTCCTCGGGCGGCTCGGTCTCGGGGTGGCGCCCCAGCGGGAGCATAACTTCGAAGACCGCCCCGCCCCCGCCCGCGCGGTTGCGGGCCAGGATGACCCCCGCGTGCTCGCGGACAATTCCCTCGGCGACGGCCAGGCCCAGGCCCGTGCCGCGGGCGTCGAGCTCGGAGGAGACGAATGGCTCGAAGAGGCTCGGGAGCAGCTCGGGGTCGATGCCGGGTCCGTTGTCGGTGATGGTGATGCTCAGCCAGTCGGTCTCGTCACGGCGCGAGCGGACCGAGGCGACCTCGATGCGCGGGGTGTTCTGCCCGGACCCGAGCCCCCGGCTGCGGATCGCGTCCACAGCGTTGCGGATCAGGTTCACGAAGACCTGCACCATGCGGTCCTCGTCGCAGGCGACGACCAGGTCGGGGCTCAGGTCATTGACCAGATCAAACGCGCCCGCCTCGCGGTCCAGGCGGACGAGGGTGAACGCCTCCTCGACGATCGCGCGCGGGCGGGCGGGGCGTGACTCGGGCGGGCGGGCGCGGGCGAAGTCCAGCAGGCTCTCGCTGAGGTGTTCGAGGCGCCCCATCACGCGCGTCAGCAGCGCCGACTCGGAGGCGCTGAGCGTGTGGCGAGGGTCGCGCTCGAGCTTCTCCACCAGGCCCTTGGCGACGGCCAGAGGGGTGTTGAGCTCGTGGGCGATGCCCGCGGACATCATGCCCAGGCTCGCGAGGCGGTCGGCGCCCTCCAGGTTCCGGCGGGCCGTCTCGAGCATGTGGTTCTTGCGGCGCAGGTCGCTGGCGACGGTCTCGAAACGGTCGAGCGTGTCGGCCAGGTCCGACTCGTGCGTGCGCAGCGAGCGGATCGAGGCGTTGCGCGATCGCATGATCTCGCCGAGCTCGTCGGCGGGGATGTGCTTCTCGCTGATGAGCTCGGCGTCCTTGTCGCCCTCCTGCACGGCGCGGTCGGCGCGGAGCATGCGCCGGATGGGTCCGTAGACGTGCTGGGGGAGGATGAAGATCTCCAGCGCGAGGGCGACGAGGGCGTAGACGCCGAAGAGCGCCGCGGTCATCAGGAGGTAGACCTTGAGCACCTCGCGCCGGGCCCGGTCATGGGTGACCGAGGCGCGGATCAGCTCGCCTGTGGGCAGGGCGAGCATGGCGGCGCCGGGCTGGTTGGGGCTGCCGATGGGGACGGGGAGCCCGGGGCTGGCCAGGGCGGTCTCGGCGCCGGGGGCGTCAGCATCGGTCAGGCTCAGGGTGATCCCGGCCTCGGGGTTGCTGAGCGCGTGCACCCGGGCGGGGTCCTCGAGGATGATCGCCAGCAGGTCCTGGGCCTGGCGCTGCTCGCCCTTGTGGACGATGCCGCGGAGCGCGGGGCGGAGGGGGATGAGCAGGACACCCGCCAGCGTCAGCGAGAAGAGGGTGTGCAGGAGCATGAGCTTCTTGCGGATCCGCAGGCCCGCGAGCAGGCCCCGCTGACGCTGGGGCGTGGGCGGGCGCGCCCCGGCGTGGGGCGGGGGAGTCGCGGGCGAAGATTGCTCGTTGGGTCGTTCGGTCATGGTCGGGCAAGGGCGTAGACTCGCCCTTGAAATCTGCACACACCAAATCGTTCGACGGGCATGGGCGTCCGGCAAGGGGCCCGGCCAAACAGGGCGAGAAGCCGGGCGGGAGCGGGGGCGGCGAGATGGACGCCCGCGGGCGGGTCTTCACGCGTCTGAGCGAGGACGCCGGGACATTCCCGGAGATCTCGCTGACGCCTATCGACAGCGCCGGGCTGAGCTCGCGCGACGCGGGTCTGGCCGGGGCGATCCACCACGAGGTGGGTCGGCGCTGGGTGACGCTGCGGTACGTCTGCGAGCATCACCTGACTCGCCCGTTCAACAAGCTCGACGCGCCGGTGCGGGCGGCGATCCTGGGCGGGGCGGCGCAGCTGCTGCTGCTGGACCGGATCCCGGCGCACGCGGCGATCGATACGAGCGTCGAGTGGGTCAAGGGGCACAACCCGAAGACCGCGGCGCTGGTCAACGCGGTGCTACGCGGGATCTCGCGCATGACCGGCGAGCGGATCGACGCGTGGGACGACCGGCGTGACGCGATCCCGCTGAGCGACGGGTCGGCGCGGGAGCTCAAGGAAGCGATCCTGCCCGAGGCGCCTCTGGAGCGCGTCGCGGTGGCGACGGGCGTGCCCGCGTCGCTGCTCAAGCGTTGGGGTGAGCGGGTGAGCGTGGAGGACGCCCACGCGCTGGCGCTGCACACGCTGTGCGACCCCCCCATCGTGTTCAACACGGGCTTCGCGTCGGCGCCCGAAGAGATCGCAGACCTGGAACCGCACGAGCTTGACGGCTACCGCGTGTACACGGGGCAACGCAGCGCGCTGGGCGCGCTGCTCTCGTCGCGCTCGGACCTTTGGATCCAGGACGCGGGCTCGGGGCAGGCGATGGGCATCGCGCGTGACCTCACGCCCGAGTTGATTGTGGATCTGTGCGCCGGCAAGGGCACGAAGACGCGCCAGCTCGCGGCGATGTTCCCCCGGGCCCGGATCCTGGCGACCGATGTTGACTCGAACCGGCACGCGGCGCTGTCGCGGACATTCGCCGGCAGCGAGCGGGTGCGCATCGTGGACATCGACACGCTGCGGCGTGAGGCGTTCGAGCGGGCGGATCTGGTGGTGCTGGACGTGCCGTGCTCGAACACGGGCGTGCTGCCCCGGCGGGGCGAGGCGAAGTACCGGGTGAGCCCGGTGCAGCAGCACCGCCTGATGGCGATCCAGCGTCAGATCGTCGAGGACTCGCTCCCGATGCTCAGCGCTGAGGGGCGGGTGCTGTACTCGACGTGCAGCCTGGAACCCGAGGAGAACGAGGCGATGGCCCTCTGGCTGGGTCAGAACTGCGGTCTCAAGGTTGAAACCGAGCTGCGGACGGACCCCAAGGGTCTGCCAGGCGAGGCCGGGACGCGTTATCGGGACGGCGGGTTCGCGGTGCTGATGAACCGAGGACGCTAAGCCTGGCCTGGGGTGAACGCCTCCGGGGTACAACTGGCCCCGTGGGTTCGCTAGACTCCCCATCCCCGAGCGCGAGGGACTCCCCCGAGCAGATCCGATTCAGAGAGGCGACGTGTGAACCTTCTGGACATCATGACCCCCGAGTGCATCAAGGCCCCGCTCGAGTCCATGGACAAGCAGGGCGTGATCGGTGAGCTGGTCGATCTTCTCGGCGAGCAGGGTTTGGCCAAGAACCCCGAGGCGCTCAAGGAAGCCGTGTGGACGCGCGAGCAGACGCGCACCACGGGCATCGGGCACGGGCTGGCGATCCCGCACGGCAAGTGCTCGGGCCTGACGGGTCTGGCGATGGCGATCGGCAAGCCGGCCGAGCCGATGGACTTCGAGGCGATCGATCAGCAGCCGGTGCGGCTGATCGTGCTTCTGGCCAGCCCGCCCGACCGCACGAGCGACCACATCCAGGCGCTGGCGCGGATCAGCCGGCTGATCTCGCTCGAGGCGTTCCGCGAGCGCGTGTACGAGGCCCAGAGCCCCGAAGAGATCTACGAGCTGCTCAAGGAACAGGAAGCCGTCGCCTAGATCTTTCGTGCCACTGACCCGTCTTGGGGTCAGTGCGACATAGCACGGGCAAGACCGCTGACCCGAAGACGGGTCAGTGGCACGGCGCTTTGGATACATCAGTTCAAATCTAGGCGGCGCTCGACGCGCGGGGCGTGGGCTGACGCTTGCCAGGCGTGTGCTCGGCGATGGTCGCGCCCACGCTCTCGAGGCGCCCCAGACAGCGGTCGGCCTGTGAGCGGAAGATCACGTACGGGAACAGCGTCACCAGGGCGACGATCAGCCCGAAGGCGGTCGTGTAGAGCGCCTGGGCGATGCCCGCGGCGACGGCGGCGGGGTCGGTGACCGTCTCGGCGCCGCCCAAGAGACGAAAGCTCTGGATGATGCCCGTGACCGTGCCCAGGATGCCCAGCAGGGGCGCCGCGGTGACGATCGTCGAGAGCACAACGCTGAAGCGCTCGATGATCGGGCGGGCATCCTCGATGAGCTCGAGGGCGGCGTTCTCGGTGGCGGCGGTGTCGGCGTTGGTCTTGGTCGCGTGGTCCAGCAGGCCGGCGATGAACCGCATGTAGATCGAGCCCGAGCGTTCGGCCATCGCGATCGCGGCGGTCGTGTCGCCCCCGCGGACCTTGGACATCAGTCGCGCGAGCCGACGGCGCGAGGCGCGGGAGTGGGTGCGGAGCCAGAACGCGGCCCGCTCGACGCTGAGGGTGATCGAGACGAGGCTCAGCAGCAGCAGCGGGTACATCACCCACCCGCCGGCTCTGAAGAATGAGAATAGGTCATCAAGCATCGCAGGGCGATGGTAGCGGTCGTCCGTTGGGTCCGCTCTCCTATCATGGGGCGTGAACCCGGAGACCCACACCCCCCCCGCCGTACCCGAGGCCCTGCGATCGCCCCTGGGGGCGGTCGACGCGCATCTGAGCGGCTACGTCGATTCGCTCGGGCTGACGGCGTCGCTGGACGACGCGGTGCGTTACGCGCTGCTGGGCGGGGGCAAGCGGGTGCGCCCGGTGCTGGCGTGGTGGAGCGGGGTCGCGGCGGGCGGCTCGGGCGAGGCGACGCTGCCCGCCGGGGCGGCGATCGAGCTGGTTCACGCGTTCAGCCTCGTGCACGATGACCTGCCGGCGATGGACGACGACGACCTGCGCCGGGGGCAGCCCACGCTGCATGTACGCAGCGGCGAGGCGATGGCGATCCTCGCGGGCGACGCGATGCTCGCCCTGGCGTTTGGCGCGCTCCGCGGGGCGCCGGGCGAGAGGCTTGGGGCGCTCACCGACGAGCTTCTGCGCGGGACCAACGCGATGATCAGCGGGCAGATCTTCGACACGCTGGGCGGGCTCGATGACGCGCTGTCTGACGCTGAGAAGCTCCGGGCGATCCACTGCAACAAGACGGGGGCGTTGATCCGGGCGGCGTGCCGCATGGGTGGCATGCTGGGCGGGGGCGACGCCGGAGCGATCGAGCGGCTGACGGTGTACGGCGAGGCGATCGGGCTGATGTTCCAGATCGTGGACGACCTGCTGGATGTTGAGGCGTGCCAGACCAAGACGGGCAAGCGGACGGGCAAGGACTCCCGCGCCGGGAAGCTGACGTACCCGGGGGTGATGGGCGCCGCGGGCGCCCGC
>JAJDDI010000021.1 GCA_029260375.1 Phycisphaerales bacterium | reverse complement strand
CCTGGGCGTCGGGGCGCTGGATGTCACGGTGGACCAGGGCGCCGACGGCACGACGACGAGCGCGTTCGGCGCAATCACGGCGGGCTCGGTGAGCATCGCCAGCGCCAACGACGCGACGCTGAACCTCAACGGGCTGGTCTCCACGAGCGCGGGCGCCATCACCATTGACGCGGGCTCGGGCGGGGCGGTCAACGTCAACGCCGGCGGGCTCGCGGCCATCGGCGGCGGGATCGACATCACCGGAACCGCGACGCTGCTGAGCGATGTCGCGGCGCTGAGCGAGTCGATCACGTTCTTCGGCGATGTTGTGCTCGGGGGCGCCGGGAGCAGGACCATCAGCATCGTTGGCGGCGATGCGGGCGATCTCATCGACTTCCGGGGCGCCATCACGGCGCTGGCGAGCCAGGGCCTGAGCCTCGACGCCGGCACGGGGAGCATCACGCTGGGCGACAGCGCCGCCGATACGTTTGGCGTAGGCGGCGCTCTGGGCGACCTGGTCATCACCAACGCCGATACCCTGACGATCAACGGCTCCGTGCTGGCCGAATCACTCAGCGCGGGCGTGGGCGGGACGGTCGGCAGCGTCCTGTTCAAGAACGTGCCCGGCACCAACACCGTCACCCTGACCGGTCAGAACGCCAGCGGGCTGGCCCTCGAGATCGACGCGAGTTCGACGGTCGAGCTCAGCAGCGCGATCAGCGCGACGAGCATCGCGGCCGGAGGCGGCGGGATCAGCGTGGACGCGGGCGCCGGCTCGATCACGTCGTCCGGCGACCTCTCGATCGACACCACCGGCTCGCTCGTCTTCGCCTCTGATGTCGCCTCGGGTGGCGATATCACCCTCACGCTCGACACGGCCTCGCTCGGCTCCAAGACCGCGTCGCTCCAGGGCCTCTCGGGCGCGGATGTCACCGTCCAGACCGGCGGGGGCACGATCGGCATCTCGCTCAACGGCGCCATCGCCTCCAGCGGCGCTGGCGGCGTCACGCTCGACGCCGGCAGCGGCGGCTCGCTCGCGTTCAACGCGGGCTCGTCCATCACAACCACCGGCGGCGCGATCGCCGGCGAGGGCGGTGTGCTGCTCATCGGCGACCTGACCCTCGCGACTGACCTGACGATCGACACGACGCTGGCGGGCGCTAGCGGCGGACCCATCGAGATCCGGGGCACGACCAACGCTGACGTCGCGGGCACGCGCGCGATGATGCTGCTGGCCGGGGACGGCGACGTCACGCTGGGCAGCGTGGGCGACATGGTCCGCCTCGACTCGCTCACGATCGACGCGGGGACGGGCACGATCGCCTTCCGCGGCACGACCTACGACGCCGAGTCGCAGAGCTACACCGCCGCGATGTACGACATCGACACGACGGGCGGGGGCACGGTCGATGTGCTCTTCACGGGCAACGCGGCGCAGGCGGGCGACATCACGTTTACGGGTGGCACGATCGCCATCGGCGCCAACCACAACCTGACCGTCGCGGCGCCGATGGGCAGCGTCACCCTCGCCGATCTGACGGGCGTGGGGCGCGACCTGACGGTCATCGCCTCGGACACCGCGACGCTGGGCTCGGTGGGCGCCGGCGGGGCGCTGAATGATATCTCGATCACCGCCGACGAGGTGAACCTGACGGGCGACGTCGCGGGCACGGGGGATCTGACGCTCGAGCCGTTCTCGCTGACGCGGAGCATGGAGCTGGGCGGGGCGCTGGACGCGGGCGCCGGGTTCTTTGACCTGACCATGGCCGAGCTGGCCTTCCTGCAGGACGGGTTCGGCTCGATCACCATCGGGCGCGCGGGCGGCACGGGCGATATGGGCTTCCACGGCTTCACATTCCTCGACGACGTCTCGCTCGTCACGAGCGGGGCGATCCTCATCGACGGTGCGCTCGCCAGCACCGGCGGCTCGATCACCGTCGGCGACGCGACGGACCCGACCGCGACGATCACCCTGGATGTGGGCGGGAGCACGATCACCACCACGGGCGGGGACATCACGCTCCTCGGCGACGCGGTCCTGGCGCAGGACACGACCCTCAGCACCGGCGCCGGCGGCGGGGCGATCACCATCACCGGACTGACCGACGCGAGCGTCGCGGGCGGATCATCGCTCACGGTCAGTGCCGGGACCGGCGCCATCGACCTGGGCAAGGTCGGCTCGGGCGCCGACCTCTCCGCCCTGACCCTGACGGGCGACGACATCACGCTCGACGGCATCGGCACGCTCGCGACCCAGGGCGTCACGGGCCTGACCGACGTCACGGCGACGGGAACGCTCACGCTCGGCGGGACCAACTACCACGGCGCCAGCCAGAGCTACGACGCGGCCGGCGGCTTCGTCGCCACGAGCGATCTGGTCTTCGACGCCGACGGGGGCGCCTCGACGATCATGTTCTCGGGCGGGGACTTCGCCCTCTCTGGCTTCGGGCTCAGCGCGATGACCGACGGCGGGGACATCACCTCCACCGCCGCGTTCCTGGGCTCGGGCATGGTCGGCGAGGTGCTGACGATCAACGCGGGCGCCGGCGCGGTATCGATGGCGGACATCGGGACCGCCGGGGCGCGCCTGGCCCAGGTCAGCGTCACGGGCGCGACGATCAGCCTCAACGACGTCTACACCCTCGAGCAGGCGGGCGCGACGGGCGACCAGAGCTACATCGGCGCACTCACGCTCAACAGCACCTACGACTCGATGGGCGGGGACATCCTCTTCGACGGGAGCGTGACGGGGATGAGCGCCGTCATTGCCAACGCCGCGGGCGGGACGATCACGTTCACGGACGACACGCTCACCGCGCCCTCGTTCGACCTGACCGCCGCGTTCTACGACTTTACGGGCTCCACGCCCACGATGACCGCGACGACCGGGGACATCGACTTCAGCGGCGGCAATATCCGTCTGCTCGGGTCCACGGCCATCACGTTCCTGGCCACGGGCGGCGCCTCGACCAACATCACCCTCGCGACCATCACCGGCTCGGGCAGCGAGCAGCTCGTCGCCACCGCCTCCGGGTTCATCCAGCTCAACGGCATCGGCTCCAACGCCGGCACGGGCGTGGACGAGATCATCCTGACCTCCACCGACATGTTCTTCGCCGGCGACGTCTGGGGCGACCGCATCGAGCTCCGCCCGTTCACCGCGGGCCAGGGCATACTTGTCGCCGCGGGCAGCAGCGGGGCCACGCTTGACATCACCGGCGCCATGATCAACGCCCTCAAGGGCTTCAGCGAGGTCGTGATCGGGCGTACGGATGGATTCGGTTCCATCACCCTCGGCTCGTTCACGCTGGGCGCCGACCTGGAGGTCCTGACGCAGAACGCGGGCGGGCTGATCACCGTCACCGGCCCGGTCAACATGACCAGCGGCGCCGACATCTGGCTCCGTGGTGAGAGCCTCGTGCTCGACGGCAACATCACCACCAACGGCGGCGACATCACCAGCGACTCGGCCGCCAGCGTCACGGGCAGCGTCGTGCTCACGACCTCGGGCGGGGATGTCAACGTCGGCGGCGCCTTCGAGGGCCTGGCCGACGGCGATGGCGACCTCTCCATCAGCTACGGCTCGGGCGACATCAACTTCACCGCGGGCGCCCCCGGCTACGGCGTCACCAACCGCCTCGCCTCGCTCACGCTCACCGGGACCCAGATCGACCTCACCACCGTCCGAACCGCGGGCGACCAGAACTACAACGGAACGATCCTCCTCGCCAACGCACCCACCCCCAGCGTGCTCGACAGCGTCTCGGGCGACATCACCTTGAACGGCGTTGTCACCGTTCTGGGCGACTCGCTCGTCCAGACCGGCGGCTCGGGTGTGATCCGCTTCATGAGCGGCGTGGACGGCTCGGGCACGGGGACGGACATCCTCCGCCTCGACGCCGGCGCGTCCGGGCGGGTCGTGCTCCAGGACGTCGGCGACGCGGGCAAGGATCTCGAGTCGCTCCTGATCGACGCGCTGAGCACCACCTTCAAGGGCGACGTGTATGTCGCGGACCAGATCACGATCAACGGCGCGTCCGTGCTCAACGCCGCGGCCCAGGCGGACCAAGTCCTGACGTTCTGTGCCGCCGACGTGACGTTCAACGGCGCCCTGACCTCGAGCGCAATGGGCGCCTCGGGCCTATTCGTGCGTTCGCCCGGTGTAACGACGTTCGCCGGCCCGGTGGGCGAGGGGGCGGGGCGCCTGTACTCGCTCACGACCGACGCGCCCGGCTCGACCGTCATCATGGACAACATCTCCAGCCAGCTCGGGATGACCTTCCGCGACAGCGTCATCATCGCGGGCGATTCCACGCTGCGGTCCTACGACGCGACCGCCGCCGGCTCGATCCGGTTCCTGAAGACGGTCAACGCCGACGGCACGCCCGGGCGCAAGCTCACGGTCATCACGGACCGGAGCCTCGGGGACCTGGTGGGCTCCTCGCCCAACCCGGACGTGGCGGTCATCCAGTTCGTGGGCGACATCGGCACGGCGGTGGGGGGGATGCTCGCCGAGCTGAACCTCAACTACAGCGTGTCGCTGGGCATCGACGGGCACAGCGTCATCCCCGTCAACGCGACGATCATCCTGGGCGACTCGGCCGCGTTCCTTGCGGGCGGGGCCACGCGGGACTTCATGGTCAATGTCGGGCAGTTCAACATGGGCTTCAACGAGAAGGTCGGCGTCCCCGGGGCGCTGCACCTCAACGCGAGCGTGAGCGCCCGTCTGGGCGACATCACCTCCGTGGGCGACATGTTCGTCACCACACCCACGCTCACGTTCCTGCTCCGCGGGGCGGGCGAGGTGTACGACCCGATGAGCGGCAGCGCCGCGTCCGACGAGGGCGTGGACTTTGTCTCGGGCGGGACTCAGATCGTGTTTACCACGGGTTCGATCAACTACCTCGGCGCCGGGGCCGACCCGATCTTCGCCGTCTCGGGCGGTGGCGTGACCATCAGCGACCCGCTCGAGATCCGCTCGTTCGATTCGAGCGTGACCGGGTTGATGTCGGGGGCCATCCTGCTGGACGTCCGCACGCTGGGTCCGACGAACACGAACGTGGCCGAGGCGATCGCGGGCGCCGTCCCGCGTGAGAGCCAGTCGGGCGTCGTGCAGCAGGACACGACTGTCGGGCTCGCGGCCCAGGAGACGCTCCGCGAGCTGGGCATCTACCCCCGCGCCACCCTGCTGGACCCGCGTCTGAGCGAGGAGGAGCGGACGGCGCTGTTCGAGTCCGTGCTCGAGTCGCTGCTGGGCATGGCGATCTACAACGACATGCCGGGCGAGTCCTCGCCCGAGTACACCGAGGTCACGGTCGATCGACTCGAGCTCGAACTCGTCGACGAGATCCTCGAGGACTACCGGGGCCTGTTCCGGCGCGAGGTGACCGACCCCGAGACCGGCGAGACGGTCATCGAGGACCGCCGGACGATCATCCGCGACGCGATCAGCGACTCGATCGACGCCTACTTCGAGGCCCTGGACCCGGAGGACTTCGACGCGGACCAGTTCATCACGTTCCTGCTCGAGGGCGGGGAGAGCACCGCCGAGGCGCTGGGGTACGTGATCGAACTGCAGGGCCTGTTCGAGCGGATCAAGCTGCTCGGGTTGTCAGCGTTCGAGGTCGCGGGGGTCAAGAGCGCCCTGTTCGGGGCCGTCCGCCCGGCGGACCTGACCGCCTCAGAGCTCGAGGCGCTGCTGGACCGAGACCCGATCGGGGTCATCCAGGACGCGACGGAGTAGCCCGTCCGCGTGGAACGCGGGCGTGTGTGGAACACGGCGTGTGGAAATTTGCCCGGGGCGAGTTGACCGGGATACTGCTCTATTGATCGGTGGACGGTCGCCGCCGGTCTGATCCTTCATCTTTCGCGGAGAGATCCATGACCAGGGGCAGCGTCAGGGGCGAGGCGGTCGGAGCTTCCACCGAATGGGAAATCAGCTCGGGCCGGTACCAGGCCGGGCGAGAGCGCGTGGACGAGGTGTTCGCGCGGGACGTCTTCACGTTTCGGGTGATGCACGAGCGTCTGCCCAAGGATGTGTTCAAGGCCGTGCAGAACGTGATCGAGAAGGGCGAGCGGCTCAACGAGCAGCAGGCGGACGTCATCGCGTCGTCCATGAAGGACTGGGCCCTGGAGCGCGGCGCGACGCACTACACCCACTGGTTCCAGCCGCTGACGGGGCTCACCGCCGAGAAGCATGATTCACTGGTCGTCCCCGACGGGCAAGGGCACGTCGTCTTCGGCCTCTCGGGCAAGGACCTGGTCCAGGGCGAGCCCGATGCCTCGAGCTTCCCCTCGGGCGGGCTCCGCGCCACCTTCGAGGCCCGCGGCTACACCGCCTGGGACGTCACCTCACCCGCGTTCATTGTCCACGGGTCCAACGGCGCCACGCTCTGCATCCCCACCGCCTTCGCGAGCTACAACGGCCAGGCCCTCGACAAGAAGGTCCCGCTGCTCCGCTCCATCGACGCGCTCTCCAAGCAGTCGATGCGTCTGCTGCGTCTGTTTGATTCGGACATCGGCGTCAACCGCGTGGTGACGACGCTCGGCGCCGAGCAGGAGTACTTCCTGGTCGATCGCAACCTCTACCACGCCCGCCCCGACCTGGTCACGTGCGACCGCACGCTCTTCGGCGCCCAGCCCGCCAAGCACCAGCAGCTCGACGACCACTACTTCGGGTCCATCCCCAACCGCGTGCTCGCGTTCATGAGCGAGATCGAGGACGAGCTGTACCGCCTGGGCGTGCCCGTCAAGACCAGGCACAACGAGGTTGCGCCCGGGCAGTACGAGATCGCCCCGGTCTTCGAGGCGACCAACGTCGCCAGCGACCACCAGATGCTGGTCATGGAGACGATCAAACGCGTCGCTCCCCGCTTCGGGTTCGCGGCCCTGCTGCACGAGAAGCCCTTCGCCGGCATCAACGGCTCGGGCAAGCACCTCAACTGGGCCCTGGGCACCGACACGGGCGTCAACCTGCTCAACCCGACCGATCAGACCCACACCAACCTGCAGTTCCTGACCTTCCTG
>JAJDDI010000020.1 GCA_029260375.1 Phycisphaerales bacterium | reverse complement strand
GGGGCCCCCGCGCGCCTCCCGGGGGGGGGGGGGGGGGGGCCGGGGGGCGCCGCGGGGGGTGTTGGAGCGGGCCCCCTCCGTCCGCTGCGCGGACACCTCCCCCGCCGGGTCGGGGGAGGATTGAGAACGCTTCTCGTCGTGGAGCTTCTTGGCTTCGGTGCGGGCGTCTTGGCGCTGCGTGATTTCTTGCTCGATGGCAGCGAGCTGGTCGCTGGCGAGCAGATCCATGATTCGGAGGCCCTCGAAGGCGTCTTTGCCGTACAAACAAGACCCGGCGTAGATGGAGCGGAGGTAGCCCTCGGCGTAGGAGCGTGTGAGCGCGGCGCCGCCGAGGATGACGGGGACGGTGACGCCCTGGTCGTTGAGCTCCTTGAGATTGTCTTCCATGACGTTGACGGACTTGACGAGCAGGCCCGAGAGGCCGATGGCGTCGGCGTTGGTGTCGCGCCAGGCCTTGAGGATGTCGGTGATGGGCTGCTTGATGCCGAGGTTGTGGACGGTGTAGCCGTTGTTGGTGAGGATGATGTCCACGAGGTTCTTGCCGATGTCGTGGACGTCGCCCTTGACGGTGGCCAGGACGATCGAGCCCTTGGTGGAGCCCTCGGCCTTCTCCATGTGGGGTTCGAGGCGGGCGACGGCCATCTTCATGACCTCGGCGGACTGAAGAACAAACGGCAGCTGCATCTGGCCCGAGCCGAAGAGGACGCCGACGGTTTTCATGCCGTCGAGGAGGTGCTCGTTGATGATCTGCAGCGGGGGGTACTTGGTCATCGCCTCGTCGATGCAGTCGGCCAGGCCCTCTTTCTCGCCGTCGATGATGTGGGCGCGGAGGCGCTCTTCGAGGGTGAGGTTGGTCATCTCCTTCTTGGCGTCCTGGACGGAGTCCACGTCCTTGAAGAGATCGATGAAGGCCTGGAGGGGATCGAAGGAGGCGTCGTAGGGGTCAGGCATCGGGATCTCTGTTGGGGAGAGACGGGGTGAAGGATCGGTAGCCCCTCACCCCGGCCCTCTCCCCCGAGGGGAGAGGGAGGAGGAGTCAGACGCTTGCGGGCTCCGGGCGCTGGGCGGGCGTGGGGAGGCCTGTGCCGCCGACGCTTTCAAGGCGCCGATCGTAGATCAGATTGAGCGCGGCCAGCTTGTGGGCATCCTCGATCTTGTTGAGAGGGAGGATCTTGCTCGCGTGGACGATGGCGCTGGTCATGCCCGCCTCGACGAGTTCGTGGAGGAAGACGGAGTTGAGGATCACGCGGGCGGCGGGCTTGAGGCCGAAGGAGACGTTGGAGAGGCCGCAGGTGATCTGGACCTCGGGGAAGGCGGCGGCGATGCGGCGCGTGCCCTCGATGAGTTCGAGCGCGGAGCGCCGGTCGGCGTCCATGCCGGTGGAGATCGGGAGGACGAGGGGGTCGATGAAGATGTCAGAGACCGGGAGCCCGTGCTCGCGGTTGGCACGCTCGATGGCGCGGGCAGCGATGGCGAGCTTGCGGTCGGCGGTGCGGGCCATGGCGGCTTCTTTGTCCTCGTCGATCATGCCGATGACCAGGGCGGCGTTGTAGCGCTTGGCCAGGCGGCACATGTCGTCGAATTTTTCTTGACCGTCCTCGAAGTTGGCGGAGTTGATGACGCACTTGCCCGCGGCGTGCTTGAGGCCCGCCTCGATGGTATTGGGCTGGGTGGAGTCGAGCATGAGCGGGGCGTCGACCTGCTGGACGAAGCGGCTGACGACCTGGGCCATGTCGCCAGCGTTGTCGCGCCCGGCGTAGTCCACGTTGATGTCGAGGATGTGCGAGCCCTCGCGGACCTGCTCGCGGGCGAGGGAGACGATGCTGTCCCAGTCCTCCTCTTCGAGCAGGCGCTTGAACCTGCGGCTGCCCGAGGCGTTGCATCGCTCGCCGATGATGAGGAAGGAGGTGTCCTGGCGGAACTCGGTGGGGTTGTAGAGCGACGTCGCGCCGGCGCGCGGGGGTGTGGGCGAGCGCTGTGCGGGGGCGCGTTCGGCGACGACGTCGGCCAGGAGCTGGATGTGCTCGGGGGTGGTGCCGCAGCAGCCGCCGGCGGCGGAGATGGCGTCGCGCTCGATGAAGCGCTGCATGGCCTCGGCGAAGGCCTGGGGCTGGAGGGGGTACTCGGTCTTGCCGTCAACGAGGACGGGCAGGCCGGCGTTGGGCAGGACGGTGACGTGCTTGTCCCAGTGCTTGGAGAGGTGGTGGATGTGCTCGGTCATCTCGGTGGGGCCGGTGGCGCAGTTGAGCCCGAGCGAGGCGATGGGGTAGCCGCGGAGGGCGGCGAGGGCGCCCTCGATGGACGTGCCCAGGAGCATGGCGCCGGTCTGCTCGATGGTGACCGAGACCATGATGGGGATGTCGTCCGGGGTCTTGCCGGTTTCGTCGAGCGCGTGGATCGCGGCGTTGATGGCGCACTTGACCTGGAGCAGATCCTGGCAGGTCTCGATCATGATGGCGTCGGCGCCGCCGGCGATGAGGCCGCGCATGGCCTGGCTGTAGGAGGCGCGCATGGCGTCCCAGTCGATCTGGCCGAGCGTGATGAGCTTGGTGCCCGGTCCCATGGAGCCCAGGACGAAACGGGGTTTGTCGCTGGTGGTGTGCTTGTCGGCGGCGGCGCGGGCGATCTCTGCGGCGCGCTTGTTGAGTTCGAAGGTTTCGTCCTGGAGGTCGAACTCGGAGAGGACGTGCGCGGCGCCGCCGAAGGAATCGGTGTAGATCGCGTCGGCTCCGGCGTGCAGGTACTGCTCGTGGATGTCCTGGATGATGTCGGGGCGGGACTTGACGAGGACGTCGGGGCAGTTCTCGCATCCGCAGTAGTCGGTCTCGATGTCGAGATCGATGGCGTGGATGAGGGCGCCCATGGCGCCGTCGAAGACGAGGACGCGCCGGTCGAGCTCGGTGAGCAGGTGTGAGGGCATGGGGGCTCCCGCGTTGGGGCGTCGTCCTGACGCCGGCGGGAGTATACCCATTCATCCGGATGAAGGGATGGATTCGGACAAGAATCCGGGGTGGGATTTGGAATGAGAAACACGCCCTCAGGGAGGGCGTGTGGGTGGGGGCGGAGCGTTGGGCAGCGGGCTTACTTCTTCTTTTTCTGGAAGTAGTTGCCGGCAAACTTCTTCTGGAACTTCTCAACCCGACCGGCGGCGTCCACGAACTGGGCCTTGCCGGTGAAGAAGGGGTGGGAGCCGGACCAGACGTCCACGTGGAGTTCGGGGACCGTGGCGCCGCAGGTCATGACGACCTCGCCGTTGTAGTAGACCTTGCACGAGGGGTAGAAGGTGGGATGGGTGTCGGTCTTCATGGCTGGTCTCGTGGTCGGTTCAGGGTCCCTGGGCCCCGGGTCTGCGGGGCAGGAAGGATAGGCCCCCGGGGGGGCGGGGGCGAGGGGGCATTGTCGGGGTGATGGCGAGTTCGCCGAGGCTGGGTGGGCAGAGAGTAAGCCCCTCACCCCAGCCCTCTCCCCCAAGGCGAGAGGGAGGAAACACCTCACCCCGGCCCTCTCCCCGGAGGGGAGAGGGAGGCTGGCTCACTTGACGTTCTTGAGGAGCACGAACTCGTTGGGCTGGAGCTCGTCGTCGAGGCTGTAGAGGCTGGTCGCGGTGAGCTTGTCCTGGGAGGTGTGGTCGATCCAGAGGTTGATCGGGCGGATGACGGCGAGCTTCTTGTCGTGCTGGACGATGACCCAGGCCTGGAGCTTGGAGACGTCGGAGAAGTACCACGTGCCGTTGGAGTAGGTCCACTTGGGCGAGCGGTTCCAGGTCTCGACGGGCATGACGACCTTGAGGATCTTGGCCTTGGGATCGAGCTCGAGCCAGCGGTCGGAGGCCTTCTTCATCAGGGCCTTCTTGTCGGCGCCGGCGTACTTGTCTGCGGGAAGGCGGTTCTGCTCGATGATGAGGTCGGCCAGGGCCTTCTGGCGCTGCTTGATGTCGGCCTTGAACTGGGCGAGTTCTTTGCCCAGCGCGGGGGCGTTGTCGGGGTCGAGGACCTCGTAGAGCGCGAACTTGTCGTCGGCCCACTCGATGCGCTGGGGGATGCCGCCGGTGAAGAACAGGGGCTTTTTCTCCTTGACCGCTTCGTCGGCGTACTGGTTCGCCTCGCCCAGGTGCTCGCGGATCTCGCCCGGGAGCTGCTGGCGCTGTTGCTCGGCCAGGGTGAGGAACTCGGCGTGGTTGGAGAGCATCGAGTTGCCGGCGCCCTCGATCCGCTTGCCCCGCTCGGTCTGCTGGATCATCAGGAGCTGGTAGGTCTGGGCGATGCGGACGAGCTCTTCCTTGGCGGCGGGCGCCTGCTTGTAGACATCGGCGGCGGCGGGGCGATCGGACTGGAAGACGTAGGTGGAGCCGAACATGGAGGAGAGGCCGCGGATGCGCTCCAGATCAGCCCGGAAGTTGGGGTAGTTCGCGGGGTCGATGACCTGCTGGAGCCTGTTGTGGATGGGGAGCAGGTAATCCTGGGCGCCCTTGGTGTTGGCGCGAGCGGTATCGAGTCGGGTTTGTTCTTCTTCGACGCCCTGGCCGTTGGCGGGGAGCTGGACGAGGCTGTCGTTGGCGAAGCCGGCCTTGCGCTTGGCCTCGCTGATGGTGTTGAGAGCCTGGACGAGCTTGCGGTGATCGACGGTGTCCTTGTTCTCGACGCCCTGGATCTGGTTGACGAGTTCGTAGAGGGACGTGTTGTAGCCGTCGACCTGGTTGAGGTTGAAGCGGGCGGCCTTGAGCAGGTCTTCCTGCTGGTAGCCGAGGCGGACCTTGGCGTTGGGGTCGGCGGGGGGCGTCTTGGCGGCGGGGGTCTCGGGGGCGGACTCGGCGGGCTTGGCCTTGGGCTTCGCGGTCGCGGTCTTGCCGGCGAGGCGGTCGTCAAAGGCCTGGGCCTTGGCCTTGGCGGTGTCGAGGCGAGCGCGGGCGCCCTGGACGCCCTCGTCACTGGCGGGGAGATCGGCGAGTGATTCCTCGGCGGGGGCAATGTAGGCCTTGGCCTGGTCGAGGCGCATCTTGGCGAGGCGGGCCTTGGAGCCGGTGGGCTGGTCGGTCCCGGCGGGGACGGAGCTGATGGCCAGGTCGAGGTTGGTCTCGAGGGTCTTGAGGTAGCTCTCGGCCTGGGAGAGGGCCTGCTTCTGGGCGTCGGTCAGGTCGAGCGAGAGCGTGCGAGCCGGCGACGGGGCGGCGATGAGCATGGCGAGCGACGCGGTCAGAACGGCGAGATAGTGGCGCATGGCGACCCTCCGAGCGCCCGGCGTAGGCGCCCTCAGGGTACCAGCCGAGATCCGGGGCGGCGGGCCTTCACGAAAGCCGAAAAAGCGAGAGAGCCCCGCTGGGGGCTCTCTCGGTGGGTTCATGTTCCTGGCGATCGGGCGTTGTTATCGCACGGCTTTGGCGACGCCCGTTCCGGGGCGTTCACGCTTGCGCTTGCCCGCGGCGCCGAAGCCGGAGGGGTGCGAGGCGTGGGCGTTGGCGGCGTTGCTGGCGCCGGGGCCAGAGCGGGCCTGTCGCTTCTTGCTCGATGCCTTGGCGGTCTTCTTCTTGCCCTTGTGACCGGCGCTCTTGTGCCCGGCGAAGGGGGGCTTCTTGCCTGAGGCGTGGTCCTGGCGCGGGCCTCGGGGGCCCTGACGCGCCGGGCGCGGGCTCTCGTCCTCGATGTAGGGCTGCGCGTCGGACTGGGGCGAGCTGCGCATTTCCATGGGGACGATGACCTGCTTGATGCGGGTTTTGGTCAGGCGCTCGATAGCGCGGAGGTAGTTGCGCTCGTCGGGGCTGCAGAAGGAGATGGCGATGCCCTCGGCTCCGGCGCGACCGGTGCGTCCGATGCGGTGGACGTAGGCCTCGGGCTCGTTGGGCAGGTCGAAGTTGATGACGTGGGTGATGGCGTCCACATCGAGGCCGCGGGCGGCGACGTCGGTGGCGACGAGCACGCGGACGCGTCCGCTGCGGAAGGCCTGGAGGGCGCGGAGGCGCTGGTTCTGGGCCTTGTCGCCGTGGATGGCGACGGCGGAGATGCCGGCCTTGGAGAGGCGTTTGGTGATGCGGTCGGCGCCGTGCTTGGTGCGGGAGAAGACGAGAGCGCGTTCGACGGCCTCGTCGAGCAGGATGTGCTCGAGGACGACGGGCTTGGCGTCGCGCGGGATCTGGTAGAGCGACTGCTTGACCAGCGGGATCTCGGAGGCGTGGGGGGTGATCGTGATCTTGACCGGGTCGGTCAGGAGCGAGTTGGCGAGCTTGACGATGTTCTGCGGCATGGTGGCGGAGAACAGGAGCGTCTGGCGTCGCTTGGGCAGGGCGGCGCTGATCTTGCGGATGGGGTCGATGAAGCCCATGTCGAGCATGCGGTCGGCCTCGTCGAGGATGAAGATCTCGACGTCGCGGAGATCGACGAGGCGCTGCTCCATGAGGTCCATGAGGCGGCCGGGGGTGGCGACGAGGACGTCAATGCCGCGCCGGAGGGCGCGGACCTGGTGGTGCTGGCTCATGCCGCCGAAGATGGGGGTGGAGCGGAGGTTGGTGTGCTGGCCGTAGGTGTTGAAGCTCTCGTCGATCTGGTTGGCCAGCTCGCGCGTGGGCGCCAGGACGAGGGCGCGGGGCGTGCGCGGGCCCTTGCGGGTGGTGTCGAGCTTCTGGGTGTGAAGGTGATGAAGGACGGGCACGGCGAAGGCGGCGGTCTTGCCGGTGCCGGTCTGGGCGCAGCCGAGCAGGTCGTGGCCTTCGAGCACGGGCGGGATGGCCTGGGCTTGGATAGGGGTGGGGGTGTGGTAGCCCTTGTCGCTGAGTGCGGCGAGGATGGGCTTGGCGAGATCGAGGGATGAGAACTTCGGCACAAAGATGCTCCGATAGGACCGCACGGACAGCGCCGGGCGTGTCAGGATTTGGGCGACCATGCCCATTCAGTTGGGAGTAGGTGCAGCCGCCTGGGAGAAGCAGTCCGCGGAATACGCCGCGGGTGCTGCCAGAGATTCCCAGGGTCGTCCCGTCGCGTTTGAAGGCGTTGGGAGGGGGCTGAGGCCACTGGCTGGTTGCGACGCTACGCGTCGCGGGAAGGCTCCCCGAGCAGGACTCGAACCTGCGACCTAGCGGTTAACAGCCGCTCGCTCTACCAATTGAGCTACCGGGGACCGATGCCGGGTGTATCGGCCGCTAGAAGGGTACACCTGTAGGGGGCGGGGTCAAGGCGAACGGGAACGTGGGGGGAGCCCGCGATCGGGGGGAGAGAGTATTGTCGGGCATGGGCCAGCAGAGCTCCATCGGACGGGTCGTGATCGCGGGGGGGAGCGGTTTTCTCGGTCGGTCGCTGGCCACATATCTGTGTTCGGCTGGGGTCGAGGTCGGCGTGCTGACCCGGCGGGAGCTGCCTGACCTGGCGCCCGGGTGTACGCAGACCATCTGGGACGGGCGGACGCTGGGCGACTGGGCGGGGACGCTCGATGGGGCGCACGGCCTGGTGAATCTGGTGGGGCGGACGGTGGACTGCCGCAAGACGCCCGATCACTGCGACGAGATCCTGCGATCGCGTGTCGAGGCGACACGGGTGCTGGGGCGGGCGGTGAGGGGGTGCTCGGAGCGCCCGGGCGTGTGGGCGCAGATGAGCACGGGGCACATCTACGGCGATCCTCCCGAGGTCGTGTGCGATGAGGATTCGCCCTTTGGGTATGGCTTTGCGCCGACGGTGGGACGGGCGTGGGAGGAGGCGTTCGACGGGGCGTGCCCGGAGGGCGTGCGCCGGGTGGTGCTGCGGACCAGCTTCGTGCTGGGGCGGTCGGGCGGGGCGTTTCCGATGCTGAGGCGATTGGCGAGGCTCGGGCTGGGCGGGCGTGTCGGGTCGGGCACGCAGGGCGTGAGCTGGCTGCACGAGCGGGACATGAACCTGCTGCTTGAGCGGGCGCTGCGGGACGAGTTGATGACGGGCGCGTACATCGCGTCGGCGCCGGAGCCGGTGTCGTATGTCGAGTTCATGCGCGTGCTGCGCCGGGCGGTGGGCGTGCCCGTGGGGCTGCCCGGGCCGGCTTGGGGTGTGCGGCTGGCCGCGGCGACGGTGCTGCGGACCGATCCGGAGCTGGTGCTCGCTGGGCGGCGGCTGGTCTCCAAGCGCCTTCGTGAGGAGGGGTACGGGTTCGCGTTTCCTGATCTGGAGTCGGCGATCGCGGACTTGTGCTCGCGCGATTGACGCGCACTCGGGGCGCCACGGAACTCCGGGTGGGGCGGGGACGAATCGAACCGCGGGGCAGTCGAGGAGGGGCGCGATGATTCGACAGGGCGTGTTCGCGGTTGGCGTGCTGTTGGTGATGATGGCAGCGCCGGCCCGGGCCCAGCGGGGCGCGGAGCTGGTGTGGCGGTGGGAGGTGGGCAGCGAGCGGGTCTACCGCCTGACGGAGCGGATGCTCCAGACGGTCTCCGGGGAGAGCTCCGACGAGCTGTCGTGGCGGCGCGAGATCACGTACGTCGAGCGCGTGGTGGCGATGGACGACGACGAGGTCGCGACGGTCGAGCGGGTGTATTCGCGCGTGAAGGTCGAGGTTCGGTCGGATCGCGCGGGAGATGCGCGGTACGACTCGGAGGATCCGGCGACGCACGGGGACCGGGAGAAGATGCTGGTCGCGCCCTTCGCGGCGCTCGAGGGGCAGAAGGTCGCGTTCCGGGTGACGCCCGGGGGCGAGGTGCTCAGCGCCGAGGGCGCGGCGGCGAGCTGGGACGCGATGCTCGGCGGCTTGGGGGGCGGGGAGATCGGCGAGCTGCTCAAGGCCGGTTCGATGGAGGATCAGTCCGGGCGGCTGGCGCGCCAGATTCAGGACGGGCTGGCGATGATCCCCGGGCGGGCGGTCAGGCGGCGTGAGCACTGGGGCAACGACACGACGCACGCGACGCCGATCGGGCGGGTGCGGGCGGAGTTGGAGCACACGTACGCCGGAATCACGCGCTCGCGATGGGGGCGGCTGGCGCGGATTCGGACCGAGGGCGAGCTGTCGGCCGTGAGCGAGGATGAGGCCCCGGGCCTTGCCGGGACGCTCTCGCGTCTGGCGGGGATCCGGGTGCGGTTGGGCGAGTCGAATGTCGAGGGGGAGACGCTGTTCGATGCGGAGCGCGGGGTTGTCGCGCATCAGGAGATGGTGGTGCGGATGACGTGGGAGATCGAGACGGACGCGGCGCTCGGGCTCGGGGGTATTGACGGGGTGGGGGGCCAGAGTGTGCAGACCATGGAGCAGCGGGCGGAGCTGGAGCTGCTCGAGGAGTAGGGCGCGGCTTTGAGGGCGATCGGGCGGGCCACGCACGATCGTGGTGGCGGCCGGCGCCGGGGCGCGGGAGACTGGGACACATGAGAATCGCGCAGATCATTGCCGTGCTGGGTGTGGTGCTGGGGCTTGTCGCGGGCGG
Organism: Phycisphaerales bacterium; assembly: GCA_029260375.1. Classification (GTDB taxonomy): domain Bacteria; phylum Planctomycetota; class Phycisphaerae; order Phycisphaerales; family UBA1924; genus JAJRXR01. The sequence continues at coordinate 38,512 of JAJDDI010000020.1, read as the reverse complement.
GGCGCTCGCGGGGTCCTCTGATGTGTTCAAGGTGGACGGGCGGACGCCCGAGCGGGGGTGGGTGACGTTCGATGAGACGCCGCCGGACCCGGAGACGAGCGTGTCGCCGATGCTGGCGCGGCTCAACGGGGTCGCGGCGACGCTGGACAAGGACTCGATGCGTCAGCTCCGTCGTTCGGCGCGGGGGACGCCTGCGGAGGGCTCCACGGGGTCCCGGTGGTGGGTGGTGCACCTGGAGAGCGACGGCGAGGTCGCGTCGGTCGAGATCGTTCGGACGGAGGAGGGGTGGATCGCGCGTTCGCTGACAAGCCCGGGCGACTCGGCGAGGCTGCGGGGGCGGTGGTTCGCGGAGTTGGCGGCGGTGTGGCAGGCAGCCGGCGCCGATCGCGCCGAAGAGCTTGTGCCGGGACGCGCCCAGACGTTGGGGCAGCCGTACGTGGAAGGCGCGGTGCGTCTGGAACGCGACGTGATGGCGGACCGGTTCGGGGCGACTGCGGGAGAGAATGCGCCGCTGTCGGGCGTCACGCGGGTGCTGGGCGAGGAGCGGATGTGGGTGCGTCTGCCGGTGCGGTACGACGCGGCGAGGCCCGCGGGGGTGCTGGTGTGGGTGAGCCCGTCGGACGAGGGGCGGGCGCCTCGGGCGTTCGGCGGGGCGCTGGACGAGCTGAACATCATCGCGTGCGGGTTCGACAACGCGGGCAACTTCCGCAAGACACGCGACGGTTCGACGCACGGGATCGTGGATCGATTGCAGCTGATGTTCGACGCGCTGCAGACGGTGCGGGCGGGATTCAGCGTGGATGATGAGCGGGTGTACATCTCGGGGTTCTCGGGGGGCGGGCGGGTGAGTTCGATCCTGACGGGGACGTTCCCGGAGGTGTTCCGGGGGGCGGTGCCGATCGTGGGGCTCGACAGCTACCGCATCGCGGAGATGCACACCGGGCAGTACGCCCCGGCGCACTACCCCAAGCCCAGGGGGGATCGGTGGGAGCTGTTCAAGGCGCGGCGGATGTGGGCGCTGACGGGGTCCGAGGACTTCAACCTGGTGGAGATGCGGTCGCGCGTGAAGGACATGGAAGCGGACGGGCTGCAGGTTCGCCTGCACTCGACGCCCGGGATGAAGCACGCGCAGATGCCGGCGGAGCAGACGGTGCGCGAGGCCTTGTTCTGGGTCGATGAGCCGGCGCGTGAGGCGATGGAGGCGGGCTGGGTCCGGGCGGATGCGCTGTGGGGGGCCTACGTCGCGGAGCATGGGGAGAAGCCCGTGCCGGGGGAGGCGCCGCGGCTGGCGCTGATCGAGATCACGCGCGTCGGCCCGTTCGGGGAGAGCGCGTGGAAGGCGGCGAAGCTGCTGGGGTATACGCGGCCGTAGGGTCCGAGCGCTTCGCTCCAGAGATTCAGTTGAGTCACGGTGAGCCGGCGACAGGGGGCGCTTGTGCTGTGGGGCGAGGCTGGACGATGCCGTTCGGTCAACGGGCGTGGCGCTGACACGTGTCTTCATTTTGTGGACAAACCCCAGAAGTGTGGGGCCGGTCGTGCGTTGCGTCCGGGGTTGTGTTTCTACTGCGTGCGACGTGTGATCCGCGGGATCGCGGATCGGTCCGGAGCACGAGCGATTGGTGGGGTGGGGGTCAACGGCCGAGCCGGTGACGATGTTCATGTCTGTGTGGCGCCCCGGCGCTGATCGCGGCGTGAGCGGGGCGCGGGTGATTGTGGGCGTGGCGGTGTTGGTATCTTTCGCGCGTCAATGCCGGAAACGAACCATTACAGGAGAACACAGTCATGGGTGAGGTGATTTCTGCGATCGCTGAGGGCGTGAAGAATGTTGTCGATGACATCGCCAAGCTGGTCACGGATGTTGAATCGACCGTCAGCGCGATCGAGAAGGGGATTAACACGTTTGGCGCGATCACGAGCGCGCAGCAGGCGGTTCTGATCGCGCGGAACCCGTCGATTCGCTCGGCGATGGTTGACATCGGGCCGGGGGTCTACACGCTGGCGGCGGGTGACGACCAGCTCCAGGCCGCGATCCGGGATTACATGAGCGCGGCTCAGAACGCGGCCGAGGAGACCTTCAACACACAGTTCCCCAAGGTCGAGTTGGCCGGGTCCGACAGCGGCGTGGTGAAGGGGTTCCAGGTCGGGGGGCAGAACCTCAGCACGCTGCTGAGTCAGATCGATTCTGACTTTTCGAACTGGCAGATCAACTGCTCCGGGGACACGCAGAAGAAGATGGCGAAGACAATCCAGGTCCAGGTGGACGCCAAGGGTGGCGCGACGTCCACCTCGTTCGGGCGGGTCTCGATCAACACCAACGCGACGATCCACTGGACGGCCGCGTACGGCGTGTTCCCGGTAACGACGACAAGCATGGGGCTGATCTACGGCTTCTGCGCCGGGATGAAGATCGGCGGGTGGTAGCTCGCCTGGCCGGGCGGGCGCTTTAATGGTCGAACGCGGGCGGGTGATGATGGGGCGTGAGCGTTGGCGTTACCTGATCGCCTTGAATGCCTCGATCGCGTGGGCGCGGGCCTTGGCGTGGTTGACGAGGGGCTCGGGGTAGTCCAGGGTTGTGCGCAGGAGCGCGGGCATGGCGTTCGGGTCGTGGAACTGGGGCGCGGGGACGTCGGCCAGTTCGGGGACGTAGCGCCGGATGAACTCGCCGTCGGGGTCGCACTTCTTGGACTGTGAGTAGGGGTTGAAGATCCGGAAGTAGGGGGCGGCGTCCACGCCGGTTGAGGCGGACCACTGCCAGCCGCCGTTGTTGTTGGCCAGGTCGGTGTCGATGAGGCTTCGCGAGAAGTGGCGTTCGCCCAGGCGCCAGTCGAGGAAGAGGTCCTTGGTGAGGTACATGGCGCTGATCATGCGCAGGCGGTTGTTCATCCAGCCGGTCTGGCTGAGCTGGCGCATCGCGGCATCGACGATGGGCACGCCGGTGCGTCCCGCTTTCCAAGCCTCGAGGTGGTCGGTGTTCTTGTTCCACTCGATGCGGTCGGTCTCGGGCTTGAAGGGCTGGTGGCGGCAGACGCGGGGGAAGCCCACGAGGATGCAGCGGTAGAACTCGCGCCAGATGAGCTCGGAGATCCAGGTCGTGGCGCCCTTGGAGCCCGAGTCGAGCTTGTTCTGGTTGACGTCCAGGGCGGCGTTGACGCACTGGAGCGAGGAGAGGGCGCCGACGGCGAGGTGGGGGGAGAGGCGGCTGGTGGCGTCCGCGTCGGGCAGGTCGCGTTCGTCGGCGTAGGTCTTGATCTCATTGGCGCAGAAGGCGAAGAGCGTCTTGCGCGCGGGGTCCTCCCCTGCGGGCCAGAGGTCGGGTTGCGCGCGGTCGCGGTCGAAGCCATTGACCGAGCTTGGGATCGTGCCGGGCTCGCAGGGCATGTCGTCCTGCGTGCGCGGGGCGGGCGCCTCGTCGCGCGCCTCGCCCTCCTGGTGGCGGGAGATCCAGGCCTTCTTGAACGGGGTGAAGACGGAGTAGAACCGGCTCTGTTTCGTGCGGATGGCGTCGGGCGGGAAGACGAGCTGGTCGGTGAACGTGTGGACCTTGAGCCCGGCGTCCTCGAACGCGCTGGTGACCTCGGCGTCGCGTTCACGCTCGTTGAGTTCGTTCTCGTCGTTGAAGTAGAGCGCGTCGCAGGCGTGGGCCTTGGCGAGCTTGAGCAGTGCGGCGGGGCTCTGGGCGAAGGTGGGGTGCTCGAGGACGAGCAGGGGGATGTTGAGCTTCGCGAGGTCCTTCGAGAGCGCCTCGAGCGTGCGGAGGATGAGGTCCGCCTTGGCGCCCGCGAGGTCGTGGGCGAGCCACTGCTCGGGGCAGATGGTGTAGACGGCGACGACGCCCCGGGTCGCGTCCCGCGACGCCCGGGAGAGGGCGGGGTTGTCGTGGGTTCGCAGGTCGGCCCGGAACCAGACGAGCGGGCGCATGGGAGGGTCCTACGCGGGGGTGGGGTCGGGGGACTCGGCGGGGGCGTGGCCGTGGGGCTTGGTCGCTGGGGCGGGCGCCGCGGCGAGGGCCTGGGCGACGAAGTCACGGTGCTTGTCGATGCTGAAGTCGGCCCGGAGGGCGTGCTGGATTCGGTGGTTGCGCCCGATGAGGTAGGACGTGCGCCGGACGCCCAGGCCCAGGGGGCCGTTGGCGCGGTACTCGGAGATGGCCGTCTTGGTGGGGTCGGTCAAGAGGACGAAGGGGAGGCTGTGCTTGGCGCGGAACTTGGCGTGGGAGATGGCGCCCTGGGGGGAGACGCCGGCGACGGTGATCCCGGCGTCGGCGAGCTGGGCGTGGATGTCGCGGACGGCGCAGGCCTGCTTGGCGCAGCCGGGGGAACGGTCGGCGGGGTAGAAGTAGAGGATGAGGGGGCCGTGCTCGGTGAGCGAGGCGAGGGTGTGCGGGGCGCCGCGATCGTCGGTGAGTGTGAAGTGGGGGGCGCGGGCGCCGGGTCTGAGCATGGGGAGAGTGTTGCGGGCTTAGAGGGTGTTCGCCACCCGGGGCGCGGCGGCGGGGTCCTCGCGGGGTCTGGTAGGGTGTGGGGATGAACGAGAACGCCCGATTGGCGGTTGCGGAGCGGTTTGCGCCCTTCGGCACGACGATCTTCGCGGAGATGACGGCGTTGGCGCGTGAGCACGGGGCCGTGAACCTGTCGCAGGGGTTTCCTGACTTTGACGGGCCGGCGGTCGCGAAGGACGCGGCGGCGGCGGCCATGGCGCGGGGGGACAACCAGTACGCGCCGATGCCCGGGATCCCGGAGCTGCGCGGGTCGATCGCGGCGTGGTTCGGGGCGTCGAGCGGGCTGGATGTTGATCCGGACGCGGAGGTCACGGTCACGAGCGGGTGCACGGAGGCGCTGGCGGCGTCGATGCTGGGGTTGATCGACCCGGGGGACGAGGTCGTGGTGTTCGAGCCGTTCTACGACTCGTACCGGGCGTGCCTGGCGATGTGCGGCGCGGCGCCGAGGTTCGTGACGCTGCGTCTGCGCGGCGGGCGGTTCGGATTCGATGAGGCGGAGCTGCGTGCGGCTTTTGGCGCGCGCACGAAAGCGGTGCTGGTGAACACGCCCCACAACCCGACGGGGACGGTGCTGACGCGGGCGGAGCTGGGCCTGATCCGGGATTTGTGCGTCGAGCACGACGCGATCGCGATCACGGACGAGGTGTACGAGCGGCTGACGTACGGGGCGGAGCACGTGCATCTGGCATCGCTCGACGGGATGCGTGAGCGGACGCTGACGCTCTCGAGCCTGGGCAAGACGTTCAGTCTGACGGGGTGGAAGGTGGGCTGGGCGATCGGTCCCGCCCATCTGACCGCGGGTGTGCGCGCCGCGCACCAGTTCCTGACGTTCGCGGTTCCGACGCCCCTGCAGCACGGGGCCGCGGCGGCGCTGCGCGAGGGCGAAGCCTCGGTGCGTGAGCTTGTCGCTCATTACGGAGCGATGCGGGAGTTGCTGGGCGGGGCGCTGACGCGGGCGGGGTTCGGGGTGTGCGAGCCCGAGGGGTCGTACTTCATCATGGCCGAGCACGCGAAGGTGAGCGGGCGGCTGGGGCTGAGGGACGACGTGGAGCTGTGCCGGCATCTGACCAGGGACATCGGGGTGGCGGCGATCCCGCCGAGCGCGTTCTACAGCAACGCGGTGGACGGGGCGGGGTTTGTGCGCTTCGCGTTCTGCAAGACGGAGGCGACGATGCGGGCGGCGATTGAGCGGCTGGAGGCGCTGGCGTGATGCAGAAATCACAGGACATACGTGGATGGGATGGCGAAGCGCGAGGCCCCTCACCCCGGCCCTCTCCCCCGAGGGGAGAGGGAGGTGGGGCATGATCGCGGCGATGGGGCTGAAGATCAGCGAGGGGTTTCGGCGGACGGCGCCGGACCCGTTTGTGCTGGCGGTGCTGCTGACGCTCGTGACGCTGGTGCTCGTGCTGGTGCGCACGGACATGGGGTTTGATGCGGCGGTGCGGACCTGGGCGGGGACGGAGGGGGTGTGGAGCGCGGGGCTGCTGAAGTTCGCGATGCAGATGTGCCTGATCCTGGTGACGGGGCACGCGCTGGCGAGCAGCCCGCCGGTGTCGCGGGGGCTGGACTGGCTTGCCGGGCGCCCCAAGGGCGCGGCGTCGGCGGTGGGGCTGGTGGCTCTGGTGTCGGTCTGCCTGGGATCGCTCAACTGGGGGCTGGGGCTGATCGCGGGGGCGCTGCTGGCGCGGCGGGTCGGGGTCGCGATGGAACGGCGCGGGGTCGCGGTGCACTACCCATTGCTGGCGGCGGCGGGGTACATGGCGATGCTGGTGTTTCATGGCGGTTTCTCGGGGAGCGCGCCGCTGAAGGTGACGACCGAGGCGCAGATCACGGACATCTTCGGGGCTGATGCGCCGTTCGGGGCGCTGTCGATGCGGGAGACGGTGCTCTCGCCGATGAACCTGTTCGTGACGGGGGGGCTGCTGGTGATCGTGCCGGCGCTGCTGGTGGTGATGCATCCGAAACGGGAGGGGGATGTGCGCGTCGCGTCGTCGTACGGCGTGGGCCCGCAGGACGCGAAAGCCGAGCCTGAGCCGGGCAAGCCGCTCGTGCCTCGGGCGCTCGAGGACACGCCGGTGGTGTCGTGGATTCTGGTGGCGATGATCGGGTGGTGGGCGTGGCGGTACTACCTGCCGGGCGATGGGTCGCCCAGCGGGATCACGCGTCTGACGCCCGACACGGTGAACCTGACGGTGCTGATGCTCGGGCTGGCTCTGCACGGGACGCCCGGGCGGTACGTGCGGGCGGTGGAGGAGGCGGCCCGCGGGTGCGCGGGGATCATCCTGCAGTTCCCGCTGTACGCGGGGATCATGGGGCTGATGGCGGTGAGCGGGCTGAGCGCGCAGCTGTCGGGGGCGTTGGCGGAGGGGTCGAGCCAGGCGACGCTGCCGCTGCTGACGCTGGTGTCGGCAGGGGTCGTCAACCTGTTTGTGCCCTCGGGGGGCGGGCAGTGGGCGGTGCAGGGGCCGATCGCGATGCAGGCGGCGGTCGATGCGGGGGTGAGCCCGGGGAAGATGGTGATGGCGGTGGCGTACGGGGACGAGCTGACGAACATGCTCCAGCCGTTCTGGGCGCTGCCGCTGCTGGCGATCACGGGGGCGAGGGCGCGGGACATCGTGGGGTACACGGCGATCGTGATGGTGATCGCGGGTGTGTGGATGGCGCTGGGGCTGCTGGTGTTCTAGAGGTAGATGCGCCCGAAGACGACGACGTAGACCGCGAGCCAGACGACGCCCGTGATGACGGAGACGATGGCGGCGTCGGCCAGGTCGATGTCGAGCATTTTCTTGTGCAGTAGTGCGAAGAGAGCGGTGGGCAGGAAGATCGATGCGGCGCAGAGGAACGGGAGCGAGAGCGTCACGAGCAGCGCGAACCAGGAGATGGAGTAGATCGCGAGCAGGCGCATGACGTTGATATGGAACGGCTCGTCGAAGCCGATCCAGACGACGGAGCAGATCCAGTAAATGAGCAGGCCCACCACGGATTGGATGAGGATGGCCAGGAGGATGGACGGGACGGACACGACCATGCCGACGGATGCGAGGAAGATCGTCACCGCGGCGATACCAGCGAGCATGGCGATGGCGGGCTTGAGGTAGGCGTCGCGCCGGACCTGGTGGGACATGTCGAGGCTCTTCTTGGCCTGGGGTCGCTGGGTTGTGCCGCACTCGGGGCAGATGAGTGATCTGGCGCCGGTGAGGTCGTATCCGCACTTCTGGCACGTGGGGCCCGAGCCGTCGGGGTTGGGTTTGCGGTTGAGGCCGGTGCTGCAGGAGACGCAGACGCCCGTGTCCGGGGGGAGTGGGCGAAAGCAGCTGGGGCACACCCCGCGCGAGGTGGGGCGGTCGGGCTCGATAGCGATGTCGTCGGGCTCGACGGCGTTGGCGGAGGCGCTCTCGCACGCTTTGCAGACGTAGTTCCCGTGCGCGTCCTTGACGCGGGGGACGCCGGAGCAGTCGCGGGCGCAGAGCATGCAGATCTTGGGTGGTGGTGTCATGGGTCGAAGTTGCGGCGACATGATACTGTGAACGGCGCGTGGGCCGAAACTTCTTTGGAAGGGTGGCGATGCGGGTTCAGATCGAGGCCTCGGGAGAGCTTGGGCGGGTCGCTCTGGGTGTGGTCGGCGCGGTCTTGGCGGCGTGCGAGCCGGGCGAGCTGGTTCGGCGGGCGTGGCCCGCAGAGCTGGACACTTCCGAACGGGTGGTGCTGATCGCGGCGGGCAAGGGCAGCGTGGGGATGGCGCGGGCGGCGTGTGGGGGGCTGGGTGATCGGCTGCGTCGCGGGGTGGTGATCGGGCCGGACTCGGTGCTCGGGGCGTGGGTGGATCGGCCCACGGAGATCGAGGCGTTTGGCGCGGACCACCCGCTGGCGACGGGGCGGAACGTTGAGGCGGCGGGGCGGGCGATGGCCGTTGCGCAAGGGTGCGGGGGCGGCGAGACGCTGCTCACGCTGATCTCGGGCGGGGCGTCGGCGTACCTGACCATGCCCGGCGAGGGGCTCGGGCTTGATGACATCCGGGCGGTGACCGACGCGCTGCTGCGCTCGGGCGCGACGATCGGGGAGCTGAACTGCGTCCGCAAGCACCTTGAGGCGATCAAGGGGGGCGGGCTGGCCCGGGCGGGCGGCGGGGCCGGTGCGCACTGGTCGCTGATCCTGTCGGACGTGCTGGGCGATCCGTTGGACGTGATCGGGTCGGGCCCGACGGCGCCCGACGCGTCGAGCTTCCAGGACGCGGTGAACGCGCTGCGAGCGCGTGGTCTGCTGGGCGCGCATCCGGGGATCGGGGCGTACCTCATGCGCGGGGCGGCGGGCGCCATCGAGGAGACGAGCGATGGGCGGGAGGCGTTCTGGGATCGCGTGCGCCACCGGGTCGTGGGCAACAACGCGGTGGCGGTCGAGTGCGCGGCGACGACGCTCAGCGGGCTTGGGTTCGAGGTTATCGAGACGCGGCTCGGTGTAACGGGCGAGGCGTCCGAGGTTGGCTTGGCGCTGACGCGGCGCGTGCTCGCGCTGGGCGTGGGTCGCCGGCGGGCGGTGGTGTGGGGCGGGGAGACGACGGTGACGGTCGGCGGCGCGTCCGGGCTTGGTGGGCGGAGTCAGGAGCTGGCGCTGGCGGCGGCGGGGGAGATCGACGGGCGCGTGGGGGCGGGGGTGATCGCGTTCGGGACGGACGGGATCGATGGGCCGACGGACGCGGCGGGTGGTGTGGTCGATGGTGAGACCGGGGCACGCCTGCGATCGCGCGGGGTTGAGATCGGCGCGAGCCTGGCGGATCACGACAGCCATCGGGCTCTCGGGCTGGCGGGGGGGCTCATCCGGACCGGGGCGAGCGGGACGAATGTGAACGACGTGATGATCGGGCTGAGCGGGATTGGCGGGGGATAGGCGGTCCCGTGGTATGCTGGGGCTGGGAGGTGGCCGCATGATCACCGGAAGCCTGAACATCCGGAAGCTGCTCGACGCGATGGGGCGGCTGGACGCGTCGGACCTGCACATCAAGGTGGGGATCCCGCCGACGTACCGGGTGGGGGGGACGCTGCGCCCGATCGAGTCGGACCCGCTGAGCGAGGACGAGGCGGACCACCTGCTCGACCCGCTTCTGAGCGAGGAGCAGCAGCGGCGGTTTACCGCCAGCGGGAACCTGGACTTCGCGTGGCACCTGCCCAGCGGGGACCGGTTCCGGATCAACATCTTCCGCTCGGGCAACCACACGCACGCGGCGATCCGGCGCGTCAAGGCCGAGATCCCGACGTACGCGGAGTTGCACCTGCCCAAGGTGTACGAGGACATCGTGATGAAGTCGAGCGAGGGGCTGGTGCTCGTGGTGGGTGTGACGGGCTCGGGCAAGTCGAGCACGCTGGCGGCGATGGTGGACCAGGTCAACCACACGCGGAGCGTGAACATCATCACGGTCGAGGACCCGGTCGAGTACCGGTTCACGTCTGACAAGTCGATCATCTCACAGCGTGAGATCGGGATCGACGTGGAGAGCTTCAGCGCGGCGCTCAAGTACGTGGTTCGCCAGGACCCGGACGTGATCTTCATCGGGGAGATGCGGGACAAGGAGACGGTGCTGAGCGCGATCCAGGCGGCGGAGACGGGGCACCTGGTGTTCGCGACGCTGCACACCGCCGACACGATGCAGGCGTTCAACCGGATGCTCGAGTTCTTCCCGCAGGACGAGCGGGGGTTCATCCGCTCGAGCCTCGCGGCGACGATGAAAGCGATCTGCGCGCAGCGGCTGATCCCGACGGTGGAGGGGTTTGAGACCAAGGTCGTCCCGGCGACGGAGGTGCTGCAGGCCAGCCCGATGGTGCGTGAGCTGATCCGGGACGGGCGGGACGAGGACCTGCCCGCGGTGATCTCGACAAGCAAGGGCGAGGGGATGAGGAGCTTTACGGACTCGCTCGCGGAGCTGGTTGAGAAGGAGCACATCGAGCTGTCGCGGGCGATGGAGTTCGCGCCCAACCGCGAGGCGCTGCAGAGCATGCTCAAGGGCGTGCAGGTCAAGGCGCAGTCGCTTGTGGGTCGGATCAAGGGCTAGACCGGGGTTGGATCAGGGTCTGGATCGGGGGCGTGGGGGCGAAAGGGCTCGTCTGTGAGTGTGAGTCTCTGGCGGCGTGCGCGACATCCGGAGGAGCTCGAGTGCGACGTGTGTGTCGTGGGCGGGGGGATCTGCGGGCTGAGCGCGGCGCTGGAACTGGAGCGCCGCGGCAAGCGGGTGATCCTGGTCGAGGCGAGCGAGATCGGCGCGGGGGCGAGCGGGCGGAACGCGGGGTACCTGATCCGGGGCGCCGCGGATAACTATGCGCAGGCGTGCCGGGCGTACGGGCGTGGGCGGGCGCAGGAGCTGTGGCGGTGGACGGAGGCGAACCTCGCGGCGCTGCTGGGCGAGGGGGCCGCGGAGCTCCCCGGCTTTGAGATGCGTCCCTCGTGCCTGATCGCCCTGAGCGAGGGCGAGGAGGGCCAGCTGCGCGAGTCGATCGAGCTGCTGCTCGAGGACGGGTTCGACGCAACGCTGCTCGGACCCACGGCCGGCCCGGACGATTCGCTGTGGCGGCGCGGGAAGGTGCGTGCGGGGCTGGTGAACCCCGGGGACGCGGTGTGCAGCCCGATCGAGCTGGTACGCATGCTCCGGGGGCGGTTGGCTTCGGCCCGGGTGCTCACCGGGCAGGAGGCGTACACGATCGAGGGCGAGGCGGAGGGTGTCGTCGTCTCGTGCTCGGATGTTCGCGTGCGCTGCGAACGGGTGCTGGTGGCGCTCAACGCGTACGCGCCGGCGCTCGTGCCGAGCCTGCGGGGGCGGGTGACGGCGCACCGGGGTCAGATGCTCGCGGCTCGCCCGCTCGGCGGCGACGCACGCCTGGAGATGGCGTACTACGCGAACCACGGCTCAGAGTATTTCCGCCCGGGGCCCGAGGGGACGATCGTGTTCGGAGGCGCCCGGACCTACTTCGCGGAGCGCGAGGTCGGCTGTGCCCCGGACGTGACGGCGGAGGTGCAGGACCGGCTTGAGGCGTTCGTGCGCGAGCTGATCACCGATCGGTTCGAGGTGATCGCCCGGTGGGCGGGCACGATGGGCTTCTCGGGCGATGGGCTGCCGCTGGTGGGGGCGGTTGACGTCGAGGGGGTTGCGCCCGGGGGGGCGTGGTTCTGCGGCGGGTTCACGGGGCACGGGATGTCGATGGCCTTTACGTCGGCTCGTGCCGCGGTCGGCGAGATGCTCGGCGGAGCGACTGGCCCATTCCCCATTGACCGGGCCATGCCGGGGGAGCCCCGCGCGTAGGGCGGGGTTGACGCACAGGTGAACCCGAGACCGAAGCAAACACGGGCCCGCTCGGTGAGCGGGCCCGTGCCGGAGTATCAGAGAGTGTGTCGAGGAACTCAGCGGCGGCGGCGGGTCGCGATCAGACCTGAGACGCCCATGAGGGCGAGGCCCGCGGGGGCGGGGATCCGGATGATGTAGTTGCTGGTACCGCCGGCAAGATCGCCCGCGGTGAGCATGAAGTGCCACTGGCTGGACATGTCGTTGACGGTGGCGCCGACGGGCGAGAAGCCAACATTGGGGATGTCCTGGGCGTCGCCGTCGGAGGCGCTGGCGCCGACGTTGTAGGCGCCGTCGGTGAAGAGCTCGTTGAAGGTGTTGCTGCCGTTGTAGAAGGCGGAGTAGAGGCCGCCGCCGTTCTGGAGGCCCGTGAGCGTGGCGCCGTTGTTGTTGCCGTCGGTGACGGAGTAGGTGCCGGTGACGCGGCCGAGGGCGCCGGGGATGTTGAGGCTGTCGATCAGCGAACTCGAGATGATGAACTCGGTGTCCGCAGCGCCGGCTTCGACGTTGAACGAGAGCGCGATGAGGCTCTGGCCGAGGGATTCACTGAAGGCTTGCAGTGTGAGCTGGGCGGAGGTGATGGTGGCGATGGTGCTGATGCCGTCGGTAATGTCCACTGGGCCGCCGATGAGGTTCCACACAACGATCTCGCCGTTGTTGAACTGAGCATCGGAGAGGTCAACAGTGAACGCGCCAGCACCCTCGGAGTTGCCGGCCCAGAATGAAACGATGGGGTCGCCTGTGCCGGCCAAGACGGGCGCGGCGGCGGACAGTGTGGCGACGAACACAGCCACGGCCTTGAGGCGTGAGACAGGGGTCTCGAACGTGTTCATGACGCTTCTCTCTCTCTCAATCTTCCGAAGACGCAGCATGTTTCACCATGCTTGCGACGCGCCCGGTTCTCTCAGGACCGGACACACGATACTCGGAGCCCATCCGTGGCCTGCTCGTGACCGTTGAGATCGATCGTGAGAGCAGGTTATCGGACTGAAACACTTGCAATGCCCGGCGGCCCGGTTGGGGGCCGCCGAGAAGGGTTCTGGAGGTTCCGGCTCAGCGGCGACGACGCGTGGCGACGATGCCTGCGAAGCCGAGAAGGCTGAGAGCGCCGGGGGCGGGGGTCACCGAGAAGGTGCTGGTGCCCGCGGCGGTATCAAAGGCGGTCAGCGTGAAGTTCCACTCGGCCGCGATCTCGGAGATCGAGCCCGCGATGGCGGCCAGGCCGAAGTTGTCGTCGTCCTGCGCGGAGCTGAACTCGCCAGCGTTGAGAGTGGAGCCGAGAAGGTTGGAGAAGGTGTTCGTCCCGTTGGTGAAGGCGCGGTACATGCCGGCGCCATCGGGGGCGAGGGTGGCGCCGCCGCCGAGGACGTCGGTGACACCGACAGAGGCGGAGGCGATGCCCTGGGCGTTGGGCGTGGAGGCCATGGCCAGGGGGCCGGAGCCGATGCTGAATGCGGTCAAGCCGGCGCCAGCAAAGACGTCGAAGCCGAGGTTGACGGTGCTGACGAATCCGCGGGAGTCGAAGTTGACGGAGATGGCGGCGGCCGAGAAGCCACCGAGCGACTCGTCTGCTCCGAACATGTACGCGTCTTCGCCGTCCCATTCCCAGTTCCAGCTGTTGCCGGACTGGCTGCCCTGGCCGAACGTGACCTCGAACACGCTAAGCGTGTTGGTGGTGTTGTCCACGGACTCGATGCGGAAGAGGACGTCGTTGTCGCCGGCGAGGGCGACATTGGCGGAAGCCGTCAGCGCCAGAGCGCCAGCGATCAACGCGGTGCGTGTCAAAGCATTCTTTCTCATGATCTCTCACCTCAACGCCTGAGCGTCACTGGACCACCAAACCCGCCTCGCGAACGCTGGGTTTCCGGTCGGTGTGGGAAGCGACCGAACTTCAAACCCGTCGTTCAAACTGTTGTTTCTCGGGGCGTTTCCGCCCCATCTCTCTCTCGCGGCGTGCCTGGTGGCAATCTCTCTCTGTTTTTCCAGAACCCCACTGAATGATTCTGCTATCAGGCTCGCAGAACGCCGGGGGGCTGTCAAGCGGTATCTGGGTTCGCCAGTAAAATGGCGAGAAAACTTGGGCAAGGCTGTACGTATTTTGATTGGCATGAGGAAGTATCTTGTTGCTGATCAAGATCTTGGGTGTGGTCGGAGGATTTTTGGATCCTCGGAGACCCGCAGGATGATCCCGCGCGAAACTCGCACGATCCTTCTGTGAACCCAGCTGGGCGACTGATATGCTCTGAGACTCGGAACTGAGGAGGCTCGGTTTCGGGGGAGCGTGGAGAGAGAGCAATGGCGCGGTTCCTGCAAGCGCGGGCGGTTGGGGTGCTTGGCGTGACGATCGGCATACTGCCGATGGTGACGCTGGCCTTGACATGGGCGCCTGCGCTCGGGGAACCCCCCCAAACGGACAGTACTGCGGGTGCGGTTGTGCGGGACGAGGGCGGAGGGCCGGCCCGTCTGATCGTGCGACTGAAACCGGGCGCGGAGATCCGAGTTGTCGGGGGCGTCGCCGAGGTTCTGGGCCCGACGGGGGGCGACGGCGATCGGGCGCGAGTCGTGCTCGAAGGATTTTTCGCGCGGCGTGTGCAAGCGCTGTTCGACATGAGCACGATCGGGAACCCCGCGTTGGCGCGCGAGATCGGGCTGGACCGGTACTACGTCGTGCTGCCGTCGCAGCCCACATATCGCACCGAGACGGCGTACATCGGCGTGTCCGGTATCGAAAGCCTGGTGGAGTACATCAGGTTTGATATCCGGCGGAGAGTTCACTGGACTGACGCGGACTCGATTCCTGTGCTCGGTGTCAACGATCCCGAGTTCGGGCAGCAGTGGGCGTTGGAGAACACGGGCCAGGAGATCTGCGGCGTCGCGGGTGTGCCGGACGCGGACATCGGCGCCTTGTATTCCTGGATGCTCGTCGGCGAGACCGAGGAGGTGACTGTCGCGGTGCTCGACGCGGGCGTGTCGGACACGCACCCGGACCTGATCGGGCAGCTGGTGGACGGCGCCAACTTCTCCGATGGGGATATGGACGCGTGGCAGCACGGCTTCAACGACCATGGGACGCGCGTGTCGGGCGTGATCAGCGCGGTGTACGACAACGGGCTGGGGATGGCGGGTGTGACGCGGGGCGCGAAGATCATGCCGGTTCGGGTGCTCAATGACCTGAATATCGCGTTCCCGTCGGACGCGGCGCCGGGCGTGGTGTGGGCCGCGGATAACGGCGCTGACATCCTGAACATGAGCTTTGGCTGGCCGCTGGATGTGCTGGGCGGGGTCGAGGCGCTTCGTGACGCGGTGGTGTACGCGCATATGAGCGGTTGCCTGCTGGTCGCGTCATCGGGGAACTCGCCGCTGATCGACGTGCTGTATCCCGCGGCGTTCCCTGAGGTGATGGCGGTTACGGCAACGAACAACCGGGACGAGTTGTGGGGCAACTCGACGACGGGGCCAGAGATCTCGGTCTCGGCGCCCGGCGTGAAAGTGCTGGCGACCACCGCGAATCCGTTCCAGCCGAGTGAGCTCTATGCGTTCGAGACCGGGACTTCGTTCGCGGCGCCGCACGTGGCCGGGGCGGCGGCGGTGATCTGGGGGGAGTATCCGCAGCTGACCAACGATGAGGTGCGGGAGATCCTGGAGTTGTCGGCGGTGGACCTGGGCGAGCCGGGGTTTGACGAGTCGTTCGGGCACGGGCGGCTGGATCTGCTCAACGCGCTGCTCGGGATCGACCCGAGCGGGAACTACGCCCAGGTGACGTGCCTGGGCGACTACGACGCCGACGGGGACATCGACCTAAACGACCTGTTCATTTTCCTGTCCAGGTTTAGCGATGAGAACCCGAACGTGGATCTGGCGCCGCCGTATGGGGTCATCGACTTCTTCGACGTGATCGAGTTCCTCATCCGGTTCGGGCTGGGGTGCTTCGACGACGATCCGTCGATCTGAACCGGGACGGGACGGACCGGGGTGTGGCGAGGGGGCGCGTACGCTCGGTCGTCCCGGGGGCGAGCGCGTGCGTATCATTCGGTGTCCATTCGGTCCGGGCCCCCGCAGGGCATGCCGACGGCGGGTGGTTTGTGATTGACACGGAAAGGGGCTGAATGGCCAAGCAGGAAGACAAGTTCACGATGGAAGCGGTGGTCATTGAGGCGTTGCCCAATGCCATGTTCAAGCTGCGGCTGCCCAACGAGCAGCAGAGCGAGGTGCTCGGGTACGTCTCGGGCAAGATGCGGAAGCACTACATCCGGATTCTGCCGGGCGACACGGTGACGGTGGAGATGAGCCCGTACGACCTGACACGGGCCCGGATCACGTATCGGCGCTAGACGCGGGCCAATCGATCGCAGGCTCAAGCACACCCCGGGCGCCCGCGTTCGGGGTGTTTCGCTGCGCTGAACGGACGCGGGGGTTGCTGTATACTTGCGGTTTGGTCCAGAGAACGGAGTGAGCCGCATGGCTGATCTGAGCGTGACTGTTGATGGTCTGAAGATGCCCAACCCATTCGTGATCGGTTCGGGCCCGCCCGGGACGAACGCGAACGTGATCAACAAGGCGTTCGAGGAGGGGTGGGGGGGCGTGATCGCCAAGACGGTGAGCCTGGACGCGTCGAAGGTGACGAACGTCGCGCCGCGGTACGCGCGGATGCGGGCGGCGCAGACGCGCGAGGTCATCGGCTGGCAGAACATCGAGCTGATCTCCGACCGCCCGTTTACGGTGTGGGAGGACGAGTTCAAGGCGATCAAGGACAAGGGGCACGACGGCGCGCTCATCGCCTCGATCATGGAGGAGTACAACAGGGACGCGTGGGTCGAGCTGGTCGAGCGTTGCCAGGCGTGCGGCGTGGACGCGTTCGAGCTGAACTTCTCGTGCCCGCACGGGCTGCCCGAGCGCCGGATGGGCGCGGCGATGGGGCAGGACCCGGAGCTGCTCGAGGAGGTCTGCGGCTGGGTCAACGGCGCCGCGACGGTCCCGGTCTGGGCGAAGATGACGCCCAACATCACGCACATCGAGGAGCCCGCGCGGGCGGCGCTGCGGGCCGGCTGCGAGGGGATCGCGGCGATCAACACGATTCTGAGCGTCATGGGCGTGGACCTCAAGACGCTGCGCCCCGAGCCGACGGTCGAGGGGTACTCCGTGCCCGGCGGGTACTCGTGCAAGGCGGTGCGTCCGATCGCGTTGCGGATGGTGATGGAGCTGGGCACGATGATGTACGGCGGGGGCTCGGGCCGGCCGATCCCCGAGGGCGACGAGCTGCCGATCAAGGGCGAGTATCACGACCGGTCGCTCTCGGGCATCGGGGGCGTGGAGACCGGCGAGCACGCGGCCCAGTTCATCCTGCTGGGCGCCAGCACGGTGCAGGTGTGCACGGGCGTGATGATTCATGGGTACAAGCTGGCGAGCACGCTGTGTGAGCAGCTGAGCGCGTTCATGGACTCGCACGGGTTTGAGACGATCGAGGACTTCCGCGGGCACTCGCTGCGGTATTTCACGACGCACGCGGACCTGGTGCGCCGTCAGGCGGAGCACAAGGCCGCGGAGAAGGCGGTCAAGTCGGGTATGGTCACCAAGGACGCGGCGTGGGAGGGCGACTCGTTCGTCGAGCAGTCCGACAAGCTGGTGTCGAACAAGGATGACTGAGTGACGGTGGTGGGACGCCTGTCCCACCGGTCCTTGGTCAGAAGTGCGTGGGTGTGCGCTGGAGCAGCTGGCCCGTGCCGGTTTCGCCCACGAACTGGCCGCCGCGGGCCTGGACTTTGCCGCGGACGGTGACGAGTTCGGACTTGCCGGTCATCTCCCAGCCCTCGAAGGCGTTGTAGTCCACGTTGGAGTGGCTGGTTGTGTGCGCCAGTGTGTGCTTCTTGTCGGGGTTGTAGAGGACGAGGTCGGCGTCGGAGCCGACGCGGATGGTCCCCTTGCGCGGGTAGAGCCCGAAGATGCGGGCGGCCTGGGTTGAGCAGGCGTCCACGAACGCGCGGTAGCCCAGGCGTCCGGCCTTGACGCCGAAGGTGTGAATAAGGTCGATGCGTTCCTGGACAGAGGGGATGCCGTTGGGGATCTTGGTGAACGCGTCGCGTCCCATTGCTTTCTTCTGCGTCTCGAAGTCGAAGGGGGCGTGGTCGGTGCCGATGGTGCTGATGGCGCGGGCGCGGAGCTGGTTCCAGAGCGGAGCCTGGTTCCATTTGTCGCGCAGCGGCGGGCTCATGACGTACTTCGCGCCTTCGAAGTCGGGGAGCTCGGCGTAGGTCTTGTCCAGAACCAGATGCGGGGCGACGGCCTCGATCCAGATGTTGACGCCGCGCCGGCGGGCGGCGAGGGCGGCGTTGACCGCTTCGTCACACGACGTATGCACGCAGTAGATGTGAGCGCCGGTGAGCTGTGCGAGGGTGGCCAGGTGGGTGACGCCGTCGGTCTCGACGCAGGTGGGGCGGCTGGGCTCGTGGTGCTCGGGTCCGGTCTTGCCCTCAGACAGGAGCTTGGCCTGCATGGCGTCGATCGCGGCGGCGTTCTCGCAGTGCGCCGTCACGATGACGCCGAGTTCTTTGGCGAGCTGGAGACACCCGAACAGGTCTTCGTCGCCCAGGTCGAGGGCGCCCTTGTAGGCGAGGAAGACCTTGAAGGAGGCGATGCCGTGGTCGGAGACGATCTGGCGGAGTTGTTTCTGGGCGAGGTCGTCGAAGCGGACGACGGCCATGTGGAAGGTGAAATCCACGCTGGCGGTCCCGGCTGCGCGGGCGTGCCAGTCCTCGAACGCGGCCATGGGCTCGTCGCCCGGGCCGGGGCAGATCATCTCGATGAGCGTGGTCGTGCCCCCGGCGAGGGCGGCGCGGCTCGCGCTGGCCCAGTCGTCGCGGGCGTGCGTGCCCATGAAGGGGAGGTGGATGTGCACGTGCGGGTCGATGAAACCGGGGAAGACGAGCCTGCCGGTCGCGTCGATGACCTCGGAGTCCGGATCGACTGAGGCGGGGTCGATGTTGGCTTCGAGGCGGGTGATGGTCTCGCCCTGGCAGTAGATGTCGAGGTGGTCGTCGTCGGTCGCGGTGATGACGCGTCCGCCCTTGATGAGCAGGGGCATGAGGGGCTCCTAGGCGCTGGCGGCGTGGGTGAAGGCGGCGTCGAGGACGTGGACCATGAAGTCGCAGTCGTCCTTGGTGATGCACATGGGGGGCTTGATACGCAGGACGTTGCCGAAGAGCCCGCCCTTGCCCACGAGCACGCCCAGGTCCTTGGCGTGCTCGAAGACCGCGGCGCACTGTGCGGTCGCGGGCGCCTTGGTGGTTCGGTCCTGGACGAGTTCGACGCCGAGCATCAGGCCCTTGCCGCGGACGTCGCCGATGAGCGGGTGCTTGGCCTCGAGCGACTTGAGGCCCTTCAAGAGATGCCCGCCGACGTCCTTGGCCTTGGCCTGGATGTTGTCGTCGAGGATGACGTTGAGGGTGGCGAGCCCCTGGGCCATGGAGACGGGGTTGCCGCCGTAGGTGTTGAAGTGGCAGCGCTGTTTGAGGGTTTGCGCGATGGCGGGGGTGGTGACGACGCACCCGAGGGGGGCGCCGTTACCGATGCCCTTGGCCATGGTGACGATGTCGGGGGTAACGCGGGCGCCCTGGAAGCCCCAGAAGTGGTCGCCGGTTCTGCCGAAGCCGGTCTGGACCTCGTCGGCGATGCACAGGCCGCCGAAGCTGCGGACGGTGTCGTAGACCTTGGGGAGATAGCCGTCGGGGAGGACGACCGAGCCGCCCACGCCCTGGATGGGCTCGGCGATGAAGGCGGCGACGCTGCCTGGGGTTGCGGAGCGGATGAGGTCCTCGACGTCGGCGGCGTACTTGGCGCCGGCCTGCGGGTCGTCGTAGCCCCAGGGGCCGCGGTACTGGTTCGGGTTTACGGCGTGGTGGATGCCCGAGCCCTGGGGGACGGGGTACTTCCAGGTGCTCTGGGCGGTGAGGCCCATCGCCGACGGGGACATGCCGTGGTAGCAGTTGCGCAGGGCGATGATCTCGTGGTTCCCCGTCGCGAGTCGGGCCATCATGATCGCCAGGTCGTTGGCCTCGCTGCCCGAGTTGGTGAAGTAGCAGACGGAGAGGTCGCCGGGCAGGGTGCCGGCGAGCTTCTCGGCGAACCGGGTGATGCCCGGGTGCAGGTAGATCGTGGTCGTGTGCTGGAGGGTGTTGTTCTGGGCGTTGGTCGCGGCCATGACCTTGGGGTGGCAGTGCCCGACCGAGACGGTCACGATGCCGGCGAAGCCATCGAGATAGCGCCGCCCGGTCTCGTCGTAGAGGTACTGCATGTGTCCCTCGACGATCATGACGGGGTTTTTGTAGTACGTCAGCACGCCGGGGTTGACGTGCTTTGCGCGCGCGGCCAGGACGTCGGCCTTGGACGGGCCGGTGTAGGGCTGGGGTGTATGCGCACAGGGGGGGAGTGTGATCGCGCTCGCGGGTTGGTTGGACGCTTGGGTCATGGGGTTTCTCTTGGGGCGGGCTTGGCTTTGCCCGCCATCAGGATGGCGTACAGCACGACGGCGATGGGCAGGCCCACGAACCAGGCGTAGCTGTAGATGGTGTCGAAGATCGCGGGGAAGTGGGCCTCGGGTGTGCCGGCGGTGTTGGTCGCGGCGTTGATGAAACCGGGCAGGTTGGGTAGGACGCTGAGGACGAGGACGATCATCGCCCGCCAGTTGACGCCCTTGTGCGCGCCGTCGGGGTCGTAGAGGGCGTCGCGGTCGAGGCGGGTGCGGCGGAGGATGAAGTAGTCGCAGAGCATGATGCCGGCGATGGGGCCGAGCAGCGCGGAGTATCCGATGAGCCAGGTGAAGATATAGGCGGAGAGATCGTTGTAGAGGCGCCAGGGCATTATGGCGATGCCGATGAGGCAGGTGATGACGCCGCCGGTGCGGAAGCTGATGAGCCTGGGGGCGATGTTGGAGAATCCGTTGGCGGGGCTGACGACGTTGGCGGCAAGGTTCGTCGAGAGTGTCGCGAGCAGCAGGGCGCCCATGGCGAGCACAACGACCCAGCGTGCGCCGGATTGGTCTCCGAGCTTCTGGACGAGCTCGACCGGCTCCCAGATTGCTTCGCCGAAGATGACTAGTGTGGCGGCGGTCACGATGATTCCGATGAAACAGAAGAGCGTCATGGTTGGCGGGAGGCCGATGAGCTGACCGAGAGTCTGGCTTTTCTGCGAGCGGCAGTAGCGTGTGAAGTCTGGGATGTTCAGGCTGAGGGTGGCCCAGAAGCCGACCATGGCGGTGAGTTGCGGGAAAAAGATGCGCCAGAACTCGGAGGGTTTCTCGAACCGGGACTCCGTTTTGAAAAGATCGCTGATGCTCCCGATCTGATTGACCTTCATGAGCGCCCAGATGAGCAGCGCCACTCCTGAGGCGATGAGGAACGGCGCGGCCCAGGTCTCGAGCCACTTGATGGAGTTGATGCCGGTGACGATGATCGCCAGGTGCACGAGCCAGAATGCGACGAAGCACGCGGCTTGCCAGGGGCTGATGCCCAGCCATGCGATGCGGGCGGTCTCGGGGTCTTCGGTGATCCAGCCGAGGGTGGAGATGATGGCGTAGATGGCGGCGGCGCCGATCCAGGTCTGGATGCCGAACCAGCCGCAGGCGACGAGGGCGCGGGCGATGGCGGGGACGTTGGCGCCGCGGGTCCCGAAGCTGGCGCGGGCGAGGACGGGGAAGGGGATGCCGTACTTCGTTCCGGGGTGTCCATTGAGGATCATCGGAATAAGAACGATGATGTTTCCGAGCATGACTGTCAGCACGGCCTGCCACCAGTTCATGCCCTGTGAGATCATGCCGGCGGCGAGCGTGTAGGTGGGGATGCAGACGGCCATACCGACCCAGAGTGCGGCGATGTTCCACATGGACCATGTGCGTTGGTCGTCGGGGGTGGGGGCGAGGTCGGGGTTGGAGAGGGGGTTTGACATGAAGACTGACCGCAGAGGCGCAGAGACTCAGAGAGGATTCATTTGGGGGAGAGGGAGATTCTTTTGATGCCGTTGCGGAGGTATGGGGTGTTGAAGTTGAGGAGGAGGCCTGTTGGGAGGTTGGTGAGGCGGAGGTAGGTCAGAAGCTGGGCGTCGTGGATGGGTTGGAGTGAGTCAATCGCCTTGATCTCGACGATGAGACGGTCGGCGACGATCAGGTCGAGGCGGTACACACAGTCGAGCGTCCGTCCCCGGCACTCGAGTGGCAAACTGACCTGTGATTGGAATGGGAGCGACTGGAACTCAAGCTCGGCTTCGAGCGCGGCCTGATACGCCGATTCGAGCAAGCCGGGTCCGAGCGCCTTGTGAACTTCGATCGCCGCGCCGATCACCGACCCAGACAATGGGTCCGCTTCCGTCTCCGCCCCAGTTGTCTGCACCCCGTCTTCCACTCTGATCCTCTGCGCCTCTGCGGTGAACTGTCCTAGAACGCCGCGATCTGGTCGTAGCTCTCAGGGCGGCGGTCGCGGTAGAACTGCCAGACGTTTCGGACCTCCCGGATCATGTCCAGGTCGAGGTCCGCGACGACGACCTCGTCCTGGTCGCGGGAGCCCTCGGCGATGATCTTGCCTCGGGGGTCGGCGAAGTAGGACTGGCCGTAGAACTCGCCGATGTTCCAGGGGGCCTCGGTTCCTACGCGGTTGATGGCGCCGACGTAGTACTGGTTGGCGACGGCGTGGGCGGGCTGCTCGAGTTTCCAGAGGTACTCCGACAGGCCCGCGACGGTGGCGCTGGGGTTGAAGACGATCTCGGCGCCGCCCAGGCCCAGCTCGCGAGCGCCCTCGGGGAAGTGGCGGTCGTAGCAGATGTAGACGCCGATCTTGCCGAAGCGGGTGTCGAAGACGGGGTAGCCGAGGTTGCCGGGTTTGAAGTAGAACTTCTCCCAGAAGCCGGGGTGGCAGTGGGGGATGTGGTGCTTGCGGTACATGCCCAGGAACTCGCCGGTCTCGTCGATGACGGCGGCGGTGTTGTAGTACACGCCGGTCATGTCCACCTCGTAGATAGGCACGACCATGACCATGGCGTGCTTCTTGGCCAGGTCCTGCATGAGCTTGACGGTGGGGCCGTCGGGGATGGGCTCGGCGAGGTCGTACCAGCGGGTGTCTTGCTCGGCGCAAAAATATGGCCCGTAGAAGATTTCCTGGAGGCAGCAGACCTGGGCGCCCTTGTCGGCGGCCTGGGCGATGAGGGCGATGTGCTTCTCGATCATCGCGTCCTTGATCTTGGTCAGGCTCTGATCGCCCGGGACGGGGTTGGAGGCCTGGATCAGCGCGGCGCGGGTCACTCGGGGCATGGACGACTCCTTGAGACGGTGAGCATCGGTTGAGGGCGAGAGATGGCGTGAGGCCCGATTGGGTCAGAGCCAGCGGGTGACGAGGACGCGGGACTCGGTGTAGAAGCGCATGGCGTCCTCGCCGTTGGCGTGGAGATCGCCGAAGAAGGATTTCTTCCAGCCGGCAAAGGGGAAGACGGCCATGGGGGCGGGGACACCGACGTTGACGCCGGCCATTCCCGCCTTGACGGTGCGCTGGAACTTGCGGGCGGCGTGCCCGGAGTCGGTGAAGATGACGGCCATGTTGCCGTACTCGGACTGGTTGATGTCGTCGATGGCTTGATCGAGCGAGTCGGCCCGCAGAACGGAGAGGACGGGGCCGAAGATCTCCTCGCGGGCGATGGTCATGGCGGGCGTGACTCGGTCGAAGATGGTGGGGCCGACAAAGCAGCCTGTTGAGGGGAGCTCGCCCTCGCGCCCGTCGAGCATGAGGGTGGCGCCCTCGCGGACGCCCGCGTCGATGTAGCCAAGGACTCTTGTCTTGGCGGCCTCGCTGACGAGCGGGCCCATGTTCACGCCCGGCTGATCGCCCGGGCCGACCTTGATCGAGCGGGAGGTCTCGACGAGCGCGGGGACGAACCATTCGGCGCTGTCGCCCACGCAGACGACGGCGGATCCGGCGAGGCAGCGCTGCCCGGTGTTTCCGAACGCGGAGCCGAGGACACCGTCGACGGCGGCGCTGCGGTTGGCGTCGGGCATGATGATGGAGAAGTTCTTGGCGCCGCACATGCACTGGGCGCGCTTGCCCGCGGCGGTGGCGGTTTTGTAGACGTGCTCGCCGACCTTGGTGGAGCCCACGAAGGAGACGGCTTTGACGTCCGGGTGGGTGATGAGCCGGTTGGCGACGTCGGGCCCGCCGTGGACGAGGTTGAGCACGCCGTCGGGGAAGCCGGCGTCTTTGGCGAGTTCGATCTCGCGGATGGTGGAGAGCGGGTCGAGCTCGGAGGGCTTGAGGATGAAGGTGTTGCCGCAGGCGACGGCCATGGGCCACATCCACATCGGGACCATGACGGGGAAGTTGAAGGGGGTGATGCCGGCGCACACGCCCAGGGGGACTCGATCGACCTGGGAATCGACGCCGACGCCGCCTTCGTCTTCCGTGCGGCAGAAGGAGGTGGAGACGGCGATCTGGGGGAGGGTGCGGCCCATCATGAGGACGGGGGCGGCGGTGGCGAACTCGACGCAATCGATGCCGCGCCGGAGCGAGCCGATGGCCTCGGCTTTGGTCTTGCCGTGCTCCTGCACGACGACATCGGCGATGTCGTTGATGTTGTCCTCGAGGATCTGCTTGTATCGGAAGAGGCACTGGACGCGGTCGCCCACGGGGGTCTCGGACCAAGCGGGGAAGGCGGCGCTGGCGGCGGCCACGGCCCGATCGGCCATCTCGGCGCTGCTCATCGGGGTGAGGGCGACGGGCTGGCCCGTGGCCGGGTTGATGACGGGTTGGGTGCTGGCGCTGGTGTCGCGGACACGGGCGCCGGCGATGACGTGCTCGGCGATGGGGGTGCTCATGCTCGGGCCTCCGGGCGTTCGGGTCGGGAACGCCGCAACGGGGAGTCTAGCGGAAAGCGGCGTTCAGACGCACGCGGGAACCGGATCGGAGCGTTGTCTAGGTCGAAAAACAGCGGACGCCCGGGGTGGCCCGGGCGTCCGTGAGTGGTTGGCTGGGGTCGCGGTCAGGCGCGGTTCATCACGTACCAGTTGTTCATGATGTCGTGCGGGAGCTGGTTGACAACCACGTTCTGGAAGCCCGCGGCGCCCAGCATTTCGACAGCGAGCTCCTCGCCCCAGACGGTTCCGAGACCCGCGCCGTTCTGGGCGAGGGAGACGGTCATGCAGTGCATGGTGGAGATGGTGTAAAGGAAGGGGCCGATGGGGTGGTCGAGGTTGTTCTCGAGCTTGCTCGAGGCGCGGATGTCCTGCATGAGGAACGTGCCCCCGGGGCGCAGCGCGGTGTGCAGGTTGTCGAGCACGGCGACCGGGTCACGCTGATCGTGGACGATGTCGAAGGCGGTGACCAGGTCGAAGTCGGCGTCGGCGCCCAGCGAAGTCAGGTCGTTGCGCTCGAAGCGGATGTTGGTCAGGCCCTGCGCCTTGGCGGTCGCGTTGGCGGCCTCTATGGTGTCATGGCACAGGTCGTAGCCGGTGAATCGGCTGTTGGGGTAGGCCTTGGCCATGGCGCACAGGGCGTGCCCGCGGCCGCAGCCGGCGTCGAGAACGTCGATGCCGGCCTCGAGCTTGCCGTTCATGCCGGTGGCGAAGGGCAGGATGGTCTCGGTGAGCAGCGAGACCACGGTGTTGTCGCTCATGTCGGCCATGACCTCGTGGAAGCGCTCGAAGCTCTCGTAGGGGACGCCCCCGCCGTGCTTGAAGACATTGACCAGCTCGGTCTCGACGCCCGCGAGCACGGGGACGAACTGGAACATCGCGGACATGTTGGCCTCGGCTCCCTTGGGCAGGACCATCGCGTACGCGGGGTCGAGGGTGTAGGTCTGGTCCTGGGGGTCGTAGAGGACGACGTCGGCGGTGACCATCGCGCCCAGCCACTCGCGGACGTAGCGCTCGTTGAGGGCGGCGCTCTTGGCGAGCTGGTCACTGCGGACATTGGGCGAGGCGGCCATCGCGTCGAAGAGGCCCGCGCGGTGTCCGAGCGAGATCATGAGGGCGAGGCCCGCCTCGTTGATAGTTGTCAGGAGGCGCATCGCGACCTCGTTGACGCGGTCATCGGTGGGGGACGGGATCGACTTGCAGGCGTTGCACATGGGGCGCTCCTTGGGGGTGCTCGTGGTTACTGGGCGGGAACGGATCCCGCCGGAGAGAGGCGCAGCGGAGCCCCGGGGGGTGACAGAGAATGCGAGAAAGAAATGATTGAGCCGATTTTGGCCTGAATAGGAGGGCGGATCGCTCGGGGGACACGGCGGTGCTCTGGAAGTCCGGTCCTCGGTACACTGACGCGCGACGATGGATGAGCCAGGGGACCAGAGTCCGAACAGGGACGCGAGAGGCGAGGTCACTCGGATTCTGCGGGAGGCGTCGCGCTCCCCGGGGTCGGCGGCGGAGCTGGCGCCGTTGGTGTACGACGAGCTGCGGATGATCGCGTCCCGGCGGATGCGTGATGAGCGGGCGGGGCACACGCTGCAGGCGACGGCGCTGGTGCACGAGGCGTGCGCCCGACTGCTCGGTCCCGGGCGGATTGACTTTGAGGACCGGGCGCACTTCTTCCGGACGGCGGGCGAGGCGATGCGCCGGATCCTGATCGATCACGCGCGCAAGCGCGGCGCCGAGAAGCGTGGGGGGGTCAAACGGGAGCGGCTGCCCCTGAGCGTGGTGGACTTGGCGCAGGAGCACGACCCGGCGATGGTGATGGCGCTCGACGAGGCGTTGACGAGGCTGGAGGCGGAGGACCCGCGGGCGTACGAGATCGTGCAGCTCCGGTTCTTCGCGGGGCTGAGCGTGGAGCAGGCGGGCGAGATGCTCGGGATCTCGGCCCGGACGGTGCAGCGCGAGTGGGCGTACGCGCGGGCGTGGCTGGCGCGGGCGCTCGGGGATGAGGCGTGAGCACGGCGAAAGAGATCTTCCTTGGGGCCCTGGATCTGGAGGGCGCCCAGCGCGAGGCGTTCGTTGAACAGGCGTGCGCGGGCGATGCGGCGCTACGTCGGGACGTGGAGGGTCTGCTGCGGGCCGAGGCGAGCGCGGGCGGGTTCATGACGGGCGTTGACTCAGTCGAGTCTGGGCTGGGTGTGGGTTCGGTGGTCGGGGCGTACACGCTGGTGCGCGAGCTGGGCGAAGGCGGGTTCGGGACGGTCTATCTGGCCCGCCAGGACGAGCCCGTGCGCCGTGAGGTCGCGCTCAAGGTCATCAAGGCGGGGATGGACACGCGCCAGGTGATCAGGCGCTTCCGCGCCGAGCGGCAGTCGCTGGCGGTGATGAACCACCCCGCGATCGCGAAGGTGTACGACGCGGGGACGGTGGGCGGGCGCCCGTACTTTGCGATGGAGTACGTGCCCGGTGAGTCGATCACGCGGGGGACCGACCGGAAGCGGTTGTCTGTTCGGGAGCGGTTGGCGCTGTTCGTGCGGGTGTGTCACGCGGTGCAGCACGCGCACGCCAAGGGCGTGGTGCACCGGGATCTCAAGCCCAGCAACGTGCTGGTGAGCGAGGTGGACGGGGCGCTGAGCCCGAAGGTGATCGATTTCGGGATCGCCAAGGCGGTCCGGGGCGGTGACGCGGGGCAGAGCGTGATGACGCACGCGACGCAGATCGTGGGCACGCCGCAGTACATGGCGCCCGAGCAGGCGTCGATCGACCAGAGCGACGTGGACACGCGGGCGGACGTGTACAGCCTGGGGGTGATCCTGTA
Source organism: Phycisphaerales bacterium (assembly GCA_029260375.1). Lineage (GTDB taxonomy): Bacteria > Planctomycetota > Phycisphaerae > Phycisphaerales > UBA1924 > JAJRXR01. The sequence continues at coordinate 11,001 of JAJDDI010000020.1, read as the reverse complement.
CGAGCTGCTGACGGGCTCGGCGATGTTCGGAGCGGAGCTGCTGTCGGACGCGGCGCCGTCCGAGCTGGAGCGGCTGATCCGTGAGGTCCAGCCCGCGCGTCCATCGTCGCGGGTCTCGAGGCTGGGGGACGCTGGCGACGAGGTGGGGCAGAGGCGCCGGGTCGATCCGAAGAGGCTGGCGCGGAGCCTGCGCGGCGACCTGGACTGGATCGTGCTGCGGGCGATCGAGAAGGACCGGTCGAGGCGGTACCCCACGGCGTACGCGCTGGCGAGCGATGTGGAGCGGTACCTGCGGCACGAGCCGGTGGAGGCGGGGCCGCCGAGCCGGGCGTACCACGTGTCGAAGTTTGTGCGCCGGCACCGGGCGCCGATGATCGGGGTCGGGGTTGCGGCGGCGGCGGTGGTGCTGCTGGCGGTGGGGGGCGTGTGGTTTGGGCTGCGCGAGCGCGAGGCCCGCCAGCGAGCGGACGCGGCGCTGGTCAAGAGTGAGGCGATGGCGGTGTTCGCGCAGAGCATCTTCGCGGGGGTCGATCCCGCGGAGGCGCGGGGGCAGGACACGACGCTGCTGCGGTCGATCCTGGCGGGCGCTGGTGATCGCGTCGGGGCGGAGCTGGGCGATCAGCCCGGGGCCGCGGCGGAGATGCACAACATGATCGGGAAGTCGTACCTCTCGATCGGGTCGTTCGACGAGGCGGAGGCGAGCTTCCGGGAAGCGGCGCGCGTCGCGGAGGACGGGCTCGGGGCGACCGCCCAGATGACGCTGATCAGCCGATCGAACGTGGTGTCGGTGCTGATCGAGACCAACCGGTTTGGCGAGGCGGTCGGCGAGAGTGAGCGGATCCTCACGATCCGGCGTCAGGAGTACGGCGACGAGGACGAGCACACGCTCTCCTCGCTGGGTTCGCTCGGGTATCTCTACCAGCAGCTCGGTCGGAGTGACGACGCGGTCTCGGTGCTCGAGCCGCTGCTTGAGGCTCGCACGCGGGTGCTCGGCGCGGATCACGAGAACACGCTGCTGACAACGAACAACCTGGCGGCGGCGCTGAACCGTGTCGGCGATCGGGAGCGGGCGAGCGCGCTGTTCGAGCGGGTGCTGGAGAGTCAGCTGATCGACCCGGGCGAGGAGCACCCACGGACGCTGGCGACGATGAACAATCTGGCGGGGACCTGGTCGAGGTTGGGGCGGCGTGAGGAGGCGGGCGCGATGCTCGCGCGGGTGATCGGGATCAAGCGGCGGGTGCTGCCTCCCGGGCACCCGAGCCTCGGGGTGTCGCTGTTCACGCTGGGTGACCTGAGCACCGACCTGGAGCGTTACGACGAGGCGGGGGCGATGCTCGGCGAGTCGCTGGAGATCATCGAGTCGGTCTTCGGGCACCAGCACCTGCGAACGGCGACGGTGCTCAACTCGCTGGGCAAGCTGGCCCATGCGCGCGGCGAGCCCGAGGCGGCGATTCAGTGGGCGGACGAGTCGCTGGAGATCTTCGAATCGCTCGGGCAGGGGGAGCACCCGAATGTGCTCGCTCTGCGTGGGAACCGGGCGAGGTATCTGCTCGATGCGGGGCGGGTCGAGGAGGCGATCACAGAGGCGGAAGACGTGCGCCGGCAGGCGCGAGACCGGCTGGGGCCGGATTCGTCGCTGGCGCTTGGGGGGGAGCGGACGATGGGACGGGCGATGGTTCGGCTCGGGCAGGTGGACGAAGCGATGGCGATGCTGGTTGCCACCTACGACCGGCTCGCTGCGGGGCAGGCGGGGGGCGATGCGGCGCGCGACCATGCGGAGGCGCTGGCGGACATCTGCCGGGAGGCGGGCGTAGATGACAGCGGGAAGTGGGAACTCCGCTCCCTCGTGGACTGAGCGGGCGGGCCGTGATCGGTGACCTGCCAACGAGAACCTGGCCCACTCGCTATGCGACTATGCGGCGGTGTGGGCGTCTCTGGGAAGGCAGGTCACCGTTGAGCGTCGTTTGGTGATCGTTCCATCGGGAGCCGGGTCCCGACGCGGAAGCAGCGGTTCGATCCGCTCCCACGCGTCGTCGGTCAGCCCGTATCGACTGTCGGGACGCCCGTCCACGCCCCGGCCCGTCCGCGTCTTCTTCGACATCGTCGGCCTCCTTGCCGACGACCGGTCTCACACGTCCGACGCAAAGGCGCAACGCCTGACGAGCGCCGAACGAACGAGCCATCAGGCGGGGGCCTGGGCGTATGGAAGCTCGGGCGTACGTGGGATGGGGCGCAACCGGTCGTTCATGATCACGCGCAAGAAAGACGGCCCTCGCGGGCCGTCTTGGTCAAAGCGGGCGAACGGACTCGAACCGTCAACATTCAGCTTGGAAGGCTGACGCTCTACCATTGAGCTACGCCCGCGACACCCGGAGTTTAGCCGGTTGGGGCGGGCTCGGGGCGGGTTTCTGCGATGCGTCGCGCACGGAACGCCAGGAACATGGGGAACTCCGCGCGGGCGCGGTTCTCCTCGTCGGCCCGGGGACCCGGCTCGCTGGTGCGGGCGCTGGCCCATTCCTCGAGGGATTCGAGCGTGAAGCCCGCCGCGCCGAGGGCCTCGGCGTACCGCCCGATCGGGCGGTGATGGGTGGTCGTGGTGACGGGGTCCTCGCCGCCGGCGACGGCGCCCGGGTTCATCACGATCTCGCTGGGACGCTCCGACAGGTAGGCGTCGATGCGGCGGAACTGCGTGCGCTGCGCGTCCTCGGACGAGGTCGTCCATCCCCAGTGTGAGATTCCCGGCGAGCGGAACGCGGGGTGGAGGATGACACCGACGAACGAGCCGCCCGGGCGCACAAGCGAGGCGACGCCGCGGAGGACGTCGTCGAGCGGGTCGATGTTCATCAGCGCGAGGACGCTGACGCAGGCGTCGAAGCTCGCGGGCTCCAGGGCGAGTTGATCGAGGGTGCGAGCGTCGCCGGTGAGGAACGTGGATCCGGGCGGCGCCGACGCGTTGGCGCGCTCGATGAGCCCTTCTGAGGCGTCCACGCCGGTGATCTGCGCGCCGGGCTTGTTCTGGGCGAGCCAGCGCTCAAACACGCCCTCGCCACAGCCGACGTCGAGGAGGCGGGAGCCGGGCTGAAGGTCGAGGAGGCGTGCGGCGCCGGGCAGGACGGTCATGGCGTGATGGTCGGACTTTCCGGTCGAGACGAACGAGGCGTACCACGGGGCGACGTGCTCCCAGCCGGCGCGCCCGGCGGGGCGCCCCTCGGCGTCGGTGACCCGCGTGGTCGTGACGTCGCCCCGGGTGTCGGCGGGCCTGGCGGTGGCGGGGGGTTTGGCGCCGAGCATGCTCCAGAACTCGGCGGGCGCGGGCGCCCGCAGGCGGATGGTCTTCTCCGTGCCCGGGTGGCGGAAGGAGAGCTCTTCGAGGTGCAGGCAGACGCGTGGGATCTCGCGCCGGGTCGAGCGGTAGGCCTTGTCGCCGACGATCGGCAGGCCCCGCTCGCTCAGGTGCGCGCGGACCTGGCCCGTGAAGTCGGTCTCCGCGCGCACGCGGAGCAGCGCCAGCCCCTCCCCCGTGTGCTGGGTGCGGTAGTGCGTGACGGCGGGCTTGCGGTGCGACATCGAGACCTGCGGGTTCTCGCTGGCGGGAACGCTCTCGATCACGCCCCGCGCGCTGCGGTGCAGGTGGCTCTGGATCGAGCCCTCGGGGGTCTGGGGCGCGCCCTCGACGAGCGCGAGATAGCTGCGGTCGCCTCGGATTGCGTTGAGCGAGTCCTTGAGGAGCCCCGCGGCGCGCGGGTGCTTGGCGAAGGCGACGACGCCCGAGGCTTCCTTATCGATCTCGTGCACGACGAGGGCGCGCCCGTCGGGGCGGGCCAGGCGGAGGTACGCACTGGCGATGTCCGTCAGCGACGTGCCCTTGCCCACGCGCCGGACGGGCAGCCCCGCGGGCTTGTCGAGCACGAGCAGGCCCGAGTCCTCGAAGACGAGCCCGACGCCCGGGGGCAGCGGCGCGCCGCTCCCGCCCGGGCGCGGTCGCATGGCGCCCTGCCCGGTGGGTCGGGGCCCGGGCGGGGCGGACATCGGGGGTCCGGAGCGGGGTGGGCCCGAACGGGGCGGCCCGGATCTGGGTGGGGCGGATCTGGGCGGGCCGGAACGCGGCGGGCGGGCGCCCGGGGAGCGATCACCCCTGGGGCCCTGGGGTCGGTCGTCGCGTGGCGGTCGTCGGTTCAAGGTGGTCTCACTCAGAGAAGGCGGGCGATCGTGTCGATCAGCTCGCGGGCGAACGCCGGCTTGGGCATGGGTGGGTAGGAACGCGACTGGATCTCAGCGCCCGGCGTGCGCCTCGAGAGGATCGTTGCCTCGATATCGGGCGCGTCCATTGTCTCGAGCGGATTGGCGACGATCAGGTCCAGACCCTTGCGTTCAAGCTTGCCCCGGGCCGCGTCGAGCATTGACGCCCGGGGCTCGAGCGCGAACCCGACGAAGAGCTGCCCGGGGCGTTTGAGCTTGCTGGCGCCCGAGATCAGGTCGGGGGTGGGATCGAGGTGGAGGGTCATGGGGCCATCGCCCCGGTTGATCTTGGACCGGGTGTCGGCTGGTTTGGGCGGGCGGAAGTCCGCGACGGCGGCGGCCATGATCAGGGCGTCGCACGCGGGGGCGTGGTCTCGGAGCAACGATTCGAGGTCCGCGGTGGTGGTGAACCGGAGCAGGCGGATGTCGGGGTGGTCGGGGCTTGCGGGGGTGGGGCCGAGCAGGAGGGTGGTGGGCCAGCCCCGGGCGGCGGCGTCCTGGGCCAGCGCGATGCCGAGCGTGCCCGAGGAGCGGTTGCCAAGAAAGCGGACGGCGTCGATCGGCTCGTGGGTGGGGCCGGCGGTGATGAGCAGCTTGGGGCGGTCGTTCGGGGTCACGGGGGATCGTATGAGCACGGCGCTCGGAGGGATCAGGACCTCGGGCGGGGACGTATGATGGATGTCCGGGCTCTGCGCACACGGCGGCTCATCGGTCTTCATGGGAGGAATGAGCCCCGCGTTGGGGTCGTTCGGAATCCATATGGGACAGGTCGGGTCGCTATAGTTCCCGCCCGGGCGGGGGCCGCGATAACGCCGCCGGCGGGGATCGACCCCGGGGCGCTGTAAGAGAGGATTGCAGGCAGCGATGGCACGTTCTCGCAAGAAGCTTGGGAAGATCCTCGCGGAATGGGGCGTGGTCAGCGAAGACCAGGCCGACCGGGCTGCAAAGGATGGAAAGGCCAGCGGCAAGCGGATTGGCGAGGTGCTCGTCGAGTCCGGGGCGTGCACGGAAGAGCACGTGGCCAAGGCGCTGGCGGAGCAGTTCGGGCTGGAGTTTGTCGATCTCGGCGCCGCGGGCGTGGGCGAGAAGATCGACAAGACCGCGATCGACGAGCAGCTCATCAAGAAGTACCTGGTCCTGCCGATGGGCGAGTCGGGCGGGAAGATGCAGCTGCTGATCCACGACCCGATGGATCTGGAACTGATGGACAACCTGCGGTTCCGCCTGAACAAGGAGATCGAGCCGAGGCTGGCCAGCCGGGGGCAGATCAAGCAGTTCATCGAGGGCGAGGTCGCGACGAAACCGAAGATGGTGGGGGCGGACGAGTCGCTGGTGACCGACTCGATCGACCGGACGATCGACCGCTCGGTGGACCGCTCGATGGACCGCTCGATCGACGTGGCGAGCGAGGACTCCCCGATCGTGAAGCTGTGCAACCGGATCCTGGACGAGGCCGTGCGGATGCGTACGAGCGATATCCACCTTGAGCCGATGGCCGACCGGGTGCGTCTGCGGTACCGGGTGGACGGCGTGTGCATGGAGCGGGACAACCTGCCCAAGCGGATGCAAAACTCGATGCTGAGTCGGTTCAAGCTGATGGCGGGGATGAACATCGCCGAGCGGCGCGTCCCGCAGGACGGGCGCATCAAGATCTCGGTTGACGGCACGCAGATCGACTTCCGCGTCTCGGCCTGCCCGGCGTACCACGGGGAATCGGTGGTGCTGCGTATCCTGCGTCCGGACGCGGTGCGGATCGGTCTTGCAAACCTCGGGTTCGAGCAGGACAACCTGGACGTGTTCAACAAGATCATCCGTCGCCCCAACGGGATCTTCCTGGTCACGGGTCCGACGGGCTCGGGCAAGACGACGACGCTGTACTCGGCGCTGGACGTGCTCAACCGTCCGGACCGCAAGATCATTACGGCCGAGGACCCGGTCGAGTACAACTTCGAGGGCATCAACCAGTGCCAGGTGCGTGAGAGCATCGGGCTGACATTCCCGGCGATTCTCCGCTCGATGCTGCGTCAGGCGCCCAACATTATCCTGGTGGGTGAGATCCGCGATAAAGAGGTCGGCGAGATCGCGATCCAGGCGGCGCTCACGGGCCACCTCGTGTTCTCCACGCTGCACACCAACGACGCGCCCAGCGCGATCACGCGTCTGATCGACATGGGCATCAAGCCGTTCCTGGTCGCGTCGTCGATCCAGGCGGTCATGGCCCAGCGGCTCATCCGCGTGCTGGCGAAGAACAAGCAGCTCGCGGAGAAGGAAGACCTGGACCCGAAGTACCTGAACCTGATCGGGCTGACGGTGGAGGAGGCGCTCGGGCGGGTGTACAAGGCGGTGTCCAGCAGCGAGTCGCCCAGCGGGTACAAGGGGCGGAAGGCCATCTTCGAGATGATGCTGATGAACAACACGATCCGGGAGCTCGCGTTCAACCTGGCGCCGGTCTCGGATCTTCGCAAGGCGGCGCTGGCCGCGGGCATGAGGCCGCTGGTCAGTGACGGGCGGATCAAGGTGATCAACGGGGTGACGACGGCGGACGAGATCGCCCGAGTGAGCCAGGTCGCCGACGATCAGTCCACCGCGTAGGGACGCAGAAGAGGAACCCTCAGATGTCGACGATGCAGATCGATCGCCTGCTTGACACCGTTGTGCGGACGGGCGCGAGCGACCTCCACCTGACGGTGGGGCGTCAGCCGACCATCCGCCTGCACGGCGGGCTGCGCAACCTTCAGACCAAGGTTCTCGAGTCCGACGACATGGTCGGGCTCATGAAGTCGATCACCCCCGAGCGGAATCAGCAGGAACTCCAGGAGGAGGGCGGCACGGACTTTGGTTTCGCCTACGGCGACGCCGCCCGCTTCCGTGTGTCCGTCTTCCGCCAGCGCGGCGACATCGCGATCGTCCTCCGCCAGATCCCCAACCGCCTGCTGACGTTCGAGCAGATCGGCCTGCCCGAGATGTGCCGCGACCTGGTCCGCAGGCCTCGCGGGCTGTTCCTGGTGACGGGGCCGACGGGGTCGGGCAAGACGACCTCGCTGGCGACCATGATCGAGTACGTGAACACGTACATGGATCGGCACATCGACACGATGGAAGACCCGATCGAGTACTACCACGAGCACAAGAAGTCGATCGTGAACCAGCGCGAGGTGGGCAATGACGTGCCCAGCTTCGCCGAGGCCCTGAGGCGGGCCCTCCGCCAGGACCCGGACGTGATCCTTGTGGGCGAGATGCGTGACCTCGAGACGATCGAGGCGGCGGTCCGGGCCGCGGAAACCGGTCACCTTGTGTTCGGGACGCTCCATACCACGGGCGCCGCCAAGACGATCGACCGTCTGGTGGACGCGTTCCCAGTCAGCCAGCAGAACCAGATCCGTGTGCAGCTCTCGACCGCCCTGATCTCGGTTCTCTCCCAAGTGCTCCTGGGGCGGGTGGACACCAAGGGAATGGTCGCGGCCTACGAGTTCCTGGTGATCACCCCGGCGATCGCGAACCTCATCCGCGACAACAAGAGCTTCCGCATCGATTCGGCGATCCAGACGGGCAAGCGGTACGGCATGCAGTTGCTCGACGATCATCTCTGGTCGCTGTATTCCAAGGGCATGATCGCGGCTGAAGAGATGATCGATAAGTCCAAAAATCCGACTGACCTGTCCAATAAGGTGCATTCCGCAGGCGGCACTTTGAGTCGTCCTGAGCTCGAGGACACAGGCGAGGATGCCGACTGATCGGGTAATGGACGGGTATATTGCTCCGGAAGCCGGAGCGAGTACGCCGCTTGTTTGATCTAGTATCCATGTGGCGAAACGATTATTCGCGGTCAATTCGGGTTGAAGACCCGATCTGGGTGTGGTTCATCCGCGAAGATTGATTGGACGCTGGCGCTGGCCAAGGTGGGGCGCTGGGCGGAGGTGATGCTTTGATGGCGATTGATCCTTCAGAACTCAAGGGACGCAAGCTGGGTCGAGCGCTCACGAAGATGGGCGTGGTGACCCGCGAGCAGGTGCACGAGGCGTTGGGCATCCAGAAGACGCGGAAGGTGCCCATCGGGCAGCTGCTCGTCGAGCTGGGGTACTGCTCGCAGCGGAACGTCGATGAGGCGCTGGCCGGGCAGGCGGGGATGGCCTTTGTCGATCTGACGAAGATGGAACTGGACGAGGAGACGATCGCGGCGATCCCGTCCGAGAACGCGCAGGCGTACCAGGTGGTGCCCATCGAGTACAGCCCGAAGGGGCGGAAGCTGACGGTCGCCCTGAAGAGCCCGGACAACTTCCAGGCGGTGGACGACCTCCGCCTGCTGATGAACTTTGACGTCAAGGCGGTGGTGGCGGACGCGGCGGCGATCGACGCGGTGCTCGCCAAGCACTACTCCAAGCAGGAGTCCGTGGTCGATGTCGTCAGCGCGTTGGCGTCGGACGGGAAGTTCGAGGGGCTGACCGATCGGGGGCAGTCGCTCGACCTGGACGCGGTCATGGAGGCCGCGGAGGACAACCAGGTTATCAAGCTGCTGAACCTGGTGCTGCTGCAGGCGATCCGGGACCGGGCGTCGGACGTGCACTTCGAGCCGTTCGAGACCGAGTTCAAGATGCGGTACCGGATCGACGGCGTGCTGTACGAGATGGTGCCCCCGCCGCAGCACCTGGGCTCGGCGATCGTGAGCCGGGTGAAGGTCATGGCGAATCTGGACATCGCCGAGCGGCGCCTGCCGCAGGACGGTCGCATCGAGCTGACGGTGAGCGGCAACCCGGTGGACCTTCGTGTGGCGGTGCTGCCGACGATCTACGGCGAGAGCGTCGTGATGCGGATTCTGGACCGTGGCAACGTCGAGCTGAGCCTGGACCGGGTGGGGTTCCGCGACGACGACCTGGAGCGATTCCGGGCGCTGATCAAGAGGCCCAACGGGATCGTCGTGGTCACGGGTCCGACGGGTTCGGGCAAGACGACGACGCTGTACGCGGCGCTGGCGGAGCTCAATGACATCGAGACAAAGATCCTGACGGCCGAGGATCCGGTCGAGTACGACATCGACGGGCTGTGCCAGTGTCAGATCAACACGGACGTGGGTCTGACGTTCGCCAAGTGCCTGCGTTCGTTCCTGCGTCAGGACCCGGACGTGATCCTGGTGGGTGAGATCCGTGACCTTGAGACCGCGCAGATCGCGGTTCAGGCGTCGCTGACGGGCCACCTGGTGATGAGCACGCTGCACACGAACGACGCGCCCAGCTCGATCATCCGTCTGGTGGATCTGGGGCTGGAGCCGTTCCTGCTGACGGCGACGATCGAGGGCGTGGTTGCGCAGCGGCTGGTCCGGACGATCTGCAAGAAGTGCAAGGAGCGGTACGAGCCGGCGGAGGAGGAGCTGATGGAGCTCGACCTGCTGCCCGACGACGTTCGGGGGCAGACATTCCAGCGGGGCACGGGCTGCGAGGCCTGCAACGGCTCGGGCTACAAGGGCCGGATGGCGCTGTTCGAGATCATGGGGATGGACGACTCGATGCGCGAGCTGGTGATGAAAGAGGCGTCCACGTCGGCGCTGCGCGACTTTGCGCGGCGTCGCGGGATGCGTTCGCTGCGTGAGAGCGGGCTGATGGCGATCTACGAGGGTCAGACGACGATCGACGAGGTCGTGCGCGAGACGATCGCCGAGGACTAATCCCGCCCGAAGGGGCGCGGTTCCTGGCAATAGACCGAGGGTAAGCGATGGCGACGTATGTCTACGAGGCGTTGAACGCGGCTGGCAAGGCCCAGAAGGGCACGATCGAGGCCGGCTCGAGCGAGGACGCGATCCAGCGGATCAAGAGCCAGGGATACTTCCCGACGTCGGTGCGCCCGCAGAAGGCCAAGAAGGGCGGGGCGGAGGCGGGCGAGGCCGCGGCAAAGAAGAGAAAGAAGAAGAAGGGCGGGGGCTTCTCGATCGGGAAGATCAAGGCCAAGCACCTGACCCTGTTCACGCGTCAGCTCTCGACGCTGCAGGACGCGGGCCTGCCGCTGCTGCGGTCGCTGCAGATCCTCGAGCAGCAGCAGAAGCCGGGCCTGATGAAGAACACACTCCAGGGTGTGGTCGAGGAGGTCGAGGGCGGCAGCTCGCTGAGCGAGTCGATGGGCAAGCACCCCAAGGCGTTCAACAAGCTGTACGTGAAGATGGTCAACGCGGGCGAGATCGGCGGCGTGCTTGACATCATCCTGCAGCGCCTGGCGGAGTTCATGGAGAAGAGCGAGAAGCTCAAGCGCCGGATCAAGGGTGCGATGGTCTACCCGGTGGTGGTCGTGATGGTCGCGCTGGTGATCCTCAGCGGCATCATGATCTTCATCATCCCGAAGTTCGAGGAGATCTTCAAGGACTTCGGCGTCGAGCTCCCGGCGCTGACGATCTGGCTGATGAACACGAGCCGGTGGTTCGTGGGCGGGATCGCGGGGCAGAAGTTCGCGGGGTACTGGTACGTGGGCATCGGCCTTCCGGCGCTGTGGATCGGGCTCAAGCTGATCCGCAAGGCGGGCCCCGGGCGGGCGCTGACGGACATCCTGCTGCTGTGGACGCCGATCTTCGGCAGTCTGATCCGCAAGACGGTGATCGCGCGGTTCAGCCGGACGCTGGGGACGCTGATCTCGGCGGGCGTGCCGATCCTCGAGGCCGTGACGATCACGGGCGAGACGTGCGGCAACTACGTGTACGAGAAGGCGCTCAAGAAGGTGCACGACTCGATCCGCGAGGGCGAGAGCTTTGCGCAGCCGCTGCGTGAGTCCAAGACGTGCGAC
>JAJDDI010000019.1 GCA_029260375.1 Phycisphaerales bacterium | reverse complement strand
CTGCAATCGCTCTACTGCTTGACCCGTCGTTTATCTCGCTTATCTGTTTGCCGTTCTATCTCGTTCTCCGGCGAGGCCGTACCGGAAGCACAGAATGAAAACCCTCTACCTCATCGACGGCTACGCCCAGTTCTTCCGCGCCTACCACGCAATCCGCACGCCCATGACCAGCCCGGTCACCAAAGAACCCACCAACATGACCTACGGGTTCGTCGGCATGCTCCTCAAGCTCCTCCGGGGTGAGGGCCAGGTCGGCGGGCCGCCCGACTACGTCGCCGTGGCGATCGACGTCGGCGGCGACCGCGGCACGTTCCGCAGCCAGCTCTACCCCGAGTACAAGGCCAACCGCTCCGAGCCCCCGGACGACCTCTTTCCACAGGTCGAGCGGGCGCTGGCGCTGCTCAAGGAGATCGGCGTCCCCGTGATCGGCGCCGAGGGTTTCGAGGCCGACGACGTCATCGCGACGCTCGCCAGCACGTACTCCGCCAAGCACCCGGACGTCCGCGTCCGCATCATCTCCAAGGACAAGGACCTCAAGCAGCTCCTGGGCGAGGGCGCCCCCCCCACCGAGATGTACGACATCCACACGGACATCGTCATCGATGAGACGGCCCTCAAGGCCGACCTCGGGCTGGCGCCGAGTCAGATCATCGACATGCTCACCCTGATGGGCGACACGGCGGACAACATCCCGGGCGTCGAGGGCATCGGCGCCAAGACCGCCGCGCAGCTGCTCGCCGAGTTCGGCACGCTCGACGCGATCCTCGACGAGGTCCGCGCGGACAAGCCCAAGAAGGACTGGAAGATCAAGGGCAAGCGCCGCGAGCGGATCCTGGAAGCGATGGACCGCCTGCCGCTGAGCAAGCGGCTCGTCACCCTCCGCCACGACGTGCCCATCGAGCTGGACCTGTCCGACGCGGCGCTCTCCACGTTTGACCTGCCCCGGCTGATCCCGATCCTGCAGGAACTCGGGTTCAACCGCTACCAGGACGACGTCAAGGCGATGCTCGGGGGTGGGGAGGATTCGAACGCGGAGGGCGCGGAGAAGGGGCGGAGTTCGCGGCGTGAGATTCCAGGCGGGTTCGGGGGGTTGTTCGATCAGGGCGCTGATGCCGCGACGCGGGAGGTCGACGGCGACTACACGTGCGTCACGACCAAGGCCGAGCTGGCCAAGGTCGTCAAGGCGATCGGCGCCGCCAGGCTCGTCGCGATCGACACCGAGACCACCAACATCCGCCCGATGCGCGCCGACCTCTGCGGCGTGTCGCTGAGCATCAAACCGGGCAAGGCCTGGTACATCCCGACCAGGGCGCCCGAGGGCGAGGCGCATCTCAACGAGCAGACCGTCCTCGACGCCCTGCGACCGGTGCTCGAAGACGCCTCGATCCCCAAGGCGGGGCACAACCTCAAGTACGACCTGCTCGTGCTCCGGCGCGCCGGGATCGAGCTGCGCGGGCACGTGCCGCTCGACGCGGCCTCGCCCGCGGGCGACTCGATGGTCGCCAGCTATGTCGTGGACGCGTCGCGTTCGAGCCACTCGCTCGACGCGTTGTCGCTGGCCCTGCTCGGGCGCCAGAACATCTCGATCAAGGACCTCATCGGCAAGGGCAAGGCCCAGAAGCGGTTCGACGAGGTCCCGCTGGCCCAGGCGGCGCCGTACGCCGCGGAGGACGCGGACGCGACGCTGCAGCTCATGGGGCAGATGGCGCCCGCGCTCAAAGACCTCAAGCTCGACACGCTCTTCCGCGAGCTGGAGATGCCGCTCGTCGAGGTGCTGGCCGAGCTCGAATGGAACGGCATCCGCGTCGATCCCGACGAGCTGGACCGACAGCGCGAGAAGCTGCAGCTCCGCATCGAAGAGCTCAAGCAGCGCATCTCGGACGCGGCCTACGAGGCCTGCGACCGCGGCTTCGACCCGGACTCGCCCAAGCAGCTCAGCGCCGTGCTCTTCAACGCCCCCGACGCCGCCGAGCCCGGGCTGGGCATCAAGCCGGTCAAGAAAACCAAAACCGGCTTCTCGACCGACGCCGAGGTGCTCGAGAAGCTCGCCCAGGACCCGGCGGTCGAGAGCGAGATCCCCACCCTCATCCTCGAGTACCGCCAGCTGACCAAGCTGGTGAGCACGTACCTCGTCGCGCTGCGAAACGAGATCCACGGCGACGACGGACGCATCCACGCGAGCTTCAACCAGACCGTCGCCGCGACCGGGCGATTGTCCAGCTCGGACCCGAACCTGCAGAACATCCCGATCCGGACCGATATCGGGCGAGAGATCCGGCGCGCGTTTGTCGCCGACGATGGCCATCGCCTCATCAGCGCCGACTACTCGCAGATCGAGCTGCGACTGCTGGCGCACCTGTCCAAGGACGAGGCCCTGGCCGCCGCGTTCCACGGCGGGGAGGACATCCACACCGCCGTCGCGGCCCAGATCCACAGCATCAAGCCCGAGGACGTCACCCGCGAGCAGCGCTCCGGCGCGAAGATGGTCAACTTCGGCATCATCTACGGCGTCACGCCGTTCGGCCTCGCCCGAAGACTCGGTGTCTCCAACAGCGAGGCCGCCGAGATCATCGACGGCTACAAGGCCCGCTTCCCGGGCATCACCACCTTCCTGCAGGAGTGCGTCGATGAGGCGCACGACAAGGGGTACGTCGAGACGATGATGGGGCGGCGCCGACCGATCCTGGACATCGACTCAAATAATCCAGCCCGCCGTGCCCTGGGCGAGCGGATGGCGATCAACTCGGTCGTGCAGGGCTCGGCCGCGGACCTGATCAAGATCGCGATGATCGACCTGCACCACCGCCTGAGCGTGCACGCCGGCGACCGGCGGAATGGCGCCCCGCCCGAGATCCCGGGCGTGCGCATGCTGCTGCAGATCCACGACGAGCTGGTCTTCGAGGCGCCCGAGGGCGTCAGCGAACAGGCGAGGGACCTCGTGGTCGCACGCATGGAGACCGCGATGGACCTGAGCGTGCCCCTCCGGGTCGATTCGGCGATCAGCCAGAGCTGGTACGACGGCAAATAGCAGAGCCGGGATCTACAGAGCCGGGAGCGCAAACGACCAAGGGATCTTCAGAGCCGGGAGCGCCAGCGACCAAGGGCGATCACCTGCAATCGCGCTCTGCCATTCCCTCCCCACACCTCCCCGGGTCGCTCGCGCTCCCGGCTCTGATCTGAGGGCGCCTCCCGGTACACTCTGAGCATGATCAGATCACTCATCAGCGCCATCCTGCTCGCGTGCCTGTCTCCTTCGGCCGCCGCCAAAGAGACCACCATCTACATCAACGCCCGGATCTACACCGCCAGCGATGACCAGCCCACCGCCGACGCGATGGTGGTCTCCGACGGCAAGATCCTTGCCATCGGCAACCGGCGCGACGTCATGCGCCACATGCACGAGGGCGCCACCCAGGTCAACATGGAAGGGCTCACCATCCTCCCCGGGCTCATCGACGCCCACGCGCACATGAGCGGGCTCGGCGCCCTTGACGCGGGGGTGATCGATCTGGCCGGGACCACCAGCTACGACGAGGTGATCGAACTGGTGCGCGCGCAGGCGGTCGCTGTTCCTCGTGGAACGTGGATCATCGGGCGCGGGTGGGACCACGAGAGCTGGTCGAGCAAGCAGATGCCCACGCACAAGCGACTGTCGGACGCCGTGCCCGATCACCCGGTGTGGCTCTCGCGCGTCGATGGGCACGCGGGGCTGGCCAACACCGCCGCGATGGAGGCGGCGGGCGTGAGCCGCGAGACCGAATCCCCCGAGGGCGGCGACATCCTCCGCGGCGCCGAGGATCAGCCCACGGGCGTGTTCGTGGACAACGCCGAAGAACTCATCGCACGGGCGATCCCGCGCAACGCGAGCGCAACGCCCGAGAAGCTGATCCTGCTGGCCCAGGAGCGATGCCTGAAGTACGGCCTTACCGGCGTGCACGACATGGGCATCGGGCACGACGAGATCGAGACGTACAAGGCACTCGAAGGCGACGGGCGCCTGGACCTGCGCATCTACGGCGTCATCCACGGGGCACTCGCCGAGGCGTACTTCGAGGCCAACCCCATACGCGTCTCGGACCGCTTTACCCTGCGCGCCTGCAAGCTGTACGTGGACGGGGCGATGGGCTCGCGCGGCGCGTGGTTGCTCGAGCCCTACCTCGACCGACCCACCGACGACGAGGGGAACCCCTACACCGGGCTGCGCGTCACCGACCCGCTGGTGATCGACCGGGTCAGCAAGCACGGTGTGCGGCACGGGTACCAGGTGTGCACGCACGCGATCGGAGACGCCGCGAACCGGCGGACGCTCGACGCCTACGAGTACGCCCACGCCACGGCCATCCCCAACGAGACCGCCCCAACCCAGCCCGCGGATCTCGAGACGCACCCGGGCCTGCTCCACGAGCGCGGGACCCGGTTCCGCATCGAGCACGCACAGCTCATTCATCCCGACGACATCCCCCGTTTCGAGCAGCTCGGCGTGCTCCCCTCGATGCAGCCCACCCACTGCACCAGCGACATGCGCTGGGTCGAGGACCGTGTCGGGACTGAACGCGCCAGGGGCGCCTACGCGTGGCGGAGCCTCATCGACTCGGGCGTGCCCATCCCGGGCGGGAGCGACTTCCCCGTCGAGAGCGAGAACCCCCTGTTCGGGTTCTACAGCGCGATCACCCGCCAGAACCACCGGGGCGAGCCCGTCGGCGGCTGGCTGCCCGGGCAGCGGATGACCCGGACCGAGGCGCTCAAGAGCATGACGATCTGGGCGGCCTACGCCTCGTTCGAGGAGGACACCCGCGGCTCGCTCGAACCCGGCAAGCTGGCGGACTTCGTCGTGCTGGACCACGACATCATGACCTGCAAGCCGGGGGAGATCCTGATCACGGAGGTGGTGCGCACAGTGATCGGCGGGGAGACGGTGTACGAGCGGGAGTGAAATCCCCGGTGCCACGGCTGACCCGCAAGGGCAGCCGTGATCTCCCTCTACGGCACACCCTCCGCTAGCCTCGACAGTTCTGAACCACGCGCCGGGACCGTTCTCCAAACGGCAGCAATGTCCATCTGGAATACCCCGCGACGGTTTCCCATCCGGAATCGGTGGACCTCTGGAGGCGTGACGACACGACCTTGTCCCGTCGAACGGTCTCTTCGATCCGATAGCTGCCCGCGATCAAGCCCAGGACCGCGGCCTCGAACTCCTCAACACGGACAGTATCGTCGAGTGGCCCCCATTCGCCGGCAAAACCCTTCGTTTCCAGTTGAAAGAATCCGTCAGGAAAGCAGCACCAGAGATCAAAGGCCATGCCGGTTTGCGTCGGAATGTGCAGGCTCGGCCCACCCGAAGGACCGAGACTCTCGATCGTCATTCGGAGCTGGGGGTGGGCACGTGCGACCCGCTCGAGCAACGCGAGAGCGAGCTGATGGTCATGGGTTTGCCGTCTCGCCACATCTGATACTAGTCTGATTCGCCTCCACGCAGTCCGCCACACGGCTGCCCTTCGGGTCAGCCGTGACGCCGGGTGTGGTCACGTAGACTCTCAACGTGAACCCCAAAAACGTCCGAACCCTCCACGACGGGATCACCATCCCCCCCGTCGAGCCCGAGCAGGCTCGGCGGCTGGATACCTACCGCCTCCGCAAGAACCTCTGGCGGGTCGTGATCTTCGGCGCCCCGCTGTTGCTGCTCATCCTCATGCTCGACTTCCTCTGGCTGCCCAACGCCGACGGGCGCTACTCGCGCGTTGGCGCGTGGCGCGACGCGGCGATCTTCGGGCAGCGCTCCCAGTGGAAGTCCGGCGCGTACAGCTCGGCGATGGGCCTGTCATGGCCGGTTCTGAATGTCATCGCGTGGCAGGAGAACGGCCAGTGGCACACGGCCGACACGCGGTCGAGCCGGGGGCAGGCGAGGCAGCGCCTGGGCGTCGGGCGTGTCACCTGGCAGCAGGGCGGGGATGTGTTCCTGTGGATGAGCATGCCCGACACGCGGGCCGGGCTGTGGGCGCCCGCGTCTGAGATCCGGGCCGAGGTCTGGGCGATGGACCCGATGGTCCCGTCGTTCAGCCCGAAGACGCTGCCGCAGCCGGCGGTGGACGCGATCCGCGAGGCGTTTGTCAACGCGGGTGGCGAGGGGGCGGGCACGGCGTTCGATACGGCGCCGACCACGACGACGCCCGGGCTCACGGGTCTGTCGCGCTCGGTCCACCCGGCGGGCATGCTGCACAACATGCTCGCGCTGGCGTTGGCGGTTGGATCGGTCGCGTTCGTGATCCTCTGGATACCCGCCATCCGCCAGCACCGGCGCCTCTCCCGGGGCCTGTGCCTGCGGTGCGCCTACGAGCTGGGCGGCGTCACCCTGGGCTTCTGCCCCGAGTGCAGCCTGCGGTTTAGGCGGACGCGGACGTATCCCGGGGGCGGAGAACCCGTCGCTGACGCTCCGGGCTAGTTGTTCGCTCGCCTTTATCGCCCGGTTCGACTTTGCCCGTGAGCCCAGACTACGCCACCCGCCAGCCTTCATCTCAGCTTCCCGATCAAGCGTAGATACCTATCGCTTGGCTCCGCCGTACGCCAGTGGATTCCGTGACGGTAGTGGAACCAGTACCCATGAAGAAAGGCGATGCACGCCGCCATGAGAGCGAGGAGGGCGTAGAACCACCACCTGCCGGCGAGCAGATGGACCGCCGCGAACACCAGCGCCAGCAGTACAAACTTCGCCACTCTTTTGCTGGGACGAACGTGGGCCTCGTAGCCCCTGAACACCCACTGGGCGATCGCCCAGCCAGAAACAAAGAACACCGCATCCCAGTAGTTCACCTGCACACTCACCCCTCTCAAGGGCGACCCCGCACTTTCCCCGATACTATATTCGCTTGGGGTGGCGGAACCCGCCGCTGACGCTTGGGGCTCGAAGACGGCGAGAGGGGTTAGACTCTCCCGATGCCACCGACCGGCACAACCCAGGCCTGGACGACACGCCGACTCCTGTCGTGGATGGGCGAGGCGTTCACGCAGAAGGGGATCGACTCGCCGCGCCTGTGCGCCGAGATGCTCATGGCCCACGTGCTCGGGTGTGAGCGCCTGAAGCTGTACATGGACCAGGACCGGCCCGCGAGCCCGCTGGAGCGGGATCAGCTCCGCGGGCTGGTGAGCCGGGCGCTCGGGCACGAACCGATCCAGTACCTCGTGGGCGAGAGCTGGTTCTACGGCATGGCCCTGCACGTGGACCGGCGCGTGCTCATCCCGCGTCCGTGCACGCAGACGATCGTCGAGCGCGTCATTGAGCACTCGCGGACCACACCGGGCTTTGGCGGGCATCACGGGGGCGACGGCGTGCTCATCGCCGACGTGTGCACGGGCTCTGGGGCGATCGGGCTGGCGCTGGCCAAGAGCCTGCCCGGGGCGCGTGTGGTGATGACGGACATCAGCGCCGAGGCCCTGGAGGTCGCGAAGCTCAACGCCGAGAAGCTCGGGCTGGGCGAGCGGGTGGACCTGGTCCGGGGCGACCTGCTGAGCGCGCTCGACGAGCACGCGGCGACGCGGAGCGAGCGTTTGCACTATCTGGTGAGCAACCCGCCGTACATCCCCGATGATGAGTGGGCGGCGGTCGAGCCCAACGTGAAGGACCACGAGCCCGAGATGGCGTTGCGGGGCGGGGCGGACGGGCTGGATCTGGTGCGACCGATCCTGGAGGGCGGCGCGGCGCGCCTTCGGGCGGGCGGGCTGCTGCTGGTGGAGGTCGCCGACGCGCGGGCGGAGGACGCCGCGGCGATCGCCAAGGAACAGCCCAAGCTCGACAACGTCGAGATCCTGCGGGATCTTGAGGGGTTCAAGAGGGTGATCAGCGCCAGGCGGAAGTAAAGAACCGACTTCAAGCCCCACGCGTGAGCGTGGGGTTCGGCGGGCGCCTGGATCAATCAATAACAAGAAACCCCGTGCTTACGCGCGGGGCTAGCTAGAACAGGCGCGGGTTAGTCTGACGCGGGCTCGCTGGTGAGCGCCTTGCGGACCTGGTCGAGGAAGGCCTCGATCTCGAAGGGCTTGAAGAGGACGCTCTGGAGCCCCTCCTGGCTGGCCCGAACGATGGAGTGGTGCGGGTCGTAGCCGAAGCCGGTCATGAGGATGACGCGAGCGCCCGGGGTGTGCTTGCGGGCGGAGCTGAAGACCTCGTAGCCGTTGCGGTCGGGCATCTGGATGTCGGAGATGATCAGGTCGAAGGTCTCGACCTCGCCCGAGGCGATGGACTCGAGGGCGGTGATGGCGCCCTGGCCCGACTCGAAGACGCTGACGCTGGCGCCGCGGTGGGTGAGGATGTCGCCGATGATTTTGCGGATCTTGGGCGCGTCGTCGGCGATGAGGATGCGCTTGCCCACGAGCACGGGGTCCTTCTCGCGGTGGAGCATGGCGCGGTCGACGCCGAGGATGGTCTGGGGGCCGGAGGCGACGTTGCGCATCCGCGAGCGGATGGACTCGACGTCGTCCATGATCTGGGCGATGTGCTGGGTGGTCTCGGGGTCGTGGGACGTCTGGCGCAGCCAGCTCACCTCGCTGGCGATGTCCTCAAGCGGGTCGTTGAGCTCGCCGGCGAAGCGCCCGGAGACGTCCTGGTTAGTCGTCGAGCGTTCGGCAACGAGCAGGTCGAGCATGTGCAGGGCCAGGGCGATGTGCCTGGCGAAGATCTCGACGAACTGGCGGTCCTCGTCGGTGAAGGCGTTGGGCGTCTGCGACTCGATATCCATCACGCCGATCACGCGGTCCTGGAGGCGGATCGGGACCGTGAGCGAGCTGTGGGCGCCGGCCAGCCCGGGCAGGTACCTCTCGTCGGCGCTGGCGTCGTGGCAGATGTAGCTCACGCCCGTCTTGGCGACCATCCCCGAGATGCCTGAGCCGTCGGACTCGATGAACAGGTCCAGGTCCTGGATCTCCTCGGGCAGGCCCGACGAGACGATCATCTCCAGCTTCTTGCGCCGCTCATCGATCAGGAAGATCGCGAAGTGGTCGAAGTGCAGGATCTCGCGGGTATAGCGGACGATTTTTTCTTCGAGCAGTTGCAGGCGTTCGTAGGCGTTGAGCTTGCGCAGCTCGTCGGTGTCCAGGCGGACGAGCTCGTAGCCCGCGCGGTCGATGGCGTCCATCTTGCGCTGGGCCCGCCGGGCGTCGGTCACGTCGCGGGCGACGACGGCGATGCTCGCCAGCTCGCCCTTGGCGCTCGCGTCGACAACGGGGGTGACAAAGACGTCAAAGATCCGCCCGGAGTCCTCGCACGAGACGTCGAACTTGCACGAGAGCGAGGCGGGCGGGACGTCCGGGCTGGCGCGCAGGCACGCGCTCAGGTGACCCGCCGACTCGCGGGAGACGATCTCGATCTGCTTCTTGCAGGCCTGGCTGAAGGCTCGGAAGTAGTCGTTCGCCCACAGGATCCGCCCCTCGGGCGAGCCGAGGCAGATTCCTTCGCCCAGGCAGCGGAGCAGGGTTCGGGCGTGATCCGAGTCCACGCGGTCGAGAAGCTCGGTGTGGTCCGGCGTCGATTCCCCGTCTGAGGACGCCGAATCCGGAGCCGGAGCGAGCTCGACCTGGAACTCCGCACCAAGCGCCCGACGGATGCGCTCGGCGTCCGCCTCGGTCCCTTCGACCAGCACCAGCCTGGGGTGGGGACGGGTCATCGTTGACTGACGCCCTCGGCGAGCATTCATTCAGTCTAGCTCCGGCTCGGCGGGAGACCGCCCAATCCGCGAATGCGATTCCAACACAGAGTGTCCGCACTCCCTATCGGCCCGGTTCCTGCTGGTATCGTGTGACAAAGATGATCCTGGTCCGAGAAATCTCCAAGTCCTACGGCAAGGTCCGCGCGGTCCGGGGTGTCAGCCTGGAGCTGGCCACGGGTCAGGTCGCGGGCCTGCTCGGGCCCAACGGCGCCGGGAAAACCACCACCATCCGCATGATCACGGGCGTTCTGCCCCCGGACACGGGCAGCGTCAGCATCGACGGGCTCGACATGGTGACCCAGTCCGCCAAGGCCCGACGCCTGATCGGCTACCTGCCCGAGTCGGCCCCGCTCTACCCCGAGATGACCCCGCTGGGCTACCTGGATTACCGGGGCAAGCTCTACGGACTCAGCCGGAAGCAGCGCCAGCGGGCGGCCCTGGTGGCCCTGGACCGCTGCCGTGTGGGGGCGATGGCCCGCCGGAGAATCGGGGCCCTCTCCAAGGGGTACCGCCAGCGGGTGGGCCTGGCCTCGGCGATGCTCCACGACCCGGCGGTGCTGATCCTGGATGAGCCCACCAACGGGCTCGACCCGAGCCAGATCCGCGAGACCCGCGGGCTGATGCGCGAGCTGGCCCAGGACCGGACGATGCTCATCTGCTCTCACATCCTGCCCGAGATCGAGCGGACGTGCGACCGGGTGATCGTGATGGCGGGCGGGCGAGTGCGGGCCGACGGAGCGCCGGGCGAGCTGACATGCGGGCCGGGCGCGCCGGCGAGGTACACGATGGAGCTGCGGACCAACCCGAGCGCGGACGCGTCGTACGCCGCGGCGCGATTGGCGCCGGTGGCCGGGGTCGGGTCGATCCGCCCCGACGACCACCAGCCCGGCGACGCGCACGCGGGCTGGGCCCGCCTGATCGTTGAGGGCGAGCCGGGCGCGGGGGATCTGCGCGAGGCGCTCAGCGGCGCCGCGGGTGACGCGGGGCTGTTCGTGCGCGAGCTGACCACGCGCCGCCGATCGCTCGAGGAGGTGTTTGTGAACCTGGTCGATGAGGCCCAGCTCCCGAGTTCTCAGGAGGGCGACTCGTGAGGGCGACCCTGGCGATCGCGTCACGCGAGGTCGGCTCGCTGCTCCGCCTGCCGGTGGGGTGGGTGGTGATCGCGCTGTTCACGTTCCTGAGCGCGGTGATCTTCGTCAACGGCACGCTGATCCCGGGCCAGCCCGCGACGATGCGGTACTTTTTCGCCAGCGCGTCGTGGATGCTCATCCCCGTCGCGCCGGCGATCTCGATGCGTCTGATCAGCGAGGAGCTGCGTTCGGGCAGCATCGAGCCCCTGCGGACGGCGCCGGTGAGCGATAGCGCCGTGGTGTGGGGCAAGTACCTGGGGGCGGTGGGCTTCCTGGGGCTGATGCTGGCGCCGACGCTGGCGCTCGTGGTGGTGCTGGTGGCGGTGGGTGATCCCAAGCCCGATCCCGGGCCGATTATCACGGGGTACCTGGGGCTCGGGCTGGTGGGGATGCTCTACCTGGCGGTCGGATTGCTGGCTTCCACGCTCACGTCCAGCCAGACGCTGGCCTTCCTGGGCACGCTGATGTTCCTGATCCTGATGATGGTGCTCTCGGGCGTCGTCGCGACCGCCGGCAGTCTGCCCGAGTGGCTGTCAAAGGCGCTGGTGGGTGTCGGTGTGCAGGCTCGCGTCCGTGACCTGGCCAAGGGCGTGATCGACACGGGCAACGTGGTGTTCTTCCTCGCGGGCAGCGCGTGGTTCGTGCTGCTGGCCTCCGCGGCGCTCTCGACCCGGAGGTGGCGATGACCGGTTCCCCCACCGCCCGACGGGTCTGGAACGGGCTGCTGCTCGTGGTCTTCGTCGGCGCGACGGGCGCGGCGATGCTGCTGGGCGGGCTGCTCGGCGCTCGGCACAACGCCCGCATCGATCTCTCGCTCACCGGCGCCCACCGCCTCTCGCAGCGCACGACTCGGGTGCTGGATCAGCTCGGGGGCGAGTACGAGATCGTGGCCGCGTTCGACCTGTCGCGCACGCCCCGGGCGATCGGGGACCGCGTCATCGATGTGCTGCAGGAGATCAGCGAGCGTTCGGATCGCGTGAGCCTGACGATGATCGACGTCTCGGGCGCCAACGGCGTGTCCCAGCTTGGGGCGCTCAGCGATCGGCTGTTCGAGCGCGACGCCGGTGTCATCGACACGCAGCGCCGCCTGCTGGGCATGGCGTTCGAAGAGGTCGAGCGTCACGCGGGCGAGATGGAATCACTCTCCACGGCGTTGCAGGGCGTGCGGGACCAGATCCCCGAGGGGGAGCCCGGGAACGCCAACAACCGGGCGTTCTTTGACCAGCAGAGCGCCGTGGCGCGGGTCGCCGCCCGCGAGCTGCGCGGGCTCGTGCAGACTCTTCGCACCCGCACCGAGGTGTCGGTGGGCGCCCCGGACGCCAAGGCGATCGGGGGCACGCTGGGCCTCTCGCTCGAGACGCTGGCGCAGCAGCAGGGCGAGCTGTCGGACCAGCTGGCTGTGTTCAGCGAAGCGGAATCCCTGGACGAGCGCGCCCGCGCCCGGGCGGCGCCGCTGGCACGAAGTACACGCGACCGGCGCGACGACCTGGCGATCCTCGCCGACGAGCTCTCACGCCTGGAGCGCCCCGACAGCGTGCGCATCGCGACGGCGCTGGAGCGCAACCAGGCGCTGCTGGTGATCGGCCCGCCCGGCGAGGGCGTGACGGCGGTCGATCTGGACCTGATCCTGCCCACAACGACCGCCGCGTTTGAGACGACGGGGATCTCCGCCGCGGCGACGCTCGCGCGGCGCACGGAAGAGCTCATCACCAGCGCTATCGGGTCGCTGGCCAGCCCGATCCGCCCGATCGCGGTCATCACGCACGGCGAGCGCAGCCGCGGACTCTCGCTCGACGGCGTGTTCGCCCCGATGAGCGACCGCCTGGCCCAGCGCGGGATCGACGTGGTGGAGTGGGCGACGGCGGTCGAGGCCGACCCGCCCGACCTGGTCTCGCTGGACCCCTCGGGCCAGCGCCCACGGGTTTACATCGTCGTGAACACGAACAGCGCCATCGCGTCGCGCGGCGAGGGCGACACCGGGGGCTCGCAGCGAGCCCAGGCGTTGGGGCAGGCGATCGACCGGCTCGTTGAGCAGGGCGAGAGCGTGCTGGTCTCGCTGAACCCGTCGGTCTTCCCAACCTTTGGGGACGTGGACCCGACGGCGCGGGCGCTCGATTCGTTCGGCATCCACGCGCGGACCGGGCGGCCGCTGCTGCGCCGGGTCGTGGGCGAGCGGGGCGTCGCGGTGGGGGCGGAGCTTCGACCGGTCGCGTCGGTCAAGGGGAGCGCGATCGCCGACGCGGTGTTCGGGCTGGAGATGCGTCTGCCGTGGGCGATCCCGCTGGAGCTGGGCGAGGGCGCACAGGCGCTGCTGACGATCGAGGACACGCCCTCGATCTGGGGCGAGAGCCAGTGGGCCAGGCTGTGGCAGACGCCCGCGGCGCAGCACGCGATGCTGCCCGAACAGCCCGAGCCGGGCGACGAGCGGGACCTGGAGCGCGACCGGTGGGTGCTGGCGGCCAGCGGGACGCGGGCGCACGAGGCGAGCGGGCGGACGCAGCGAATCGTCGCGATCGGGTCCAACGGGTGGTTGCTTCGCGACGTCGCGGGGGCGCCGCGCGTGGTGGATGGGCGGATCGTCGCGACGGGGAACCTGGAGCTGCTTGAGGCGAGCGTGCTGTGGCTGGCGGGGCAGGACGAGCTGATCGCCCAGAGCGCACAGGCGGACTCGATCTCGCTGGTCAAGCCGATGACCGCGTCAGGACGGCGGACGCTCGGGTGGGCGCTCATCGCGGGGCTGCCCGGGGTGATCCTGCTGTGCGGCGTGGTCTACCGCGTCGCGCGGAGGTGAGAGCACATCGGAGGTGCGCAGGTCCGCCCGCTCGGCGCCGGACTGGCGGTGGCGGCGGAGCGTCTTGCTTGTGCGCGTGTTGAACCCGCAGGTCGCGCAGGTAAAGGTGCGCCTGGATTCATCGCAGAGCGCCGTGTGGCAGGCGGGGCAGCGGTCGGGGTTGAGATCCAGCCCGCACTCGGGGCACTCGCGCCGGGAGAGCGGGAGCCCCGTGAGCGAGTACCCGCACCAGGGGCAGCCGCCCTTGAAGGTGCGGGGCAGGGCGGCGATGAACAGACCGACGGCGGTGACCATTGCGGTGTAGGGGTAGAGCAGGACCTGCATGCCCTGGATGAACCAGCTCGGGTGCATGCGGCGCAGCTCGAAGTGGGCCAGCGAGATCCCGACCAGGCCAAGGGCGCCCAGCAGGACGACCGCGAACCCGAGCCACTCGCGCCGGAACCTGGCGGCGGGGATCCAGACGAGCAGGGCGTATCCGAGGAAGAAGGGGATCATGGCTCGGGGGATTGTTGGCGGGGGGAGCACGAAGAGAAGAAGAGACGACGGAGCCCCTCACCCCGGCCCTCTCCCCAAGGGGGAGAGGGAGGAAGAGTCATCGCCCGGCCTGGAAGAAGGTCTTGAGCGAGTCGTAGATGTCGTCCTTGGTGTTGACCTTGGAGCAGATGAGGCGGGGGCCGGCGTCGTCGGCGAGGCTGTCGGGGAAGGCCTCGCGGAGGACGTTGATGAAGTTGCCCGAGCCGTAGGCGCTGGCGACCTGGCAGTAGCCGACCATGTTGGCGCGAGGGGCGAGCTGTTCCTGGATGAGCTTGACGGAGAGACGGTTGTCTGCTTCGGAGGAGTTGTCGCCGTCGGAGAAGTGGAAGAGGTAGATGTTCCAGGCGGCGGGGTCGTACGACGAATCCAGCAGTTCCTTGCAGCACTGGTAGGCCGACGAGATGCGTGTGCCCCCGTCCTCGCGCAGGGAAAAGAACGTTTTGCGGTCAACCTCGGCGGCGCGGACGTCGTGGACGATGTAGCGGCTCTCGATGCCCTCGTAGTTGCGCCGGAGCCAGGTGTCGATCCAGAACGCTTCGAGTCGGACCAGCTCCTTCTGCTCGTCGCCCATCGAGCCTGAGACGTCCATCATGTAGACGATCGCGGCGTTGGACTGGGGCTTGCGGATCTCCTCGAAGCTGCGGTAGCGGAAGTCCTCGCGGATGGGGACGATGACGGGGTTCTCCGGGTCGTAGTCGCCCATCATGAGCTGGCGG
Organism: Phycisphaerales bacterium; assembly: GCA_029260375.1. Taxonomy (GTDB): domain Bacteria; phylum Planctomycetota; class Phycisphaerae; order Phycisphaerales; family UBA1924; genus JAJRXR01. Next base: position 9,344 of record JAJDDI010000019.1, on the reverse strand, counting down.
CGCAGCGCCTCGCGGTACGAGCGTTTGAAGTGGCGCAGGGAGGCGGGGCCCGTGGGGCGGATGCCGGTGAACTTGTTGCTAACGTTCTCGAGGCGGTGCTCGCCCTTGGGCTCGATGCGGGGGAGCTCGAGCTCCTCGGCGAGGATGTCGGCCAGGTCCTCCATCGAGACATCGACCTCGAGGATGTGCTGGCCCTGCTCGTCGCCGCCGGCGTTGTCGCCGCTTGCGGGCTCGGCGCCGACCTTCTCGCCCTCCTCGCCTTCGCCCATGCCGACACCCGCGGAGTTGTCGCCGTAGCGGAAGGTGGGGATGTCGATGTCGTGGACGGGGATGGAGACGGCCCGCTTGCCCTCGCGCCCGATGAGCTCGTCGCGTGAGAGGAATCGGCGCAGGTCCTTGCGGATCTTGCCGCGGACGATCTGGCGGAAGCGTTGGTGGTCTTGCTCGATCTTGGAGATCATGGCGATCCGTGCCTCACAGAGCTGTACGCAGGGGAGATCGGCCGGATCGGGGGATCGCGCCATCGAATCGGGTGAATCAGGCCTGCGGGGCGGGCACGGCCTCGCCCTTGGGGCGTTTCGAGAGGCGGCGTGCGACCCGGGCGGTGGCCCAGAGCGCCAGCGGGACGGCCAGCACCAGCTCGCTGGCGCGGTTGAGCAGGTCCGCGGTCAGGGAGACCGCCTGCGTCGCGCCCGAGGCGGCGCCCGCGATGCCCACCCCCCACTCTCGCACGCCCAGGCCGTTACCCACGAACGGGACGAGCTGCGCAAGCTGGCTGGCGGCGGTCACGAGGACCGTGTCGCCCAGCGTCAGCGGCGCGTCGAGCAGCTCAAAGAGCAGAGCGTAGCGGGCGATCCAAACGAGGATATCGAGGTAGCGCAGCAGCATCGCGGCGCCGAGGCGCGCGAGGTTGAGGCTGCGGGCCGCGAGGAACGCGCTGAGCAGCAGCAGGACGGCGCCCGGGGCGCCGATTCCCACGACGACCATCCACGGGCTCTGCGTCCCGAGCAGCAGCAGCGCGACGCCCAGCAGCAGGGCGGTCGAGATCGCCGACATGACGACGGACTCGCCCAGGGCCTTGGCGCTGTCGCGCACGCGGATGTTGTTGACGCGCTTGTGGTAGGCGATGCGCCCCATAAGCCCGGGCTTCATGGGCAGGAAGTTGAGCAGCCAGGCGCTGGTGACCAGAGAGATCATCTCCGTGAACCCGACGCGCCCGTAGCGGACGGTGATGAACCAGAGCGAGGAGCCGATGAGCAGCAGGTTGAGCGGGGGGAGGATCACGCTCAGGGCGATCATCCAGGGGGGGGCCTGGCGGGCGTGGTCGAGCGCCTCGGCGATGTCGTCGCGCCGGACGGCGACGACGCCGATCGCCAGGGCGAGCAGGCTCACCGAGACGACGAATCCGACCACCCGCCTGGTGCGCGATCGCGGCCTGGGCGCCTCGTCCGGGTCGAGCGAGGATTCGGGATCGGGCGGGACTTTGCGAACCGGTCCGGTCATCCGCCGTCGCCAGAGGCTTCGGGCAAGACCTGCTCGGTCTGAGACTGGGCCTCGGCGGCGGCGGCGGCATCCGCCTGCTCGCGGAGCAGCGAGAGCGTCGGTCCGACGAGCGAGTTGGGCAGGGCGGTCGCCTGGGCGTAGCCCGTCCCGCCCATCCCGGCGCGCCGTCTCATGAGCGCGGCGATGTCACGCAGCGCGGGGGCCCCGGACTCCACCGCCTCGGTATAGATCGGATCGGCGCCCTGCCGCGCGCGGGTGAGCAGCACCAGGCTGGCGCTGACCTGATCGATCGCGTCGCCCGAGCGGATCTCGGCGCTGAGCAGCTCGCGGGCACGCTCGTCGAAGGGGCGCATCGCCGGGACCATGTTCGCGTGGGGGAGCAGGCAGAGCATGAGCGAGCGATCGATGGGGCTGGCGCGCTCGTAGCGATCGATCGCGGCCTGGGCGATGTCGTCGAGGTTTGTGCCGGGGGCGTCGGTGTTCTCCGAGGAGACGCGGAGCATCACGGCGCGGGCCGCGACGAGCACGACGTGCAGACCGTCATCGGGCACGGAGCGCAGGCGGCGGGCGATCTCACCCGGCTTGAGGCGCGCCGCGGCGACCGGGAGGCGGATCACCATCGGGCTCGTCTCGGCGCTGTGACACAGCGGCCCGTGGGCCATCGCGCCCTGCTCTCTGGAGGCTCGGAAGCCCTGGAGCAGGCGCCAGGACTGGCGCATCGTTGATTCGGCGTTGAGCGCCAGCAGCCAGCGCGTGAACGGTGAGTCCGCGGGGACGGTGACCTCGATCGATTCGAGGGGCATCAGGCGCAGGCGGCGGTCCATCTCGACCACCTCGGGCTGTGGCTGGCTCTCGAACCTGCCGATCTCGGTGTCGATGTGCGGCTGGACCAGGAATCGCGACGAGATCGGTCGCGCCGGGCCGAGCCCGAGCGGGATGGTTGAGATGTTCTGAACGCGGATGCGCACGAGCGCCTGCTCGCCGGGGTCGAGCGTGCGCTCGACCGGCTCGAACCGGACGTTCATGAACTCGCTGGGCCCCTGGATCATCATTTCGATCACGGGGGGGATGGACCGCGCGAAGGCTTCGAGGCGTTTGCCGTCGGCGGTGCGGAGGTCGTCGGACCCGATCAGCTTCTTGAGTCGCGAGCCGGCCCAGCCTCCGAGCGGAGAGATGGGGCTCTGCTGCATCACGCTGAGAAATCCGCGGGCCGCCTTGGAACGTTCGCCGCGGGCCAACGCCACCTCGGCGTCGAAGAGGTCCTTGCCGAGGCCCGTTTCAAGGTACTCGCGGACGCTGACGGCCTGGTCCACGTCGTCCAGGCGGAGCGTGATCCAGGGGATGAGCCAGCGGATGAGGCGGTTGAGATCGGGCGCCTGGGTCGCGAAGACCTGTACGGCCCGTGCGGAGGCCTGGGGGTCGGCCTCGGCGAGCACGCTCGTGAAGTGCAGCTCGCCGAAGAGCTGCGCCATCTGGATCATCGCATCGCGCTTGAGATTGTCGTCGTTGCCCGCGAGATAGGCGGTGAGCTGGCGGACCTGCTCGGTGGTCTGCAGGCTCATGTCCTTGAGGGCCTCGGCCCGGGCGGCCTCGTCGCCCGCGGCCGCGGCGGCGAGGGCGCGGATCCGGTCGATGGCCGGGTCGAGTCGCTCGTCCTCGGGAAGGGGCATGTCGCTTGTGAGCTGGTCGGCCGCCTCGGCCATGGCGCGGCTCTCGGCGATCGACTGTCGGCGTCGGGCGATCATATCGTTAAGCGTCTTGACGACCGCCTCGGGACCCTCGTCGTGCCACTGGAACAGCAGGCTCTGCTGGAGGATGCTGAGGTTGACGTCGCCGGCGTGCTGATGGATCTGCACCGCGTTCTGGAAGTACCGGCGGGCCTGCTTGAAAGCGCCCTCCGAGGCCAGAAGCTGCGCGATCGCCTGGTGGATGTTGGAGTCCAGCGGGTCGGCGTAGAGCAGGTTGACGAGCATCTCCAGCCGCTCGAGCGGGTCGTCACGGCGCTCGGCGTGGTAGGTCATGGCCAGGGTCGCCGCGAGCTTGTTGGTCACGTCCAGGCGTGTGGACATGCTCAGCAGCTCGACGAATCGCTTCTCGTCGCCCAGCTCGCGGGCGAGGTTGGCGGCGTCGAAGGCCAGGCGGGAGCGGACACTCGGGTCGATGGACTCGCCGGCGCGTCCGAGGTATCGCTCATAGGCCGCGAGACGATCCTCGCCCGTCTGCAGGCGGTTGATGATGGCGCTGATAAGGCGAAGCTGAGCGACGGTGTCGCTGGGGTCCATCTCCACGAGGCGGCGGGTGGCACGGAGGAGCAGGCGCTCGTCGGTCGTGGCCCAGGCCGCGGCGACCACCTTGTGCTGCAGCTCCAGGTCGTCGGGGTCGAGCGCGGCGGCGATGCTCAGGGTCTGGAACGTGAGCTGGTAGTCACGCGGGAGCGGGAGCGCCTGCATGCGCAGGTCCAGCAGCGCGATCTGCTCGATCTCGTTCGAGACGGCCCGCGCCTTGTCGCCCTCGTCGGCGGCGATCACGGGAGCAGTGAACAGCGTCAGGGCGCCCAGGATCAGGACGCCGAGGCGAGGGCCAGGACCGAGAGTCCGGCGAGCATGGTCAGGCACGAGGCAACCTCCGCGGCCCAGACAACCCCCCGGCTGGCGCCGGGGAAGAGCCGATCGGCGACACAGAACGTGAACACGAGCGACCCCGCGGCCACCCCGGTAAGGCCCGCGGCGACCTGCTGGATCGGGCCGAGCCCCAGCAGCATCCCCCCGGACATCAGGATCCAGAGCCCGGCGACAACAAGGGCGGCCGACCACGGCAACGCCAGCGACGCGAGGAGCCCGAGACTGACTGATCGTCGGATACGCACCGACGCTCCCTCCATGTTCGCGCGGATCGGCCTTCTACGAGGCGTACATTAGCCGAGTTCTCGGACTGAGGAGGGATTCGGGAGATCGCCCGGCCATCCCGGTAGCATCCGGGCATGGACCGGCGGGATCTCGATGGGCTTCGGCGGATGCGGGACAGCCTGATCGCCCAGATCGAGCGAGACTTCGCGGGGGTCTCGCGCGAGGGCGGGGTGTCGATTAGTGAGGCGTACGCGATCGATGATCACGAGCCTGAGGAGGTACGAATCGCCGCGCGCGCATCAGATACGTACTCCCGGTGGCAGGAACTCGATGTCGCCAAGGAAGACCCGGCTGGCTCTGCGATGGGCTTCATGGACCCAATCGGCACGCGGTTCCATCTGCCCGCCTACATGTGCTTCACGCTGAAGCACGGGACGCAGGCTCTTGGCTCGTATGTTGATACCAACACACAACTCTGGAGTTACTGGCTGCGCGTCGATGATGAGCGAGCGAGCAGTCGGTTCTCTCTTCTTCACAGGCCTCAACGGCAGTGCGTTGCGCGATTTCTGGTTTTCCAGGCCTACGCATCCGAGGTTCAATCGCTCTCCAGCGACTGGCTTCGAGTGCTCCGGGAGTACTGGTTGAGGGACTTGCCGGATGGCGAAAGGCGAGGCCTTCAGAATCGGTGGCCTCAACTCCGCGCCTGAAGTCGATCGCGAGGGCTTCCAGCCCTCGTTTCCAAGTTTTCGCCCAATCCCATTGCTCTGCGCCATCGAACCCGTCGCTCACGCTCCGGGCTAGTTGATGGGAAGAGAGCCCCACTCCGACATCTTCACCAGGAACTCGGCGTTGGTTTTGACCTTGGCCGGCGGTTCTTAAGCAGCTCCATCGCCTCGGCGGTTCTCGATTCGGTCGGCGCCTGGATGGGACCGACCGGTCCAGCTTTCTTGTGCCGCTTGCCCGCGCCTCGCCGCGGGCGCAGGGCTAGGGGCAGCCGGCGGCGACGGCGGTGAGGAAGGCGAGCACGTCAGAGAAATCGAACGTCCCGAAGGGCGGCGCGAGATCGGCCGCGGCGTTCGCCTCGCTGAAGGCGATCAAGAAGGCGATGACATCGGAGATGTCGATGGCGCCGAAGGGCGCCGCAAGATCCGCCGCAGAGCAGGGGTCGGGCAGCGGCCCGCAGGCCGAGATGTCCACGATCAGCAGCGATCCGGGCCCACCCCCCGAATCGGCCGCGGAGACGTAGAGAAGGTCCCCGACCAGGTCCATGCCCCTGATCCTGCTGCCGAGTTGAACCGCCGTGATGACCTCCGGCGCAACGGGATCGGTCACGTCAACGACGACGAGCCTCCCGTCAGACACCGAGGCGTAGGCGATCCCGTCAGCAGTGTGAAGTGTGTTGATAAGCGAGGTGACGTCCGGGTCCGGGTTCGCGTCCGCGATCTGTGTCGCGCTCACGAAGGCCGGGAAAGACGGGTTGGATAGATCAGCGATCAGCAAGTCCCCGAAGACGCCAACCAATGCGAGAGATCCTTCAAGTTCAAGCGCAAAGTTGAACGGTGTGTAAAAGAGAGAGCCGGTGCGGAATGGCGCTGACGGATCGGTGATGTCGTGGATGTTCAGTGAGATAAATGAGTTGCCGGTCAACCCCGCGGTCACGATCGTGGACCCCATGATTCTGAGATCGAACACGATGCCACCAGAGGAGTCGCCGATCTTCGTGGGGTTTGCCGGATCGGACACGTCCAGCACGTCGATCGAAACAGTGGTATTTTGCCCGACAACCAGCAGGTCACCCTCAACATCGAGCGCATAGTATTCGCGCGGCGGCGATGTCACGCCGTCAAACTCGCCGAGGATCATGGGCATCGTCGGGTTCGAGACGTCAACCGAGATGACGGCCCCGAGTTGGGCAAGGTAGGCGACATCGCCCGCAAGAGCGACGTCGCTGATGGGCCTGCCGGTGTCGATCGAGCCGAGCGGCGTGAGGTGTGCCGGATCGGCGACATCAAAGACGCGGAAGACATCGCCATCAGCGACATACGCGCGGTCTGAGTTGATCACGACGCCGCTTGTCAGGCCAAACATGGCGCTCGTTGAAGTGAGCGGGGCTGAACCCACAACCACCGGCTCGCACTGGGCGAAAGCCGAGACGCCGACGATCATCGAGAGCCAGGCGGGCAGCGTCCTCATCCGGATTCTCCTTTGCCGCAAGCCGGTGATCGACAGAGGCGCTCCACCCGGAGACCGCGTGGCACGGCACGAAACCGGGGCTGCGACAAGGCAAGCATATCACGAGTCGATTTGCGCACAAGAACCTGGCAACAACTCGGCGACGCTCTCGGGTCCTATCTGGTTGTAAGAACGGGAAGAGAACCACTCTGGCCCAGTGATATCACCCGTTCGTTGAGGCGAGCGGCGTCATGGAAGCATTGCGTACGCGAGGGCTGGAAGCCCCCGCCTCCGGGATCCATCCGGATCTGCCGATCTCACGACCTGCCGACGTGCCGCACTTACCCCATCGACATCGTCACCAGGAACTCGGCGTTGGTATACGCCGGCGTCACACGTCCGGCGCCTCGCCATTCGCCTCCGCGTCCTGCTCGCCCTCCTCGACCATCTCCTCGGCTTCTTCTCGATCGTCCGCGTCCGCCCCGGTCGGGTGGTTCTCGCTGAGCTCGAGCGAGAGCTCGGCGAGGATGGCGAAATGGTCCGAGCCGGGGACCTCGACCCGGCGCATGCCCGCGACGGCGAACCCGGGCGAGACGAAGACGTGGTCCACCGGGTAGCGGAGGAGCGTGTAGCCCGCGTGGTAGGTGTTGAAGAGGCCCCGTCCGATGCGTGGGTCCCTGAGGCCGCTGATGCGCTGAAAGAGGCGGGTGGTGTGCGACCAGGCGACGTCGTTGAAGTCGCCCGCGACAACCCAGGCTTCGTCGCTCTGCTCGGCGATCTCGTCGGCGACGAGCAGCAGCTCCGCGTCGCGGATGCGGCTGTCGTACCGCCCGTCCTGGTCATCGCCGTCGTGATCGCGCGGCAGGCCCGGGGGCGTCGGGTGGAGGGCCACGAATCGAGCGCGTCGCCCGTCATCCAGGCGGATCGTTGTGTGGATCGACGGACGCTTCTCGGAGACCAGCTCGCGGATCTCTGGATTGTCCAGTTCGTGTTTGGACCAGAGCGCCAGGCCCAGCCCGTCCTCACGGATGTCCTCGGCGTGGCCCCCGAAGTCGGCGCGGACGCCCGAGAGTGCGGCGGCCCACGCCTGGTCCATCTCAATCAGAAGGAGTACATCCGGGCGTTCACGCTCGATCATCCGGGCGACGGCGCCGTGCCGATCGTTGCGGACGTCGAGGTTTACGACGAGCAGGCGCACGCCCGGGGCGCTCGCCGAGGGGACGTGGGTCGGCCAGAGCGGGGTGTAGGGGGCGATGCGCCGGGCCTGCCACGCGCCGGCGAGGGCGAGCAGCGCGATCGCAATGGTGATGTCGGGCTTCCAGCCCCGGGCCGCCCCGAGCACGAGCAGCAGCACGATGAGCAGGGCGCACCCCACCGCGATGTGGACGCGTGGGAAGTCCCAGCCCCGGACGAGCCAGGCGCCGACGGGGAGCAGCGGGATGAGCGTCCCGACGACGAGCAGCGCCGCGAGGGCGTGCACGGCGAGGGTCACGATGGTCAGTGAGAGTTTCATCGGGTGAGCGACCGGGCGGCGGACAGGAGCCCGCGAGACCCGGAGAGCTTACCCCATCGACATCGTCACCAGGAACTCGGCGTTGGTTTTGACCTTGCCCAGGCGGTTCTTGAGCAGCTCCATCGCCTCGACGACGTTCATGTCGCTGAGCACCTTGCGCAGGCGGTAGACCAGCTCGATCTCCTTGGGGTCCATCAGCAGCTCTTCTCGCCTTGTGCCGGAGGCGGCGACGTCGATCGCGGGATAGATCCGCTTCTCGACGAGGCGGCGGTCCAGGTGCAGCTCGGAGTTGCCCGTGCCCTTGAACTCCTCGAAGATGACCTCGTCCATCTTGGAGCCGGTGTCCACGAGGGCGGTGCCGATGATGGTGAGCGAGCCGCCGCGTTCGATGGCGCGGGCGGCGCCGAAGAACTTCTTGGGACGCTGCAGCGCGTTGGAGTCCAGACCGCCGGTCATGATGCGCCCGGAGTGGGGCATCTCGGCGTTGTAGGCGCGGGCGAGGCGGGTGATGGAGTCGAGGAGGATGACGACGTCGTCGCCGAACTCGACCATGCGCTTGGCCTTCTCGATGACGACCTCGGCGATCGCGACGTGGCGGTGGCTCTGCTCGTCGAAGGTCGAGGCGACGACCTCGACGCTGGGCTGGGAGTGACGCTTGAAGTCCGTGACCTCCACGGGGCGCTCGTCCACGAGCAGGACGATGATCTTCACGTCCGGGTAGTTGGTCGTGATCGCCTGCGTCATCTTCTGCAGGAGGACCGTCTTGCCCGTGCGCGGCGGGGCCACGATCAGGGCGCGCTGGCCCTTGCCCAGGGGCGCGACGAGATCGACGATGCGCATCTCGACCGAGTCCGGGGTTGTCTCGAGGATGAACCGCTCCTCCGGGTGCAGGGGCGTGAGGTCCTCGAAGTTGACCAGGTCGTGGATGACGCTCGGGTCGCGGTCGTTGACCTTCTCGACGCGGAGCAGGGCGAAGTAGCGCTCCGACTCCTTGGGCGGTCTGATGGCGCCGCGGACGGTCATGCCGCGTCGCAGGCCGAAGCGACGGATCTGCGAGGGCGAGACGTAGATATCATCGGGCCCGGGGAGGTAGGAGAGCTCGGGGGAGCGGAGGAAGCCGAAGCCGTCGGGCATGACCTCCAGCGTGCCGTCGCCGAACATGATGCCCTGCTTGGCGGCGCGGGCCTTGAGGATCTTGAAGATCAGGTCCTGCTTGGGGATCTGGTGGAAGTCCTCGAGGCCCTCCTTCTCGGCGACGTCGAAGATGTCGTCGATGGACATCTTCTGCAGGTCGGAGAGGCTGATGGCGT